>NZ_DASWPE010000145.1:0-52530 GCF_036404135.1 Rhodopseudomonas sp. | reverse complement strand
CCACCAATAGTTCAGGTTGCGCGGCGTCGGATAGGCCACGAACGAGGAATGAACGAGGCCCACGATCGGCAGGCGGTCTTCCAGCCACTTCATGATGCCGGGTTGTGGCTGATAGGTCGAAGGTCCACTCATTGGTGCGATCCTGGGATTATTGCAGCGAGGCTGAGGGAAGGGCAGCGTCAGCCGATTTGAATCTTGCTGTCGGAGACGAACTGATAGGGCGGAACGGGCAGGTTGGCCGGTGCCGGCCCCTGACGAATGCGACCGGAGGAGTCGTATTGCGAACCGTGGCAAGGACAGAAGAAGCCGTCATACTTGCCTTCATGGGCGATCGGGATGCAGCCGAGATGGGTGCAGATGCCGACCACCACCAGCCACTGCTCGTGGCCCTCTTTGGTGCGGTCCTGATCGGAGATCGGATCCGGCAGGCTCGACAGGTCGACGGCGCGGGCCTCTTCGACCTGCTTCGGCGTGCGGTTCATGATGTAGATCGGCTTGCCGCGCCAGAACACCTTGATGTCCTGACCGACGGCGATCGGCGCCAGATCGACCTGGATCGGCGCGCCGGCGGCAATCGTCGAGGCATCCGGGTTCATCTGCGCGACCAGCGGCCACACCGTGGCCGCGGCCCCCACTGCGGCGACAGCGCCGGTGGCGATGTAAAGAAAATCACGGCGTGTCGGGTCCGACGAAGCCTCTGTGGTCACGATAAAAAGCCCTTTCTCGTCTCAAACCGGGTCAAACCGCCCCGGCGGCAAGCGTGATCAGCGCGGCCGGGGGCGGCCAGGACATCCGCAACCCGAGGGGAGCGGCAAAACGACCTCTTGAACCGCGCCGGCCTTTGGCACAGGCGGTCCAGAATCGTTCTATTGGCACCCTTGCCGGGGGAGCGCAAGCCCGCTATCGACCTAGTCCAAATAGCTTGCACGAAAACTACGCAGCCCAATGATTGGTCTCAGCTTTCGTGTCTGACGATGAGGCGCAGCGCGGAATGCGGATTGCACTATTCCAACCCGACATACCGCAGAACACCGGAACTATCCTTCGGCTCTGCGCCTGCCTCAACGTCGAAGCTCATATTATAGAGCCTGCCGGCTTTCCGGTTTCCGATCGTCACTTCCGCCGCGCCGGCATGGACTATCTCGATCAGGTGACAATCATGCGGCACGATTGCTGGTCGAAATTCGAGCAATGGCGCGCGGCCACCGGATGCCGGCTGGTGCTGCTTACGACCAAAGGACTAACGCCCTATCTGGATTACCGTTATGCTGCGACCGACGTGCTGCTGCTCGGGCGGGAATCCGCCGGGGTCCCCGACGACGTCGCCGCCGCCGCCGATGCGCGGCTGATTATTCCGGTGCAGCGCGGGCTGCGTTCGCTCAACGTCGCGGTGGCGGCGGCGATGGTGCTGGGCGAAGCGCTGCGGCAGACCGGGTCGAGCATCGAGGCACCGCAGCCGTGAGTTACGCCGTCAAGGAGATCTTTCTGACGCTGCAGGGCGAAGGCGCCCATGCCGGCCGTGCCGCGGTGTTTTGCCGTTTTGCCGGCTGCAATTTGTGGAGCGGACGAGACCAGGACCGCGGAGCCGCGACCTGCCAGTTCTGCGATACCGACTTCGTCGGAACCGACGGCACGCTGGGCGGCCGCTACGCCGATGCAGCCGAGCTCGCCGAGGCCATCGCCGGGCAATGGGGCGGCGACGACATATTCCGCTACGTGGTATTAACCGGCGGCGAACCCTTGCTGCAGCTCGACGCCGATCTGGTCGTGGCGCTGCATGGCCGCGGCTTCAGCATCGGCGTCGAAACCAACGGCACGCTGACGCCGCCGGACGGCGTCGACTGGCTGTGCGTCAGCCCGAAAGCCGGCGCCGAACTGGTGCTGCGGCGTGGCCACGAATTGAAGCTGGTCTATCCGCAACCCGGCGCCCTGCCCGAGCAATTCGAAGGCCTCGGCTTCGAACGCTTCTCGCTGCAGCCGATGGACGGCGCCGACGCCGAAGCCAACACCGCACGGGCGGTCGATTATTGCCTCAAGCATCCGCAATGGCGGCTCAGCCTACAGACCCACAAGACGCTCGGCATCAGGTAGTTGCACTGAACCATGTCATTCCGGGGCGCGCGAGCGACAGCTCGCGCGAACCCGGAATCTCGCGACGGGCCGGTGCTCGCAACCGCGGCGGGATTCCGGGTTCGCTCGGCCTTTCGGCCTCGCGCCCCGGAATGACGATCGGTTTGAGGGGGACACGGCGTTGAGGGCGACGTGCGCAGCACGTAACGCCGCCGTGTTCAGCCCGTCACGACGAATCGCTAGGCTGAGCGCGCGGCAACACCCCAATGCGAGGAGCAGGCTCATGGCACTATCACCGGGCGACGTCGTGATGCTGAAGTCGGGCGGCCATCCCTTGACGGTGGCCGAGGTCAAGGACGACGCGGTAGCATGCGTGTGGATGGGCGAAGAAGGCGATCTGTTCCGCGAGACCTTGCCGCTGGCGGTGCTGCAACGCGCGGAGATGCTGGCGATCGAAGACGACGGCGACGACGACGAACCGTCCGACGAGAATGATGACGAGACCGACGAGGACGACGAGCTGGAGCGCAGCAAGGTGGCGTAGCGCGGCGACGGCGCCGGCCCGCACCGGCGCATCGGCTCGAACGATCCGGCGGATCGGCGCAGCGATGAAACGTTATAGCCGGTGGTCGCGGGCGAACCGCGCCACCGTCTGATCGGCGATGCCGTTCAGCGCCGCCTCGTCCAGCGCGAAATCCGACGCCAGCCAGGCGTCTTCGGCGAGCGCGATGATGTGGCCGAGCGTCGGCCCCTGCGCGATGCCGCGGGCGATGAAATCCGCCGCCTTCAACGGAAACGCCGGCGCCTGCCAGCGCTGCGGCAGCGTGACCAGATCGAGCCACGGCGCCGGATCGGCGCCCTGCCCCGCCCGCGCCCAGGCCAGCATCATGCGATCGTGATAGCGCGCTTGGCCTAGCCGATACAGCCGGCGCTTGGCGACGGTCTCATCCATGCCGCGCAGCCGCCACCAGCGATGCCCCATCGAATCCAGCCGCTTGCATTCGACATTCGACAGCCGCAGCCGCAGCGTCAGCCGTCGGGCATCCTCGGTCACCGCGACCGCCAGCGCGCCGAGCCTGCGGATCGCGTCGGGCGCGAGATCCAGCCTGCGCTCGGCGGCGATCATCGCCGCGAACGGACCGTGGAAGGCGACGCCGCCGAACACCCGCAGCAACAGCCCGCCGTCGCCCATCGCCGCGACTGCGGCCGAGGCGCCGGGCGCCACCATCAGCTTCAGCATCTCCATCCGCATCCGTTCCGCCGACAGGCTCGCGAGCCCCTCGCGTCCGCGGATGCAGGCGAGCGTGCCGTCGCGATCAGGCTCCCCCTCGCCATAGGCGGCGTGGATCCGGAAGAACCGCAGGATCCGCAGATAGTCCTCGGCGATGCGCTGGTCGGGATCACCGATGAAGCGCACAAGCCTCGCCTCGACATCCTTGAGCCCGCCGACGTAATCGTGCAGCGTGCCGTCGACCGACACCGACAGCGCATTCATGGTGAAGTCGCGGCGCTGGGCGTCGGCCGCCCAGTCGTCGCCGAACGCCACCTTGGCCTTGCGGCCGAAGGTCTCGACGTCCTCGCGCAGCGTGGTGACCTCGAACGGCTCGCCATCGGCCACCAGCGTCACCGTGCCGTGCTCGATGCCGGTCGGCACGCTCTTGATGCCGGCCGCCTCGGCGCGGCGCATCACCTCGTCGGGCAGCGCGTTGGTGGCGATGTCGATATCGCCGGTCGGCAACCCAAGCAGCAGGTTGCGCACCGCGCCGCCGATCACCCGCGCTTCGGCGCCGTCGCTGTTGAGCAGCGCCAGCACCCTCGCCGCGGGGCCGCCATTCCACGGCGCATCGTCAAGCCTTCGCACCGAACTCACGCCCCGCCTCCGTTACTTCTCGTATTTCTCATAGCCCGGCACCAGCCGGCCGTTTTCAACATGTGCGGGGACGTAGGTCGAATTCGGCGGCGCGCCGGAATAATGCGCCAGCAGCAGCAGGCTGACGATAGTCAGGAGCAGCGCGCCCAGCACCAGCTTGCCCAATACATGCACCGGCCATGAGGATTGGCTGAACACGCCGGAGCGGCTGCCCACCAGATAGATCGCGTAGATCGCGAACGGGATCAGGAAGACCCCGATTTCGGTGAGCACTGGACGAATCATGGCAGATAAACCCGTTCGTACAGCACGCGCAGGATTCCCGCGGTGGCGCCCCAGATGTTGCGTTCGGCGAACGGCATCGCATAGTAGGTGCGCTCGGCGCCGCGGAAGTCCCGGCTGTGCAACTGATGGTTGGCCGGATTCATCAGGAACGCCAGCGGCACCTCGAAGGCGTCGTCGACCTCCGCCTTGTTGATCCGCAGGTCGAAGCCGGACCGCACCCGCGCCACCAGCGGCAGGATGCGAAAGCCGTAGCCGGTGGCGTAGAGATCGAGATAGCCGATCGGATCGACAAAGCTGCGGTCCAGGCCGACCTCTTCCTCGGCCTCGCGCAGCGCGGCCTCGCGCGGCGAGGCGTCGGTGGGATCGATCTTGCCGCCGGGAAACGCGATCTGGCCGGCGTGATCGGCGAGATGCGCGGCGCGCATCGTCAGCAGCACGGTCGGCTCGGCGTGGTCGACCACCGGGATCAGCACCGCGGCGGGACGCAGCGGCCGCTCCTTGGCGATGATCTGCCACATCCGGTCGGTGCCGGCATCGCCGCTCGGAGGCACGATGCTGGGGTCGGTGAGAGCGGGCGGAACGTCGAAACCCAACCGTTGCCGGGCGCGGCCGAAAAATTCCACCGAATCGATCCCGACCGGGTCGGGGTCGGTCTCCAGCATAGGCTCGTTCAAAGCGCTCCCCTCACCTGCTCCGCGTCGGCCATCGCAAAATACGCGCCGCCGGAAGCAATACCGAACATGGCCCGGCCATCGACCACCCGCTCCTCGCCAATGTCAACCAGATCGTAATACAGCGCCCGCGTCACCTTGGCCCACAGATCGTCGCGGACGTGCAGATACGGCATCAGCCCGCCATCGGCGGCGAGTTCGAACCGCAGCCGATGCTCGCGATCGCACGGCACCCAGTCGTCGACATTGGTGCGAAACCGTAGCAGCGGTCCGTCGGCGCCGGCGTCCTTGACCATCTCCACGGCGAGAAACGGCGCGTCGTCGACGGTGATGCCGACCTTTTCCACCGGCGTCACGAGAAAGTGCTTGCCGTCCTCGCGTTTCAGGATGGTCGAGAACAGCCGCACCAGCGCCGGCCGGCCGATCGGCGTGCCGAGATAGAACCAGGTGCCGTCGCTGGCGATTCGCATGTCCAGATCGCCGCAGAACGGCGGGTTCCACAGATGCACCGGCGGCAGGCCCCGGCCGGGCTTGCTGACATGGGCCGCCGCCTTAGCCAAGCCGTCGAGATTCTGAATCGGACCCTGCCCTTGCTTCGCCATGGTTACCTGACCTGCTGTCGATGTTTGGCACGATTGGTGCAAAGATCGAAACATCACTAGGGTTGTCTGACTCTCCATATCGTGATGCGGTTCGCGGCTTTGAAGCCGCATAATGCAGCGAAAGTTTAACTCAACGAATACATGGCCTTCGTCCCTCGCAAGGCGGAGACCAGGGTGGACCGGCGCAGGACAGCGTCGCACGCAAGGAGGACCGGATGGCCGGCGCAGAGACTGTCGAAAAGCTGGAAGACGTGATCGTGCGCTCGGCCGAGCAGGTGGCGGGGGAAATCCGCGTTGCCCGCGACGCCATCGCCACGGTGATCTTCGGCCAGGACAAGGTGGTGGAAAACACTTTGGTCACCATCCTGTCAGGCGGCCACGCCTTGCTGATCGGCGTGCCCGGTCTGGCCAAGACCAAGCTGGTCGAAACCCTCGGCACCACGCTGGGGCTCGATGCCAAGCGCATCCAGTTCACTCCCGATTTGATGCCGTCGGATATTCTCGGCGCCGAAGTGCTGGACGAGAGCGTCACCGGCAAGCGCTCGTTCCGCTTCATCGCAGGCCCGGTGTTCGCGCAACTGTTGATGGCCGACGAGATCAACCGCGCCAGCCCGCGCACCCAGTCGGCGTTGCTGCAGGCGATGCAGGAGCAGCACATCACTGTGGCCGGCGCGCGGCATGATCTGCCGAAGCCGTTCCACGTGCTGGCGACGCAGAACCCGCTCGAGCAGGAAGGCACCTATCCGCTGCCGGAAGCCCAGCTCGACCGCTTCCTGATGGAAATCGACGTCGACTATCCGGATCGCGACGCCGAGCGCCGCATCCTGTTCGAAACCACCGGCGCCGACGAGACGCTAGCGAAAGCCGCGATGAGCGCCGAGACGCTGATCACCGCGCAGCGGCTGGTGCGGCGGCTGCCGGTCGGCGATTCCGTGGTGGAAGCGATCCTCACGCTTGTCAGATCGGCGCGGCCGGGGCCGGACGGCGGCGCCACCGGCAAATTGATCGCCTGGGGCCCTGGCCCGCGCGCCAGCCAATCCCTGATGCTGGCGGTGCGCGCCCGCGCGCTGCTCGACGGCCGGCTTGCGCCGTCGATCGACGACGTGCTCGACCTCGCCGAGCCGGTACTGAAGCATCGCATGGCGCTGACCTTTGCGGCGCGCGCCGAAGGCTCCACGATTCCCGAAGTGATCCGTCAGCTCAAGTCGCGGATCGGTTGATGGCAGAGGCCGCCGAGCGCGCCCCACCGGAAGTCCTGGCGCTGCGCCGTGCCGACGGCGAAAGCCGCAGTCTCGCCGCGTCGCTGCCGCGGCTGATGCTGGAGGCGCGACGGATCGCCGCCAATGTGATCCATGGCGTGCATGGCCGCCGACGCGCCGGCGCCGGCGAGAGCTTTTGGCAGTATCGCCGCTTCGTCTCTGGCGAGCCGTCGCAGAACGTCGATTGGCGCCGCTCGGCGCGCGACGATCATCTGTACGTCCGCGAACAGGAATGGGAGGCCGCGCACACCGTCTGGCTGTGGCCGGACCGCTCGACGTCGATGGCGTTCGCCTCCAAGGCCGCGCGGGACTCGAAGCTCGAGCGCGCGCTGATCGTCTGCTTCGCGCTGGCCGAATTGCTGGTCGCCGGCGGCGAACGCGTCGGCGTGCCCGGACTGATGAACCCGACCTCGAACAGCAATTTGATCGACAAGATGGCGCAGGCGATGCTGCACGACACCGGCACCCGCGCCAGCCTACCGCCGTCCTTCGTGCCGGCGGCGCTGGCCGAAATCGTCGTGCTGTCGGATTTCTGGTCGCCGATCGCAGATATCAAAACCATGCTGGCCGGGCTGTCGGCCTCCGGCGCGCACGGCACGCTGGTGCAGGTGGTGGATCCCGCCGAGGAGAGCTTTCCCTATTCCGGCCGCGTCGAATTCGTCGACCCCGAAGGCGGCGAGATGATCACCGCCGGCCGCGCCGAAAAATGGGCGCAGGACTACGTCGCGCGGGTCGCCGCGCATCGCGACCAGATCCGCGCCGAGACCGGCAAGCTCGACTGGCTGTTCTCCACCCACACCACCAGCCGCTCGGCCGCAGAACTGCTGCTGTTCCTGCACGCCGGCATGACCGTGACCAAGAATAGCCACCCCGGCGTCAAAGTGGGACGCGGCGCATGATGGGTCTGCCGCTGTCTTTCGCCGAACCGCTGCTGCTGCTGGGCCTGGTCGCGCTACCGGCGCTGTGGTGGTTGTTGCGGGTGATGCCGCCGCGGCCGCGCCGCGTCAGCTTCCCGCCGACCCGCCTGCTGTTCGAGATCGCCCCGAAAGAAGAGACGCCGTCGCGCACGCCGTGGTGGCTGACCGCGCTGCGGCTCTTGGCGGCTGCACTGGTGATCTTCGCGGCCGCCGGGCCGATCTGGAATCCTCCCGGCGGCGCCACCGGCTCCAGCGTGCCGCTGGTGATCGTGCTCGACGACGGCTGGAGTGCGGCGGCAAGCTGGGACGCAAGGCTGAAGGCCGCCGACGAATTGATCGCGAGTGCCGAAAGCGCGCGCCGCGGCGTGGCGTTGGTGGCCCTGTCCGAACCCAACCGCGATCCGACGCTGATGCCGGCCGGCACCGCGCGGGTCGCATTGCGCCAGATCGCGCCAAAGCCTTACGCGGTCGAGCGGGTCGACACGCTGCCGACGCTGGAGCGCTTTCTCAAGAGCACCGGCGAGGCCGAGATCGCCTGGCTGACCGACGGCGTCGACACCGGACGCGGGCCTGACTTCACCGCAGGCCTCGCCAAGGCGATCGGCGACCGCACGCTGACCATCTTCGAGGGCGCGGCGTCGCCGCATGCGCTGGCGGCGGCGGAAAACGCCGCGGCGAAAATGACCGTCAAGGTGCTGCGCGCGGGCGCCGGCGGCAGCGAGGCCGGCACGGTGCGCGCGCTCGATGGCAAGGGCGCGCCGATCGGCGAGGCGCGCTTTGCGTTCGCCGCACAGGACAGCGACACCGAAGCCGGTTTTGAGCTGCCGGTGGAATTGCGCAACGACATCGCCCGGCTGGAGATCGCCGGCGAACGCTCCGCCGGCGCCGTGCAACTCTTGGACAAGCGCTGGCGCCGCCGCGCTATCGGCATCGTGTCGGGCGCCAGCAGCGACACCGCGCAGCCGCTATTGGCCTCGACCTTTTATCTCACCCGCGCACTGGCGCCGTTCGCCGACGTCCGGACCGGCGAGCGCGGCGCGCCGCAGCAGGCGATCGCCCAGTTCCTCGACCAGAAGCTGCCGATGATCGTGTTGGCCGATGTCGGCGCGCTGGCGCCGGAGATCCGCGACCGCATCAACACCTGGATCGAGGCCGGCGGCGTGTTGGTGCGGTTCGCCGGGCCGCATCTGGCGCAGGCCGACGACGATCTGGTGCCGGTGAAGCTGCGCCGCGGCGGCCGCAGCCTCGGCGGCAGCCTGACCTGGGAGAAGCCGCAGCATCTGGCCGCGTTCGCCGCGGGCGGCCCGTTCGCGGGCCTCGCAGTGCCGGCCGACGTCACCGTCAATCGTCAAGTCTTGGCGGAGCCCGACGCGGTGCTCGCCACCAAGAGCTGGGCCTCTTTGGTCGACGGCACGCCGCTGGTCACCGGCGACCATCGCGGCAAGGGCCTCGTCGCGCTGTTTCACGTCAGCGCCGACATGCGCTGGTCGGATCTGCCGATGTCCGGCAGCTTCGTCGAAATGCTGCGGCGGATCGTCGATCTGTCCGGCTATACGGCCGCGCCGGGGGCCGGGGTCGCCACCGAACTGAACGTCGCCAGCGCGGCACCGCTGCGCACGCTCGACGGTTTCGGCGCGTTCGGGCCGCCGCCGTCGACCGCCAAGCCGATGCCGGCGGATTTCCGCGACCGCGCCACGCTCGATCACCCGCCCGGCTTCTACGGCCCCGCCGACGGCCCGCTCGCGGTCAACGCGCTGGCCGCCGCCGACCGCATCGCCGCGCTCGATACTTCCGGGCTGCGCGCGCGCCGCGCCGGCTACGGCACCGCCGAGCCGAGCGATCTGCGCGGCGTGCTGTTGTCGGCGGCGCTGGCGCTGTTCCTGATCGACGCGGTGATCGTCGCATTGCTCGGCGGCAGCCTTGCGGCGATCTTCCGCCGCCGCCGCGCCGCCTCCGCCGCGCTGCTGCTCGCCGCGGCCTTGGCCGCGCTGACGCTTTCGCCGGTGCCGAGCCAGGCGCAGACCAACACGCGTCCTACCGCGCAGGGCGCCAAGCCGGCGCCGAAACCCGCCGACGTCGCGCCCGGCAATGACGACTTCGCCATCAAGGCGGTGAGCCAGACCCGGCTCGCCTATGTGGTCACCGGCAATGCCGACGTGGATTCCATCGTCAAGGCCGGGATGGCCGGGCTGACGCTGTTCCTGGCGCAGCGCACCGCGCTGGAGGCCGGCGAGCCGGTCGGCATCGATCCTTCGCGCGACGAACTGGCGTTCTTCCCGCTGATCTACTGGCCGGTGATCGCAGGCAGCCCGAAGCCACCGCAGGACGCCATCAACCGCATCGATGCCTATATGAAACAGGGCGGCACTGTGCTGTTCGACACCCGCGACGCGCTGGAAGCCCCGCCTGGCCCGAACGGCGAATCCCAGACCCCCGGCATGCTGACGCTGCGCACCATCCTATCGTCGCTGGATATTCCCGAACTGGAGCCGGTGCCGCGCGAGCACGTGCTGACCAAGACGTTCTATTTGTTGCGCGACTTCCCCGGCCGCTTCAATTCCGGGCAGACCTGGGTGGAAACCTTGCCGCGCGACGAGGACGACGACGCCGCATCAAGGCCGGCCCGCGGCGGCGACGGCGTGTCGCCGATCATCATCACCTCGAACGATCTCGCCGGCGCCTGGGCGATGCGCTCGGACGGCCAGCCGATGCTGCCGTTGTCGCCCGGCGAGCCGCGGCAACGCGAATTCGCCTTCCGCGCCGGCGTCAACATCGTGATGTACACGCTGACCGGCAACTACAAGGCCGACCAGGTCCATGCGCCGGCGCTGATCGAACGGCTGGGACAGTGATGACAGAAGCGATCCAGCGGGCACTGATTTCACCTCTCCCCGCGCGCGGGGAGAGGTCGACCCGGCGTAGCGCCAGCGAAGCCGGGTCGGGTGAGGGGGCGCCGGAGTTCAGCCGCGCCGCCCCCTCACCCGGCTCGAACGCGCTGTCGCGCATTCGAGCCACCCTCTCCCCGCAAGCGGGGCGAGGGAGGAATCGCAGCGCCGCCTCAATCAACTTCGTAACCTGCGTTCAGCAGCAAACATACCATTCCGCCGGCTCGTGCAATGACGACGGAGCTACCACCTGATGCAATACGGCATCGCCTTCGCCCCCCTCGTCCCGACCCTGGTGCTGTGGATCGCGCTCGGCGCGGCGCTGCTGATCGCCGCACTGCTGTTGCTCGGCCGCAGCCGCGGCGCGGTGATCCGGATCGCGGCGCTGGCGCTGATCGTCTTAGCGCTGGCCAATCCGTCGTTCACCCGCGAGGAGCGCGAACCTTTGTCCTCGGTCGCCGCGGTGGTGATCGACAAGAGCCCGAGCCAGAATTTCGGCACCCGCACCCAGCAGACCGCGCAGGCCCAAGAAGCGCTGGTCAATCGCCTGAAGCAGATTCCCGGCCTCGAGGTCCGCGTGGTGGAAGCCGGCCAAGCCGACGGCGAGACCGACGGCACCAAATTGTTCGGCGCGCTGTCGACCGCTTTGTCCGACGTGCCGACCGACCGCGTCGCCGGCGCCTTCCTGATCACCGACGGCCGGGTGCACGACGTGCCGGCCAATGCCGCAGCGCTCGGCTTCGCCGCGCCAGTGCACGCGCTGATCACCGGCCGCAAGGACGAGCGCGACCGCCGCATCGCCATCACCGCGGCGCCGCGGTTCGGCATCGTCGGGCAATCCCAGACCATCACCTACCGGCTCGATGACCAGGGCATCAGCAATGAGCGCGCCCGCGTTGCCGTCCGCCGCGACGGCGAGACGCTGAGCGAACGCACCGTCTTGAGCGGCCAGAGCGTCAGCGTCGATATCGAGATCAAGCACGCCGGCCCCAACATCGTCGAAATCGAGGCTTCGCCGATCGAGAACGAGCTGACGCTGGTCAACAACCGCGCGGTGGTGGCGATCGACGGCGTGCGCGACAAGCTGCGCGTGCTGCTCGTCTCCGGCGAGCCGCATGCCGGCGAGCGCACCTGGCGCAACCTGTTGAAGTCCGACGCCAGCGTCGACCTGGTGCATTTCACCATTCTGCGGCCGCCGGAAAAGCAGGACGGCACCCCGATCAACGAATTGTCGCTGATCGCGTTTCCGACCCGCGAACTGTTCCAGCAGAAGATCAACGAGTTTCAACTGATCATCTTCGATCGCTACGCCCGCCAGGGCGTGCTGCCGATTGCTTACTTCGACAATATCGCGCGCTATGTGCGGAACGGCGGCGCGGTGCTGGTGTCGGCCGGTCCCGACTACGCCTCGACCACTTCGATCTGGCGCACGCCGCTCGACTCGGTGCTGCCGGCCGAGCCGGTCGGCGTCACCGAAAAGCCGTTCTACGCGCATCTGTCGGATGCCGGCAAACGCCATCCGGTGACCCGCGGGCTGGAAGGCTCCGCCTCCGAGCCGCCGCATTGGAGCCGGTTCTTCCGCACCGTGGACACCCGCAACGCCACCTCTGCGCCGGTGATGACCGGCGCCGACGGCAAGCCGCTGCTATTGTTGTCGCGCTACGGCGAGGGCCGCGTCGCGCTGTTGCTCAGCGACCATATCTGGCTGTGGGCGCGCGGCTATGAGGGCGGCGGACCGCATCTCGACCTGCTCAGGCGGATGTCGCATTGGCTGATGAAGCAGCCGGATCTCGACGAAGAGGCGCTGCGGCTGTCGCTGCAGGGCAAGGACCTGCAGGTGACGCGGCAGACCATGGCCGACACCGTGACCCCGGTGACCGTGACCTCGCCGTCCGGCAAGACCCGCGAATTGACGCTGAGCGCCGGCGATCCGGGCGCCTGGCGCGGCGTCACGCCGGCCGACGAGTTGGGGCTTTGGCAGGCCAGCGACGGCACGCTGAAGGCGCTGATCAATGTCGGCCCGCTCAACCCGAAGGAATTCTCTGAAGTCACCTCGACCACCGAGGTGCTGAAGCCCTTGTCGCAAGCCACCGGCGGCGATTCCCGCCGCGTCGCCGACGGCGACAGCCTGGACATGCCGCGGATCGTTCCGGTGCATTCCTCCAGCGTGTTCCGCGGCGACGGCTGGATGGGGGTGCGGATGCGCGACGCCAGCGTGGTCACCGGTGTCGGCGTGCTGCCGATCTTCACCGGCCTGATCGGGCTATTGCTGCTGCTCGGCGGCTTCGCGGCGACCTGGCTGCGCGAAGGGAAGTGAGCCGTCACCCTGAGGCGCGCGGCGCGAAGCGCCGGGCCTCGAGCTATTCCGGTTCTGATAGAATCAGAACCGGAGCTCTAGATTCTTATTTTGACGCGTTTTCTTCACGCGAACCGGGATCCACTTCGCTCGAAAACGCTATAGAAGGCGACGGCAGCAGGCTGATGCCCGCTTTACACCACCCCGAACCGCTTGCTGAATTCCGCGACGTTGATCAGGCCGCGGGCGTGGCGGCCGTCGCCGATCTTGCGCTCGCCGTCATAGGCCTCGACCTCGAAGCGGACCGCCCTGCGCTGCACCGCGATCACCAATGCGGTGGTGCGCACCACATGGCCGACCGGGGTCGCGGCGAGGTGGCGGATGTCGACCTCGGTGCCGACCGTGACATGGCCCACCGGCAACAGCCCGGCGATGGCATCGCCGCAGGCGATCTCCATCTCCAGGATCATCAGCGGCGTGCCATAGACCGCCGGCATGTACGGCACGAAATGCCGCACCGTGAGTTCCGGCGTCACCGTCAGCAGCCGTTCGGCGCGCAGCCCGACCCGGATGAAATCCCGCGCGTCCATGGAACCTCCGCTACTTGCCGGCCTCGGCCTTGCGCTCGACGAAGGTCTTGCCGCCCTTCATCTTGTGCGCCAGCGGCGCCTCGTTGATCTGGATCACCACGGCCTCGGCGTCGACGCCGAGATGCGTCACCAGCGCCTTGGTGATGTCGCGCATCATCCCGGCCTTCTGCTCGTCGCTGCGGCCGGCGGCCATGTTGATGGTGATCTCGGGCATTGAAGCTGTCTCCGTTGTCGATGTGCCGCGTTGCGGCGCGCCGCTATGACTTAGCGCGCCTGCCATTGCCGCGCTATGGCTGCGAGATCGCCGCTGACCGCGGCGCGGATCGCCGACGGGGTGCGGGAAAACCGCGGCGCCGGCGCCGGCTGCAGCACGCCGTCATGGGTCACGAACGCCGCCCGCTCCGCCATATGCGGATGCTGTGGCGCTTCCGACAACGACAGCACCGGCGCGAAGCAGGCGTCGCTGCCTTCCAGGATCGCGCACCATTCGGCGCGGGTTTTGCTGCGAAACACCTCGGCCATTTTCTGTTTCAGTGCCGGCCAGTCTTGCTGGCTCATCTGCCGATCGAACGCCGGATCGTCGAGCCCGGCGAGCCGGCGCAGCTCGGCATAGAATTGCGGCTCGATCGACCCCAGCGCGATGAATTCGCCGTCCCGGCATTGATAGGTGCCGTAGAAATGCGCGCCGCCGTCCAAGAGATTGCTCTCGCGGCCGTCCTGCCAGCGCCCGGCGGCGGCGAGTTCGCAAAACTGCGACATCAGCGAGACGGCGCCGTCGCACATCGCGACATCGACCACCTGGCCCTGGCCGGACTTCTTCGCCTCGAGCAAGGCGGCGAGCAGCCCGACCACCAGATACAGCGCACCGCCGCCATAATCGCCGACCAGGTTGAGCGGCGGCACCGGCTTGTCGCGCTCGCCGATCGCGGCCAGCGCGCCGGTCAGCGCGATGTAGTTGATGTCGTGGCCGGCGGCTTTGCTGAGCGGGCCGTTCTGGCCCCAGCCGGTCATCCGCGCATAGACCAGCCGCTTGTTGCGGGTGGTGACGACGTCGGGCCCGAGCCCGAGCCGCTCCATCACCCCCGGCCGATAGCCCTCGATCAGCGCGTCGGCGCCGTCGCACAGCTTCAGCACCTCGGCGAGGCAGGACTTGTCCTTGAGGTCGGCGGTGATGCTGCGCCGGCCGCGCATCATCACGCCGCCGCGCAGCCCCTGCTGCTGCTCGCCGCGGCTCAGCGTCACCACGTCGGCGCCCATGTCGGCCAGCATCATCGCGGCGAACGGCCCCGGGCCGAGGCCGGCGAATTCGACGATACGAATGCCGACGAGCGGTCCCGAGGCGGCCGGGCGCTCGCGCGGCGCATCGGCCGCCGGCGGGGTCAGGGTTTCAGTCACGACGGCGTTTCCATGGGGTTGTTTCCCGGCGGGGCCACGGCTTTGGCCGTTGTTGCTGCGCGGAGATTGTGCCGCCCGTGATCCGCGCGGGCAAGGCCGGCCTGACGCGGAGCGCCCATGATTCGGCGCGCCATCCGCCGCAAGAATTCCGTGCGATGAAACGCCGCCGGCAAATCACCTTTGGGATGATTGAGTTCCGCCCGACCCGGCCTTATCGATAAGTGATGAGTTCGAAACACGCCGCTCGCCCCAACGTGTTGCCGTGGCCGCCGATGCTGTTGGCCGGCGCCGCGGTGGCGTCGATCCTGCTCGGCGGCGCGCTGCCGCTGCCGGCGCTGCATGAGGACTGGACGGCGTGGCTCGGCGGCGCGGTGGTGCTGATCGGCATCGCGCTCGACGTCTGGGCGATCGTCACCATGCGGCGCGCCGACACCAACATCCTGCCGAACCGCGCCGCCGATCTGCTGGTGACCTGGGGCCCGTTCCGCTACAGCCGCAACCCGATCTACCTCGCCAACACCATCCTGTTGATCGGGATCGGCGTCGCGGTCGGCAATTACTGGTTCATCCTGAGCGCCCTGGTGTCGGCGCTGCTGGTCGACCGGCTGGCGATCAGGCGCGAGGAGCACCATCTGGCGGCCAAGTTCGGCGCCGACTGGATCGACTATTCGCAGCAGACCCCGCGATGGCTGTTCTAGAGCTATTCCGGTTCTGATAGAATCAGAACCGGAGCTCTATATTCTTATTCTGACGCGTTTTCTTCACGCGAACCGGGAGCCACTTCGCTCGAAAACGCTATAGAATCCCAGGCCGTCATTCCGGGGCGCGAGCAGCTTTAGCTGCGAGTGAGCCCGGAATGACAACCGCGTTCTGTGTTGGTTGCCTCAACCCAATTGAATTAACGCCGCGCCTGAAAGAACTGCCGCAGCAGCTGCGCCGAGCGGGTTTCGCCCACCGCCGAATACACCTCCGGCACGTGATGGCAGGTCGGCTGCGCGAAGAACCGCACCCCGGACTCCACCGCGCCGCCTTTCGGATCGGCGGCGCCGTAATACAGCCGCCGGATCCGCGCGAAAGAAATCGCCCCGGCGCACATCGTGCAGGGCTCCAGCGAGACGTAGAGATCGCAATCGACCAGCCGTTCGCTGCCAAGCGAGGCTGCGGCCTGCCGGATCGCCAGGATTTCGGCATGCGCGGTCGGGTCGCGGTCGGTCAGGGTGCGGTTGCCGGCGCTGGCGATCACCGCGTTGTTCAGCACGATGACGCAACCGATCGGCACTTCGCCGGCGTTTTGGGCGGTTTCGGCGGCTTTGAGCGCCAAATCCATGAAAGATGCTGCGGTCATGCCTCGTCTCGCCCGAAAAACTCTGCTAGGAACAAGCATTCAGCAAAAGTGGATGCCGGTTTTGCGTGAGAATGCGCCTTGAACAAAGAGTGCGCGTTGTCGTCGTGCGATCCCGTTGACGTCCCGCCATCCCGGATATCGAAACGAGACCTTCATGCCCCGCGATAACGACAAAAACAACGGCCCCGCGCGCGGCCGGCGCGACCGCCCCTCCGGCGGCAAAGGCGGCGGCAAGGCGGCCGGCAAGGGCCGCTCCGGCGCCGCGCGCGGCCCGGAAAAGAAATTCGCCAAGCGCGCCGGCGCCACCGACGGCGCGTTCGGCGGCGAGAAAAAGAGCTTCGGCAGCAAGCCCTATGCCGGCCCCGGCAAGCCCTATGCGGGCAAGCGCGAAGGCCCGCCGCCGCGCCGCGACTATGGCGATGCGCCGCGTCCGCGGTTCAACAAGGACGATCGCCCCGCCCGCAGCGGCGGCGACCGGCCCGGTCCGCGCAAGGAATTCGGCGAGAAGCGCGCTTATGCGCCGCGCGGCGAAGCCGGCGGCGAAAAGCGGCCCTACAGCCCGCGGCCGCCGCGCGAGGGCGGCTATGAGAAACGCCCCTATACGCCGCGGGGCGATGCGCCGCGCGGCGAGCGGCCGGCATTCAAGCGCGACGATCGCGGCCCGCGGCAGGATCGCGGCGACGCGCGGCCGGCGCGGTTCTCCGACAAAAAATTCGGCGAGAAAAAATTCGGCGACAAGCGTCCCTACGCGCCCCGCGAGGGCACCGGGGAGAAGCGTCCCTACACCCCGCGCGGCGAAGGCTTCCGCAAGGACGGCGACCGGCCGCGCAGCGACCGCCCGCAAGGCGAGCGCAAATTCGGCGGCGAGAAGAAATTCGGCCGCGGCGCGCCGGATCGCGGCCCGCGCAAGGAATTCGGCAGCCGGCCCGATCGCGGCCATGACCGTGGGCAAGATCGCGGCGACGCCAAGCCGTGGCAGAAGCGCGATGCGTCTTCGCCGGATCACGTCGGACGCAATGTCCGTCCCGCGCGCGATTTCGACAAGCCGCGGTTCGATCGCCCGCGCGAGGAACGCTCCGGCGAGGAACGTCCGCGGTTCTCGCGGCCGCGCGAGGATCGGCCGACCTTCGACCGGCCACGCGAGGCGCGCAGCGCCTGGCAGGAGCATCCGCGCTCCGAACCCGGCGCCGGCGAGCGGCCGCGGCGCGACAATGAAGATGACAGCAAGGTATTCGCCAAGCGCCCGGCATTCGGCGGCCGCGGTGCGTTTCGCGAGCGCAAGCCGGAAGAACGCCGTCCGCCGCGCCCGCCGGCGCCGAAGAAAGCCGGCGAACGGATCGCCAAGGTGGTGTCGCGCGCAGGTCTGTGCTCGCGCCGCGACGCCGAGGAATGGGTCACGCAGGGCCGCGTCGCGGTCAACGGCCGCGTCATCAATTCGCCGGCGCTGGATGTGACGACGCGCGATGTCATCACTGTCGACGGCAAGCCGTTGCCGCTGCCGGAGCGCACGCGCCTGTTCATGTATCACAAGCCGCGTGGGCTGATGACCACCCACGCCGATCCGGAAGGCCGGCCGACCGTGTTCGACCATCTGCCGGACGGGCTGCCGCGGCTGATCTCGATCGGCCGGCTCGACTTCAACACCGAGGGCCTGCTGCTCTTGACCAATGATGGCGGGCTCGCCCGCACGCTGGAATTGCCCGACACCGGCTGGCTGCGGCGTTATCGGGTGCGCGCCCATGGCGAGGTGACGCAGGGTCAGCTCGACGAACTGAAGAAGGGCGTCGAGGTCGACGGCGTGAAATACGGCTCGATCGACGCCACGCTGGAGCGCGACCAGGGCGCCAATGTCTGGCTGGTGTTCGCGATCCGCGAAGGCAAGAACCGCGAAGTCCGCAACGTCTTGGCGCATCTCGGGCTCGAGGTGAACCGGCTGATCCGCGTCTCTTACGGCCCGTTCCAGCTCGGCGAGCTGGAAGAAGGCCAGGTCGAGGAAGTGAAAACCCGGGTGCTGCGCGAACAGCTCGGCGAGAAGATCGCAGCTGCGTCGGGCGCCGATTTCGCAAGGCAGATCCCCAGCAAGGGCGACGTCGATCTCGATCCCGTGGTGGTGAAGAAGCCGGTGTTCAAACGCGGCACGGTGGAGGACCGCAAGGGCCGCCGCGTGCTGGTGCAGCGCACCGGCAGCGACGAGGCCCGCGCCCGCAACGAAGCCGAGGCCAATGGCTACGGCCCGCCGCGCCGCCCCACCCGCGGCTACAAGGGCAAGCGCGACCTCAAGCCGCGCGACGAGTGAGAGTGGGCGTGCGGGTCTGCGAGTCACAGCGTCATCCTGAGGCGCCGTCGCGCTTGCGACGGCCTCGAAGGATGGGCCGCTGGCACCTATCACTGTCATCCTTCGAGGCTCGCTCACCGACAGCGCAAGCGCGCCGTCGGTGGCTCGCACCTCAGGATGACGGCTCTGCCCGCGTTTTCGACAAGGCTCATTCGTGATGCGCGTGGTGGGCGGACGGCTGAAGGGCCGCAACATCGCATCGCCGGCGACGCGCGACATCCGGCCGACGCAGGATCGCCTGCGCGAGTCGCTGTTCAACATCCTGATGCACGCCTACGGCAATCCGATGATGGACGCCCGCGTGCTCGACCTGTTCGCCGGCACCGGCGCGCTCGGCATCGAGGCGATCTCGCGCGGCGGCAAATTCGCGCTGTTCGTCGACAACGGCGCCGAGGCTAGAGCGCTACTGCGCGCCAATGTCGAGGCGCTGGGCTTGGGCGGGGTCAGCAAGGTGTATCGCCGCGACGCCGGCAATCTCGGCCCGGCGCATCCGGTCGACCCCTTCGCGCTGGTGTTCTGCGATCCGCCCTACCGGATGAAGCTCGCCGAAAAGGCGCTGGTGTCGCTGCGCGACGGCGGCTGGCTGATCCCCGACGCGCTGGTGGTGGTCGAGGAGGCCAAGGACGCCGGCTTCACCGCTCCCGACGGCTACGAAGAACTCGAACGCCGCGCCTATGACGACACCGAATTCACGCTGCTGCAGTTCGGGGCGAAAGCGGTCGAACCGATCAGCTAATTATCCCTGCAATTCACCTCGTAATGCCGTGTTGGCCGAAGCGCCGCCGCGACGGCAACGCGCTCCCCTCCCCCTTGCGGGGAGGGAGCAGACAGGCTGCCGCCGCGATCGACATTGTGCTCCGCCGAGCATCGCTGAGCCGGCACCGCTCGACCAAGCATCGATACGACGGCTGCGCCGAGTTCGCTGCGCAAAAAGTCGGAGAACTTAAGTCAGATCCGCCGCCGCGATCCAGAACACTTCGGCCTCGGATTCCTCGGTGTCGAGCCACAACAGCGGCAGGTCGGGGAATGCGGCGTCGATGTTGTCGCGGCCGCGGCCGATTTCGCACAACAGCCCGCCCTGCGCAGTGAGATGCTGTTTCGCCTCGGCAAGAATCCGCCGCACGATGTCGAGCCCGTCTTCGCCGCCGTAGAATGCGAGCTCCGGCTCGAACAGGCATTCGTCCGGCAGTTCGGCCATGCCTTGCGCGTCGACGTAAGGCGGGTTGGAGATGATCAGATCGTAGCGGGTGTCGCCGAGCGGCTTGAACAGGTCGCCCTGATACAGCGTGACGCGATCCTGAAGTTCATAGATGTCGATATTCTCCGCGGCGACTTCCAGCGCGTCCGGCGAGAGGTCCACCGCGTCGATCCGGGCATTGGGAAAACGCTGGCTCGCCAGCACCGCGAGGCAGCCGGAGCCGGTGCACAGGTCGAGCACGCTCTCCACCGACTCGGGATCGCCGATCAGCGAACCGTCGTCGCCCTCGAAATGCGAGCCGAGGATTTCGCCGATGTAGGAGCGCGGCACGATCACCCGCTCGTCGACATAGAACGGCAGGCCGAGCATGTAGGCCTTGTTGACCAGATAGGCCGCGGGAATCCGCCGCAGCACCCGCTGATGAATCACGTCGAGAATTTGCTGGCCCTCTGCGGCGGTGACCCGCGCAGTGGCGAACTCCTCAAACCGTTCGGGGTGCAGATACAGCGTGTCGCAGACCAGGAACGCGGCTTCCGCCACCGGGTCGGTGGTGCCGTGCGCGAAGGCGAGATTGGCTTCGGCAAAACGGCTGACCGCATAGCGCACGTAATCGAACAGCGTCTGCAGTTGACCGGGCGCAACCTTGGGAAACGCCGACTGCGGCGCGGCGCGCTTCGCGGCCGGCTGGGCCTTGCGCGGCGGCTTGGCTTTGGCTGCCGTCTGACTGGGAGTCTTGGCCCTGGGAGTCTTGGCCTTGGAGGTCTTGGCCTTGGCGGCCTTGCTTGCTGTCTTCGCCGTCGTGGTCTTCGCCATCAAGATTTGTCCCAGCGGGCTGCGGCCGCGTCATCGTGCTGTTGTGCGGCGACCCAGTCGGAGCCGTCCGCGGTTTCCTCACGCTTCCAGAACGGTGCGTGGGCCTTCAGATAGTCCATCAGAAATTCGGCGGCCTGGAACGCGGCCTGGCGGTGCGCCGAGGCGGTCAGCACCATCATGATGTTGTCGCCCGGCGTCAGCCGGCCGATGCGGTGGATCACGGTGACGCCGGTCAAGGGCCAGCGCGCGCAGGCCTCCTGGGCGTGGCGCTCGATCTCGGCCTCCGCCATGCCGGGATAATGCTCCAGCGTCAACGCCGCGAGGCCGCCGTCGCCGCGGCAAAGGCCGCTGAACGACACCACCGCGCCGATATCGGTGCGGCCCGCGGTCAACGCCACGATCTCCTGCGCCAGATCGAAATCGGCGTGCTGTATCCGGATGGTGACAGTGGCGCTCATTCGCGGCTAACCGCCGGTCATCGGTGGAAACAGCGCCACTTCATGGGCGCCGGCGATCGGCGTCTCCGGCTTGACGTGGGTCTGGTCGATCGCGGCGCGGATCACGCCGGGCTTCTCGAAGGCGTGAGCATAAGTCTCGCCGCGGCCGGCGAGCCAGCCGATCAATTCGGAGACGGTCCGCACGCTGACCGGCGGCTCGAGGGTTTCTTCGGCGAGGCCGATGCGCTCGCGCACCCAGGCGAAATATTTCAGCTTCATGCCGCATCCTCTTCGATGAGATGATGAATCCCGGCGCGGAAATAGTCATAGCCGGTGTACATCGTGATCAGCGCCGAGACCCACAGCAGCGACAGCCCGATCTGGGTATTGAGCGGCAGCACCTGATCGCCGGCCTCGCCGGCCAACAGGAAGCCGATCGCGATCAGCTGGATGGTGGTTTTCCATTTCGCCAGCCGCGTCACTGGAACGCTGACCCGCAACGCGGCGAGATATTCCCGCAGGCCGGAGACCAGGATCTCGCGGCACAGGATCACGATCGCCGCCCACAGCGTCCAGCCGTGGATGATGCCGTCGGCGGCCAGCATCAACAGGCAGGACGCCACCAACAGCTTGTCGGCGATCGGATCGAGCATGCGGCCGAACGCCGAATGCTGGTCCCAGATCCGCGCGTAGTAGCCGTCGAGAAAATCGGTGACGCCCGCCATCACGAACACCGCCAGCGCCACCCAGCGCAGCCACAGCGGCCCGTCCATGATCGACTGCGCGAAAACGCACCCCACTACCACCGGGATCGCGGCGATCCGGGCGTAGGTCAACAGGTTCGGAAGCGAGAAGGTGTGCTTCGCGGTGGTTCTGGTGGAAACGTCGCTGTTCATCCGCCTTACCAATACTGCCCTAGAGCTATTCCGGTTCTGAAAGAATCAGAACCGGAGCTCTAGATTCTTATTTTGACGCGTTTTCTTCACGCGAACCGGATCCACTTCGCTCGAAAACGCTACAGTATCCCGAATCCGAAGTTCGCTTCACGCGATGCACGCACTTTGTCGATCGTCGGATTCGACAGGACACTAGCAAATTTTGGATTCCAGTGTGGTTTTGGTTCAGAAGTTCTCTTGAAGGCCGTGCTGCAAGAATGACGAGAACTTCTGAACCACCACACCAGCTTGAAGGTCAACCACTGCCGCCCCGAAAGGTCTCCGACGCGCGCCGGTTTTAGTCCGATCCGGGTCCAATCCCTAGCCCGGCTGGGGGTGGAAATAGTCGAAAATCCGCTTGGCGCTTTCGGCGCTGATGCCCGGCACCTTGCCGAGGTCGCCCAGCGAGGCACGCTCGATTTCTTTCAGGGTGCCGAAGTGATGCAGCAAAGCACGTTTGCGTGACGGGCCAATGCCGGGAATCTCCTGCAACCCGGCCTCGCGAATGTCCTTCTTGCGCAATTTGCGGTGCGACCCGATCACGAAGCGGTGCGCCTCGTCGCGCAGCCGCTGGATGAAATACAGCACCGGATCGCGCGGCTCGAGCTTGATCGGCTCAAAGCCCGGCATGAACAGGGTTTCCCGCCCGGCATCGCGATCCGGACCCTTGGCCACCGCCATCAAGGTGACGTTCGACAGCCCGAGCGCCTGAAAGATTTCCTGCACCGCGTTGAGCTGGCCGCGGCCGCCATCGATGATGACGAGATCCGGCCATTGCGGCACCTCGTCGTCGGGCTTCGGCTTCGCCGCCTCGCCCTCGGCCGGCGGCGCCAGCAGCCGCTTGAAGCGGCGCTCCAGGACCTCGCGCATCATGCCGTAATCGTCGCCCGGCGTGATGCCTTCTGAGCGGATGTTGAACTTGCGATACTGGTTCTTGATGAAGCCGTCGGGGCCGGCGACGATCATCGCGCCGACCGCGTTGCTGCCCTGGATGTGGCTGTTGTCATAGACCTCGATGCGCTTCGGGGGATGCGGCAGCTTCAGCGTGCTGACCAGGCCCTGCAGCAGCCGGGTCTGCGTCGCGGTGTCGGCGAGCTTGCGGCCGAGCGCCTCGCGGGCGTTGGTCAGCGCGTGGCCGACCAGCTCCTTCTTCTCGCCGCGCTGCGGGGTGAGGATTTCCACCTTGTGGCCGGACTTGATGCACAACGCCTCCGCCAGCAATTCGCATTCCTCGATTTTATGCGACAGCAGGATTTGCTTCGGCGGCGCCTTGTCGTCGTAGAACTGCGCCAGGAACGCGGCCAGCACCTCCTCGACGGTGAACGTCTTCTCGGCGCGCGGGAAATACGCTCGGTTGCCCCAGTTCTGCCCGGTGCGGAAGAAGAACACTTCGACGCAGAAGTATCCGCCCTCCTGATGGATGGCGAACACATCGGCCTCCTCGACGGTGCGCGGATTGATGCCCTGCTGCGACTGGATCGCCGACAGCGCCGCGAGCCGATCGCGATACAGCGCCGCGGTTTCGAATTCCAGTTCGGCCGAGGCCTTGTCCATCTCGCCGGCAAGTTCCTGCTTCACCGCCCGGCTGCGGCCGGAGAGGAAGTCGGTCGCCTCGCGCACCAATGCGGTGTAGCCGGGAAAATCGATCTCGCCGGTGCAAGGACCGGCGCAGCGCTTGATCTGGTACAGCAGGCACGGCCTCGTCCGGCTCTCGAAGAACGCGTCGGTGCAGGAGCGCATCAAGAACGCGCGTTGCAGCGCGGTGATGGTGCGGTTGACGGAGCCGACCGAGGCGAACGGGCCGAAATAGCGCCCCGGCCGCGACTGCGCGCCGCGATGCTTGATGATCTGCGGCGCCCAATGGTCGCCGGTGATCAGGATGTAGGGAAACGACTTGTCGTCGCGCAGCAGCACGTTGAAGCGCGGCCGCAGCTGCTTGATCAGATTGGCTTCGAGCAGCAGCGCCTCGGTCTCGGTGGCGGTGGAGATGATCTCGACGCTGACGGTCGCGGCGATCATCCGGGAGATCCGCATCACATGGCCGGTCGGCCGGGCATAGGAGGCGAGCCGCTTTTTGACGTTCTTGGCCTTGCCGACATAGAGCACGTCGGAGGCGGCGTTCAGCATCCGGTAGACCCCGGGCGAGGTCGGGGCGAGCCGCACCGCGTGGGCGATCGCCGAGCGGCCGACCGCGAGCGGGCCGGCGGCGACCTCGTCGCCGGGCTCCTCGGGAACCTGGGGCAGCAGCGGCTCGTCGTCGTCCTCGGCGGCCAGGCTGTCGGTGGCGGCGTCGATGTCCGGCGCGGGCTCGGCCGGCTCATCCGACGTCGGCGGCAGCTCGGCCGCCGGGCCGATCGCGCCCTCGGGCTCCGGCGCGGCGTCGGGTTCCGGCGCGGCGTCGGCCGCCGCCTCGGGGATGTCGGTGGGGTGCGGAATCATCGCGCTAGATTTAAGCCTTCGCGGCCGCCGCTGCCAGCGCGCGGCCGGCCGCGGGTTGATCGCAAAAGTAAGGACTTCTTAAACATCAATACTGGTCGATACCGAGGGCGCCGGGGGCTTTAACAACCGCTTAACCTAAAACTCTCGATAAATCTTAGCGGTAAAAGAGGGAGTTTCGTAACCATCCGGTTCCTCTTTTGCCCGTCGGTGGTCGCAAGCCCGACGCAGCGTAAGGAGTGTCGAGATGAGCAAGATTTCAATTGCCACGGCCGCCGCGCTGGCCGCCGGCTTGGCCTCGGCGCAGGCGGCGGATCTGCCCTATGGCGGCTCGCGCGCGCCCTACACGGTCAACCAGCCGCTGAACGCCTATAGCTGGGCCGGTCCCTATCTCGGCGGCAATTTGGGCTATGCCTGGGGCAGCGTGCACAACAGCCCGACCGAACCGTCCGGCGTCGCCGGCGGCGTGCAGGCCGGCTACAATTGGCAGTCCGGGGAATTCGTGTTCGGCCTCGAAGGCGATCTGCAGGCCAGCGGCGCCGACGACACCTTCGCGCCGTGGAAATTCTCCAACCCGTGGTTCGGCACGGTGCGCGGCCGGGTCGGCTATGCCTTCAACAACGTGCTGTTCTACGGCACCGGCGGTCTCGCCTTCGGCGAATTGAAGGGCGAAACTTTCGGCCTGTCGGAGACCCACACCAATGCCGGCTGGACCGTCGGCGCAGGCGCCGAATTCGGCCTGGCGCAGAACTGGAGCGCCAAGATCGAATATCTCTATGTCGATCTCGGCGAGAGCAATTTCAGCATCACCCGGCTGCCCAACAGCTATCAGTTCGGCATCGTCCGGCTGGGCGTCAACTACCACTTCTGACCAACAACCCTTCGTTACAAGAAAACATCCTATAGCGAACTCCCGGCCCGTCGCGGCCGGGATTTTTTTGCCGCGCGTGCGAAGAAACGACACCCCCGCCGTCATCCTGAGGCGGCGCTTTGACGACGCATGCGTCGTCGAAGCGCCCTCGAAGGATGGGCCACGAGTCCTTCGATCAGTCATCCTTCGAGACGCCCGGCTCCGCGCTACTCTCTTCGCCGAGCTCCTCAGGATGACGCGACCGGCGCAGAACTTCTATCAACTTCCGCACCACCGCCGCGGCGCTTGCTGGTCCGGACGCAGCCGCTCAGGACAGCACCAGATTGACCGCCTTGGGGCCCTTGCCCTTCTTGTCCGGCTCGACTTCGAAAGTGATCCGCTGCCCTTCGATCAGATCCTTCAGCCCGGCGCGCTCCACCGCGGTGATGTGCACGAATACGTCGCGGCCGCCGTCATCCGGCTTGATGAATCCGTAGCCGCGCTCACCGTTGAAGAACTTGACCGTTCCCGTCATCGCCATCGGGAAACTCCCTTCCCCCGCATTGCTTTCCCCGCCGCGCGCTTTCGCGTCGGTTCGACCGGGCATTGCGCTTTCCGGAAAGCCTGGCCATGCGCGCGGGGCAGACGTGTCGCCTGCCGGTTCGAGAGCGCCCTGCGGCCGTATCACTCCGCCGCCTCCATTTGCGGAAGCGGAACGTCAAGCCAGTCCAATAGTCGTAAGCATAATACGGTTCATTGCGGATTGCCTACCGTCAGTTGCGACTTTCGCATCTGACCGGGCGATCGGCTCAGGGCTTGGCCACTTCCAGCCTGAACCGGCCGGCGCCGCCCTGGCCGAGCGGCTTTTCCAGCTCGGGCAGGATGATTTTCAGCTCACCCGCCAGCGTCCAGGGCGGGTTGACGATCAACAGCCCGGTCGACACCAGCCCGGCGTCGGGGCCCTGCGGGGCGACGCTGAACTCCAGCCGCAGGCAGCTGCCCGGGGTCGGCGCCCGGCTCGCGACCTGGGCTGTGTGGCGCGCCAGGGCATCGGTCGCCCGCCGGCTTTTCACCGGGTACCAGATCAGATAGCAGCCGCTCGGCCATTTCGCGAAGGCGGCGGAAAACCCCGCCGCGACCTGCTCGAACTCGTCCTTGCGCTCATAGGGCGGATCGATCAGCACCAGCCCGCGGCGCTCCTTCGGCGGCACGAAGGCCGGCAGGCCGACCCAGCCGTCGAGATCGACCACCCGGGCCTGGGTATCGCGGTGCAGCGACTTGATCAGCTGCTTGCGCGCGCCGGGCTCGAGCTCGCAGGCCACCAGCCGGTCCTGCGGCCGCAGCAGCGCCCGGGCGATCAGCGGCGAGCCGGGATAGGTGGTTAGTTCGCGCTGCGGATTGAAGGCGCGGACGATATCGAGGTATGGCGCCACCAGCGGTGCGGCCTTCTCGGAAAACCGCGCCTGCATGATCCGGGCGATCCCGGTCAGCCATTCGCCGCTGCGGCTCGCCTCGTCGCCGGCGAGGTCATAGACCCCGGCGCCGGCATGGCTGTCGATCACCCGGAACGGGGCGGGCTTTTCCTGCAGATAAGTCAGGATGCGCACCAGCACGAGGTGCTTGATGACGTCGGCGAAACTTCCGGCGTGGAAGGCGTGGCGGTAATTCATCGCGAAGCAGTAGCGCGGTTTGCGCGACCGGGGGAAGCCGGTTTTACGGCCGGAACGCGCCGCAAGCGGCGATCGGCGCGGTTTGGCGCGCCAAAAGCCCGCCGCGGCGGCGGCGCACGACGGCCGTTTTAACCAAAGCTTAAGCTCGTTGCGGCGGCGTGGCGGTGGCAGTCGCGCCGCGGCACCAGCTTGCCGGGCGATGCCGGGCACGGCTTCCGCAGGTCGCCGCGCCGGCGACGGTGGGGGGTTAACGGGCTGTTTAACCACCGGTGCTAGTTCTTGGCTTCTGAAGGAAGGCAAGTCGTTCTCAGGTCTTGCCTTCAGGTGTGTCGGCCTGACCGGCAGATGTTCATTGATTTTCGACGCACCTCTGTCGTGCGCGGTGGGAGTTCAAGATGGCGGTCGATCTGTCGATGACGGTTCTGGTGGTGGATGACTACAACACCATGATCCGCATCATTCGCAATCTGCTCAAGCAGCTTGGCTTCCAGGACATCGACGACGCCAGCGACGGCTCGGCGGCGCTGGCGAAGATGCGCACCAAGAAATACGGCCTGGTGATCTCCGACTGGAACATGGAGCCGATGACCGGCTACGACCTGCTCAAGGAGGTCCGCGCCGATCCCAATCTGGCGATGACCCCGTTCATCATGATCACCGCGGAATCCAAGACCGAAAACGTGATCGCCGCCAAGAAGGCCGGCGTCAACAACTACATCGTCAAGCCGTTCAACGCTGCGACGCTGAAGACCAAGATCGAAGCCGTGTTCCCGGATCACGTGCCGGCGTAACGCTTCGACACAGCTCCATCAGGCGTAACCGCAAGCCGCCGTCATCCTGAGGAGCCCGAGCTCAGCGCAGCGAAGCCGGGCGTCTCGAAGGATGCGCCGCAAGCCCTGCCGCCTCCGACAAATCAACCAACACCGCCATCCTTCGAGACGCCGCGCGCCAGCGCGCGGCTCCTCAGGATGAGGGGCTGCATGACCTGGCAGTGCGCTTACCAGCGCAATTCGCGGGTCAGGGCGCGCGGCGGGTGGCCGAACAATTCGCGCACCTGCACCGCGTCCAGCCCGTCGATGCCTTCGAAGTCCTCGGAGTGAATGCCGCGGGTGACGAACAGGCAGTCGATGCCGAAGCCTTGCGCCCCGGCGAGATCGGTGCGCACCGAATCCCCGATCGCCAGCACCCGGTCGAGCGGCACCGCCGCGCCGCGCAGCGCCTGCGCGATCGCCAGCGAGCGCTCATAGATCGGCCGGTGCGGCTTGCCGTAGAAGATCACCTCGCCGCCGAGCTCGCGATACAGTTCGGCGATCGCGCCGGCGCAATACACCAGCCGGTCGCCGCGCTCCACCACGATGTCGGGGTTGGCGCAGATCAACGGCAGATTGCGCAGCCGCGCCTGCTGCATCATGCCGCGATAATCCTCGGCCGATTCGGTCTCGTCGTCGAACGGCCCGGTGCAGACGATGTAGTCGGCCTGATCGAGCGGGGCGAACACCGCGTCGAGCCCGCGATAGATCGAATTGTCGCGCTGCGGGCCGAGCCAGAACACCGCTTGGCCGTTGCGTTCGGCGACGAAGCTGCGGGTCAGGTCGCCGGACGAGACGATCGCATCGTAAGTGTCGTCGGCAACGCCGAGCTTGCGCAACTGCCGCTGCACCGAATCCGCCGGCCGCGGCGCGTTGGTGATCAGGATCACGGTGCGGCCCTCGCCGCGCGCCGCCTGCAGCGCCGCGCAGGCCTCGGGAAACGCCTCCAGCCCGTTGTGCACCACGCCCCAGATGTCGCTCAGCACGACGTCGACGTCGCCGACCAGCTCGCGCAGATGCTCGACAAAACGCAATGTCGTCATCGCGGCAGGCTGCGTTCAGTTCGGGCCGGCGGCGCGGCGCACCAGCGCGGCATTGCCGGTGACGCGCTTCGGATCGATCCGGCCGATCTCGGTGCGGGAGGCCTTGCTGGTGTCATTGGGTCCCCGTTGCTCGTGGTCCGGCGCGGTTGCCGCGTGGCCGTTGGTGGCGGCGTCCGGCCGCAGCGGCCGCGGCGCCGCGAACAGGAAGCCCTGCCCGAACCGCACGTCGAAATCCAGTAGATCGACCACCGCGCGCTCGCCCTCGATGCGCTCGGCGATCAGATCGATGCCGAAGCGGCCGAGCAGATCCGACAGATCCGCCGGGTGGATGTTGGCCTCCGGGGTCTCGCTCTGCAGCATCAGCGCCGCCGGCACCTTGATGAAGCGCACGCCGCGGTCGGCGAGGTCGCGCGGATCGAACCGCAAATCGGTGACGTGGTCGATCGAGAAGCGATAGCCGCGCTGCGCCAGCGCCGCGACGTGTTCGATCTCCATCGGCCCGAGCGCGCGGAACGCGTCCTGCTTGAACTCGATGACGAAGGAGCCGGCCAGCCCGCGGTTGGCCTCGAGAAATTCCAGGCATTGCCCGAAGGTGTCGACATTGCCGAGCGTCGAGGCGGCGATGTTGCAGAACACCCCGACCTCCTTGTTGCGCACCATCAGCCGGCGCAGCACCTGCATGCAGCGCAGCAGTAGCGCGTGGTCGATCTTGCCCATCAGCTGCGCGGCTTCCGCGGCGGGGATGAACTCGTCGGCGGTCAGCACCCGGTCATTGTCGTCGCGCAGCCGCGTCACCGCCTCGTAAAACCGCACCTTGCGCTGCGGCAGCGAGACGATCGGCTGCAGATAGATGTCGACGCGGTTGGCCTCGATGGCGTTCTTCACCAAGGCTTCGAGCTGCGGCTCGCCGCGCGGCGGCGGCGCTTGCACCGCGGCGGGCTCGCCGACCGGCTCGGCGATCACGGTGCGGGCGATCTGCGCGCTGACCGGCTCGGCGTCGCGCGGCGGCACCACGATCGGCGGCGCCTCGCCGCGCGGCGTGGCCGGCGGCTCTGGCTTTGCCACCGCAGGCGGCGGCGCGGCGGCCAGCAGGTCCTCATGGCCGGCGACGGTGTTGGCCAGTTGCTTGACCATGGCGCCGAGTTCGCTGATTTCGCCGAGCACGGTCTGGATCCGGTCGGCCTCCTTGGCCGGCAGCGTGCCGGGCGCCCGGCCTTCCAGCGCGGACAGCCTGCGGCTGAATTCGGCGACCTGGCGCGCCAGATCGCCGATGCCGCGCGACAGATCCGCGACCTGGCCGGAAACGTCGCTGCGGTCGCGCAGCCGCATCGCCACCGCATTGTACAGCGCCAGGAAGGTCAGCGTGGTCACCGCCACGATCGCCGATTCGCCGAAGCTGAACCGAGCCATCGAATACAGCACCATGCCGAGCGAGGCCGAGACCAGCACCATGCAGATGGCGATGAATATCGTGGAAATACGGATCATCGAACGCGGACGTTTCTCCGAGGCAAGGCCCGGCCAGGTGGATTACCGCTGGCCATCAGATCATGCCCCAAATGATAAAGCCGCGCATCCCGGTCGAAACCGGCCCCAGCTACGGAATGCGCAGCAGACGCAACTGTTGCGCCATCATTGGTGATTCGGCGGGCGAGTCCACTGCTTTCGTCCGCCGATCACAGGAGCTTCAGGCCACCGCGCGAATCACCTTGGCGACCTTGCCGGCGATTTCGCCGATCTGGTCCTCGCTGACGATCAAAGGCGGGGTCAGCGCCAGCGTATCGCCGGCGATCCGCATCATCAGATCGTGGTCGTGGAAGCCGCGATTCAGCGCATCATAGCCGCGGGTGCCGGCGGCCTCCGCGCGCGGCGCGAGATCAATGCCGGCGGTCAGCCCCACGGTGCGGATATCCACCACATTGGGCTCGTTCTTCAGCGACATCACCGCCTCGGCCCAGATCGGCTCGAGCTTCAGCGCGCGCTCGAACAACTTTTCGTCGCGATAGATATCCAGCGTGGCAAGGCCGGCGGCGCAGGCCAGAGGATGCGCCGAATAGGTGTAGCCGTGGTACAGTTCGCAGGCATATTCCGGGCCGGTCATGAAGGCGTCATGGATGGCGTCGCGCACCAGCACCCCGCCCATCGGCACCGCGCCGTTGGTGACGCCCTTGGCGAAGGCCAGCAGATCCGGCGTCACCCCGTAGCGTTCCGCGGCGAAGGCGTAGCCGAGCCGGCCGTAGCCGGTGATCACCTCGTCGAAGATCAAGAGGATGCCGTGCTTCTGGGTGATCTCGCGCAGCCGCTTGAGATAGCCCTTCGGCGCCGGCAGCACGCCGGTGGAGCCCGACATCGGCTCGACGATCACCGCGGCGATGGTGTTGGCGCCGTGCAGCGCCACCAGATCTTCCAGCGCCTCGGCGAAATGCACGCCGTAGTCCGGCTCGCCGATGCTGAAGGCTTGCTTGGCGCGGTCATAGGTGGCCGGCAAATGGTCGACGCCGGCGATCAGATTGCCGAACATCTTGCGATTGGCGCCGATGCCGCCGACCGCGGTGCCGCCGAAGCCGACGCCGTGATAGCCGCGTTCGCGGCCGATGAATCGGGTGCGCGAGCCCTCGCCGCGGATCTGGTGATAGGCCAAGGCGATCTTCAGCGCGGTGTCGTCGGCCTCGGAGCCGGAGTTGCAGAAGAACACCTGCTCAAGCCCCGCGGGCGCCAACTGCGCGATCCGGCTGGCGAGTTCGAACGCCTTCGGCTGGCCGAACTGGAACGGCGGCGAGAAATCCAACTCCTCGGCCTGCTTGGCGATCGCCGCCGAGATTTCCTTGCGGCCGTGGCCGGCGTTGCTGCACCACATCCCGGAGGCGCCGTCGATCACCTTGCGCCCGTCGCTGGTGAAATAATGCATGTCCTTGGCGCCGACGATCATTTTCGGCGCCTGCTTGAACGCGCGATTGGCGGTGAACGGCATCCAGAATGCCGCCAGATCGTTCGGCACGTTGACGGCGGGCGCAGAGCTTTTGTCGAGCATAGGGATCCTCATGGGGAGCGCGGGGCGCATCGGGCCAAGCCGGCCGGCGATCGACGCACAGGCTATCAGCTTCGCAGGCCCACGGAAACGCCGCCAGCCCATCTATTTCAGCGGGGCATATATCCGCTGCGAAGGCGGCGGATTTGCGCCGGATCCGACAACCCCAGCTTGCTGTGCGCGGGGTCGGCTGCTACCAACCCGACCTCAGAGTGAAGGCGAAAATGGCTGAAAAACCCAAAAAACCCCAGAAACTGCGCGCCCGGCTGCCGCGCGGCCTGGCCGATCGCGGCCCGGCCGAGCTGGCGGCGACCCGCGCCATGGTCGAGACCATCCGCGCGGTCTATGAGCGCTACGGCTTCGAGCCGGTGGAGACCCCGGCGTTCGAATTCACCGACGCGCTCGGCAAGTTCCTGCCCGACCAGGACCGACCCAACGAGGGCGTGTTCTCGTTCCAGGACGACGACGAGCAATGGATCTCGCTGCGCTACGACCTCACCGCACCGCTGGCGCGTTACGTGGCGGAGAATTTCGACCAGCTTCCGAAGCCCTACCGCAGCTACCGCAACGGCTATGTCTACCGCAACGAGAAGCCCGGCCCGGGCCGGTTCCGCCAGTTCATGCAGTTCGACGCCGACACGGTCGGCTCAGCTTCGCCGGCCGCCGACGCCGAAATGTGCATGATGGCGGCGGACGCGATGGAAGCCTTGGGCATCCCGCGCGGGTCCTATGTGGTGAAGGTCAACAACCGCAAGGTGCTCGACGGGGTGATGGAGTCGATCGGGCTCGGCGGCGAGGAGAACGCCGGCCGCAGGCTGACGGTGCTAAGGGCGATCGACAAGCTGGATAAGTTTGGCCTGGGCGAGGTTGCAAGACTACTCGGCCCGGGCAGACTTGATGAGAGCGGCGATCTCACTGATGGAGCCAATCTGTCCGACGAACAGATCGGAGTCGTGCTCACCTACGTACAAGGCGGCGACAAAATCACCGTAGAGTTCGAGGCGCGAGACCGCGTTCGAGAGCGCCCGCGAGTTACAGTCAATATTGATACAGGGCATGGGTCTCCGCCTGTAGATGATCCTGGCGCGCCGTTCGATTACTACGATAACGAGTCGCGGGTTGAGCGAATGAGGCGGACCTTGGCAGACAATGCGCTCTATCATGCGGGGCTCGACGAATTGGCTGAGATATCCCGCCTATGTGCTAGTTCCGGATATTCGCAGCACCAAATTTCGGTCGATCCCTCCGTCGTCCGCGGCCTCGAATACTACACCGGCCCGGTCTATGAGGCCGAGCTCACCTTCACGGTCAGCGACGACAAGGGTCAGCCGATCCAGTTCGGTTCGGTGGGCGGGGGCGGGCGCTATGACGGGCTGGTCGGCCGCTTCATGGCGGAGAACACGCCTGCGACCGGCTTCTCGATCGGCGTCTCCCGTCTGCTCGCGGCGCTCCGCGCGCTTCAGGGTCCGGAGGCGCCGCGCCCGCTCGGTCCCGTGGTCGTGCTGGTGCTCGACCGCGACCAGATCGGCCGCTCGATGGCGCAGGCCGCGACGCTGCGCGCAGCCGGAATTTCGGCCGAGGTCTATCTCGGCGCGTCGGGCATGAAGGCGCAGATGAAATATGCCGACCGGCGGAAAAGCCCCTGCGTCGTTATCCAGGGCTCGGACGAGCGCGACAAAAGCGAGGTTACGCTGAAGGATCTGATAGCCGGCTCAGCAGCGGCCGCAGCCATCACCGATCGTGCGGAATGGACGGAAAGCCGCCCGGCGCAGGTGACGGTTGCGGAGGAGCGTCTGGTCGAGGAAGTCCGGGCGATCCTGTCGCGGCACGAGTAGACGCGCCGACTCCGCCGGATTGGGCTGAACGTTGCGTGTCTGGGTTCCGGCCCTTCGGCCGGAACGACGTCGATGAGCATGTTGCCAACCTCGGCATCGATCCTCCCCCGCCCGCTTGACGCCGCCCCCCCAGCCCCCGCACCGTCCGCCCCATGGTTGCGATCAAAGCTTCAGCCGTCGACGCCTTCCTCTCGCGGCCGCAAGCCGACGCCTACGCCGTGCTGCTCTATGGGCCGGACGCCGGCCTCGTCGCCGAGCGCGCGGCGAAGCTGGCGGCGCGGGCGGTCGAGAATTCCGACGATCCCTTCGCGCTCATTCGCCTCGACGGCGACGAGCTCGCCGGCGACCCCGGCCGGTTGGCGGACGAGGCCCGAACCATCGCGCTGTTCGGCGGCAAGCGGGCGATCCGGGTGCGCGTCGGTGGCCGGGCGATCGTCTCGGCCGTCGAGGCGCTGCTCTCGGGACCGCCGCCGGAATCGCTCACCGTGATCGAGGCCGGCGACCTCAAGAAGAACGCCCCGTTGCGGGCGCTGTGCGAAAAGCACGCCCACGCCGCGGCGCTTCCCTGCTACGCCGACGAGGCGGCGGGCCGCGAACGCCTGATCGACGAGGAGATGCGCGCGGCGAACCTCACGATCTCACCCGACGCGCGATCGCTGCTCTCGGCCCATCTCTCCGCCGATCGCATGGCTGCGCGCGAGGAGGTGAAGAAGCTCTGCCTCTATGCGATGGGCGCGGGCCGGATCGAGCCGGACGACATCGTCGCGGTGATCGCCGATGCGGGCGAGGTCGGCATGGACGAGGCGGTCGACGCCGCCTTTTCCGGTCGCGCCGCCGACACGGCGGCCGCGCTCCGCTCGCTCCGCACGGGGGGGACGCCGACCTCCGTGGTGCTGATGGCGGCGCTGCGCCACGCGCTTGCGCTTCACAAGATGCGCGGCGACGTCGACGGCGGACGGTCGGCCCGTTCCGTGGTCGAAAGCGCCGGCGGCGCGATCCACTTCCGCCGCAAGGAATCTTTCGAGCGCGCGCTCTCGCGCTGGACATCGCAGCGCCTGATCGAGGCGGTGACGCGCCTCGCCGACGCCGTCGCTCTGTCGCGCAAGTCCGCCGCGATCGGCGAAGCGGCGTCGGAGCGTGCGCTGCTCGCGATCGCAAGCGAGGCCGCGCGGGCGGGGCGATAGGCGCGCCGCTGCTCAAAATTAACCACCGCCATCGTCCTCCGGCTCGACCGGAGGACCCATGCTTGAGCGGAGCGCTCAACGTCCGAGAAGGGTGGTCCGGTTAAGTCGGACCCCGACGGCTGGGAGGTTCGCGTGTAAGTTGTAGGTCCCAGTGAAATCGCGAGTCGTTCAGAGAGTCACCGGCGGCGTTTTCCGAGGTCGTGTGGACGATCGGACGTCCGGAGAGGAAATCGCGCCTGCGGCCTCCTGAAGCCCGCGGCGCGGCTCGCGCCATTTCCGGAGGTTCGGACCATGTGGAAAGGCCTTTGACGGCCTTGCGCGACGCCCGATCACGCCCTCAGCCGTCGTTCCGGCCGAAGTGCCGGGACCCGGACGCAGGGGCGGCGCGCCGGACTGAACTCAGGTGACGCGTCCGGATTCCGGCATTCCGCTTCGCTCCAGCCGGAATGACGGCGGCCCCGATGACGCGCCTGATCTCAGCCCCTGAGTCGGCGCAGCACCAGTTCAAGCTGGTCAAGCGAGGCGAAGCGGATCGAGAGATCGCCGCCGGTCCCGCGCGGGGTCAGCGTCACCTCAAGGCCGAGCGCCTCTCCAAGCTCCGTCTCCAGCGCGCGGATGTCGGCGTCCTTCTCGACCGGGGCTTTTCGCGGTCGGCCGAGACTCTTCACTTCGGGCGCGCGCGCCATCGCCTCGACGTCGCGCACGGAGAGGCCGCGCGCCACCACCTTGTCGGCGACGGAGGCGGGGTCGGGCAACGAAAGCAAAGCACGGGCATGGCCGGCTGTGAGCGCCCCCGCCGCGACGTGGTTCTTCACCGCGTCCGGAAGCTTCAGCAGGCGCAGCGTGTTGGCGATATGACTGCGGCTCTTGCCGATGACGCGCGAGAGATCCTCCTGCGTGTAGGAGAACTGCGCGACGAGTTGCTCGTAGCCCGCGGCTTCGTCGATGGCGTTGAGATCGGCGCGCTGCACGTTCTCGACGATCGCGATCTCCAGCGCCTCACGCTCGGTGACGTCGAGCACCACGATCGGAGCGTCGTGCACGCCTGCCCGCTGCGCCGCCCGCCAGCGGCGCTCGCCGGCGATAATCTCGTAAGCCTCCCCCTCGCCTGGAACACGGCGAACGAGGATCGGCTGGATCACGCCCTTCTCGCGCACCGAGGAGGTGAGCTCCTCCAGGTCGTCCTCGCGGAACGAGCGGCGCGGGTTCGTCTTGCTCGGCCGGAGGTTGGCGATCGCCGCGCGGCGCTGCGGCCTCGCGCGCTCCATCACCGACGATTCCTCGCCGACGTCCCCGATCAGCGCGGCCAGCCCGCGGCCCAGTCGCGAGCGCTGCGGCTCATCCATGGTCTGTTCCTTCCGGGTCGCGCTCATGCCGCCCTCAACAGGCGTTCGCGCTGGATGACCTCCGAGGCGAGCTTCAGATAGGCTTGGGAGCCTTGGCATTTGAAGTCATAGAGCAGCACCGGCTTGCCGTAGGAGGGCGCCTCGGAGACCCGCACGTTTCGGGGAATCATGGTCTCATAGACCTTGTCTCCCATGAACTGGCGGACGTCGGCGACCACCTGGCTGGAAAGGTTGTTGCGCGGGTCGAACATCGTCAGCACGACGCCGTGGATGGCGAGCTTCGGATTGAGCGTCGTGCGCACCTGCTCCACGGTGCGGAGCAGCTGGCTGAGGCCTTCCAAAGCGAAGAACTCGCACTGCAGCGGCACCACGATGGCGTGGGCCGCGGCCATCGCGTTGATCGTGAGCAGGTTGAGCGAAGGCGGGCAGTCGACCAGCACATAGGTGAAGCGCGGCTCGCCCCCGGCGTGATGGAGCGCAGCGACCGCCTCGCGCAGCCGGAACACGCGATCCTTCTCGGAAGCGATCTCCAACTCGACCCCGAGCAGGTCCATCGTCGACGGCGCCACATAGAGGCGCGGCACGGCGGTTTCGTGCACCGCCTCGCGAAGCGTGGCGTCGCCCACCAGGACGTCATAGGTCGAGAGTTTGCGCGCCTTGCGGTCGATGCCGAGCCCGGTGGAGGCGTTCCCCTGCGGATCGAGATCGACGATCAGCACGGTTTCGCCGATGGCGGCCAGCGCCGTTCCGAGGTTGATCGCGGTGGTCGTCTTGCCCACGCCGCCCTTCTGGTTGGCGAGCGTCAGCACGCGGGGCGCGCCGGGGGGGAAGGCTGAGGAGAGCATAGCGGTCGACTCCGTCGCGTCCTCGCGCGAAATCATGCCTACCGTGGGCCGTCGAACCCGTCGATCCGCACGATGCGGGCCTCAGCGTCCGTCAGACTCGGATGAAGCGAGGCGTTGAATCTCCAGCATTCCTGCGCTGCGGTCAATTCGGCCTCGACCTCGCGACCCTTTGGGAACAGGCCGACGGCGCCGGTTTTCAACAGCGGACTGGCGTGGCCAAGCAGTTCCGACAGCGAGGACAGCGCGCGGGCGCTGACGACGTCGGCGGCTTCGATCGCCTTTCCGACCACCGCGTCGGCGCGAGTGGCGTGGATGACGGCGCCAACGCCCATCGCGCGAGACGCCTCGCGAAGGAACGCCGCTTTCTTGACGTTGCTCTCCACGAGATGCACGGACGTCCCGGGCAGCGCCGCCGCGACCACCAGGCCCGGGAAGCCCGCCCCGGAGCCGAGATCGACCCAGACTTCTGGTTTTGTCGGGGCGAGAGCCAGAAGCTGAAAGCTATCTGCGACGTGGCGGGTCCAGACGAAGGGCAGGCTGGCGGGCGCGACAAGATTCATCGTCGCCTGCCAGCGATCGAGCATGAAGACGAGTTGGTCGAGCCGAGCCAATGTTTCACGTGAAACATTGATCACTTTCCGCGCGGCGGCGCGGTCGGCCGTGCGGTCCGACGTCACGCCGAAGCCCGGCGCACGCGCGACGAAAGCAGGGCGAGCGCGGCGGGCGTCATGCCCTCGATCCGGCCTGCCTGTCCGAGCGTCCGCGGAGAAACCCGCGACAGCTTCTCCGACAGTTCGGCCGAAAGACCTGCGATCGCGCGATAGTCGATGTCGCGGGGCAGCGTTGCGTCTTCCTCCGCCCGGTGACGGCGGATGTCGGCCTCCTGGCGGTCGAGATAGACCGCATAGGACGCCTCGATCTCCATCTGCGCGAAGGTCGCGTGCTCGATCGTAGCGAGTTCGGGCCACAGGCGGACGACCTCGTCGCGCCCGACCGAGGGAAGGGCGAGAAGGTCGAAGGCGCTGCGCCGCCGCCCATCGCGATTTACGGCGATCCCGGCGCGCTCGGCCTCGGTCGGCGTGACTGAAAGCGAACGAGCGAGCGCCTCGGCGGCCCGCAGGCTGCCGGCTTTGCGCCGGAACGCGGCGGCGCGCTCCGGGCCGACGCAGCCCAGCGCGTCGCCGCGCTCGGTCAGTCGGAGATCGGCGTTGTCGGCCCTCAGCGACAACCGGTATTCGGCGCGCGAGGTGAACATGCGGTAGGGCTCCGTGACGCCGCGCGTGACGAGGTCGTCGACCATCACGCCGAGATAGGCCTCCGCCCGATCAATGACGACGGCATCGTCGCCGCCCGCCCGCCGTGCGGCGTTGAGGCCGGCGAGCAGCCCCTGCGCGCCCGCCTCCTCGTAGCCGGTGGTGCCGTTGATCTGGCCGGCGAGGAACAAGCCGCGGAGCTTCTTGAGCTCCAGCGTCGGATCGAGCTCCCGTGGGTCGACATGATCGTATTCGATGGCGTAGCCCGGCCGCAGGATTTCGGCGCGATCCAGTCCCGGCATTGTCCGGACGAGCGCGCGTTGCACCTCCTCCGGAAGCGAGGTCGAGATTCCGTTCGGATAGATCGTCGGGTCGTCGAGGCCCTCCGGCTCCAGAAAGATCTGGTGGCCGTCGCGGTCGCCGAAGCGGACGACCTTATCCTCGATCGACGGGCAGTAACGCGGGCCGCGGCTTGCGATCTGGCCAGAATACATCGGCGAGCGATCGATGTTCCGTCGGATGACGTCGTGCGTCTCGGCCGTGGTGCGGGTCACGTGACAGCAGACCTGTCGAGTCGTGATGGCGTCAGTCAGCGTCGAGAAAGGCTCGGGGAGGGCGTCGCCCGGCTGCTCCTCCAGCTCCGCAAAATCGATGGTTCGGCCGTCGAGCCTGGGCGGGGTGCCGGTCTTCAGCCGTCCGAGCGTAAGGCCAAGCGCCTCGAGCCGGACTGACAGGCCGAGCGCCGGCGCCTCGCCGGCGCGGCCGGCGGGGATCGTCCGCTCGCCAATATGGATCAGTCCGCGCAGGAAGGTGCCGGTCGTCAGCACGACGGCGCGGGCGGCGAGGCGGCGTCTGTCGCCCAGCACGACGCCGGTGACCGTGCGGCCATCGACCGAGAGGTCGTCGACCTCGCCCTCCACGATCGTCAGCCCCGCCTGAGCGGCCAGCGCGGCCTTGATCGCGGCGGCGTACAGACCGCGGTCCTGTTGCGCGCGCGGGCCGCGAACGGCCGGACCTTTGCTGCGGTTCAGCACGCGGAACTGGATGCCGCCCGCGTCGGCGCAGCGGCCCATCAGCCCGTCGAGCGCGTCGATCTCACGGACGAGATGGCCCTTGCCGAGCCCGCCGATCGCTGGATTGCACGACATCGCCCCGACGGTCGCTGCGCTGTGGGTGACCAGCGCCGTCCGCGCGCCAATCCGCGCCGCCGCCGCCGCCGCCTCGCAGCCCGCATGGCCCCCGCCGACGACGATGACGTCGAAGTTTCCATCGAAGGCGGAAAGGTTGCTCATAGCGGGTGCTTAGGGCCACTTCGCCGGTCGCGCAATGTTTCACGTGAAACAGCGTCCGCGGCGTGGCTATTCGCTCATTTTCCGATGCAGAATGAGGCGAATAGCCGGTCGAGAACGTCCTCGACGCCGACGCGGCCCGTGATGCGGCCGAGCTCTTCCGCGGCTCGGCGCAGCAGTTCGGCGACGATTTCGTCGGCGAGGTCGTCCCAATCGGACAGGCACCGGTCGAGCGCCGCGACGGCGGTCCGCAGCGCGTCTCGGTGCCGCGCGCGCGTCGCCCCCACGTCCTTCGACGACAGCGCGTCCCGCGCCGCGGCGGCGATCGCTGAGATCAGGACGTCCAGGCCCGCGCCGGTCCTGGCGGAGATGCTGTGATTCGCGTCGGCGAAAGGCTGGTCCGCGAGGTCGATCTTGTTCACCACCCGCCAGACCGTACCGCGGATCTCAGGCTCGGCCCTATCCGCGGGATCCTCCAGCCACAGCACGAGATCGGCGGCAGCCGCCTGCTGGCCTGCGCGCCGCACACCCTCGCGCTCAGCCGCGTCGCCGGTGTGGCGGATCCCCGCCGTGTCGACGAGGATGACAGGCAGCCCTTCGAGATCAAGATGAACCTCGATGACGTCGCGCGTCGTTCCGGGCTCGGCGGCGACGATCGCCGCCTCACGCCGCGCCAGCGCATTCAGCAGCGACGACTTGCCGGCGTTCGGCCGCCCGACGATCGCGACGCGGAACCCGTCGCGCAACCGCTCGGCCCTGGTGTCGGCAAGGGCCGCGTTCATGTCGGCTGCGAGCGTCGCCAGTTCCTCGCGCGCAAGGCTTCGCGCGTGCTCCGTGACGTCGCCCTCGTCGGAGAAGTCGATGCCGGCCTCGACCAGCGCCATCGCCGAGATCAGTTGCTCCCGCCAGCCTTCGATCCGCGCGGACAGAGCGCCGGAGCTCTGCAACAGCGCCTGCCGCCGCTGGCTCTCGGTCTCCGCCGCCAGCAGGTCGGCGAGGCCCTCCACCTCGGCGAGGTCCATGCGGCCCGACAGGAAGGCGCGGCGGGTGAACTCGCCGGGCTCCGCCATCCGCACGCCCTTGACCGAGAGCACGGCGTCGAGCGTCGCCGCGACAGTCGCGCGCCCACCGTGTATCTGCAGCTCGCACAGATCCTCCCCCGTCGCGCTCGCAGGACCCGGCAGCCAGAGGGCGACGCCCTGGTCGACGACCTCTGAAGTCCGCGGGTCGCGCAACGCCCGGAACGAGGCGCGCCGCGGCGCCGGCCGCGCGCCCGCCAGAGCATCGAGCGTCGCGCCCGCTTGGGGGCCAGAGATGCGGATCACCGCGATCGCTGCTCGGCCCGGCGCGGTCGAGAGCGCGGCGATCGTGTCACGGCCGCCGGACGCGCTAGATTGGTTCATAAAGAGCCCCCGACCCGCAAAGGACAGTTCGCGAACCCATGTCCAATCGCCTCGCCCTTTCGGCCAGCCCCTATCTCCTGCAGCACGCGCAGAATCCCGTCGACTGGTGGGAGTGGTCGCCGGAGGCCTTCGACGAGGCGAAGCGGCTCAACCGCCCGGTATTGCTGTCGATCGGGTACGCCGCCTGTCACTGGTGCCACGTCATGGCGCATGAAAGCTTCGAGGACGAGGACGTCGCGGCCGTCATGAACGAGCACGTCGTCGCGATCAAGGTCGACCGCGAGGAGCGGCCAGACGTCGACCAGATCTATATGGCCGCGCTTCATGCCCTCGGCCAGCAGGGCGGCTGGCCTTTGACGATGTTCCTCACCCCCGACGCCGAGCCGTTCTGGGGCGGAACATATTTCCCCAGAACTCCGGCCTATGGTCGACCGGGCTTTCCCGACGTCGTCCGCACCATCGCAGGCGTCTTCCGCGACGAGCCGGGCCGCATCGTCGCGAACGCAGCCGCGATCGCGGAGCGCCTGCGGCCGCAGGGACCGGCGGCGGAGGCCTTCGGTCCGGCGGAGCTCGACGAGGTCGCCCGCCGCGTCGCGCGGGCGTTCGATCCGGTGTCCGGGGGCTTCCCGGGCGGGCCGAAATTTCCCCAGGCCGGCGTGCTCGACATGCTGCTTCGCGCCGGCAGGCGCACCGGCGAGGCGGAGCTCGCCGCTCCCGCCGTCCTCACCCTGCGGCGGATGGCGCGCGGCGGCATCCACGATCATCTCGGCGGCGGCTTCGCGCGCTACTCGGTGGACGATCGCTGGCTCGTCCCGCACTTCGAAAAGATGCTCTACGACAACGCCCAGCTGCTGACGCTGTTTGCAGGCGTGGGCCGCGAGACCGGCGACCGGCGCCTGCTCGCCGCGGCGCATGGGATCATCGACTGGCTCGCACGCGAGATGACGACCAATGGCGCGTTCGCCGCGAGCCTCGACGCCGACAGCGAGGGGGTCGAGGGCAAGTTCTACGTCTGGCGGCGTGACGAACTGGACAAAGTTCTGGGCCAGGACGACGCGGCCTTCGCGTCGGCTGCGCTCGACATCACCCCACACGGCAACTGGGAGGAGGTGTCGATCCCCAACCGGCTCACCGAGCCGGACGACCTGGTCGTCGATGACGACCGGCTGCGGTCGGTCTCCGCCCGGCTGCTCGCCGCCCGCGAGGCGCGGGTGCGCCCCGGCCGCGACGACAAGATCCTCGCCGACTGGAACGGCCTGATGATCGCAGCCCTCTCCGAAAGCGCCGGAGCGCTCAACCGCTCTGACGCCCTCGAAATGGCCCGGACCGCCTTCGATTTCGTCGCCTCGACGATGGCGAAAGGCGAGCGCCTCGGCCATGCCTGGCGGGACGGGCGGCTGGTCTATCCCGGCTTCGCCACCGACTACGGCGCGATGGCGTTGGCGGGGCTCGCTCTTGCCGGCGTCACCGGCGAGACCGCATTCCGAGACGCTGCGGCGGGGTGGATCGACGCGGCGCTCGCGCACCACCGCAATCCGAACGGGCCCGGCTTCGCTGTCGACGCCGACGACGCGCCGCCCCTCGTCACACGGCCGGAGGCGCTGCTCGACGAGGCTCTGCCAAGCGGCACGGCGCTCCTGCTCTCAGCCTCGATCCGGCTCGCGACCTTCGACGCGGACGAGGATTTCCTGACGCGCCTCGACGGCGAGATCGCAGCCCTGATGGGACGGATGGCGGCGAACCCCGTCGGCCATGCGGGGCTTCTCAACGTCCTCGACGAGCGGCTGCGACTGGCTTCGATCGTGGTGGTGGGCGAGGGCGACCTCGCGGAGGCCCTTCACGCCGAGGCGCTGGCGCTGCCCGCCTCGGAGCGCGTGGTCCGTCGGACGCCGTCGCTCGACGCGCTCCCCGAAAGGCACCCTGCGCGGGCCGGGCGCGAACAGGTCGGCGCCTATGTCTGCGCCGGGTCTCGATGCTCGCCGCCGGTGACGGTGCCGGGCAAGCTCGCCGAGACGGCCCGCGCGATGGGACGGGCGTAGCTCCTACCGCCAATAAGGCGCGAGGCACGGGCGCGATTTGCGAGCCGGTCCCCGACGCCTGCGATCTGCTCTCCGCTGGGGGAGAGGGTAAGGCCAGTCTGCGTCACCTCCGGCTTGACGACCCGACCACCCATCCGGCCGGCGGGCTCGAGGCAGGATCACCGCACTTCGGCGCGGCGTTCGCTGATCAGGGGGATGCGCCGGGTCGGCTCCTGCAGGATGTCCTGCTGCGCGGGCGCCTCCGCCACCGGCGCCTCGGGGCCGGCGTCCGCCGGGTCGGCTGGCGCGATCCCTTCCGGCTCGCGGAACTCGACCGGCACGCCGGGCTTCACGAGGCCCGCGAGCTCGCGAGCGTCCCAGTTGGTCAGGCGCACGCAGCCGTGGCTGTTGGTCTTGTCGATCTTGGAGGGCTCCGGCGTGCCGTGCATGCCGTAGGTCGGCTTGTCGAGCCCGACCCAGGTCGCGCCCACCGGGCCGTTCGGACCAGGGGGCAGACGGAGCGCGCTGGTGTTGGCTCCCTGCACGAAGTTGACCTTCGGCCGGTACCAATAGTCCGGATTGATCGCGATCGCCTTGACCGCATGAATTCCTGTCGGCGACGGCAGATCCGCGCTGCCGATCGTCGCGGGGTAGGCGACGACCAGATGGCCGGTCGCGTCGTAGCCGCGGATCTGCTTGCGGCCCTTGTCTGCGATGATGCTCGTCACCTGCGCCTTCAGCGGCTTGCCGGGGTTCGCCACCATGATCTCGGCTCCCGCCTCGGCGAACGTCACATCGGGATTGATCCGGCGGAGGAATGCCTCGTCCATATGGAAGCGCTCGGCCAGCATCTCGGCCGCGTCGCGATAGTAGAGTCCGGCGAGCTGGGCCTGCTCGGCGTAGTCCTGCGGCATTGTCGGGATGAACGGCCCGGCCACGTCCTCGGGGGTTATCGTGTAGGGCGTCAGCACCGGCTCGGCCGAACTGCTCTCGAGCGCCGCCCAGAGTTCGGCGTCGATCTGGCCGTCGACCTTGTGGCCGAACATCTCCTCGACGGCCATCACGCCCTTGACGACGTTGTCGCCGAACAGGCCATCGATCACGCCCGGCGACGCGTTGTTGCGGTCGAGCAGAACCTGCAGCTTGATCATCCTGGGATCGGAGCGCTGGCCCTTCGGGTAGGGGTCGGGCGTGAAAACGGCGTCGTTCGCGAGCGTTATGAGCAGGTCGACAGGATAGCTGTCGCTGGCTGCGGGCGGCTGCTTGCGGGGCGCCGCTGGACGGGGCGCCAGAGGCGCCGGCTGGCTCGGCGGTCCGAGCGGCGCGCTTTCGATCGAGCCGGTGACGTCCGCCGCTCTCAGATTCTCGGAGCCGAGCAGCGCGCCGATCGGATCGCCGGCCTGGGCGGAGGCCGGGAGCGCCGCGAGCGCGACCGCCAGCGCGAGGGCTGCTGAAGACAAGGACTGCGCCACGGCGGAACTCCGGAACTCAACGCGACGTCGACCGCACAATGGCGGCCCTTCGGCAGCTTGGCCGAACAAGGTAAACGAATGCCTTCGACCTGACGTGCCGAGCGCGACAAGCGAGCCTCGATCACTGGACGGCGCTGCGGCGCGTCGCTAAAGGTTGCATAACGAATGACCGAACCGTTCGGTCAATTCTCGACATTTGCGCGGCGAAGGCCTAGATATGACCGAACCGTTCGGTCAATTGTTCACTCAGGAAAGAGCGCAGCGCGCCATGACTAGCCGTCCCTCGGATTGCGCGGAATCCGCTCTTGAGCGAGGCTCGGACGCGCTGGCGTCAACAGGCCTGCGGACAGGACGGCGTCGGATCGGGATGGAAAGCGAGACCGCGACGGCGCCGGCGGCGGACGCCTTGGACAGCGCGAAGCGCCGTCAGATCCTCGACGGCGCTCGCCAGGTTTTCCTTGCGCAGGGCTTCGACGCGTCCAGCATGGGCGAGATCGCCAAGGCCGCCGGCGTTTCGAAAGGGACCCTGTACGTCTATTTCGACAGCAAGGAAGAGCTTTTCGCAGCGCTGGTGAAGAGCCAGTGCGCCCAGACCGCGGAGCGGCTGTTCGAGCTCGACGCCGAGAAGCACGATGTCCGCGACGCGCTGCGGCGGCTCGGCCTCAGCTTCGTCGACGCGATGCTTGAGCCATCCCATGTCTCGACGGTCCGGATGGTGATCGGCGCCGCCGACCGCCAGCCGGAGATCGGCCAGCTGTTCCTCCAGGCCGGCCCGCGTCAGGGCTGGGCTCGGCTGACGGAATGGCTCAAGCTCAAGGTCGAGCATGGCGATCTCGTCATCGACGACCCGGAGGTCGCGGCCAAGCAGTTCCTCACCATGTCCCACGGCGCAGTGATGATGCCGGTGCTGATCGGCGCTGAGCCCGCGCCGCCGGCCGAGCGCATCGAATACCTGGTCAACAAGGCGGTCGATGTCTTCATGGCCGCCTACGGTCCCCGAAACGCTTGAGCCGCGTGGTCGCCTTCGCTCTCCGTCCGTGATAGGAACGCCGCTGTTTCCGACCGCCCGGACTTGATCGACCGACGCATCCGAACGTCATGACGCTGCTCGACATCTCCAGAAACCTCGACATCCCGCCGCAGCCTGCGCCCGCCGCGGCGAAGCCGTCGCTCGTCGGCCTGACGCGCGCGCGGCTGGGCGAGGCGCTTGCCTCCGTCGGCGTGGCGGAACGTCAGATCAAGATGCGCTCGGGCCAGCTCAACCACTGGATCCACAATCGCGGCGCGACGTCATTTGATGAAATGACCAGCGTCTCCAAGGATTTACGGATCCTGCTCGCCGACGCCTTCACGCTTGGCCGGCCGGAGATCGTCTCCGAGCAGATCTCGTCCGACGGCACCCGCAAATGGCTGCTCCGCATGCCGGCGCAGGGCCCGCGCACGAGGCCTGCGGAGATCGAGACTGTCTATATCCCCGAGGAAGGCCGCGGCACCCTCTGCGTCTCCAGTCAGGTCGGCTGCACCCTCACCTGCTCGTTCTGCCACACAGGCACACAGGTTCTGGTGCGTAACCTGACGGCGGCCGAGATCGTCGCGCAACTGATCGTGGCGCGCGACAGGCTCGGCGACTGGGACGGAGGGCGTTTCGTCACCAACATCGTCTTCATGGGTATGGGCGAACCGCTCTACAATCTCGACGCCGTGCGCGATGCGATCGCGGTGATCGCCGACGGCGAAGGCCTCGGAATCGGCCGGCGCAAGATCACGGTTTCGACATCGGGCGTCGTGCCCGAGATGCGCCGCCTCGGCGAGGAGACCGGCGCGCAACTCGCGATCTCGCTCCACGCGGTCCGTGACGACCTCCGCAACGAACTGGTGCCGATCAACAGGAAGTACCCGATCGCCGAGCTTCTCGACGCGTGCCGGACCTATCCCGGCGCCTCGAACGCGCGCCGCATCACCTTCGAATACGTCATGCTGAAGGGCGTCAACGACAGTCCTGCCGACGCCCGCGAACTGGTCAGGCTCTTGAGCGGAATGCCCGCCAAGATCAACCTGATCCCGTTCAATCCTTGGCCCGGCAGCCCGCATGAATGCTCCGATTGGGCGACGATCGAGCGGTTCTCCGAGATCGTGTTCCGTGCGGGCTACGCAAGCCCGGTCCGGACGCCGCGGGGGCGTGACATTTCGGCGGCCTGCGGGCAGCTGAAGTCCGAGACGCAGCGGATGCGCGCGAAGGAGCGCGAGGCGCTTGCCGCCGCGGAATAGGCGCCTCCCGACGCCGAACGGACTGGCGCCGGCGGCGTTCTGAAAACATGCTTCCTCGCCTCGTAGCCCGCATCCTGCTCGCCCCGCTCGGTTTCGTGTGCGGGTTGTTTGCTGGCGTTGCGATGCTGGCGTTCATGTCGAGCGACGAGCTCGCGGCGGTGGCGCGCTTCCCCGACGAGGTGATGCTGCTCGGCTACGACATGTCGGTGACGACGGCGACGCTGTGCTTCCTGCTCGCTCCGCTGATGGGCGCGCCGGCCATCGTCGCGATCCTGATCGCTGAGATGTTCTCGATCCGGTCGTGGGTCTATCACGCCGTCGCCGGCGCCATGACGGCCGTGCTGCCCTGGTCTCTGACGCCAAGCGGGTTCGACGCGCCGATGTTCAACGCCGGCCAGATCCTCGCCTGTGGTTTCGTCGGCGGCCTGACGCACTGGCTGATCGCCGGGCGCTCGTCGGGTCTCGCGCCGCCTATCGAACCCTGAATATCCTCAGGTGCGTCGCGCCTTGGCGCCGTGCTTGAACGGCTTCGGCTGGCCGGCGGGACGCTCGGCGCGATCGTGGCGCGGTCGTTCGCGCTTCTCGCGCGGCTGCGCGGGCGCAGCATAGGCGGGCTTTGCGTAAGGCGGCCGGGCGCGCGGGGCCGGGGCGCGGCGCTCCTCGCCGCCGCCGACGTCGAGGCGAGAGATCACGACGTCGCCCTTCTCGGCCCGGAGCGCGGAAGCTGCGAAACCCTCGGCGACGTCAGCCGCGATCTCGACCTTGCTCTCGACATCGAAGATGCGGATGGCGCCGATCTCCTTGCGCGTGATACCGCCACGGCGGCAGATCATCGGAAGCAGCCATTTCGGGTCGGCGTTCTGCTTGCGTCCGACCGCAAGGCGAAACCAGACGCTTGCGCCGAACGGTCCGCGACGCTCGGCCGGTTCGGCCGTCGAAGTCCCGGCGCGGTGGCCAGGCTCCGGGCGATCGCGGAACGACGTCGAGCGGTCGCCGGGGTCGGCGACCTCTTCGGCCGCGGGAAGGCGCGCGCGGTGCAGGCGGGCGAGCGCCACGGCGATCTGCTCCTGCGAGCTCATGGCCATCAGGATGCGCGCGAGCGACAGATCCTCGTCCGTCGCAGGTTCGGTGAGCGCCGGATCGCCGAGCAGACGCTGCTGATCGAGCGCGCGGATCTCGTCGGCGGTCGGCGGGCCGCTCCAGACCGGCACGACGCCGGCCTCCACCATCATCGTCTCCGCCTTGCGGCGGCGCGAGGCGGGCACGAGCAACACGCTCACGCCCTTGCGTCCGGCGCGCCCGGTGCGCCCGCTGCGGTGCTGGAGGATCTCCGCATCGTGCGGTAGATCGGCGTGGATCACGAGGCCGAGGTTCGGCAGGTCGATGCCGCGCGCGGCGACGTCGGTCGCGACGCAGACCCGCGCCCGGCCGTCGCGCAGCGCCTGAAGCGCGCGGTTGCGCTCCGCCTGGCCGAGCTCCCCGGAGATCAGCACGGCGTCGAAGCCGCGCTCGGAAAGCGTCGCATGCAGACGGCGCACGGCTTCGCGGGTGGCGCAGAACACGATGGCGGCCGGCGCGTCCGCCTGGCGCAGCAGGTTTACGACGACGTTGCCGATCTCGCGCGGATGAACGCGAACGGCGCGATGCTCGATGTCGGCGTGGCCGCCGGCATGGGCCGCCGCTTCGACGCGCGCGGCGTCGCGCTGGAAGCGCCGCGCGATCTGGACGATGGCCTCCGGCAGCGTCGCGGAGAACAGGAGGGTGCGGCGGCCGACAGGCGTCGTCTCGAGGATAAATTCGAGCTCCTCACGGAAGCCAAGGTCGAGCATCTCGTCGGCCTCGTCGAGAACGACGGCCTTCAGCTCGGAGACGTCGAGCGCGCCGCGTTCGATATGATCGCGCAGGCGGCCGGGCGTGCCGACGACGATATGCGCGCCGAGTTCGAGACGGCGCCGCTCGGCGCGGGGGTCCATGCCGCCGACGCAGGCGACGATGCGTCCCTGCGCCTTGGCGTAGAGCCAGACCAGTTCGCGCTCGACCTGAAGCGCGAGCTCCCGCGTCGGAGCGACGACCAGCGCGAGCGGCTTCGCGGCCTGGCCGAGGCTTCCCGCGGCGTCGAGCAGCGTTTCGCCCAGCGCCAGTCCGTACGCCACGGTCTTGCCGGACCCGGTCTGCGCCGAGACGAGAAGGTCGCGCCCCGCTACCTCACGGGCAAGCACCTGCTTCTGGACGGGAGTCAGGTCGTCATAGCCGCGCTCGGACAGAGCGCGCATAAGCGGGGACGGGGAGGACGGCAGGAGCACGGGGGGTCTGCTTTCGATGAGCGCAAGGCGATAGGCAGGCGCGCGATGCGCCGGCTCAGCCGCGATCCAAAAAGGAATTGCGGTGCCTCATACGCTCTTTCGCCCGCAGAAGCCATGGAGGCTTGCGCCAGGCTGACCCTCGAATACCGGAGGCGCCGCCGTCGAGTCAGCGCGGCGTTTCGAGAAGCCATGTCAGATGGGAGCGCACCGCCGGCCATTCCGAGGGGATGATGCTGTAAACGCAGGTGTCGCGGATCGTGCCGTCCTTCGCGCGCTGGTGGTTTCGCAGCACTCCGTCCAGTCGCGCCCCCAGCCGCTCGATCGCGCGCCGGCTCTGCTGGTTGAGAAAATGCGTGCGGAACTCGACGGCCAGGCAGCCGAGGTCGTCGAAGGCGCGCGCGAGCAGCAGCAGCTTGGCCTCGGTGTTGAGACCGGTCCGCTGGACGCTGCGGGCGTACCACGTCGAGCCGATCTCGACGCGGGGGCCCGCGACGTCGATGTTCATGTAGGTCGTCATGCCGACGATCCGGCCGCTCGGCCGTTCGATCACCGTAAAGGGCAGCATCAAGCGGTCGGCCTGCAGGGCGAGACGGCGCGCGATCTCGCGCTCCATGTCCTCGGGCTTTGGAGCGCTCGTGTACCAGAGCCGCCAGAGCTCGCCGTCACGCACCGCATCGCACAGCCCGGGATGATGCTCCTGAGACAGCGGAGCCAGTTCGACATGGCGGCCGGTCAACGTGACCGGGACGATCGGCGTTCCGGTCATCGGACGAGCCCGCCGCCGGGGATTGAGTCGGAGCGCCGGAGCACGGGGCGGAGGCGGCGTTGAATGCTGATCTGCGGCAACACGTATCGTCCCATCTCGCGGTCGCGGTCTTGAACGCCTACCCAAAGACCTGGCCGGACGCCAGCCGCGGGATGGACGTCTCGTTTCAATCGTGAGGCTCGATGGGGTCATCCCGCCGGGACGCGATCGACCTCGTATGTCCACACCCTGAACGACGTCAGCGTGTGGGGGCCGAAAGAGTTGATGAGCGGAACGTCGGCGGCGTCACGCCCGCGGGCGACGACGATCCTGCCGATCCGGGGAATGTTGTTGCGGGGATCGAAGGTGCGCCATGCGCCTCCGACGAAAACTTCGATCCAGGCGCTGAAGTCCATCGGGTCGACCACGGGAACCCCGATATCGCCCAGGTGGCCGTTGACGTAGCGGGCGGGGATGTTGAGGCAGCGGCAGAGCGCCACCGCCAGATGCGCGAAGTCGCGGCAGACCCCGACGCGTTCGTTGAAGGCGTCGAATGCAGTGCGGGTCGAGCGCGCCTGCTGGTAGTCGAAGGCGATGTGAGCGTGGACGAAGTCGCATATCGCCTGGACGCGGCCCCAGCCGGGCGCCAGATGGCCGAACAGGTCCCAGGCCGCCTGGCTCAGCCGGTCGGTCTCGCAGTAGCGGCTGCCCATGAGGTAGACGAGCGTGTCGTCCGGAAGGTCGGCGACTGGCCATTCCTCGGCGTCGGGAAGCGCGACGTCCGGCAGGCCGTCGTCCTCGATCGTGGCGTCGCCCCACAGCTTGAAATCGCCGACTGGGACCACGAGCCGGCGGCAGCGGTTGCCGAACAGGTCGCGGTAGGTCGTCGTGGGTGTGATCGGGGTGGTGAAGACCTTCTCGGGATCGCGGATGTCGGCCATCCGGTCGTCGTGCACCGAGAGCAGGCACACGATCGGCGTCGGGGCCTGACAGTGCAGCGCGATCTCATAGCCGTAGCGGATCAGCATATTGGCGCTTCCAGGCGATGCGCATCAGGGGCTGAAATCACCCCCGACGGCGCATGTTGGCCGGAAGTCCGTTGATCCTATACGCTTTTGCGGCTGCTGGTTCCTGGAAACCGCGCAAATAGGACCTCAGCCCGCGATCTTCGCCTTGCCCCGCGGCGCGGTCTTCAATCTTTCGACCAGAGCAAGGTTCGCCTGCACCTTGTCGTCGGCCCTTGGGCTCGCGGCCGCAAGGCGAAGCGTGGCTTCGGCCTTCGCGAGGTCGCGGTTCAGCGCATAGGACAGGCCGAGGTTGGACAGGATCGCCGGGTCGCCCGGCGCGATCTTGAGGGCCGCTTCGTAATAGCCGCGGGCTTCTTCGCTGCGGCCGAGCTGATCGAGGATCGCTCCTTGAGCGTTCAGGATGCGCCAGTCCGGCGCGTCCGGAGTGTGGGCCCGCTCGAGCACGGCGAGCGCGTCATCGTAGCGGCCGACGTCGGCGAGCGCCCGGCCATAGGCGCCAAGGATCTGCTTCTGCTTGGGATTCCTGATGCTGGCGGCTTCGAGCACGGCAAGCGCCTGCGCCCGCTGCCCGAGCGCCCGAAGCGCCAGGCCGTAGCCGTAGCCGGCCGCGGCGTCGGACGGGTTCTTCTGATAGGCCTCGCCGTAGGACGCTGCGAGTTCGCGCCAGCGCGCCTCTCGCTGTTCCGGGGTCACGATCTCGCGGGTCGCGCTCGTCTTCATGATCGAGCCGGTGACCTCGCGATCGGCGTTGCAGCCTGCGAGCAGGCCCGTGAGCGCCGCCGCGGCGGCGAGCCTGAAGACGACCGAGGAGACGGTGACCGGCATGGGGGGAGGCCCTTGCGCCCGCTAGAAACAATCGGGCGACGCTGGTTAATCGTAATGATCGGTTAACCTTAAAAGCGAGTTAACGCCGGGGTAACTTTGGGTTAATCGGGCGACCAGGTTGTCGTCACGCCCGGCGAATATAGGCATGACGTTTACGGAGCGGCCGATGCGACGATCGATCCGCCTGGTCGCACCGCTGTTCGTGGCGTGGTTTGCGTTCGGGGCCGTCGCGCAGGAGGCGCGCCAGTCCTCCGACGCGTTCGCGCCGGAGATCGCGACCGGCCTCAAGCCGAAGCCTCTCGCCCGCGCCAGGAACTGGATGGTCGCGGCCGCGAACCCGCACGCCGCGGAGGCCGCAGCCGAGATGCTGCGGGCGGGCGGCGGCGCGGTCGACGCCGCAATCGCGGCGCAGCTGGTGCTCGGGCTTGTCGAGCCGCAGTCCTCCGGCCTCGGCGGCGGGGCCTTCCTCGTGCACTGGAGCGCCGCGACAAAGGGGCTGACGACATTCGACGGCCGCGAGACCGCGCCGGCGGCGGCGACGCCTGCGCTGTTCCAGGACGAGCATGGCGAGCCGCTCGGCTTCATGGACGCAGTGCTGGGCGGCCGTTCGGTCGGGACGCCGGGCACGCCGCGGCTGCTGGAGGCCGCGCACTGGCGGTTCGGCAAACTGCCCTGGGCCAAGCTCTTCGGCCCGGCTCTGGACCTGAGCGAGAACGGCTTCGAGGTCTCGCCGCGGCTCGCCGCCCAGATCGCGGCCGACGCAGGACGCCTTTCGCGCGACCAGGCGGCGGGCGCCTACTTCCTGCCCGGCGGCGCGCCGCTAAAGGCGGGCGATCGCCTGAAGAACCCGGCCTACGCCGAGACGCTGAAGGCGCTGCGCGACGGCGGGGCCGCGGCGTTCTATGCCGGGCCGATCGCCGACGACATCGTCGCCGCCGTCCGCGGCGCGCGGAATCCAGGCCTGCTCTCGGCCGCAG
>NZ_DASWPE010000144.1:0-15345 GCF_036404135.1 Rhodopseudomonas sp. | reverse complement strand
TCGAGGCTTCGATCAGTTCGCTCTGCTGGGCCTCGAGATCGTTGCGCGCCATTTCGACGTCGGCCACCCGCTGCTGCAGCGCGGCCTCCACCAGCTTGAAATCGGTGACGTCGGTGCGCAGCCCGGCAATCCCGCCATCCGAGGTGCGATGTTCCGACATCCGGACCCAACGGCCGTCGGCGATCTGCTGTTCGATCGGCTGGTTGGCCTTGCGATGCCAGGCCATGGCCCAAGTGACGAAGATCTCGATCTCTTCGGGGTCGGCTCCAAACGCGCCGCGGGCGGCGGCGCCGCGCAAAATATCCTCGTACAATGCACCGGGCAGCAGCAGATCGGCGACTTCCGGATACATCTCGCGAAACCGGGAATTCGCCAACACGAAGCGGTCGTCGCTGTCGTAGAGGATGAAGCCCTGCGAAAACGATTCGATCGCGTCCGACAACATCCGCTGCGAATTGCTGGCACGCTCCTCGGCACGCTTCAGATTGGTGATATCGAGCACAATGCCGAAAACACCAGCAACCCCGCCATCGGCGTCGCGCCGCGGGTTGGCCTCAATCCGAACCCAGCGCAGCTGTCCGTCCGGACGAATCCAGCGATGCTCATGGGTGAGATTGCTCCTGGCGGCCTTGGCGCGCTTGCACTCGCCGAGAAATCCCTCGATGTCGTCGGGATGTACCAGCGACAACACGGTGTCGAACGTGACGACCGGCGCCACCGCCAAACCCGCGATCTCGAACAATTGCGGCGACCAGGTCGCGGTCATCTGCTTCACATCGGCTTCCCAATGGCCCAATTTGCCGATCTTCTGCGCCTCCAGCAGCTGGCTGCCGCTGCGTTCAAGCTGAAAATTCTGCCGCGCCAGCAGCAATTCCGAATGCCGAATGCCGCGGATCTGCCTACCGAGCGCCACCAGCAGCACCACCACGCCGCCGACGGCGCCGAGTACGCCGATGAACAGGATGATCGCGTCGCGTCGCCAAGTGCCGAGCGCGATATCGGCCGGGATCGCCACGGTGACGACCAATGGGAAATTCGGCACCGCGGTTCGCGCGACGTAACGCGGCTGGCCGTCCAAGCCGGCGACCCAGACGCCACCACGATTGGCCGTCTGGGCGAGGTCGCGGGTCATCGCCTCCGAACCGATTGAACTGCCGACCTTGTTCTCCAGTCGCGGGTAGCGCGCCAGCAGCGTGCCGTCGCGCCGCCACAACGCCACCGAGCTGCCTTCCAGTGCCACCGCCTCGTAAAACTCCTCGAAATCGCGCAACTTCACCGCGGCCTCGACCGCGCCGACGAATTGGTGATTGGCGTCGTTGATGCGCCGCGCCAGATACAGCGTCCAGCTGCCATCGACCTTGCTGCGCATCGGCTCGCTGACGACCAGCATGGCTTCGTCGGTGTCGCGCAGCCGCTTAAACTGCTCGCGCTCGGCGATCGACAATTGCGGTGTCGGCCACGACCGCGAATGCGCGACCAACCAGCCGTCGGCATTGGCGACGATCAGATTGCTGACTTGCGGCAGACGGCGGGCGTGCTCCTGCAACACTTGATACAGTGTCTGGCTGTCGACCGTGGCGCGCAGGCGATCCGCTTGGAGCGGCCCGCCGGCGCCGATGCGGGCCGCCAGTTCGCCAAGCACGGTATCGACCGACTGGAACGATCGCGAGGTCTGCTCGGCCAGCACCATCGAGATCTTGCCGAGATTGCCGCGGGTTTCGCGATCGATCTTGTCGTGCAAATTCCAAATGGTGACGCCCGCCGCCAACACCGTGAGCACCACCAGGGTGGCCGCGGCAAACATGGTGTTGCGCGGTGACAGCCGGCCGTGCGGCGAAGACCACACCAGTTCGCCCATAATCGTCTTCATGGTGATGTTGCCTCCGCCGACGCAGGGCAGAGTTCGGCGAGCGCGACCGCGGTCTCGTCGATCAACCGCTCCAGCAGCGCGACGCCCTGCGAAATCGCGGCGATCGACGAGCCGGCGGCTTCGATCTTGCGAGCCTCCGCGGCGATCCGCGCCGCGCCGAAGCTGCTGGCGACACCCTTCAGAGCATGGCCGTTGCGCCGCGCCTCGTCGAGATCGGACGCCGCCACCGCGGCCCTGATCTTGTCGAGACCCTGCCGCGCCACCTCGGGCAGTTCCGCGAGCATGTCGCGCAAGTCCTCATCGCCGAGCGCGCGGCGCAACAGCGCGATCTGGGTGTGGTCGATCAGCGGCTCGCTCAGCATGATCTGGCTCGCTCCTGCGGCAGGCTCTCCAGGTCACACCGAGCCGGCGCGGTCGGCTGTTCAGCCACGAGCTTGCACGTCTGACAGGCCAATTCGACCGCCGCGGACTGCCGGTCGATGCAGACGATGGTCATGTCGTCGTGCAACGCATCCAGCTCGCCGATACCGGCCGCGCCGCACACCCGATCGATCACCTGAAACGGCGACACGCCGGTCGCGCACGCCGCGACCGCGTCGCACAAACCGGCGTCGCCGATCCGCTCGCCGCGCTCGTCGGGGAATTCCGACAGCCCGTCGCTGAACATCAACACCCGCGAGTCCGGCGCAAAGCCGCATTGGCGCAGTTCGTATTGCGCGCCGGGGACCACGCCCAGCGGCAGCCCGCTATGCGCCGCCAACACCGCGCCCGGCTCATGGCCGAGCGAGACGATCAGCGGCGGCGCGCCGGCTGAGGCAAATCGCAGCCGATTAGCAGACGGTTCGATCACGACGTACAGAAAGGTCGCGAATTGGCCCGGCGACAGCATCCGCACCAAACGGTCGTTGAGCATCGCCAGCAGTTTCGACGGGTCGGCGTGCAGCCGCTTGTGCTCGTGGATCAGCGCATGCAGCCGGAAGGTGTTGAGCGCCGCGGTGACGCCGTGGCCGGCGAAATCGGCCAGGAACACGCCGAAGCTGCCGCGATCGATCGGCAGCACGCCCCACAGATCGCCGCCGATTTCCGACGACGGCCGGCAACACGACCCGATCCGCAACCCCGCGGCGGACGCCAACCGCTGCTGGTCCTCCGTCGACGGCAGCAATTCGAACTGCATCCGCCGCGCGGCCTCGAGCTCCTGCGAGGTGCGCTCGCGGTAGTCGCGCAATTCGCGCAGCAGCACCCTGCGCTCCAGGTGCAGCGTGACCCGGGACACCAGTTCGGACGGATTGATCGGTTTGGACAGAAAGTCCGACGCGCCCGCCGCAAACAGGATCCCCATCTCGTCGCGGTCGAAGGTCGCGGTCTGCGCCAAGATCGGCACGTCGATGAAGCGCGGCCGCGCCCGCAGCCGTTGGCAGACTTCGAGACCGCCGAGATCCGGCATCTGGATGTCGAGCAGCACAAGGTCCGGCTGATACGCCTCGCATTGTTCCAGCGCCGCATAGCCGCCGGATGCGAAGCGAAAGTTGGTGAAATTCTGCCGTCGCAAGATTCCGGCGAGCAGCCGGCAGCTCAGCGCATCGTCATCGGCGATCAGAATCCGGGCCGCAAAGATGTCGTGGCCGCGCCGCTCGGCGGGCCGCAGCTCGGCCGCAGCCTGGAAGCTGTCGGGGGCGTTCATAAGCGAAACCCAAGCTTGATGGCGGTGCCGCCGTTCAACAGCACCACGCGGTCACAAAACGCCTCGAGGATCATCAGGCCGCGACCGCTGGTCTGCGTCATCGGGTCGGGGGATTCGATGGAGCACGGCGGGCTGCGCTTAAAGCCGGCGCCGCTGTCGCGCACGATGATGTGCAGGATCGCGACATTCCAGATCGCATCGATGCGGATCATGCTGCGCGCCAGCGGCGGCCGCGCCAGCAGCGACTCGATGACGTCGTGCGACCGCGCCAGACCCTCGAGATCGCCGCGCAGCGCGGAGCCGAGCCCGAGATTGCCGTGCAGCATGGCGTTCATGGTGGCCTCCTGGACCGCGGTGCGCACCCGCTGCTGCAGATCCTCCGAGAACTGCAGCCGATGGTCGATCGCCGCGACAAATGCGCCGATCACCTGATGTCGATACGCCGAGCGCGTGGTAACCGTCAGGCTGAGATGGCGTGACGAGGCGCGATAGCGCGCATGCCAATCGGCCTGCTCGCCAAGCTCGGCTTCGACGCAGTCGGTGGTCGGCGTCGTCAGCGCCGCGCCGAGCGAGAACTGCGAACTGCCGTCCCACCAGGTGAACCAGCCATGCTGCGCCGGCGGCGGCAAGCCGGGGTCCATCGCGGTCGCCATGACTAGGCCACCACCGTGAACAGGGTGTTGAACTTGGTCACCGAAAACATCCGCTCGACCTGGCCCTTGGGACCGCGCAGCGTCAGACTGCGGTTGGCCTTGTTGGCTTCGTCGCGGACGATCAGCAACATGCCGAGCCCCGCCGAGTCGATGAAATCCAGCTTCGACAGGTCGATCGTTAGCGATTGATCGGTGGCCTTGAGCAACCGGCTGGCGACTTCGCGAAACGCGACATGGTCGGTGAAGGTGAGTTCGCCGTTCAGGGAAACGTTGGCGTCGTTGCCGTTGAATTCATACTGCATGATCTGTCCTCAGAATAGTTCGATTGATCCGCTCGCCGCGGCGGTATTGCTGTTCGGCGAGTCTTCCGGCCACGCCACCGGCTTGCCGTCGATCAGTTCCGCGACGAACCGTTCGCGCATTTCGCTCAAGGTGTAACGCTCGAGCAATTGCTTCACCCAGGCATGATCCGGGGTCGACGAGGCCATCAGCTCGGGCAGCGCCGCGGTGGTGGCGTGCTTGACGTCGTCGATCGCCTCGGCGATCACCTGCAGGGTGTCGACGACGTGTTCCAGCCGTTGCTTGGTGCGGTCCTGAAACTGGATGCCGGTCACCATGGCGTCGACGTCCGCGGAAATCACCGCGGCCTCCGTCACCGCGTCGGCGACGATGGTCTCCAAGGCATCGCCGCGGTGCTGCAGCGCCGCGAGAATCACCTCGAGCCGCTCCTTGGCGAGCACGTTCTCGGACATGTCGATGGTCGCCACTCGCTTCAAGGTGGCGTGACCGCTGGCGATGCCCTCGGTCACCGCCTTGAGCTGCCGGTTCATGTCGCTCGACAGCAACTGGGTGGTCTTCGACAGTTCGCGAACCTCATTGGCGACGATGCGGAACGCGGCCCCGGCGTCGCCGGCGCGTTCGGCCTCGATGCGGGCATTCAGCGCCAGCATGTTGGTGGTGCCGTTGATCGCGGTGAGCTGCTCCATGCATTTCTCGACGCGCATGACGTTGGCGTTGAGTTCGTCGAGCGCGTAGACCATGCTCATCGAATCCTTTGACAGCATCAGGATCTTGGAAACGACGTCGCTCAGCGTACCATCCAGCAACTGGGTGACCTCGTGGATCGGCACCACCCGGCCCGCCACCTCGACGCCCTTGGCGAGGCTGGTGAGGCTGTCGACCCGGGCGGTCTGCTGCTGGGCGCTGACCGCGAGCCGCCGGAAGCGGCCGCTGAGCGCGTCGGCCTCGGATTCGACGAAGCCGGAGGTACGGGCAACCTCACCGGCCAGGGCGTGGATCACGCGCTGCTGCATCTGCGCCAGCGACATCCAGCGCTGCAGCAATTCGGCGTGCGGCAGCGGCGGCGCAGGATCGGCCGGCGACAACGGCGGCGCTGCGGCATGCGCAGGCGGGGCCTCCACCGAAGCTGGCCATTGCTTTTTGCCAAGGCCCAGCATGTCAGACTCTCACTCCGCGCTTGGCGGTGGCCCGGCAGCGATACAGCACCTGTTCCGAAATCTTGCCGATCGGCAGTTCGACCTCGGTGGCGCCGCGATCATGGGCGACCTTCGGCATGCCGTAGACCACGCAAGTGGCCTCGTTCTGGCCGATGGTGGAAGCGCCGGCATCGCGCATCTCCAGCAGCCCGGCGGCGCCGTCGCTGCCCATGCCGGTCAGGATGATGCCGACCGAATTGCCGCCCGCAGCGCGCGCCACTGAACGGAACAGCACGTCGACCGAGGGCCGATGTCCGGACACCGCAGGCATATCGTGCACCCGGCAGATGTAGTTGGCGCCGGAGCGCGCCAGCTCGAGATGCAGGCCGCCGGGAGCAATGTAGACATGGCCGGGCAACACCCGTTCGCCGTCGCGCGCCTGACTGACGGTGACCGCGCAGAACTGATCGAGCCGCGCGGCAAACGACGCGGTGAACGCCGCCGGCATATGCTGGGTGACCAGCATCGCCGGCGCGTCGTGCGGAAATTGCGTCAGCAGGGTCTGCAGCGCTTCGACGCCGCCGGTCGATGCGCCGATCGCGATCACCTTCTCCGATGAGCTGTAGCCGGATGCGGGGGATGGCGCCGCGGCTTTCGGCGCGTCGCTGCACAGCGGGCGAACCCGGGCGGACGCCGCCATCTTGACCTTGGCGACGATTTCCTCGCGCAGCGCCTCAAAACCGTCGCGCAGCCCGATGGTCGGCTTGGCGACGTAATCGACGGCACCGAGTGCCAGAGCGCGCAGCGCGGTGTCGGCACCCTTCTGGGTCAGCGACGAGATCATCAGCACCGGCATCGGCCGCAGCGTCATGATCTTTTCCAGGAACGCCAGGCCGTCCATCCGCGGCATCTCGATGTCGAGGGTGACCACGTCGGGATTGAGCGACTTGATCATCTCGCGCGCCACCAGCGGATCCGGCGCCGCGCCGATCACGTCGATCGCGGGATCCGACCCGAGCAACTGCGTCAGCATCTGGCGCACCAGGGCCGAGTCGTCGACGATGAGCACGCGGATTTTCGACACGGCGTCCCTCAGAACAATTCGACCGAACCGGCGACCGGATCGGACTGGACCTTGGATTTGTAATTCGCCTCGCTGCTGAACACCGCCTGCTCCTCGGCGTGGCGCAGCTCCAGCAGCAGCACCTTGCCGGTCGCCGGAAAGTAGTGGATGCGTCGCGGCAGGGTGCCGCGCAGATGCGCGGCGGTGATCTTCAGATTCTCGGCGCAGAGGTAGTCCTCGACGAATTCGGCGTTGCGGTGCCCGATATTGGCGCTGCTCTTCATCACATTGCCGCCGCCGAAGACTTTGACCTCCAGCCGCTCGCGCGCGCCCCCGCGCGACAGGATGTCGTTGATCAGCCGCTCCATCGCCACGTTGCCGTAGCGCATGCTCGACGAGACGCCGTCCCATGCGCCGCCGTTGGATTCCGGCAACATGAAGTGGTTCATGCCGCCGACCCCGATCAGCGGGTCGCGGATGCAGGCCGACACGCAGGAGCCCAGAATGGTCACCAGCATTTCGTTGCTCGCGGTGACGTGGTGTTCGCCGGGGAATACCTTGACCGCGATCTCCTCGAACCGCGGATCGCGATAGCGCCGGGAATTGACGCCGTGATCCGCGATCGCGGCGTCATGCGTCGCGCGCCGCTGCCTATGGTGATGCCGCCCGGTCATTTGATCCTGCGATAGATGGTGCGGCCGACCAGCTTGAAGCGGTCGGTCACCGACAACAGGCTTTCCGAGTGACCGATAAACAGCCAACCGTCGGGCTTCAGCATGTCGGCATAGCGGTCGAACAGCCGGCGCTGCGTCGGCTTGTCGAAATAGATCACCACGTTGCGGCAGAAGATGATGTCGAACGGCCCCCTCATCGGCCAGCCCTGCAACAAATTGAGCGGCGCGAAGCTGATCAGCGAGCGCACCGCCTCGCCCATCACGCCGCGGCCGTCGGCCTGGGCGGTGAAGTACTTCTTGCGAAAATTGCCGGGGATCGATTCCACCCGCTCGGCGTCGTAGATGCCGGCGGCGGCGTGCGCGACCACGTTGGTGTCGAGGTCGGTGGCAAGAATCTTGACGTCCCAATCGGCCAATTGCGCGCTCTGCTCGCACAAAAGCATCGCCAGCGTGTAAGGCTCCTCGCCGGTCGAACAGCCCGCCGACCAGATTCTCAACCGGCCACCGCGTTGACCCTGCGCCGCGTTGATCGATGGCAGCACGTTGGCGGCCAGCGCCTCGAAATGATGCGGTTCGCGGAAGAATGCGGTGTGATTGGTGGTGATGGCGTTGACCAGCATCAGCCGTTCGGCGTCGCCGGCGTCGCTTTCCAGCAGCCGGCAATAGTCGCCGAAGCCGGACAATCCCAAGGTGCGCAGCCGACGGCCGAGCCGGCCGCTGATGAAGGCGCGCTTGCGATCGCTAATCACGATGCCGGTGGTTTCCATCACCAGATTGGCGATCTTGCGGAAATCTCCGTCATGAAGCGCGAACTCTTGCTGCTGCACCGTCTGCTGCACCGTCGATCCTTTGCGGCTGCTGGAAGCGCCGATCCCGCGGGATCGACGCTTAGTTCATTGCAAACCGGCGTCCGAGGCCGTCAGAATTGCTTCCAATCAACCTCGCCCGTGCCATTGGCGCGCTGCCGCACCACCGGCTCGGCGACCGCATGGCCGGAAGCACGCGCGGTGCGCGGCGCCGGCGGAGCGGTCGCCCCGCGCAGCTGGCGGTCCACCACCGGGTTGCCGGTCGGCCGTAGCGGCGCCGGCGCCGAATGCGCCTGCACGCCGCCGAAGCCGTCACCCAGCCTGAACTGCGCCACCATGTCGGCCATCGAGCTGGTCTGGTCTTCCATGGATTTCGCCGCCGCCGCGGCTTCTTCGACCAGGGCTGCGTTCTGCTGCGTGACCTTGTCCATCTGCATCACGGCGTTGTTGACCTGCTCGATGCCGCCGCGCTGTTCCTGCGACGCTGCGGAAATCTCCGCCATGATGTCGGTGACGCGCTTCACCGACTGCACGATCTCCTCCATGGTCTTGCCGGCGGTGTCGACCAGCCGCGAGCCGGACTCCACCTTGGAGACCGAGTCGGAAATCAACCCCTTGATCTCCTTGGCGGCGTTGGCGCTGCGCTGCGCCAGATTGCGGACTTCTGCCGCGACCACGGCAAAGCCGCGGCCCTGATCGCCGGCGCGCGCGGCTTCCACCGCGGCGTTCAGCGCCAGGATGTTGGTCTGGAACGCGATCTCGTCGATCACGCCGATGATGTCGGCGATCTTGCGGCTGGCCTGGGTGATGCCGTCCATGGTCTGCACCACTTCGGCGACCACCGAGCCGCCCTTCACCGCGACCTCCGAGGCCGACGACGCCAGCTTGTTGGCCTGCTGCGCGTTCTCCGCGTTCTGCCGCACCGTGTTGGTGAGCTGCTCCATGCTGGCGGCGGTTTCTTCGAGGCTCGCCGCCTGCTGTTCGGTGCGCTGCGACAGGTCGGTGTTGCCGGTGGCGATTTCGCGCGCCGCGGTGGTCAGGGTCTGCGACGTATCGGAGATTTCCCCGATCATCGACGACATGGTGTCGAGCAGGCCGTTGACGCCTTCGCACAGCTGCGCGATGTCGCCGGTCATGCCGTCGAGCGGGATCCGGTGGCGCAGATCGTTCTCCTTCGCCGCGCTCACCGCCTCCTGGGTTTGCGCGACCGCCGCCTGCAACACTTCGGAAGCCCGCACCTGTGCGGTGATGTCGGTGGCGTATTTCACCACCTTAAACGGCTTGCCGTTGAGATCCATGATCGGGTTGTAGCTGGCCTGGATCCAGATCTCCTTGCCGCCCTTGCCGATCCGCTTGTATCGCCCGGTGTCGTATTCGCCGCGGCCGAGCTTGTCCCAGAACATCCGGTAATCGGTCGAGGAGCGGAACGCCGGATCGACGAGCATCGAATGGTGCTGACCCTTGAGCTCGGCGGCGCTGTATCCCAGCGTCTGGCAGAAGTTTTCGTTGGCGGCGAGCACCTTGCCGTCCAACCCGAACTCGATGACGGCCTGCGCCTTGCCGATCGCTGCGATCTGACCTTCGAAATCCGCAGCCGCGATGCGCTGCGCGGTGACGTCGGTAGCGATCTTGACGATCTTGACGACCCGCCCGACTTCATCCTTCACCGCGGAATACACCGCCTGGATCCAAACTTCCTGTCCGGTCTTGGTGATGCGCTTGAACACATCGCTAACCGCCTTGCCGGCGTTCAGGTCGGCCCAGAACTGCGCGTATTGATGGCCGGCGGCTTGCGTCGGCTCGACGAATATCCGGTGATGCTTGCCGACGATCTCGGCGAGCTGATAGCCGAGCACATTGAGGAAGATCGGGTTGGCGGTGATCAGCACGCCGGATGGTTCGAATTCGACATAGGCGTAGTTCTCGTTGATCGCGTTGAACAGCCCGCGCATGTTGTAGCGTTCGATCTCGGCCGCGGTGATGTCGTAGCGAACCCCGAGATAGGCCTTCGGCTTGCCGTTGTCGCCCATGATCGGCGCGATCACGGCGTCGACATAATACGGCGTGCCGTCCTTGGCGCGGTTCTTGATAATGCCGCGGAACATCCGGCCGCGGCCGATCGTGCTCCACAATTCCTTGAACACCTCCTTCGGCATGTCCGGATGCCGGGTGGTGTTGTGCGGCTTGCCGATCAGCTCGTCGCGCGGATATTTCGACACCTCGACGAATTTGTCGTTGACGGCGACGATGTCGCCCTTGAGATCGGAGTAGGAGACGATGCTGGTAGTGTCCATGATGTCGGAGCGGATCTTCAGCTCGACGGCATCGGCCATGGCCTTCTGCGCGGCCGCGGTGACGTCCATGCCGACCGCAATGATCCGGGTCGGCTTGCCCTGGCCGTCGAGCGCGCGGCTGTAGGACACCTGCAACCAGACCTCCTTGCCGCCCTTGCCGATCAGCTTGCTCTGCCCGGCCTCCGGCTCGCCGCGCGCCAGCCGATCCCAGAAGGCGAGCGAGGCCGGGTTCTGGTGCTGCGCCGGATCGACAAACATCGAATGGTGCTGGCCCTTGATCTCGGCCAGCGCGTAACCGACCGCGGCGAGGAAATTGGCGTTGGCATCGACGATCGTACCGTCCAGCGCGTATTCGATCATCGCCTGCGAGCGGTTGATGGCGTCGAGCATGCCGCGCAGCTTGCGATCCGGCGCGGCCGTGGTCGGCGTGGCCGATTTCACCGCCGCCGGCTTCGCCTTCTTGGCACGCACCGGCTTCGGTTTCGCCGCGTCCTGGTCCGGGATGTTTTGTTCGTCGAGTTCGTGCATCATGATCGTTGCCTCATCTGGAAAAGGAATTGACTGGTGGGACGCGCACGCAACATCAGGCGGCCTTCGGAGCGGAGGCGTCGCCGGCAAAATTGCGTTGCGGCACATCGGCCGGCCTGCCGAACAGCCCGGCCAGCGACACCAGCGTCACCATGCGGTTTTCGATCGCGACCAGTCCTTCGAGAAACTGATCCTCGCTCGGCAATCCCATGTCGGGGACCGGCCGGATCGCCTTCGGATCGATCGCGATGATGTCGGAGACGGTGTCGACCAGCAGCCCGACGGTGCGGGTACCGGCGGCGACGATGATCACCACATGCATCTTGCTGGGGACGGTGAGCCCCATGCCGAACCGGGCGCGCAGATCGAAGATCGGAACGATCACGCCACGCAGATTGACCACGCCGCGAACATGCGCCGGGGCGTTGGGGATCATCGTGGTATCAGTCCAGCCCTTGATCTCGCGCACCACCATGATGTCGATGCCGTACTCTTCGGCACCGAGCGTGAAGGTGACGAATTGCTGGGAGTTCTCGCTGACCGTCGCCGCGCCGATATCCAGGCCGAGGCTGCTGGCGATCGATTGCTGATCAGGCTGCATGGGTGATCTCCTCCGGGCGGTCGTTCGTTGCAGGGCGCGCGATGGCGGGCCGCGGCGGCGCGGCGATCTCCGCCTCGCGCAGCCTGGCGATGTCGAGGATCAGCGCCACCCGGCCGTTGCCGAGGATGGTGGCGCCACCGATGCCGTCGACCGGGTCGTAATTGGCCTCGAGGCTCTTCACCACCACCTGCTGCTGTCCGAGCAGTTCGTCGACGATGACGCCGACGCGGCCGGCGCTTTCGCTCTGCACGATGATGACGATGCCGCGGCAGGGATCGGTGATCGCGCCGTCGATCGCGAAATAGCCGTGCAGCGGGATCAGCGGGATGTACTCGCCGCGCAACGCCAGCACGTCGCCGCGCCCGACCACGGCGTGGATATCCGCCGGCTGCGGCCGCAGGCTCTCGATGATCGCGGTGAGCGGGATGATGTAGGTCTCCTTGCCGATCGACACCACCATGCCGTCGAGCACCGCGAGCGTCAGCGGCAGCGACAGCGTGAAGCGCGAGCCGTGGCCGAAGCGGGACTGCACGCTGATGCGGCCACCGAGCGACTGCACGTTGCGCTTCACCACGTCCATGCCGACGCCGCGGCCGGAAATGTTGGAGATCTTCTCGGCGGTGGAGAACGCCGGCAGAAAGATCAGATGGTCGATCTCCTCGTCGCTCAGGGTGACGCCGGCCGGCACCAGGCCGCGGTCGTGCGCCTTGGCCAGCACGCGCTCGCGGTTGATGCCGTTGCCGTCGTCGGACACCTCGATGATGATCCGGCCGGAGCGCTGCGCCGCGGACAGATGAATGGTGCCCTGCCGCGGCTTGCCGCGGGCGCCGCGGACATCGGGCGCCTCGATGCCGTGATCGAGCGCGTTGCGGATCATGTGGGTCAAGGGATCGTTGAGCTGCTCGATCACCGTCTTGTCGATCTCGGTCATCTCACCCGAGGTGACGATGCGCACCTCCTTGCCGAGCGTGGCGGCGAGATCGCGCACCACTCGCGGCATCCGCGCGAACACCGATTTGACCGGCTGGGCGCGGATCGCCATCACGCTTTCCTGCAATTCGCGCGCGCTCTGCGCCAGCGCGTCGATGCCCTGCAGCAGCGCCGGATATTGATCGCTCGGCAGCGCGCTGCCCTGCTCGGTCAGCATCGCCTGGGTGATCACCAACTCGCCGACCAGATTGACCAGCCGGTCGACCTTGTCGACGTCGACGCGGATCGACTGGTTCGGCGGCGGACTTTCGGCGGCCTTCGGCCCAGCCGCGGCCGCTGCCGCAACCGGCGTTTCGCCGCCCGGTGCGATGCCGGGGCTATCGGGGACTTCCGGCAGCAACGGCTCGATCACGAGGTCGCAATCATCCTCGACGAATTCGAACACCTCGTGGATTGCGCTCTGCGGCGCGCCGGTGTCGAGGATGAACACCCAGCTCAGATAGGCGGTTTCCGGATCGATCCGCTCGAACGGCGGAATTCGCGAGCTATCGACTTCGACGCTGAGACCGCCGAGGCGACGCAATTGGCGGATCAGCAGCAGCGGCTCGTTGGCCTTCTGCAGCATCTCGCTATGCGGGGTGAAGACAATGCGATAGCGCTGCTCGCCGATCGCGCGCTCGGCGTCTGGCGGCGCGCGCTTCTCCGGCGCCGCCGCGGCGGCATCGCAACCGCCGGCCAGGGTTTCCTGCATCGCGGTGACGATGTCGGCGCCGAAGCTCGACGGCAGCGTCGCGTTGCTGCGCGCGGCGCTGACGATATCGGTCAGCGCGTCGCTGGCCCGCAGCAGCAGTTGCGTGACGTCGGGCGCCGACGGCACCTTGTGCTCGCGCATCGCGTCGAGCAGGCTCTCGAACACGTGCGAGAACGCCACCAGCTCGGCAAAGCCGAAGGCGCCGGCGCCGCCCTTGATCGAATGCACCGCGCGAAAGATCGCGTGCAGCGTTTCTTCGTCGCCGCCGCCGGTCGACAGCAAATCCAGATGGAACTGCAACGCATCGAGCAGCTCGTCGCATTCCTCGAAATAGGTCTTGCGAAACTGCGCGAGCGGATAGGATTCTGTGTCGTCGTCTATGGACATACGCGTTGCACCAGTTCGACGAGCTTCTCCGGGCTAAACGGCTTGACCAGCCAGCCGGTGGCGCCGGCGGCCTTGCCGTCGCTCTTCTTGGTGCTGTCGCTCTCGGTGGTCAGGATCAGGATCGGCACGCCGCGATGCTTGGCGTCGGCACGCACCGACTTGATCAAGGTGATGCCGTCCATGTTCGGCATATTCAGATCGGTGATGATCAGATCGAAGCTGGCGCCGCCGAGCACGGCCAGCGCCTTGTTGCCGTCTTCCGCCTCGGCGACGTCGAAACCCGCCTTGCGCAAGGTAAACGACACCATGTCGCGCATGGTCTTGGAGTCATCGACCGTCAAAATCCGCTTCGCCATCTATGCCATCCACTTTGCAAATTCCGACTGCAGACCGAGATCGGCGACTGCGGTTCGGAACACCGCGGACGCCTCGACGATTTGGAAACTACGCCCAGCGGAGTCGGCCTGCCGCCCTGCCGACAGCAACAGCTGCACGCAGGGCGTCGACATGCGTTCGATCGCGGCGGCGTTGAGGATCACGGCAGGCCGGTTGAGCTGGACCGCAAGGCTGTCGCGCAGCGCCACGGCCTGCGTCAGGCCCATCACCGCCGGCAGAACTCCGGCCGCGTCGCCGGCCGACCCTGACTGCTGCTCGGCGCCGGCATCGTGATTGGTGGCTTGGGCCATGAGGCACTTCCATCAGATTCGAAGGTTTATTGATCGCGCGATGCGCGCCGCGGACCAGGATCCGGGCGACGGCACCGACGACCGCAGCTCAAGGCGAACGTAGTTGTCAGTTGGTTCTGGACACGATCCCGCTCCCCGCGGCCGGCGCCGCGCAAATCATTGCATCGGTCAGAATGGCGACCAGAGCCTCGCAACTCATTAATTTGAGGCTTAGGGCGAATACGGGGCTACGGCGTTCTACGCAGCCCGACGCGGCCGCGGCGGCTCACGGAAGGCCGCGTTTGGCGGGCACCGGCGCTGCGGTCTACGCCGCCGCGGAAGCCGCGGGCCGATTTTCCGGCCGATGCCGGGTTAACCTAGAATGATGGAACGCGGTTCGGGCGTCGGGCGCGCAGCCAGCAACGCCGATAAGCCGATGGCGCCGAATTGACTTACCGCTGTCGGGGACCGTGGAGCGCGGCGGCTCAGCCGGCGATGGCGCGCTGGTCCTTGACCCGCACCGCCTTGCCCTGCGAGCGCGGCACCTCGCCCGGCGACTTCACCACCACCTTGCAGGTCACGCCGATCAGCGACTTGACGTGATGCGTCACCTCGGCGGCCTTGCGAACGCGGCCGGCCTCGTCGAGCGCGGCGTCCGGCGTCATCTCGACCTCGACCGTCATGGTGTCGAGCGCCTTGTCGCGGGTCAGCACCAGTTGATAATGCGGCGCGATGCCGGGGAAACCGACCAGCACCGACTCCACCTGCGACGGATAGACGTTGACGCCGCGGATGATCAGCATGTCGTCGTCGCGGCCGGTGACGCGCATGATGCGGACATGGCTGCGGCCGCAATCGCACGGCTCGTTGCTGAGCCTTGTGATATCGCGGGTCCGGTAGCGGATCATCGGCAACGCTTCCTTGGTCAGCGTGGTGATGACCAATTCGCCGGTCGCTCCGGTCGGCAGCGGCTGCAGCGTCTCCGGATAGATGGTCTCGAACA
>NZ_DASWPE010000143.1:0-20972 GCF_036404135.1 Rhodopseudomonas sp. | reverse complement strand
GGTTCGATGGAACGACGGACGAAGGCCCAAGCTGAGGTTCGGGCTTCAAAGCCCTCGGATGACCCGGTCTCTCGTCCGCCACCGCGCGAGACAGCCTACCGCCTCGCCCAGCAGAATTTAAGTTACAAGGATGACGGCGCTTTGCGTGCAGCACGGTGCTTTGCGTGTAGCACGGCGCCTTGCGTGTCGCACGGCGCTTTGCATGCGCGCCAACCCATCCGACGGGTCGAGCCGCGATGCCAAGCGGTCGCCCGGAGTCGTACTTAGCGGCGCTGCCCGCTGCTTCGCGGCGCGCTCGGGCGGGCCTGCTCGGGCAGCCGCGCCGGCTGAGGCTTTCGGCCCTCGCGGCTGATCGGCAGCGTCGGCTTCAGGTCTTCCAGGAAGATCGGCCGCGAGAAGTAATAGCCCTGCGCGTAGCGGATCCTGGTCGCGGTCTGCAGATAGGCCAATTCCTCGAAGGTTTCGAGGCCTTCGGCGATCACCGTCATGCCCAGCGCCTCGCTCAATGTTTCGATCGCCTTGAGGATGCCCTGGCTGCGCGGCCGCTTGTGGATGTCGGTGATGAAGGAGCGGTCGATCTTGATCTCGTCGGCGGTGATATCGGCGAGCGCCGACAGCGACGAATAGCCGATGCCGAAATCGTCGATCGAGATGCCGACCCCGAGCCGGCGCAGCATCGGCAGGATCTCGGACTGGAAATGCGATTTGGCGACGAAGGCGTCTTCGGTGACTTCGACGATGAAGCGCTCCGGACAGCCGGTCGCCTCCAGCGCCTCGCTGAACGAGCGCATGAATTTCGGATTGCCGGCCTGCTTGGCGGCGACGTTGATGCTGATGCTGACGGAGGCGCCGAAATTGTCGTTGATAAGGTCGATCGACTTCATGATCTCGGACAACACCAGATGGGTGAGTTCGTCGATCAGTCCGAGCTCGACCGCGAGGTCGACGAAGGTGCCCGGCGCCTGGATCACGCCGTTGTCGTCGCGCAGCCGGACCAGCGCCTCGATGCCCTTGACCTCGCGGCTGCGGATATCGACCTTCGGTTGGAACGCGCAGCAGAACCGCTTGTCGAGGATCGCCAGCCGCAGCGATTGCTCGACCTTCATCCGCGCCAAGGCCTCGCGCTCCATCGCGACGTCGAATACCGCGGCGCCGCCCTTGGTGGCGTTCTTGACCTGATACATCGCGACGTCGGCGTTCTGCCGCAGCGTCTCGAAGCTGCGGCCGTGCTCCGGATACAGGCTGATGCCGATCGAAGCCGAGGCGAAGATTTCCGAACCGTCGATGTAGAACGGCGCGCGCAGCCGCTGCTGCAGGAACGCGATATCGTCGTTGACCTCGCTCTGGCTCTCGATCGGGTTGAGCAGGATCAGGAATTCGTCGCCGCTGATCCGCGACAGCGTGTCGGAGCCGCGCAGCTCCAGCCCGAGCCGCCTGGCGACCTCTATCAACAGCGCGTCGCCGATGCTGTGGCCGTAATAGTCGTTGATGTGCTTGAAATTGTCGATGTCGAGGAAGGCGAGCGCGAAGCGGCGGTCGGGATGGTCCTGCAACAGCGCGTTGGCGCGACTCTCGATCACGCTGCGGATCGGCAGCCCGGTGAGTTCGTCGAAATAGGCCCGCTCGAACAGCGCCTGCTCGAGCTGCTTCTGATCGGTGATGTCGGCCGAGTTCGACAGCAGCAGGCTGGCGCCGGCGATCTCGACCGGCCGATGCGCGGTGCGGAAAATCCGCAGGCTGCGGCCGCAGCCGACCTGTTCCTCGCAGACCAGGCCCTCGCCGCTGGCCAATAGCGTCCTGCCGACGGCGCGGCGCTGGTTCAGCGCTTCGCTCGGCAAGGCGGCGGTCGGCGGGCAGTCCAGCAGCTGCGCTGCGGGGACGCCGAATTGCGCCGCGGCCGCGTCGTTGACCAGCAGAAAGCGGCCCTGCGCATCCTGCAGCGTGACCGCGCCGGGCAGCACGCGGATAATATCCCGCAGCGCTGCGAGTTCGGCGCCGGGCGCGTCGCCGCCGGGTCCATGCGGGCGCAGCAGCGCAAGCTCGCGGGTGATGTCGGGGGGACCGGAGAACGCCATGCGGGAGGCTGCCCTTGACATGATGCGGCAGCTTCGCAAGCTGGGTTGTAATTTTAGTTAAGTCGCCTTGCAAAACGGCGAGATCCCGCGCCGGCGTCGCAATTGGCGTTGCGCCGGCGCCGATTGTCATTAACAGAGTCTCAACGGCGCTGCGCAATGCGGCGCGCATCACAGTGGGGAGAGACAGATGGGACGGCTGGACGGCAAGGTCGCGGTGATTACCGGCGCGACCAGCGGCATCGGGCTGCGCACCGCGGAGATATTCGTCGCCGAAGGCGCCAAGCTGGTAATCGCCGGGCGCCGCGCCGCCGAAGGCGAGACGCTCGCCGCCCGGCTCGGCGAAGCCTGCCGGTTCCGGCAGACCGACGTCACCGACGAGGATCAGATGCGGGCGCTGATCGCGGAAGCGGTGACGCGGTTCGGCCGGCTCGACTGCCTATTCAACAATGCCGGCGGCCCGGCGCAGACCGGCGGCATCGAAGGCCTCGACGTGGCGCGGTTCGACGCCGCCTTGGCCACGCTGCTGCGCAGCGTGATGCTCGGCATGAAGCACGCCGCCCCGGTGATGCGCCGGCAGGGCTCCGGCAGCATCATCAACAACGGCTCGATCGCCGGCCGGCTCGCCGGCTTCTCCTCGTCGCTGGTCTATGGCGCGGCCAAGGCTGCGGTGATTCATCTCACCAGATGCGTGGCGATGGAGCTCGGCGAGGCCGGCATCCGGGTCAACAGCATTTCGCCGGGCGCGATCGCCACCGGGATCTTCGGCAAGGCGCTGGGGCTGTCGGTCGAGGCGGCGGAGCAGACCGCCGCGACGATGCGCGAGGTCTACAAGACCGCGCAGCCGATCCCGCGCGCCGGATTGCCCGACGACATCGCCTATGCCGCGGTGTTTCTCGCCAGCGACGAATCCGGCTTCATCAATGGCCATGACCTGGTGATCGACGGCGCGATCACCGGCGGCCGCAATTGGAGCCAGCAGCAACAGGGACTGGTGGCGCTGAAGCAGGCGTTCGACCAGGCCGCGGGATAGGTCAGATGGGTCGCGCACGGCGCGCGGCGCAGCGAGCGAGCGATGAACGCGCGGCTTGAACTGAAGATCCGGATGCTCGCGATCATGCTCACCGGCGGCCTGGTCGGCGGCCTGGCGTTCGTGAGCGCGCGCGGCCACACCTCGGCCGGCGAACTGCGCGCCGGGATCGCCTATGGCCTGTTGATCAGCTGCGCTATCGCGGTGTTCGAACTGTTCGTCGCCAACGGCGCGTTGCGCGAGCGGCTGGGGCGGCTGCCGTTCACCCTCAACGTGCTGGTGCGCAGCGCGATCTATGCCGCGATCATCATCCCGATCCAGTACTACGAATTGGGCGCGGTGCTGGTCGGCATGCCGGTGGACCCGCAGCGCGCCTCGTTCTGGAGCGCGACGATCTATTCCGGGCTGTTCTCGATCGCGATGAATCTGCTGCTGGCGATCGCCAACCTGATCGGCACCCGAGCGCTCTCGAACTTCATCACCGGGCGCTATCATTCGCCGGTCGCGGAGAACCGCTTCGTGCTGTTCGTCGACATCGCCGGCTCGACCGGCCTCGCCGAGCGGCTCGGCGGCGTCAAGATCCACCGCTTCCTCGACGCCACCTTCCGGCTGTTGACGCTGCAGGTCGCGGATTTTCGCGGCGAGGTGCTGCATTATGTCGGCGACGAGGTGATCGTGACCTGGCCCGAGCGCAGCGGCGCGATCGACGCGCGGCCGCTGCGCTGCTTTCTGGCGATGCGCGAGGCGCTGTCGCGCGCCGCGCCGCAGTTTGCGCGCGAGTTCGGCGCCGCGCCGCAGATCCGCGGCAGCCTGCATTTCGGCACCGTGATCGTCGGCGAGATCGGCGACATCAAGCGCGCCATCGTGTTCAACGGCGACGTGATGAATATCGCGGCGCGGCTCGAGCAATCCAGCCGCGACATCGCCGGCGGCTTTCTCGCCTCGCGCGCCGCCTTGCAACGCTTCGACGGGCCGCCGCCGGTTGCGCTGCGCGATCTCGGCCGCTTGCCGATCCGCGGCCGCGCCGACGGCATCGACGTCGTCGGGCTGGCGGAGCCGGCGGAGTGAGTGTCGGAGAGCGCGCGGGAGGGCTGGGCGAGCGCGGGTGTTGCTCGGTTGCCGAACTGATAGCTCGCGACAAGGGTGAGGCCCGTTGTGTGGACCCCCACCCCCGACCCCTCCCCGCAAGGGGGAGGGGAGATGCGAGGCAGCCTCGCGTCGTGCTGGAAGCGTTATCCCGTGCTGATGCACAGCAGAGCGACGTCTGCATATCTGCGTCACGTAGTGCATATCTGCGTCACGGTTTTGCGTCGCGCCCCTTTTGGGGTGCGTCGCCGCCGCTCTGCTCCCCTCCCCCTTGCGGGGAGGGGTCGGGGGTTGGGGGTACCCAGACGGCAGACTCGCTTCCTTGAAGTCGGGGCAGCCTTCAGCGCCGGCCTGCCTGACCAACTAGCCGCGCCGCGGCGTCAGCGTCACCTTGAGGCCGTCCTTCGGCTTCGGGATCGGCCACATCTGCCAGTCCGGCGCGTAGTTCGGCGCCAAGGACACCTCGAGGCCTTGCAAGAAATGCCGGGTAAAACATTTCGCCTGCATATAGGCGAAGTTCAGCCCGAGGCACATATGCGCGCCGCCGCCGAACGGCACATAGGCGAAGCGATGCCGCGCCTTCTGCGCGTCGTCGGTGAAACGCATCGGATCGAAGCGGTCGGGATCGGGCCAGATCTGCGGCATGTGGTGGCTGAACAGCGGATTGACCGCGACCAGCGTGCCGGCCGGAATCGCGTAGCCGCGGAAGCTGAACGCGCGCAGCGCGCGGCGCGGGATCGACGGCACCGGCGGCTTCAGCCGCATCGCCTCCTTGAACGCCATTTCGGTGAGCGGCATCGCTTCCAGACGGTCGAATGTCAGCGTTTGGCCGGCCGGCACGCCGAGCGCTTCGACCTCCTCGCGCAGCTTCTCCTGCCAATCGGGATGTGCGGCGAGCAGCGCCACGAACGAGGTCAAGGACGAGGTCAGCGTGTCGTGCGCCGCCATCATCAGAAAGCTCATGTGATCGATGATGTCCTGCGTTGACAACAGCGCGCCGTCCTCATGGGTGGCCTGACACAGTTGCGAGAACAGATCCTCGCCGCCCTTGGCGCGGCGGATCGGGATCTGCTCGGAGAAATACGCCACGATGCGCTGCCGGCCGCGCACCCCCTTGGCCATCGCGGTGCCGGGCCATGGCTTGCGGATCGGCGCCACCGAGGCCGCCACCATGTCGACAAAGGCGCGGGTGACGGCGTCGACCTGCGGCCCGATCTCGGCGCCGAGAAACGAGGTGGCGGCAAGATCGAGCGTGAGCTGCTTCATCGCCGGATAGAACAGCCGTTCGCCGGGTTCGCTGCGCCACTGCGCCACCCGCGCCGCGATGCCGGAATCGAGCGCCGCGAGATAGGACTGCATCGGCCCGGCCTTGAACGCCACCGACAGCGCGCGGCGGTGCAGCCGGTGCTCGTCGAAATCCAGCATCATCAACCCGCGCGGAAACAACAGGCCGAGGATCGGCCCCCAGCCATGGGTCGAGGAAAAATTCTTGGCCTGGTCGAACAGCACCAGCTCGTTGGCCTCTGGGCCGAGCAGGGTGATGCTGGTCTCGCCGAGCACCCGGCTGCGATAGGCCGGGCCGTATTTCGCCGCCATCCGCTCGACCTCGCCCTTGGGGTCGGCCAGCACCTGCAGGGTGCGGCCGAGGATCGGCCAGCCCTCGTCGCCGGGAATGTGATTAAGCGCGCCGCGCTTCGGCGCCATCGATGCACGGCCGTCGGCCATCTGGAGCGACATCGCGGGACCCTCGGCGTTTCCTGGCTCGGTTGTTTGCCGGGCGCGGTCGTTGCCGCAAAGCCGGCTGCTGCGCTTTGGTGTGAAACTGTCGCGTTCCGGCGGCTTTTGCAAGGCGGTTGCAGCGCGGGATGATCACGCGCGCCGGTCGGCCGCCCGCGCCCGCGACGCGCTGCCGCAGCGCGGCGTCTTGAGGACAACTTGGCCGATCCCCACCTGTGGCGGGCGGCGCCGAGCGCAAACACGCGCGCTGCAGGAGAGGACGATGAGCTACTTTAAGACCGCAATTCTGCTGGCCGGGCTGACCGCGCTGTTCACGGGCGTCGGCTATCTGATCGGCGGCGCCTCGGGCGCCGTGATCGCGCTATTGGTCGCCGCGGCCACCAACATCTTCGCCTATTGGAACTCGGACAAGATGGTGCTGTCGATGTACGGCGCCCAGGAGGTCGATGCGCGCAGCGCGCCGGATCTGCTGCGGCTGGTCGCCGACCTTGCCACCAACGCGCAATTGCCGATGCCGCGGGTGTTCATCATGGACAATCCGCAGCCCAACGCCTTTGCCACCGGCCGCAATCCGGAGAACGCCGCGGTCGCGGTGACCACCGGCCTTGTGCAATCGCTTTCCCGCGAAGAACTCGCCGGCGTGATCGCGCATGAGCTCGCGCATGTGAAGAACCACGACACGCTGCTGATGACCGTCACCGCGACGATCGCCGGCGCGATCTCGATGCTGGCGCAGTTCGGCATGTTCTTCGGCGGCAACCGCGACAACAACAACGGGCTCGGCGTCATCGGCTCGATCGTGATGATGATCGTGGCGCCCTTGGCGGCGATGCTGGTCCAGATGGCGATCAGCCGCAGCCGCGAATACGCCGCCGACGATCTCGGCGCGCGGATCTGCGGCGAGCCGTGCTGGCTGGCCTCGGCGCTGGCCAAGATCGACAACGCCGCGCATCAGGTGCCGAACGACGAGGCCGAACGGGCGCCGGCCACCGCGCATATGTTCATCATCAATCCGTTGACCGGGCAGGGCATGGACAATCTGTTCGCCACCCATCCCTCGACCGAAAACCGCATCGCGGCGCTGACGCAGCTTGCCGCCACGCTCGGCCTCGCTGCGCCGCGGATGGCGCCGCGCGCCGCCGCCGCGCCGCGCGGACCGTGGAGCGGCGCGCCGCGCAGCCGCGGCCCGTGGGGATAGTCCGCCTAGCGGTTGCTCCGGCGAGTTAGTCCGCCGGTTAGCAAGACCTCACGGCAGCTCAGCGTGGTGGCAGTTCAGTTGGCGCGAGGCGGTGCTCCATCGCTCCCCTCCCCCTTGCGGGGAGGGGTCGGGGGTGGGGGGGCGCGATTCGCTGACTGTCGTGACGATGCGGATACGGTTAAGACGCCGTTCTCTCGTCAGGATTTTGCGACCAGCCTGACTGTCTTTCTAACTAATTCCTCTCTCGTTGACCCCCACCCCCAACCCCTCCCCGCAAGGGGGAGGGGAGTCCGCGCGGCGACGTGTGCTCCTGCCGATCGTCAGCGCCGGTGGTGCCAATGCCGAGCGTTGGGCCGCCGCCCGAGCAGCCCCCCTCACACTCCCACGCTATCGCCTAAATAATCGATCGCGGCTTCGGTGCCGTGGCCGTGCGGGATCTTGAGCGCCCGTAGCGCCATCTCGATGACGCCGAGCGTACCCAACATCATCGGCGCGTTGACGTGGCCCATGTGGGCGATGCGGAAGGCGCGGCCGGCAAGGTCGCCGATCCCGAGCCCCAGCACCACGCCGCACTTCTCCTTGCAGTAGCGCCCGAGCGCCAAGGGATCGGCGCCCTCGATCAGCACCGTGGTGACGGTGTCGGAGCGTTCCTGCGGCGCAGCGATATTGAAATCGATCGCGCCGCCCAGCGCCCAGCCGGAGACCGCGCGGCGCACCGCCTCGGCCAGCAGCCGGTGGCGCAGGTAGGAGCCGTCCAGCGTCTCCTCGAACAGCATGTCGAAGGCCTGGCGCAGCGCGAACAACAGATGCACCGGCGCGGTGCCGGCATATTTCATGTAGTGCTCGGGGCCTTCGCGCAGCGTCCAGTCCCAATAGGGCGAGCGCAAGCCGGCGCTGTTGTGCAGCGCGCGGGCGCGCGGCCCGGCGGCGACGAACGACAGCCCGGGCGGCGTCATCAGTCCCTTCTGTGAACTGGCCATCGCCAGATCGACGCCCCAGGCGTCCATCTCGAACGGCACGCAGCCCAATGACGCCACGGTGTCGACCATCAACAGCGCGGGATGGCCCGCGGCGGTGATCGCAGCGCGCAATGCCGGGATGTCGTTGACCACGCCGGAGGCGGTGTCGATCTGCACCACCAGGATCGCCTTGATCCGATGCTCGGTGTCCTGCCGCAGCCGGGCCTCGAGTTCGGCTGGGCGCACCGCGCGGCGCCAGTCGCCTTTGAGGATTTCAGCCTCGATGCCCATCCCGGTCGCGGTGTCGCCCCAGCCGGTCGCAAACCGCCCGCTTTCCAGCACCAGGATCTTGTCGCCGCGCGACAGCACGTTGCTGAGCGCGGCCTCCCAGGCGCCGTGGCCGTTGGCGATGTAGATGTAGCAATGGCCTTCGGTGGCAAACAGCCGGCCGAGATCGCGCAGGATGCCGTCGGTAAGCGCGACCATCTCGTCGGAATAGATGTCGAGCGCCGGGCGATGCATCGCCTGCAGCACCGCGTCGGGCATTGTGGTGGGGCCGGGAATCGCCAGAAATTCCCGTCCGGCGCGAACGACCATGATGTTGTCCTTGGGCTGAAAGCGAGGGTGACTGAGAGCGGCGACTCGCGGGCGACGCGGCGGCGCCCGATGGATGCCGCGCCGCGCCGGCGAATTCAAGCCAATCCGGCGTCCGCGCGCAGCCATGCGGTCAAAGATGTTTGACCGGATGTGGTCTTGCTTGCGGATTCGGCATCGCGAATCTCGACTATCGATGTCGTGGACCCCCACCCCCGACCCCTCCCCGCAAGGGGGAGGGGAGTACCCCTCGTCGCGAGGTCGCGCCGGCATGCCGCTTCGGCGCGATATTATTTATATTTGGCCGCGCCAGATCGGGGCGTTGCCGTGCATACGGACGGCTCCCCTCCCTCTTGCGGGGAGGGGTCGGGGGTGGGGGCCCTCGGGCACGGCGGCTCCGGCTGTCCGCAACGCGACACCGCGCTTTCGATCGCCTGCAGCACGCCGTCGAGATTGCCGAGCACCTCGTTGTTCCAGAATCGCAGCACGCGGTAGCCGCGCCTCGATCAGCCGGCTGCGCCGTGCGTCGGCGGCGCGCTGCCAGTCGTGCTGTCCGCCGTCCAGTTCGATCACCAGCTTCAGCCGCCGGCTGACGAAGTCGACGATGAACGGTCCGATGCTGGCCTGGCGGCGGAAGTGCGAGCCGTGCAGCGCGATGTCGCGGCGCAGCCGATGCTACAGCACCCGCTCGGCGTCGGTCGGCTGCGCGCGCATTCGAGCGGCGAACTGTTTCTGCGGTTCGCTCATGCGGGTAGTTAACCACAGTCATTCTTGATTGTGGATGTGTCGTCGCGGATTTTGACTATCGATGTCGTGGACCCCCACGCCCCCTCCCCGCAAGGGGGAGGGGAGTGCCGCCTCGTTCCGGTGAAGCGATGACGTCCTAATTCAACGCGATAGAGGCAATAATAGTGATAGCGACGTTCATCGTGGATTCTTCAAGCACGATCGGATCGTCCGGCGCTCTCTCGGCGCGAGATATAGGCGTTGCCATTGCCACGAATGCTGAGCGGCTCCCCTCCCCCTTGCGGGGAGGGGTCGGGGGTGGGGGTGCCCAGAAGGGACAGATCGGGAGATCCCAGAGAGACCCTCCGTCGAAGCTTCAAGCGCTCTTACCGCCTGGTTTCCCGACAGCCGGCGGCTTCGGCCTCTTCGACCGTGCAGAACCAGCGGGTGCCCTTGCTGACATGCATCTGGATCTTGGCGTACCAGCGGCTTTGCGGGCGGTGATAGATGCATTGCCCGGAGCGGTTGACGTTGCCCTTGATGGTGCACTCCGGCGACGGCGCCACCGGGCCCGACGCCGAGGCCAGCAGGATGGCGCGGGCGGTCTCCGGCGGCTTGGTGGCGCCGAGGATGGTGGTATTCTTGTTGCGGACCCGCCAGTCCCACGGCGCGATGAAGGCGCCGGCCCACAGCCCGGCCTTGGCTTCGCGCGCGACTTTCTCGTCGGGGTCGTAGTCGTGCGAGTAGCGCTCGTAAGCCAGCGCCCAGCCGCTATGCACCAGCCATTTCTGGATGTCCTCGCCGTCGACCTCGCAATGCGCCACCGAGCGGCCGAAGCGGTCGGTGCGCTGCACCTGGCAGGTCCACGACTTGGCGCCGACATGGCGGACCAGTTCGTCATGCGCGGCGACGCCGCAGCTCCAGCGCTCGCCCTTGGGGTCGAGGCAAAGCTGGTCGAGCGACGGCGCGTCGATGCCGCGCAGCCGGATCCGGGTGCTACCGATCGTGACCTGGTCGCCGTCGCGGATCTTCGGCACGCCGCTGACATCGGCGGCCTCAGCCAGCGCCGGCGACAGCAGCAGCGCAGCCGCAATCGCAACCCAGAATCTCGTCATCATGATTATCACCGGCCATTCCAACGCGGGCGTCACCACGACCTCGGATTGTGGTGGGAGTTGGGCCGCGGCGCCAGCATTGATTGCTGGATTAAGTCAAATTCACGAGACGCGTCATACCTCAGCACTTCCGAGTTTGGGTGTGCGCTTCAAGAGTCCCACACTGTCATTCCGGGGCGCGAGAGCGACAGCTCGAGCGAACCCGGAATCTTGCAACAGGCCGGCGCATGCATCCGCAGCGAGATTCCGGGTTCGCTCGCAAGTGCTCGCGCCCCGGAATGACGACGGCATTTGGGAGGTTTAGGTGCCAAGCGGAAGTGCGCTACGCCGCGGGATGTGGCGTCAGCGCGCGGCGCGCCAGCGCCAGCCCGATCAGCACGAAGGCCGACGTGACTTCCGGGCCGCCGACCAGGATCCTGATCGGGGTCTTCATCTTATTCCACTCATAGGCCTTGAATGGCGCGCCGCGCGGCCCCTCGCCGAGCGCGTCGAGAATGCAATTCAGCGGCGCCTTGAAGCTGTCCGGTTCGGCGCCGAGATGGCCGAGCGCGATCAGCGCCAGTGCGGCGTCGAACGGGTTGATCTCGCGGGCGATCAATTCGTCCTGCACATAGCCCAGCACGATGTTGCGCATCGCATCGAACGCGGCATCGGGATCGATCGCGCGCTGCATCGGCTCCGGCAGCGCGCGCAGCGCGGCGCTGCAGCGGCCGAAATAGGCGCAATACAGTTCCGGCAGATAGTAGATGTGCGATTTCGGGTCGGTGAATTGTCCGCTGTCGATCAGCCGGCGATGGAAGCCGATGATCCGCTGCACGGTCTCCAGCCGCTTCGGGGTCTCCACCACTTTCCAGCGCACCGCGTTGCGCAGCGTGGCTTCCAGCACGTCGAGACTGAGCGTCGGGTCGAGGTCGTTGCCGAACGGCCGCGCGCCGGACAGGCTGTCAATCCAGGTGACGACGCCGCCGTCGTAATCGATATGGTCGTTGAGCGGCACGGTGACCTTCGGCGCGTTGCCGCCGGCGCGCACCTGCAGCCCGGCGTAGAAGTCGATCAGCGGCTGCTGCAACATCGCATCGTTGCAGCCGGCCTGGGTCGCCACCGAGATCGAACAGGCGGTGGTGTCGCAATCCGGCACGTAGACGTCGAAGCCGAGCCGCTGCTTGATCTGCCAGAAGTAGCGGCTGAAGCGCGGATGCGGCAGCGGCGCCAGCGCGGTGACCACGTCGACGCTGCCGCCGTCCGGGCCGCGCACGGTCTCGCGGCTGGTGGTCAGGCAGAACGTTACCATCTGGTCGATGGCGTCGCGCGCCGCGATGCTCTCCTCGCCGGTCGCAAGCTCGGTGGCGATGAAGGCGAGCAGCGCTTCGGTGTAGAACGCGTCGTAATAGGCCGAGCGATGCCGGATCTGCACCGGCTGCCACATCGGCTCGGCGATTCCGTTCCAGGGCGGGTTGATCAGCCGGCCGACCGCGGAGCGGGCGATGAACACCCGCGCCAGGTTAAACATCAGCGTCGAGTTCTTGTAGCCGCGGGCATTCAGCCCGGTCAGCGCCATCAAGAGTTCGCGGCCGCGGCAGTCCGGATCGCCGATCAGGTTGAAGGCGGCGTAGGTCGGAATGAAGCCGTTGCGGTCGAACGAGTCCAGCAGGTGGGTGCCGCAGGCGCGGATCGCGGCGTCGACATCGGCGGGCCGCGGCAGATGCGGCGGCGCCGCCACCCGCTTCGGCTTGGGGTGAGCGAGTTCGATCGTATCGACCAGATCGGCAACCGGCTGGCCGACCGCGCGCCAGTCCGGGTCGTCCTGGTCGCAGGCCGCGGTCAGCGCGTCGCGCAAGGCGCGAAGCCGGACCGGGTCGCGCAGTTCCGGCAGCCCGGCGCGGCGCAGCACGAGCCGCAAGGCGGGGTTGTTCAGCGCGGTTTTGTAGAACGTCGCCAGATGGGAGTTGCCACAGCTTTGCCGCAAGAAAACCGGGTCGCAAATGTCGTACAGCGACGGGCCGTCCTTGGCGGCGGTCAGCGCGCGATAACAGGCGCCGGCCATATAGCGAACATCCATGAGCGCACGTCCAAGCGGTCAGTTGGCAGGTCGCGCCGGCGCCACCGCCGGGCCCGACAAGCCTGCAAGTCGTTGATAAATCGCACGAAGCCCGGCGGAATACAATTCCGGGCGGGCGGCGCCGGTCGCGGGCGGCGGTTCCAATCGGTTTGGTATTGCCTCGCCGACGCCAAGCAAAACCGCGATGTCACCAAGGAACCGGCGCCGGCCGCCCAGCACACCGTGGTCAGGGTGGCCGTAAAGCCGGCGCCGCGATAATAGTTTTTATGCTGCGGCGCCGCAAATCGGGCGTGATTGCCCGGCACTGCGTGGCCATTCCAAAGAACCATTTTCGGTTTGCCGCGACTTACTTGCTGGCGCCAAGGAAAGACTGCATGAATTTCGGGTTATTTCGAATTTCGCGCCGCTCGATAATAGCCGCGGCCGCGCTGCTCGGGCTGGTGCCGTTGGGTCTCGGCGCCCATGCCGCGCTGAACAAGCGCCCGCTCCATGCCGCGCCCGCGGTCGAAGCCGGCCAGCCGGCCGATGCCCGGGGCACCCCCGCGCGGCTCGCGCTGGTGATTGGCAATGGCCACTATCCGGACGCCGGCGCACCTTTGCCGCAGCCGATCAACGACGCGCGAGCATTGACTGCGACGCTGCGCCGCGACGGCTTCGACGTCGATGTAGTGGAAGACGCCAGCCGCGACGACATCGATCGCGCGATCGCGCGGCTGAAGGCGCGGATCACCCCGCAGGCGGTGGTGATGCTGTATTTCGGCGGCTTCGGCATTCAGGCCGGCCGCGAGAGCTACATGATCCCGGTCGATGCCGTGATCTGGAGGGAAGCCGACGTGCACCGCAGCGGCGTCAGCATCGACGCCGTGCTGGCGGCGATCGCGCAGCAGGGCGCCGAGGTCAAGCTTGCGGTGATCGACGCGTCGCGCCGCAACCCCTATGAGCGCCGGTTTCGCGGCTTCTCGCATGGTCTGGCACCGATCGAGCCGCCGGACAATGCGCTGGCGCTGTCGGCGGCAACGCCCGGCAAGGTCGCCGATGATTCCAGCGCGCCGAACAGCGTGCTGATGACCGAATTGCTGAGGGCGCTGGCCTTGCCGGGCGGCGCCGAAGCCGCCTTCACCAGCACCAGAACCGCAGTGATGCGCGCCACCGAGGGCGCGCAGGTGCCGGTGCTGTCGTCGTCGCTGCGCGGCGAGGTCGGATTCGGCCGGGCCGAAGCCTCGGCCGCAGGTCCCGGCGAATAGCCGGGAAATGAACCGAGCTATTTGACCTTAAGTTCGCTGGCGTTCACCGGCCTGACCGGATCGCCCTCGCGCAGCAGCGCTCCGGCCCGCGCCACCACCACGTCGCCGGCGGCGAGCCCGTCGCGGATCTCGATCTGTCCGCCGGACATCAAGCCGGTCTCGACCCGCCGGGTCTCGATCAGTTGCCGCCGCACCACCTGAACCACGGTGCCGGCGCTGCCGTACAGCACCGCGGTGAGCGGCACCGACACGCCGCAGCTTTCGCCGGTCTTGATCATCGCCCGGCCGGACGAATTCGCCAGCAGCCGCCTGGGCGCGCTGACGTTGACGAACACCTGGCCGAGCTGGCTGGAGGGATCGACCGTCGCCGACACCCGGCGCACCTTGCCCGCCAGCTCGCCGGCGCCGACGATCTTGACCGTGGCGGGCTGCTCGACCGCGAGCTCCGCCAGATGCCGCACCGGCACCTGACCGACCAGGTCGAATTCGTTGCGGGGGATGATGCTGAACAGCGCCTCGCCCTTGGCCGACGCCACCGCGCCGATCACCGCCGACGCGGCGCTGACCACGCCGGCGACCGGGGCCGGCACCAGCGCAGTGCCGCCCTCGGGCACGCTCAGCTTTGCCAGCGTCTGGCCCGCGGTCACAGTCTCGCCGGGATCGACCAGGACATCGGCGACCTTCAATCCCGGGCGGTCCGGCCGCACCGCCACTTCCTCGCGCGGGATCAGCACGCCGAACACCTCGACGATCGCGGAAAAGCAACTGTTGCCGGCGCTGATCACCGTCACGGTGGCGCCGCGGGCGTCCGGTCCCTCGGCCGCGAAGCCGGGCTGCGCGACCGCGGCGATCGCCGCCACGGCGACGGCGATCGGCCCGGCACAGCGCCGCCGGCCGGCGGCGCCGGCGTCGACTTGCATCCTGCGCGAAGCCTGGGTGCGGTCTGAACGCGTCATCGTCGGCTGGTTTCCGCAAAAGCCGGAACGGCTTTGTCGCGACTCTAATCAAGCCGCGGCAGCGCGCCAAGGGCGCCGTCGTCGCGTGGAAACGCCAGCGGCGCCGGCCCTCGTCATAAACGAAAGACTATAGCGCCGAGATTTTTCGCGGGAACCGGGCTGCGGCTGTCGCGGGCTCGATCCACTTCGTACCAGGACGTGAAAAATCCCTGGCGAAAATGACATCGCGGTCGAAACGGCGCGGCGCCGCGGATCAGAAACCCTGCAATTTCGTGGAATTTGCCAATTTCCGCCGGCGGCGGGCGGCTGGCACGCCGCCTGCAATACCCATGCTGAGCTCGCAGCGTTCGCCCGAGCCCGCACCGCGCCTTGAGGCGAACGACAACTATCCATCTGATCCAACCCGGAGGGTTTTCATAGTGACACGCAAGATTGCGATTTACGGCAAGGGCGGCATCGGCAAGTCCACCACCACCCAGAACACCGCGGCGGCGCTCGCGCATTTCCACGACAAGCACGTGTTCATCCATGGCTGCGACCCCAAGGCCGACTCCACCCGGTTGATCCTCGGCGGCCTGCCGCAGCAGACCGTGATGGACACGCTGCGCGTCGAGGGTGCCGAGAAGGTGACGCTCGATAAGGTGGTGAAGACCGGCTTCAAGGACATCCGCTGCGTCGAATCCGGCGGTCCGGAGCCCGGCGTCGGCTGCGCCGGCCGCGGCGTCATCACCGCCATCGACCTGATGGAAGAGAACGAAGCCTACACCGAGGATCTCGATTTCGTGTTCTTCGACGTGCTTGGCGACGTGGTCTGCGGCGGCTTCGCGATGCCGATCCGCGACGGCAAGGCGCAGGAAGTCTACATCGTCGCCTCCGGCGAGATGATGGCGATCTACGCCGCCAACAACATCTGCAAGGGCCTGACCAAATACGCCAAGCAGAGCGGCGTGCGGCTCGGCGGCATCATCTGCAACAGCCGCAACGTCGACGGCGAAAAGGAATTCCTCGCCGAGTTTACCAAGGCGATCGGCACCAAGATGATCCACTTCGTGCCGCGCGACAACATCGTGCAGAAGGCCGAGTTCAACAAGAAGACCGTGACCGAATTCCAGCCCGACGCCAACCAGGCGCACGAATACAAGGAACTCGGCCGCAAGATCATCGAGAACGAGGACTTCGTGATCCCGAAGCCGCTGGCGATGGACGAACTTGAAGCCATGGTCGTGAAATACGGTCTGATGGACTGAGCCCCCACCGCGCGCCGGCGAGCCCGGCGCGCGGCCCCCCAACCCTTTCCATGGAGCGAGGCCCATGCCCTATCATGAGTTCGAAGTCAGCAAATGCATCCCCGAGCGCAAGGAGCACGCGGTCGTCAAGGGACCGGGGGAGGACCTGACCTCCTGCCTGCCGAAGGGATATCTCAACACCATCCCCGGCTCGATCTCGGAACGCGGCTGCGCCTATTGCGGCGCCAAGCACGTGATCGGCACGCCGATGAAGGACGTGATCCATCTCAGCCACGGTCCGGTCGGCTGCACCTACGACACCTGGCAGACCAAGCGCTACATCAGCGACAACGATGACTACCAGCTGAAATATACCTTCGCCTCCGACGTGAAGGAAAAGCACATCGTGTTCGGCGCCGAGAAGCTGCTGAAGCAGAACATCCTCGAGGCGTTCAAGGCGTTCCCCAATATCAAGCGGATGACGATCTACCAGACCTGCGCCACCGCGCTGATCGGCGACGACGTCGACGCTATCGCCGCCGAGGTCAAGGAAGAGCTGCCCGACGTCGATATCTTCGTCTGCAACTCGCCGGGGTTCGCCGGCCCCAGCCAGTCCGGCGGCCATCACAAGATCAACATCGCCTGGATCAACCAGAAGGTCGGCACCATCGAGCCGAAGATCACCGGCGACTACGTCATCAACTATGTCGGCGAATACAACATCCAGGGCGACCAGGAGGTGATGGTCGACTACTTCAAGCGCATGGGCATTCAGGTGCTGTCGACCTTCACCGGCAACGGCTCCTATGACGATCTGCGCACCATGCACGGCGCGCATCTCAACGTGCTGGAATGCGCCCGCTCGGCCGAATACATCTGCGACGAATTGCGGGTGCGCTACGGCATCCCGCGGCTCGATATCGACGGTTTCGGCCACAAGGCGCTCGGCGATTCGTTGCGCAAGATCGGGCTGTTCTTCGGCATCGAGGACCGCGCCGAGGCGATCATCGCCGAGGAAACCGCCAAGTGGGGCCCCGAGCTCGCCTGGTACAAGGAACGCCTGCAGGGCAAGAAGGTCTGCCTGTGGCCGGGCGGCTCCAAGCTGTGGCACTGGGCCAACGCCATCCAGGAGGAAATGGGCGTCAAGGTGGTCTCGGTCTACACCAAGTTCGGCCATCAGGGCGACATGGAAAAGGGCGTGTCGCGCTGCGGCGAAGGCGCGCTGGCGATCGACGATCCCAACGAGCTCGAAGGCCAGGAAGCGCTGCGCACGCTGAAGCCGGACGTGATCTTCACCGGCAAGCGGCCGGGCGAGGTCGCCAAGAAGATGCGGGTGCCCTATCTCAACGCTCACGCCTATCACAACGGCCCCTACAAGGGCTTCGAAGGTTGGGTGCGCTTCGCCCGCGACATCTACAACGCGGTGTACTCGCCGATGCATCAACTGTCGGCGATCGACATCTCCAAGGACGACTATGCGACCGACAAGGGCTTCACCACGCGGCGCATGCTGTCCGACGCCAATCTCTCCGACGAGGCCAAGGCGTCGCCGATGACCGGATATTCCGGCAAGTTCGACTCCATCGCCGCCATCCGCGCCAAGACCGACGCCGACTATCCGGCGTTCCCGCGTCGCAGCGCCACCGAAGCCGCCGAGTAGGGAGGACCCCATGGCCAAGACCAAAAAGCAGAAAGACGTCGCGCGCGCGAACTATCCCAAGCTCTACGACCACGACCCACTTGCCGACGTCGACGCCGACACCAAGGCAAAGGTGTCGGAGCTGGAAAACTACATCATGAAGAACTGCCTGTGGCAGTTCAACTCCCGCGGTTGGGACCGGCGCAAGCAGAACGCCGGCGTGCTCGGCAAGACCGCGCAGCTGTTGGTCGGCGAGGAGGTGGAGAATCCGACCCCGCTCGACAAGTGCTACTGGGTCGACGCGGTGCTGCTGGCCCGCAACTTCACCGAGCGCTGCGGCTGGCTCGCCGACATGGGCAAGGACGAAATCCGCACCCTGATCAGCAAGCTGCACGCACGCATCGACTGGCTCACCATCGACGGCTCGCTCAATGAAGAGCTGACGGTCCAGAACTACTGAGGAGATTCCCATGAATTGCCAAGTCAAAGTCAAGGACCGCGTCGGCACCATCAACCCGATCTTCACCTGCCAGCCGGCCGGCGCGCAGTTCGCCTCGATCGGCATCAAGGACTGCATCGGCATCGTCCATGGCGGCCAGGGCTGCGTGATGTTCGTCCGCCTGTTGATCTCGCAGCACCTCAAGGAAAGCTTCGAGATCGCCTCGTCCTCGGTGCACGAGGACGGCGCGGTGTTCGGCGCGCTCGACCGCGTCGAGACCGCGGTCGACGTGCTGCTGATGCGCTATCCGCATGTCAAGGTGGTACCGATCATCACCACCTGCTCGACCGAAGTGATCGGCGACGACGTCGACGGCTTGATCACCAAGCTGGAAGAAGGCCTGCTCGCCGAGAAATATGCCGGCCGCGAGGTGCATCTGCTGGCGATCCACTCGCCGAGCTTCGTCGGCTCGATGGTTTCGGGCTATGACGTCGCGGTGCGCGACTTCGTCAAGAAGTTCGCCAAGAAGGGTGAACCGTCCGACAAGATCAACCTGCTGACCGGCTGGGTCAATCCGGGCGACGTCAAGGAGCTGAAGCACCTGGTCTCCGCGCTCGGCGTCGAAGCCAACGTGCTGTTCGAGATCGAGGCTTTCGACAGCCCGCTGATGCCGAACGGTGACGCGGTGCCGCACGGCAACACCACGATCGCCGACCTCGAGGCCACCGGCTCGGCGATCCACACCTTCGCGCTCAACCGCTACGAGGGCGGCAAGGCGGCGCAATATCTCGAGAAGAAGTTCAAGATTCCGTCGACCATCGGACCGACGCCGATCGGCATCCGCAACACCGACGCGCTGTTGAAGAAACTCTCGCAGGTCACCGGCAAGCCGATCCCGGAAAGCCTGGTCAGGGAACGCGGCATCGCGCTCGACGCCATCAGCGACGTGGCGCACATGTTCCTGGCCGACAAGAAGGTGGCGATCTACGGCGCCGCGGATCTCGTGATCGGCCTCGCCGAATTCTGCCTCGACCTCGAGATGAAGCCGCAGCTGTTGCTGCTCGGCGACGACAATTCCGGCTACGTCAACGATCCCCGCATCAAGGCGCTGCAGGACAATGTCGACTATCCGATGGAGATCATCACCAACGCCGACTTCTGGGAGCTGGAGAACCGGATCAAGAACGAGGGGCTCGAACTCGACCTGATCCTCGGTCACTCCAAGGGCCGCTTCATCTCGATCGACTACAACATCCCGATGGTGCGGGTCGGCTTTCCGACCTACGACCGCGCCGGCATCTACCGTCACCCGGTGGTCGGCTATGGCGGCGCCACCTGGCTCGCCGAGCAGATGGCCAACGCGCTGTTCGCCGACATGGAGCACAAGAAGAGCAAGGAATGGCTGTTGAACGTGTGGTGATGTGATGGCGGGTTGTTCCTCATCCTGCGGCGGAGCCTCCGCGCTCCGCCGCGCCCCGGCCCCGAACGGCCGGCTGCGCATCGCAGCCTTCGTCGACGCCGCGGGCGAACTGGTCAGCTTCTTCGAGCCGGGCGTAGTCCGGGTCTATGAGCGCGCTGACGGACAATGGAGCTGCATCAGCGAAACCCCGCTGACGCTGCAACGCGACCACGGCCTCGCGCACCTCAAGAGCCAGCTCAAGGGCGCGCTGGCCGATCTCGAGCATTGCGGCATCTTCATCGGCCAGCGTTTGCGCGGCATCCACAACGTGCTGCTCGAGGACATGGGTTTCCACAATTGGGAGGGCGAGGGCCCGGCGCTGGCCAAGCTTGATGAGGTGGCGGCGCGCGAGGCGGAAGCCGCCAGAGCCGCGGCCGCGGCCGCCAAGGAGGCCTGCGGGGTCTGCCCGAGCGCTGCGGCGACCGCGCCGGTGTCGGCGGAGGCGATCGACACCGCGCCGGTCAAGGTCGGGGAGGCGCACTTCCGGTTTCACCTCTCCGCGGTGCTGAACAGTCACCCCGAGCTGAATTCGCGCCAGTTGCTGATCCCGTTCCTGAACGCCGGCGGCTTCGACAAGCTCGACGTGATCTGCGATCACCAGCCGCGCTGGCTGGCGCAGGAATTGGACCGGCTGCAGCTTGCCGCCGTGTCCGAACCGCTGATCCAGGGCCGGCGCGAGTTCACCATCAGCATCGGCCGGCGGCAATAGAGCGACGAGCAAAAGGACGATGACATGCTGGCGTTTGGCAAGAAATCGCATCACCTCTACTTCGTCTACGGCTCGGACATGAACGCGGCGCAGATCGCGCTGCGCTGCTACACGCCGACGCTGGTCGCGGTGGCAAGACTGGCGAACCACCGCATCGGCTTCTACGGCCAATCCGCCAAATGGGGCGGCGGCGAGGAAACCTTCGTCGAAGCCCCCGGCCAAGACCTCTGGGGCGTGGTCTACCAACTGTCGTTCTACGACGGCGAGCGGCTCGACTCCTGGCTCGACGTCCGGCTCGACGGCAACGGGCCGTATTTTCATTGGCCGGCCGAGGTGATCGATGCCAACGGGGTGAGCTATTGGGCTCTCTTATATAAGAGAGCGCTGCTGGGCATCCAGGAGCCGCCGACCGACGCCTATCTCGAGCATATCGTCGCCGGCGCCGTCTCGCACGGCCTGCCGGCGGATTATATCGAGCAATTACGCGCCATCCCGACCGTGCCGTCCGAACCCGGCATGCCGTTGAGCGACCCGCGCGAGCGGGTGATCGGCCTCGACGCGGCCTGCGGCGGCTGCAGCTAGATGTGAGCTTTCAATAGGTTGTCCATCCGATCCGGACCGAGGAGACTGAGGTTGCGAAGCTTCAGGGATCCAAGGAGGACCGGATGAACATCCACAAGAATGCCCGTTTGACGCCGATTGGTCGAGAGCGGTTGGTGCAGGC
>NZ_DASWPE010000142.1:0-31665 GCF_036404135.1 Rhodopseudomonas sp. | reverse complement strand
TGCCGCCGCCGAACTGCACCAGCCCGACCTGTCGTCCGACTCGCTGCCCGAAATCGCCTTCAGCGTCGAGGCCAGCCTGCGGCGCAAGGGCGTCGGCAGCACGCTGTTCAAGCAGCTGATCGCGGTGGCGAGTTCGCTGGGGTATGAGCGGCTGCGCATCACCACCGGTTCGCAGAACCAGGCGATGCGCGCGCTGGCCAACAAATTCGGCGCCCACCTGACCTTCCGGCGCGGCGAATCCACCGGCACCATCGATCTCAATCCCAGCGTCGACGCGCCCAATCTGGCGTCGGACGGACGGGATCTCGATGTGAAGGAAGAGCTGCCGGCTGACGCCGCCAAGGCGCTGATCGATTTCAATCAGGCCTGCTGGATGCTGTTTTTGAGAATGTCGGGCCTCGGCAAAGCCGCGTAGCCTGTTTGGCAATTTGGGCGCCGACGCCTGGGTCGGCGCGGATCCGCGCTTGCATTGTCGCGCGGCCATTCAACCGGAATTCAAAACGCAGAGCGCCGCCGTCGCGGCGCCAACCGCTGCTGCAAACCGTTGCTTACGAGCCGATCCGCTTGTCGTTGCCGAATTTGCGGGTGACGCGGCGCTCCACCACGATCGAGCGCTGAAAACCCTGCTCGCCGGTGATCACGCGGGTGGTGCGGGCGGCGGCGCGGCTCGCCTTGCGAACCTCGGTCTGCACCGCCTCGACCGGCATGCCCATCAGCGAGGCGGCGATCTCGGCCTGCGACTCGACGTCGTCGGTGATGCCCATCGCGGCGAAGATCGCTTCATCCAGCGTCGGCGGATCGCGGCGCACCCGACGCACGCCATATTTCGTATTCCAATCTTCACTCATTGGTCGGCCTGTGCTGCATCGATGAAGTGATTGACCGCATGCTGCGACGTAGAAATAAATATTACGTAGCAGACCCGTCGCGTTGGTTTTGCCTTGATCGACACAGTTGCGCGTTGCGCCAGATCAATAACGCAAACTCCCGCATGCGCGCAAATGTCGCTGCGACTTCAGAAACATACGCGATCAGGGTTGAGCGCAGACCGGGTTGCAATCCGAGCTGAGTGCGGCGGCTAGGCCCGGAACACGGTCAGTCCGAGCAGCAGCAGCACCAGGAAGATCACCAGGAAGATGTAGAACAGGATGCGCGAAACGTCGGCGGAGGCGGCGGAAATGCCGGTGAATCCCAGCACCCCGGCGATCACCGAGACCACGAAGAAAATCAGCGCCCATTTCAAAATCGTCATGACCATGCTCCGTCTCTTCAGCGAAGTTTGAACGGCAAGGCGCGACGTTGGTTCCCGTGTTTGGGTGCGATGCGATGCGCGATCGCGTCAGGCCGCCTGGCGCCGGATCCTGGCGATGACTCCGGCGGCGATCTGCATCGTGGTGCCGATCATCCAGGCGACGCCGATCAGCGCCACCAATGGCAGCGCCAGCCGCTCATCGACCACGATCGCATAGACCGAGATCACCGCGGTGAGCGCGGTCAGAAACGTGCCGATGGCGCTGAACAGTTCGACGGAGTCGGTTCTGGCGACGTGACTCGGCGGCGTCTCGGGATCATGCAGCGGCGGCGGCAGGTCGATGCCGAGGTAGAAGCCGATGGCGCCGAACGCCAACATCGCCAGCGCCGCGGTGCCGGAGCCCATCTCGATATTGCTGCGGATCAGATTGGCGGCGACGAACAGCCCGCACGCCGCCCCGGCCATCGCCAGCCCGATCCGCTCCACGACGTGGGCCGACTTGCTGATCGCGGAGCGCGTGTCCCAATTGGCGTGTCGTTTGCTCATCCGTCCTGTGTAGCAGAAACCGCGGCCGCTGACACGCCGCTTCGGATCCGGCCGACGCCGGCGGCAACCGGATAGTCCTTCGCCGCAGCATGATCGTATCATGAGCGCGCGGCCGGCTTGCTGGCGCCGCCGCGCGGCCTTAGGTTGGCGCGGCGTCGACCAACCGGCAGGGGACCATGATCAAGCCCATTCGTGCAGTTTCACTCGTCTGTCTGCTTGGCGGCAGTCTGCTCGCGCTGAGCGCGGGATCGGCTCCGGCGCGGGCGCAATCCGCCGATCTGGTGTTGTGCGACCGGCTCGCCGCCGATCCCGCCGACCCGGACAAGCCGGCCGACGTCAAGGGCGTGGCGGAGATCGCGCCCGGCGACGTCGCCACCGCGATCAAATTCTGTCGCACTGCCGCGGCTTCGTCGCGGCGCGCGCTGTACGGGCTTGGCCGCGCCTATGCTGCCAACCGGCAGAGCAATGAGGCGATCGCGGCGTATCGCAAGGCCGCCGACAAGGGCAGCAGCTCGGCGATGGTCGAACTCGGCGTGCTTTATGCGACCGGCGCCGGCGTGGCCAAGGACGACGCCGCGGCGCGAAAATTGTTCGAGCGCGCGGCGGAAGCCGGCAATCCGCGCGGCATCAGCAATCTTGCGGCGCTGTCCGGCGGCGGCGGCGCGCCGGCCGATCCGGTGCGTGCCCGCGCGCTGCTGGCGAAGGCCGCGGAGAGCAATGCGGAAGCGCAGTATCAACTCGGCATGATGCTGGCCGAGGGCCAGGGCGGCGCCAAGGACGACGTCGGCGCCCGCAGCCTGTTCGAGAAGGCCGCCGCGCAGGGCCACCCGGCGGCGCTGGAGCGGATGGGGGCGTTCGCGCAGAGCGGCCGCGGCGGGCCGCAGGATTCCACAGCGGCGAAGGACTATTATCAAAAGGCCGCGGCGCTCGGCAATGACGACGCCAAGGCGGCGCTGAAGCGCGCCGAATGTCCCTATGTGCTCAAGGACAAGCACGGCGGTGTGGTCAGCAATCTGTGCTTCTGAGCGCATCACCGTGTGGGCTGCGATGGGAAGCGGGCCACCTCATGCGCGTATTCACGCGGCAAGCCGAGTTAGCGGCGACCGGCCACCGCCGCTTCGGGTAACGTCTCGCGACCGCTCGAACAACCGCAGCATTCGCCGGCCTCATGGACGTCGTCGCTCGCCTTGATCTCCGCCAGCAGGCGGGCTTGCTGCGCTTGCAATTCGGCGGCGCGTTGCCGCGCATCACTGAAGTAACGCTGTCTCAGGCGTTCGAAAACCCGCATCTTGCTCTCCCATGCCAATTCGCCGTTATTTTTCCGGATTGTGGATGCCGATCGTTGTGCCGGAGCAACCCCGGCGCGGAATGCGCGCCTGCGACCGCCGTGCCACACGCTGCGAGAAATCCACCGCAGCTCGAACTTAAGCCGGCTCCGCGCGTTGACTGGTTCCATTCCTCGGAGAACGAACCATGGCTGGCGTAAGCGGCATCAAAGAACATATGGAAGTGATCGGCGCCGACGGCGTGCATATCGGCACGGTCGATCGCGTCGACGGCGATCGCATCAAGCTGACCAAGGCCGACAGCGGCCAGGGCAGCCACAAGGGCCATCACCATTTCATCGAAGGCAGCCTGGTCGCCGAGATCGAAGGCAGCAAGGTGCGACTGTCCGCCAATGGCGACGTCGCGGTGACAATGGAAGAAGAGAAGTAACTCAGGATTTGTTATTGTCGTGGCAGAGGCCGGCGCGCCGCGCCGGCCGAGCAGCGAAGCGATCCAGGGCTTTGTGCATGGCCTTGGGTTGCTTCGTCGCAACAGCTCCTTGAAATTACGCGTTGAACGCCTGATGTCATCGATCGCTTCATCGATCGCTTGTTGAGCGAGTTCTTTTAAAAAGCATAAGTCGATCCGAGCCACCGCGATCCACAGATCTAAGATCTGCTCAGCGCGTGAGATAGCGCGCCTCGAGAGCCGCGCGCTGCGGCGGGCCGAGGCCCAGTCCCTCGGCGAGATAGCGATCCAGCCCGCCGAAGTCGGCGCGGATCGCGTCGAACGCCGCGGCGAGGAATGAATCTTCCACCGAGACCAGGACCGCGGTGATATCGGCCGGCAGCGGCAGGCTTCTTGCGGTGGCGTCGTCGAGCCGATAGTGCCGGTTGGTCAAAAGATAATCCTCGATGATCGTCGCGTCGGCGACGCCGAGCGCGTGCAGGATCAGCGCGCAGGCAAAGCCGGTGCGGTCTTTGCCGGCGGTGCAGTGGATCACCAGCGGCGCGTGGTCTTCCAGAAGATGCGTGAACAGCGCGCGGAACGCCTGCGTGTTGTTGTGTACGAAATCGCGGTAGGACTCTCGCATCAGCTCCGCGGTCTCGCCGACCGACAGCGGCGCGCCGGCGATGATGCGGTCGCGCAGCGCCAGCATGATCGCGGGCTCGATCGGCAGCGAATGCACCGCGATGTCGTCGACGCAGCACATCGTGCCGAGCCGCTCCTTGACGCCGCGCAGGTCGAACGCGGTCTTCAGGCCAAGGCCGCGGAGTACGGCGATGTCCGCGCCGGTGAGCTGCGCGAGATGGCTGGATCGGAAGATCTGCCGCCAGCGCACGCTGCGGCCGTCCTTGCCGGGATAGCCGCCGAGATCGCGGAAATTGCTGGCGCCTTCGAGCGCGAGGTGTCGCGGATAAGAATCGAGCATGCGCAAGTGTAGCCGATCGACATTGGCGAGGGGATGACAGACTGCGGCGGGCTATGCGATCCAGCCGAGCAGCCGGAACCAGCCATATTGTAGCGGCGCCAGCAGCACATAGGACAATGCCGCCAGCAGCAGGCAGAGCTTCAAGCCGTCGCGGGCGGCGACCTCGCCGAGGCCCATCGCCACCACCAGCGGCGAGGCCTGATACGGCAACAGCGGCGTCGCATAGCCGAACACCTGGCTCATCAGGACGGTCATCAGCGGCAGGCCGGTGGAGTCCGCCAGCAGCCGCGCCAGCGGCGTGAAGATCGCCGGCACGCCGTTGCCGGTGACGACGAAGTTCAACGCCGAGCTGAGCCCGAGCAGCGAGGCGAAATCCAGCGCCGGCTGCTGCGGCCGCAGCGGCAGCGCCTGGATGATGTAGCGGCCCACCGCCTCGCCGAGCCCGGACTGCGTCACCACCGCGGCGAGCCCGAGAATGCCGGCGACGTAGAGACAGGTGCGGATATTGACGCCGCTGGCGAACTCCTCGGCATTGAGAAATCCGATCCGCGGCAACAGGCAGAGGCACGCCGCGGCGAGCCCGATCCAGGCCGGCGAGATGCCGTGCCAGCTGTCGCTGATCCACAGCGCCAGCGTCGCCAGCAGCAGCCAGCTCAGCCGGCGCGCCTCGGCGCTGAGCGGGGCCGGCGGCTCGGTATCGATGATCGGCTGCGGCCGGGCCGGGAACATCACGCAGACGCAGACGATCAGCAGCACGCCCTTGGCCAGGCCGAGCACCGGGGCGTGCAGCAGGAAATACGACAGGTAACTGAAGTGCAGCCCGAACGCGCTTTCCGCGGCGCCCACCAGTACCAAGTTTGGCACGTTGGAGGGCAGGATGCTGGCGGAGAGTTCGAAAGTGGCGAAGCCGACCGCGAGCACCAACCCGCTGCGGCCGCGGCTGCCGGCTGTGAGCCCGGCGCGATCGGCCAGCGCCAGCACGATCGGCACCAGCAAGGTGATGCGGCCCATGTTGGAGGGCATCACGAAGGCCAGTGCGTAGCACAGCAGGACGACGCCGCCGACCATAAGCGGCCACGAGGTGGTGAGCCGGGGCGCCAACAGTCGCGCCGCGCGGTCGGCGAGCCCGACCTTGCGGATCGCGGTGCCGAGCACGAAGCCGCTCAGCACCAGCCAGAACGCCGCGGAGAAAAATCCGGCGAACACGGTGTCGGCCGGCGCCACCCGCAACAGCATCGCCGCGGCGAAGAACAACAGCGCGGTGAGGAATTCCGGCAGCCACGCCGCCGCCCACAGCAGGATCGCCGCCGCGGTCAGCAGCGCGGGCAACAACAGGTTGCCGGACATGGGGGTCAAGCGGGCGTCTCGGGCGTGACAACGGGGCGGGTGACGACGATTGTAGCGCCGATCCCGCGATGCGCAATGTCAGGCGATGCCGAGCGAAAACGCCAGCGTGCCGACCGCGGCGTGCGACAGGATCAAGGGCCAGATGTTGCGCATCTTCAGATAGGCGATGCCCCAGATCAGCCCGACCAGGAAGGTGTTCAGCAGCAGCATGGCGTCGCCATAGGCCAGATGGATCAGCGAGAACATCGCCGAGGAATACAGCACATAGGCCCAGTTGCTGGTCTGCAGTTTGTCGGTCATCAGCTTCGGGATCGAGCGGCACACCACCTCCTGGCAGGGGCTCGACACCAGCACGTAGAACGGCGCGAAGCTGAGCCAGTTCGGCGGCTGCCGGGTGAAGCTGAAGATCTGCGCCTCGACCACCATGATCGCCGCCAGCCCGACGGTGACCGCGCCGCAGCCGATCCAATGCGACATCAGGATCGGCCGGCTGAGCCCGAGTTCGGCGAAGGAGAAGCCGCTGTAGAAGCACAGCGCGATGCACAGCACGGAAATGCCGAGCAGGGCGTGCAGCCGGTATTCAAACGACAACGCGCCCCAATGGATGGCCAATCCGGGGATCGAGATCAGCGCGGCAAAGCCGGCCAGCGGCGCCAGGGCCCGCCATTGACGCAAAATTGTCATATACCTTTATACCAGACGACGTAAAAATGTCATGCCGCGATATGCCGGCGAGCTTCCGCCGGTTCCGGGGCCCGGCAAATTTCGTGATTCCGTCGCGCGACAACGCCGCCGGCGGTCCCGTCGTTTCACTCATGCAAGTTTTCAAGCGTTTCAAACACCGCGCCACGTCGCGCCGATGACAGCGCGCGCGCTCGCTCCGCGCCGCCGCGCGGTTTTCTCGCTCTCTAGCGCGACGTCCGCCCGCCGACGCTGACCGAGCCGCCGAGCTTGACGCAGGTCGAGGAGCCCTCGACCATCACGAAGCCGGGACCGAATTCGGCGCAGGGGTTGGTCTTGGCGGCACGGGGAATCGGCCGCGGCGGATCGCGCGACGGCGGCACGGTGGCGGCCGGCTGTTCCGCAAAGGCTGCGAGCGGCAGCACCGCGACGATCAGAACTGCGATGATCAATCTCATCGGTCTTGATAACTCAGCCGGCGCGCGGTGGCCAGCGTCACGCAAGCCCGCGCCGAGCCGCCGGCCTCTCGCCGGTCGACCGGGCGGCGCTGATCGGCATGCGACGGCCGCCAAATGAAAGCGGGCTCCGACTGAGAATCGAAGCCCGCAGAAACTCTCCAGCCAAGGAGAAAATGAAGTAATTATGTTGCGATGACCTCCTTTACGATTTTAGGGTGTCGCGAGCTTGTCGCCGATGCTCGTGAACTTGAGACTCAGATTGCTGCCGATGGTGTTGACAGCGCTAATGATGGCGAGGGCGATGCCGGCGGCGATCAGACCGTATTCGATCGCGGTGGCGCCCGACTCGTCCTTCAGAAATTTCATGACGATATGATTCATGTGGCTCTCCTGTTAGTTCAGTTGTTGTGCCCGCGCGGTGAGTGTTTCCGTCAACGCCGCGACCTTGCCGGGGAAAACTTAACTCGGGTTGAATCTGGTTGCCGAACAACCTGTACTACAGGTGCAAAAATACCAGTTAGTACAAGATTCTTTGAAAAATGTGTCGGGGCGTGTCCAGCGTGTAGTAACTGAAACATCAGACAAACACAGGCGGCGGGCTTACTGGTCGGTCATGTCGCCTGGCGCGACACGCGTGATACAAAATGCTCTCGCGACAAGGTGTCGCACATCGATGATTTGACAACTACGCATTTACCACGGGTTCGCGCGGTCGATGACGTGATTGTCGACGCGCGATGACAAAGCGGGGCAAGCGGCGGAATCCGGGCGCTTGCGGAAGAAACGTCTATCGGACTTCGCGACTGCCGCCGCAGCTTGCTCGCGGCGGCTTGCTAGGGGCAGCCGGTTTGACCGCGGCTTGCTCGGACGGTGTTGCGAGCGCTGTCCGACGCGGGACCTCATAGCCGAGGCGCCATCGCGGCACGGCCGCGGGGGCGCAGGCGCTGCCGCGCCGACCCGGCACCGCGCCGAGACCCGGCGAGGATGTCGGCGCTCGCCGAGATCGCCGCGACGGCGGGCGACGGCGGGGAGGGCTGCGACGGCGATCCGGCCTGCGGACTTTGCGCCATCCTCCGGCGGCCGTCGCAAGCCCGGCTGCGCGTTCGGCCGTCCCGCGCGCCCGGCCGCCGCGGCCCGTCCTCGTGCGCCGGCGCGCGGCGCGGCAACGATTTGTTTGAACTTGCCGCCTATGGCTTGCGGCGTCGCCCTGATGCCGCCGGAGCCCGCCTTGAACGAGACCCTGATTTCGACCTGTCAGATGTTCCTGGTGCCGCTGACCATCCTATTTGCCGCGGTGGGCGTCGCCAATTCCCGCTTCGTCAAGCTGTTGGTCTGCCTGCTCGGGGTCGGCATCGCCGCGCTGTGGATCTGGCGGGTGTGGCTGTGGACCGGGCTATCGCTGATCGACAGGCGCACCGGCATCGGGCTGGCCGGCGGCTTTGCGCTGTGCTGGGTGCTGACCTTGCTGGCGCAGATCAAGAGCAGCTTTCAGCGCTAGGTAGTGTGGACACTTATCGCATCCATAAGATGATGGCCGCGAGAGTGACGACGGCGCGGTAGTTTCGGGCGGTCTTTTCGAAGCGGGTTGCGACGCGGCGGAATTGCTTGAGCTTTGAGAAGCAGCATTCCACGAGATGGCGCTGAGCATAGAGATGCTTGTCGAGCGGATATTTGAGCGCACGTGACGGGTTGTTGGGGATGACGGCGAGCGCGCCCTTGACGGCGATGGCCTGGCGCAGGTGATCGGCATCGTAGGCGGTATCGGCCATAACGACCTCGGCGGGCAATCCCTCGATCAATTGGCGGCGCGCGGCGTGCAAGTCTCGCACAATGCGGTGTGGACGTTCCTGCGCCGCGAGGGGCTGCGGTTTAAAAAAACGCTGTTCGCCATTGAGCAGGGCCGTGCCGACATGGCGCGGCGCCGGCGCCGTGGGCACGCCTTGCAGGCTCGCCTCGATCCATAACGCCTGGTGTCCATCGACGAGACCTGGATCAAGACCAACATGGCCCCGCTGCGCGGCTGGGGACCAAAAGGCGAGCGGCTGCGCGGCTTCGCGCCGCATGGCCACTGGCGCACGCTGACTTCCTCGGCGCGTTGCGCTGCGATAGGCTGACCGCGCCTTGCGTGTTCGACGGCCCGATCAACGGCGACAGCTTCCGCGCCTATGTCGAGCAGCAACTCGTGCCGGTGCTGAAGCCAGGTGACATCGTCGTCATGGACAATCTCGGCAGCCACAAATCGGCGGCGGTGCGACGCCTCATCACCGCCGCCGGCGCCCGGCTGTGGTGCCTGCCGCCGTACTCGCCGGATCTCAATCCGATCGAGCAGGCATTTGCCAAGATCAAGCACTGGATGCGTGTCGTCCAGAAGCGCACCATCGACGATACATGGCGGCCCATCGGCCATCTCGTCGGCACCTTCGAATCGCACGAATGCAGCAACTACTTCGCCAACGCAGGATACGCTTCGATCAAAACGTGAAACGCTCTAATCGTCGTACCAAGCATCTTGCGAAGATCTCGAAGAGCCGAGCGTTCGGGCGTGGGGCTGAACCCAAAGAGTTATTTGAGTTCATTGACACTTTTTTCGCGTAGCAACGTAAAGTCTGTAATCGCAAGCTAGTGAATAGCGGTAGTTGTTGAAGGATTCTTCAATACGGCGGAGAGAATGCGAAATCCTTCACTGATCGCGGCGTCGGTCTTTTCGGTGCTGCTAACGCTAGCCCGCAGAAATTGGACGGTGCGGTCACGGTCCACGGCGAATGCCTCCGCAGGCGCAACGAGACAGTTCTTCTGCCTTAACTCGCTTGCAATCTCTGAGGCGCGCCAAGGGCTTGGAACTTCGATCCAGAAGTGCGGACTCCTTGGATGGGTTTTGACGACGAAGCCGTCCAGAAGCGGTTGAACGAGGGTTTTGCGTCGAACGATTTCCTCGATCTGGTCTTCGAGGAAGCGCAGCGCGCTGCCGTCCTCGATCCAGAGACTGACCATCTCGAAGGCCAGAGGGTTCGCCATCCAGCAATTGGTTCGCACCATGGTGCCGATGCGTCCGACCAATGGCAACGGCGCATGGACGTAGCCGACCCTCAGCCCGGCCGCGATCGCCTTTGACAGACTTGAAATCAGAATGCTTCGTTCCGGTACGAAATGTCCGATATGCGGGTGACGATCCTTGACCAAGACGCCGTGCGCGTCATCTTCGATGACCAATAGATTATGCGCGCGACAAAGCCGGGCGATCTCTGCGCGCCGTTCCAGGCCAAGCACCGCCGTGGTGGGGTTCTGCAGCGTCGGCGTGCAGAACAGCGCTCTGACCGTTGCAGTCCGGCAGACTGCATCGAGCGATTTCGGGATCAGTCCTTCGTCATCCATCTTGAGGCCGACCAGATTGATGCCAAGAATTCGGCAGGCCGATATCAATCCCGGATAGGTGAACTGTTCGGTGACCAGGGTGTCACCACGTTCGAGCAGCGCCATGAGCACGCAGAACAAGCCGTGCTGGCCGCCGTTGACGCAGACGATCTGTTCGGCGTTGGCGTCGGAATGATGGTTGCTGAGCCACCGGGCTCCCGCCGCGCGGTGGCGATTCAATCCAAGCTCCGGCCCATATTGCAGCAGTTCTTCGAGAGCCTCCGGCTGCAGCGCCAGACGCCGCAACGTTTCGCTGACCGATGTCAGCATGCGGCCGGGGATCGCCGTATTCCGACTGAGGTCGTAGCGACCCGGTTCGCCGCCCCCGTAAGGCTTGAAGTCGGTTTCCTTGCGCTTCTTCTTTGCCAATTCCAGCACGAAGGTGCCGTCGCCCACGCGGGACGAAATCAGCCCGATCTTCCGCAATTCGCCGTAAGCCCTACTAATCGTTCCTGCCGTCACGCCCAGGAGCGCAGCCAGGTCGCGGTGAGCCGGTAACTTCTCGCCGGTCCGTAACCCGCGGCTCAGGATTAGTGCCTCGAGCCGTCGCGCCAGCCGCCGGTACTTTGGTCCCGTGCCTTCGTGCAACGCGCTGCGAAGGATTGAAACGGTGTCATTATTCAAATTGACAGCCATTTTGTATTTCGTACCATCTCTTAAAAGGTGCAATTTTCTAAATTGCATCCATTCAATGAACGTTAAATGCGGCGGCGACGCCCATGCTGATCAGGCACGGCGATGACAACATTGAGCGCGGCAAGAGAGCGATGGCATTCCTCCTGGGGCTCCGCAGCCGTAACGACCATGCTGTTTCTGATCGTCTGCCTGAGTTGGGGGACCACCTGGCTCGGCATCAAGATCGCGGTCGAAACCGTTCCGCCGATCACATCGGCGGGGCTGCGCTTTCTCATCGCCTTCCCGTTGTTTCTGAGTTTCGCATGGTTGCGCGGCGATCCTATTCTTTTCCCCAAAGGCATGTCGTCGTTCTTCATCTTCGTCACGCTCTTTTACTTCTGCGTTCCGTATTGGCTGTTGAACTACGGCGAACAATACGTCTCGTCCGGGCTGACTGCACTGATATTCAGTACGATGCCTGTCTTCATTCTGGTGCTGTCGGCGTTCCTGCTTGAGGAACGCGTGCTCGTCTCGCAATTGATAGGGATGACCGTCGGCTGCATAGGACTTGCGCTGATTATCAATTCTCAAGGCGAGCAGTTAGACTACACGAGATTTCTGGGCGTGCTCGCCATTCTGGTCGCAGCCGGTATGCACGCCTTGGCATATGTAATTACGAAACGCGTGGGTGGCAACATCGGCGTCGTCACCTTCAATGCGCTCCCAATCGCCATTGCCGGTGTCTTCATGACCGCCGCCGGCGTGGTGATCGAGCACCCGCATCTGACGGCGATTTCGTCCCGTTCCTTGCTCGCCTTGATGTATCTTGGGCTGGTGGCCTCGGTCGGCGGCTTCATCGTGTACTTCTTCCTGCTTAAACGGATGAGTCCGATCATTCTGTCGTTCGTCTTCATCATCTTCCCGGTATTCGCTGTGGTGATCGGCGCCTGGTACGAAGGATTGCCGATGGCTTCCGACTTTCTGTTGAATATGGCGGTCGTGCTGGGAGGCTTTGCAGTCACAAAATTTCCGATTGAGCCGCTGCTGCGAAAGGCAACAAAAGGGACGCGCCATGACCGCGCTGAATGACATGGCAACGCTGAATGAAGCGACCCTGGCGCTCATCGTCAGGCATGCGGAGCAGGCATACCCCAAGGAATGCTGCGGCTTTGTCTACGCTGACGGCGAGGTCCGCGCGTGCGTCAACATCCAAGACGACCTGAAGTCAATCGATCCCGCACGCTACCGCCGCGGGGCGACGGCCGGCTATACTCTGTCGGTTGCCGACACTCTAGCCCTGAACCGGAGCTTCGAGACCGCAAATCCGGCGTCAGTGATCTATCACTCGCATCCCGACGTTGGCGCGTATTTTAGTCAGGAGGACAGCGACAAGGCGCTCTTCCTCGGAACGCCGGTTTACCCCGTCGACTATCTGGTGATCGACGTCCGCCGAGCAAAAGCACTGGAAGCCAAGCTTTTCGTGTGGCGGAACGCCGGTTTTTTCTGCGCCAGAGTGTTTCCCATTGATCAGTCCTATCGTGAGGCCCATGCAAGGAGACGTCGATGATCCGCGTTAAATTCCCTGACGCGGTTGCCCGCGTTGCAAGTCTGCCATGCTCCGAACTCGGCGGGGATGGCGAGACTCTCAAGGCGGCAATCGAGAATATCTGTGAGGAGCACGGCCCGCTCCAACAACATCTGTTTTATGCCAACGGCAATCTCAAAGAACATTTTCTTTTGACTTGTCGGGGCGAGGTGATCCGGCTGGATCAGAAATTGCCGGACAATTCCCATGTGGAGATCATGCTTGCAACCTCGGGTGGGAGCGGTGGCGGGCTCAGCAACGAGGAGGTGAGGCGCTATGCTCGCCACATCACGCTGCCCGGAGTCGGACGCGAAGGCCAGGCGAAATTGAAGAACGCTAAGGCGCTGATCATCGGCACCGGCGGGTTAGGTTCACCGATCAGCCTCTACCTCGCCGCGGCAGGCGTCGGCGTGATCGGACTGGTTGATTTCGATGTCGTGGAGATGAGCAACTTGCAGCGGCAGGTCGTGCACGGCACAAACACCATCGGGATGCCGAAAGTCAATTCGGCCAAGGCGCGGCTAAACGAGCTCAACCCTGCGATCACGGTCGAGACTTACGACACAGCCTTCAGCGTTGAAAATGCCCTCGACCTGGTCGGCCGATATGACGTCGTGCTCGACGGAAGCGACAATTTCAACTGTCGCTATATCGTCAACGATGCCTGCGCGATCCTGAAAAGGCCGCTGGTCTATGGCGCGATCTATCGGTTCGAGGGCCAGGTTAGCGTATTCAACCACGACGGCGGGCCGTGTTACCGCTGTCTTTTCCCGCAACGCCCGCCCACCGAATTGTCGCCGAGTTGCAATGCCGGTGGCGTCTTCGGCGTGCTGCCGGGTGTGATCGGGGCGATCCAAGCGACCGAGGCGGTCAAGCTGATTTTGGGGCTTGGCCATTCGCTCTCGGGTCGGCTGGTGCGCTACGACGCCCTGGAAATGAAGTTTGACGAGATTCGGTTTTCCAACAGGGCGAACTGCCCGGATTGCGGCAGCCGGCGCAGTCAGATGCATCCGCCGGATCGATCCGTGGATAGCATGCTCGCGGCGCCTCGTGCGGCCGAACTACCGCAGGCAATGTTCATCTCGCCGACAGAGCTGGCCGAGAACCTCGATCGATATGTGCTGCTCGATGTGCGCGATCCGAACGAACTCGAGATCTGTGCTATCCCGGGGTCCCTGAACGTCCCGCTGGCCGATTTGGTGAGCCGCTTCGACGAACTGCCGCGCGATCGCGCGCATTGCATCATCTGTCATTCCGGAGCGCGGGCAAAGTCGGCCGCGGCGAAGTTTATCGATGCCGGAGTTTGCGATTTCCGTATCCTGGAAGGCGGCATCAAGCGTTGGGTGAGGGACGTCGAACCGACGATGCCGATCTACTGACTATGTTGTGGATGGGGACTAAGGGGCATGATCAATGACAGCGTTCTCGATCTCATCGGTAACACGCCGGTCGTGCGTCTCTGCGCGCTGTCGAAGGAACTCGGAATCGATGCTCTGATCAAGCTCGAATCGTTCAACCCCGGCGGCAGCCACAAGGTCCGTGTGGCCAAGGCGATGATCGAGGATGCCGAAGCCCGCGGCATCCTGACGCGCGGCAGCGGACAGACCATCATCGAACCCAGCGGCGGCAATACCGGCATCGGGTTGGCGTTGGTTGGCTGCCAGCTCGGCTACAAGCTGATTCTCGTGATCCCGGACAATTATAGCCAGGAGAAGCAAGAATTGTTGCGCCTACATGGCGCGGATGTCGTTCTGTCCGATAGTCGTCGCGGCAACAATTCGCACGGCGAGATGGCCATGGAAATACAGCTGATGCATCCGGAATACGTGCTGCTCAACCAGCAACGCAATCCGGCCAATCCCGAGGTGCATCGCCGGACGACGGCACGGGAAATCCTGGCTGACTTCGGCGAGCAACGGATCGACGTATTTGTCGGCGGGATTGGGACCGGCGGCCACATCACCGGCATCTCGGAGACGCTGAAAGCACGCTGGCCGGAGATGAAAGCCTACGGAGTAGAGCCCGAGCAATGCGATCTATTGAACGATCGCCACGCTCCGCACGACATCCAGGGCTTGTCGGTCGGGATCGTTCCAGCCGTGCTCAACCTCGGCATTCTTGACGGCGTGATCAAGGTCGCGAAAGCCGACTGCATCGAAATGGCGAAGACGACCCTGCGTCGGGAGTCCATCAGCCTCGGCATTTCGTCGGCCGCTAATTTGGTGGCGATCAGCAAGATCGCGGAGGATTTGGACCGCGGATCCACGGTTCTCACTTTGTCATACGACACGATAGACTCGTATCTTTCGTATTTTCGCTAGAGGAGCAGTGCCTCATGACGCCAGATGGTCGTTTGAACCTCGATATTCACGCCTCCATTCGTGAGCATCTCGCCGTCAGTCTAAGCTCGCGTGAGCTCGGCGCACTTCTGCCATTCTTGGCCGACATCCTGATCAAGGATGGTGCGCTGCTGCAGGGAGATCTGCTGGCCTTTGCCCATCGCGATCCGGCCTCGAACGGCAATACCAGACTGATCTTAGAGAGCTACGTCTCTTTTGAAGCGGTGCTGTATTTCCGGGTGGCGAGCAGGCTGTGGCGGATGGACGGACTCGACCGCTCGCTCAGAGAGGTGATGGCTCATAAATTGACCGGGGCGGGCAAGGCAGCGTCCGGTGCCGACATTCATCCGGCTGCGCAGATTGGCGAGTGCTTCGTTTTGGATCACGGGTACGGCACCGTGATCGGTGAAACCTGCATCATCGGAAGCGGTTGCTACATCTTGAACGGAGTGGTGCTCGGCTCCAGTGGGATCGCCGACAATCCTGCAGGACTCCGCCGCCACCCCCGGATCGGCAACAACGTTCAGATTGGAGCCAATGTCAGGGTGTTTGGTGCCGTCGAGATCGGCGACAACGTATTCCTCAGCCCCTGCTGCGTGGTGACGCGGAATATTCCGTCCAACAGCCGCGTTACCATCGTCAATCAGCTGCAGGTTGCCCGACCGTCCGGCGTGCGTCGCGACAATTGCGTGAGCGCCTACGCACAGGACGACCGACTGCACCTGGTGGGCACGAATGCGATGGAATTCTCGGTTTCGATTGTCGATTCGGACTTCATGCCGGCTGATTGGCTATCGCTGCAAAAGTTGCAGGCCTCGCGAGATCACGTGCAATACCCCGTCAGCGGTCGATCGATGGTCCCCCTCGGCGTTAGGCGGCCGCTCAATTTGGAGCTGAGCTCGCCGAAGGAAACGTCGTTTCTGATTGAACCGCCCGGCTTGGCCGCTTTGGCCGAGAACGCGTCATTGGCATCCCAACAGGTGAGTTTGGTGTCATGAATTTCCACGACCTGCGAACCAGCGATCTGTTCGACGACGCGCCTTACCTGCGGGAGTTCTCGGCAAACGTGCTGGCTGCAACTGAGACCGCATTGGCGCTTGATCGCACGTGTTTCTATCCGCAGGGCGGTGGCCAGCCCGGCGATACCGGTCAGATCTTCGCCGCTGACCGGGTGCTCAAAGTCACCAACACGTACCGCGATCGGGACAATCCAGCACTGATCTGGCACGACTGCGAGCCGGGGCCGGACGGCCTGATGCAGGGCGAGCCGGTACAGGGCGTGATCGATTGGGAACGACGCTATGGCCATATGCGGATGCACACTTGCCTTCATCTTCTGTGCAGCCTGATCGACGCGCCGGTCACCGGGTGCAGTATCGCAGCCGACAAGGGACGGCTGGATTTCGACTTGCCGGAAATGACGCTGGATAAGGACGAGATCTCCCGCAGGCTCAATGAGCTCATTGAAGTTGATCATCCGGTGAGGCGGGTGCGGGCAACCGAAAATCTCGAACAGGTCATGCGGCTGACACGGACCAAATCAATCGAGGCGCCGGTGCGGGATGGCAAGATCAATCTTGTGCAGATCGCCGATGTCGATCTGCAGCCATGCGGCGGAACCCACGTTGCTAGCTCCAGGGAGATTGGCCGCGTGGTTTGCGCGAAGATCGAGAAGAAGAGCCGGCATAATCGCCGGGTCAGTATCCGGTTCACGTGATGCTCGACACCAGAGGGAGCGGCGCCACGAGAGGCTGTGCGCGGGTAGGTCGGGGCCCGGTCGGATGCGGAGTCGCAATGCTCGTCTAAATGCGCCAAGGGCAGCGGGCACACCGATGATCGCCCTCGCCCGGCCAACGATCCTGCGACCTTAGAGATCAACGGCATTCGCTAGCAAGCGTCGGTGGCGGTTGCGAGCTAACGCCCGCAGTTCATCGAAGGGCGACAAGGCGAGGCGCGTTTCGCCGAGGAGACGCCGGCGCCAGGGATGTGGTATCGGAGGTCGCGCGACGGTACGGACCATTGCCGCAACAGTTGGCCACGTCGCGGCGCCAAATGCCGACGCGCCGCTTCTCGCGGGACGCTCCCTATCGCCCGTCGGGTCGCAGCGGACGCTGGCCGTAATCCGGTCTGAGTCCCCGCGAAGGCCCGCCAGCTTCAGTGCAACAATTGACCGAGCCATGTTCGCAAGCTGCGCATGGCAGGCGGTCGTTCGGTCGGCAGATATTCAGAACCCGGGAGCGGCAGCGGATCGCGCTTCATCTCCGACACTAGTTGCGCGTGACCATCGCCTCGTCCGGGGCCGTCCGATCCCGGATCGGACGAAGCAGGCGGCGAATACCTCGACCGCACCGAAAATCCCTCAGGAAATTGCGCAGGTACGGGGTCGCAGCCGGTAGTCCGTTTCGATCTGGGATTGCGTTCGGCCAACCGGCCGAGCGGACATTGCAAGGCGCCAAACGCCCCCAGGCCGAAATGCGCCGGGATCTTGCCGATGTCGAATGTCGAACCCCAGTCGAACTCGGCGGGCTTGTTGGTTCGAGACTTCGCGGAACTGACAATCGCCGGACGGCCGGGATCGACCGGCGCCACGGCCGAGGTCTGGTTCGGGCTCGCCGCCGGTCCGGCGACGGTTGGTACCGCAGAGACCGCGCCAAATCCTGATGAGGAAGCGTCGTCGACGATGATCGAGACCTCCATCGCAACCTCGTCGATCAGAAGGAACGGGGGCGGCTTCAACAGCACGACGACAGCCACCCCCGCAGCATGCGCCAGCACGGACAGGGTGATCGCCAGCCGCTTCCACGCAGCGGCGGTGCGATCAGCCTCCCAGGCTCCCACCTCCATCATCGGCGCAAGCCGTGCCGACAGAGCTCCGGTGGTTGGATCGGTCATCACCGCCGCTGCGGTTCGGTGTTGAGGGACCGGAGGCACCACTCGCGACCCAATTGTGTTCAGCGTGAAGCTCTTATGAATTGCCGCAAATTTTGTCTGCCTGATGAACCGCCGACGTGATGAGTTATTGGTCTCAGCGTGCGTTGGCATGATGCGAAGCGGTGACGTAGACCGGCCACGCTGTCGCATCGTCGATGCGTAGCTGGCTGAGGCGACGAGATGCGACGGTCGGATGGCGTAGCAGCTAATCGCAGTGCATCATGCTGGATCGCCGCGAATGATCGTCGGTGCAGACTTGCGATCGACGTAGCGCGCAACGAGACGCATTAATTCACATCAATGACCAATGCGATCATCAATGCAATTGAAAGTTGCAACGGTGGCGACTTCTTTCCACGTCGCTATGTCCAGCTGATCAGCAGACCCCTGCGAACCGCTTGGTAACGACATTCGAGACGGGCATGCATCGATCCGACGAATGTCTGAGAAAATCTTTGGTGGGCGCTTGTTTAGGGATCGAGCCATCCGGTCGCGGTCGCGGCACCGTTGGTTAGTTCGCGCAAACTCACTGTGGACTGCAGGAAAACAACGGGGCCGGCCGGCAAGGCGGTGCTCACTGGTGTTGGCGGTCCGTCAGGCCGGCGCGCGAACCACGTCGCCGCGCGGGCGTATGGAATGCAGACATATGGAATGCGGCGGCGATCGCTGCCCTTGCCGTTGGCCTCCGCAGCATGGCTGACGGTGTAGGGCGGAGCGCCAAGATGACGAGTGGTTTGATCCTATGGTGTCTGGAGAAGATCCGCGTTGCGGCCACGGCCGACGATCTCCATCACGTACTTCGCCATATCTGCGAGGCCTATCAAGTGGCGCATGCGGTGTTCCATGCCACCGATACGCCAGCGGTAAGGGCGGAGCGACCGCTGCTGATTCTGACTTACCCGGCTGAATGGGTCGAGACCTACACCCGGCGTGATTACTTCAAGATCGACCCCGTCGTTGCCATCGGGCGCGCCGGATTTCTCTCGCTCGATCGGTCCACGATCGACCAGAAGACCGCGTCGTCCGCGAAATTCTTTCGCGAGGCCGATGAGTTCGGCGTCGGGCGGCACGGCCTGACGACGACCGTCCGTGGACCGAGCGAAGAGCGCTCCCTCTTCACCGTGACGTCGAACGCCAATGCCGTCCAGTGGACCCGGCAGCGCGATGCCTGCATCCGTGAGTTTCAGATCATCGCCAATCATTTCCATCAGCGGGCGGTGATCAGCACAGGTCTGCGCGGGGGGTACAGGCCGCTGCCGCTATCGAAGCGCGAGAAGCAGTGTATCGAGCTGCTCGCCAAGGGATTCCTCCCGAAGCAGATTGCTGCTCTGCTGGATCTCTCCGAAAGTGCGATCCGCCTCTATCTCTGTTCGGCGCGCCGCAAGCTTCAGGCGTCGACGACCAGCCAGGCGATAGCGCTCACCCTTTCGCTTGAACTGATCACGGCGTGAGCCCGCCCAGCGCCGGCCGATCATCCGGGACCGGCCGATTAGACAGCGCATCGCCCCGGGCGAGCTGTGCCTTGCGGACCCGTTGCTGGAGGTCGTGGGACACCTGCGGGCTGACCATCCATCGCCCAGCATAGAGATGTCCGACCTCCGCCCGAGATCGCGCCAGCACGACCGGCGACCATCCGATGCGGCGATAGACCCTGCTCATCGCGGCATCGTAGACGCCGACAATGCGGTCGATCCGGGAGCGCAGCGCCAGGTCGCAGAACCCTGCGAGAAGTTCGACCGCGACGGCAAGCTCGGCGATCACAGAATCCAGCAACTCTGCCGCGAGAAGTGAGGCGTTTGCATCCTGCGCGAAGCGCGCGGGCTTCACGCGGATGGTTGCATCGAGCTTGCGACCGGGCGCCATCTCCTCGCGGATGGCCGCCAGCGGCTGCGGATAGTGCCCAGCTCGGTACGTCAGCTGAATCCGGATCAGCGTCTTCTGACTGGCAAGGCTCCGTGGCAGGTGTTCGAGATCGCGAAGCGCTCGGCCAAGCCGCCCCTCCCGTATCCAGCGATCCCACCGGCCGACGTGTTGCGCCAGAACGATTTCGGGATCCTCGTCTCTACTTCCAGCCAGGACGCCGCAATGGTCAATCGATGTCAGTGGGCTCGAAAGCTCGTCCCGGCTCGGCGAGAGCTCGTTGGCGTCGAGTGCGACATAAAGCTTCCTTTCACGCGCGAGTTCCGTCGCTGCGGACGCGAGTGCGTGTAGCTGTGGCACCCAGAAGTCCTGGTGCAGAAGGGGGTGATTCGGCACCGGACGGACGTGCGGCTGGACCATCTCGTCGCAAAGCCGGCCGCTTTGGTGATTATAATAGCGGTCCTTTCGTCCTGCTCGCCGACGAGATCAAGCACAGACGAGATTATTAGGTCCGCGGCAGCGACCAGCCCGAGAGGCTTTGGCAACGCCGTCTGCTCCTCTGACGAGAACGCGCGCCCGGCCAAAAGAGTGATAGGGCAACCATTGCGTTGCCGGCCTCCGCGCTTGCGGCCCGGGTGTCCGTCCCGGGCGGCACGATGATCACGAACCGTCTGACCGCCCGCCTGCCGCTCTCGTCGACCCGTCCCATGAGAGCTGCCACCAGAATACCGGCGCGCTCTCCCGGGGTGAAGATTTCAAGCGTCAAGATATCGCTGCCACCGAAGATCCGAGAATTCCTGGCAAAAGAGTCGGCGAACGCGCGGGCGAGATCGGCGCGGTCGCCCAAGACATCGCCGTCAGCCGCGTTGGTGTCATAATCGGGCAGGGGCAAGTTTCCTTCGGGAAGCGCCACATCCGGAATGACTCTTTCCTGTTCTTCCGACATGAGGTTGCCATATCTTGTGCCCGTTCTTGCGGAACCGACGTGAGACAATTCAGCTCACTTCGATATCTTCACGACCTGTCTGACCGCAAGTGAGCTGACAGGTGGGTTGCTGCGAATCTGAAGACCGCGGGCGGTATGCTTCAGATACGGACGACAACACGTCGGTGCCACAATGAATTCGACAGAACGACCGGCCGCGGCCCTGATCACACCGTGAGAACGACGCGCTTGACGGAGGCAATGAGTCGAACAGCTTCGAGGCATCGCTTTGAAAGGCCTTTATACGTTCGAATTGCACTTAAACTCTTCGTCAATCTCGACAAGTCATTGAAACTGCAAAGAATGCAACCGCCCTCCGAGCGCACCACACCTCAACCTCCCTTTTTTGACGTGACGTAGCTTTGACGTGAAGTGGGCCCTTGACGTGTCGTGGGCCCCGGTCGGCCGAGACGGCGTCGCCCGACGGCGCCGATCCGGCGCTGCCGAGCGCCGTTGGCGCTGCCACAGGTTTGCCGCAAGATTTTTGAGGCACGGCGGCTGCGGGTTCGGAGCGGCAAAATCGTCACGAAAACGCGCTATGGATCGTTGACAGCCGGGTCGCTCCGGGGACAAACGGTCCGGCCCGCATAACGAATATTTCATGCGAATGGCGAAGATTGCAGCGTGGTCCGGCGAGCTGCAGCGCGGTTGCAGATCGCGGGCGACGCCGTGCAAAACTTCACCGGCGGTGACGTCGATCGCCGGCGTTTCAACGATTGTCCTGATCCATGGTCTTTCTCAGCTATCTGAACCGCTTCATCTCCAACTTCGTGCTGTTGGCCGTCGCCTATTACAGCCTGAACGCGATGGACAAGTATCAGCAGCGCGCGATCCTGGCGTTTCTGATTCTGGTCTATGTCGCGATGCGCGCGATCTCGGCGCTGCGGTCGTTCAATTTCTTCCATCGCATCGAACGACTGGAGAAGGAAGCCCGCCGGCTCGGTGGTCTGCTCGGGCTCGGTCCCGAGGAATCGCTGGTTCGCCGGCGAATCATCACCGACGTTTCGACCATCCGGCGCAGCGGCGAGATGAAGTCCTATATCGACCTGATGTTCCTGCTGCTGATCGTGCTGATCTGCGTGGCGAAGATCGTCACCGACTGACGCTTATTGCAGCGTCGGGTCGGCCCGCCGCGATTGGCCAGTGAATTCGCTGGGATGCGAAGGCAACGCCAGCCGTCGCTGCAGCCCGCCGCCGCCCAGCCGATTGAGCCGCATCAATGCGTCGGCTTCCAAAGGCGTAGCCGGCGCGGTCTGTTCGGCGTGGCGCGCCATCGCGGTCAGCGCCGTGATGTCGGCATGCACGCTTTCCGGAATCTGGAACACCTCGCGGGCCGGCACCGGCATGTCGGTGGCGGCACCCGCCGGCTGCGCCCATTGCCGCGGCCACGGCGCGGCCTCCGGCAGCGGCACGGCGCCGCGCGCCAGACGGCGCGGCCGGCCGCGATCCGGCACCACGACGCGGCCGTCGTGCATATCGGACTCCGACAGCATCGGAGCCGGCAGCATCTGCGCATTGGCAAACACGAAGTTCGGAATCTTCGGCCAATGCGAGGTCGCCACCGTCTCGGTGATTGGATGCAAGCGCCATTGCCCGGGCTCGGTCGGGGTGGCCGGCCGCTGCGGCGTCGCCGGCACCACCTGGACGATCCGATAACCGCGGGCCCTCAGCTCCTGCAGGATATGCGGCAGCGCGTCGACAGTGCGCGGCTGGATGTCGTGCAGCAACAGGATGCCCTTGCCCTTGGCCTCGAGCCGGCTCATCGCCAGGTTATAGACCTGCGCGGATGAAATGTGCCGCCAGTCGTCGGCCGGAAAATCCGCGCTCCAGGTCTGGATGCCTTGCGAGGCGAGATAGTCCTCCACCGCGGTGGCGCGCAGCAGCCCCGGGATCCGGAAGAACGGCGCCAGAGCCTTGTCGTCACCGAGCGCTGCGGTGGCCGAGGCGATGCCGGCGTCGACCTCCTGCTTGGCCTGCTCGATCGACATCCGGTTCATGCTCAGCGGATGGTTCTGGCTGTGGGTGCCGATGGTGTGGCCGGCGTCGCGCAGCTTGCGGACGCCCTGCGGATGCTCCTGCGCCATCCGGCCGACCACGAAGAACGTCGCCTTGACGCATTGCGCGGCCAGAATCGCCAGGATCTGGTCGCTGTGCCGCGGGATCGGGCCGTCGTCGAAGGTCAGCACCACCTCGTGGTCCTGCAGCGGCAGTGTTTCGGCATATTGCATGGTGCCGATGCGCTGATGTTCGCGCGGATCGACCACCAGCGTGCGGGAGGTGCCGAGGGCGTCGGGATTGCCCGGACAGTCGCCGGCCGATGCCGGATGTGACGCGAAGCAGGCGGTCGCCGCCGCAAGGCCGAAGCACAACGTCGCCCAATGTCGGGCCCGCCGGCCGACCGTTCCTTTACCCGACATCAAACACCGCAATCCGTGACCCGCCGTCTTGTGCCGAAACTTACAAGCGGCGCCATGAACGGGGCCTTAACCAATGATTTTCGCACGGAATTGTGTGCGGCATCTTGGCAAAGCCACGACCCGGCGCCGCTCCGGCGCTCAATGCGTGACGTTGGCTTCCGGCGCCTTCGCCACGACGTGGACCACGCGATAGTGGTTCTCGCGCAGATAGCGCAGGAAATCGGGCAGCATCGCGGCGGTCTGCGCCCGCGGGTCGTGAAACAGGATGATGCCCTTGCGGTTGGCTTCGAGCCGCTCGGTGATCAGGGCGAGCTGTTCCTGCGGCGTCATCCGGTTCCAGTCGCTGGCCCAGAAATCCGCGCCAAACACCACGATGCCGCGCGCCTGCAGCCGTTCGAGCAACGCTGGCGTGGAGTCGAAGTAGGGGAAGCGGAAGAACGGCGTGGTCGGCACCGTGCTCGCCTTGCCGTGCAGCACGGTTTCCAGCGCGGTGATGCCGCGGTCGATTTCCTCGGCGGCCTGCTCCGGCGGCAGGTTCTTCAGGTTCTTATGCGACCAGGTGTGGGTGCCGATGCTGTGGCCCGCGGCCGCCACCCGGCGCACCAGGGTGGGCAGCGCCGTGACCCCGGTGCCGACCATGAAGAAGGTGGCCTGAACGCATTCGTGAGCCAACGCTGCCAACACCTGCGGGGTGGTCTGCGCCGGGCCGTCGTCGAAGGTCAGCACCACCTCCTTGTCCTCAAGCGGCAGCGTGTCCGGAAAGCTCTTCAGTCCGACTCGCGGCGTGCTCGCCGCATCGACGCTGAGCACCCGCGCGGTGCCGAGCGTGCCGTCGCGCGGGCAGTCGGCGGCCTTTGCCGGCGTCATGCCAGCGAGCAGGGCGGCAAGGACGATCACTCGTGACGCGGTCATGACGGACTCCGGAGCTGTTTCTCGATCCCGGTTGTACATTTTTCATTGCGCTTTGCATGGCCTATTGGCTATTGCCTCAAACACTCTTGGGCGATCGGCCGGATCTGCGACCGTCGTCCGACGGCGTGCAGGATCCGCAACCAAACAACATGGCGAGGTGCGGCATGGCCGACAATGCTGATGATGGCCGCGCCGCCGCCGACGTGTTGCTGGAGCGGCTGCCGATGCGCGATGAGGACGGCGATATCCGTCCGGAATTCGTCGACGAAATTTCCCGCGCGATCGCCGCCAAGGACGACGGATTTCTGCGCGAAATCGTCGCCGAACTGCACGAGGCCGATCTCGGCGATCTGATCGAGGCGCTGGAGACCGATGAGCGTGTCAGCCTGGTCGAATTGACCGGCGCCGATTTCGACTTCTCCGCACTCAATGAAGTCGACGACGCGGTTCGCGAAGAGATCCTCGAGGAGCTCGAGCCGCAGACCGTCGCCGAGGGCGTCCGCGAGTTGGAGTCCGACGACGCCGTCGAGCTGCTGGAAGCGCTCGACGAGGAGGACCAGGACGAAATTCTCGAAAAGCTGCCGCCCTCGGAGCGCGATGCTCTGGAGCGCCGGCTGGACTATCCGGAAAACTCCGCCGGCCGGCGGATGCAGACCGAGTTCATCGCGGTGCCGCCGGATTGGAGCGTCGGCCAGGCGATCGATCACATGCGGGACTCGCCGGATCTGCCGGAGCGGTTCTACGAGATCTACGCCGTCGACGGCGCCCAGCATTGGCAGGGCGCGGTGCCGCTCGATGCGCTGCTGCGCTCCGGCCGGGAGGTGGCGTTGGCCGATCTGGTCGACGAGGATCGCCGCAAGGTCTCGGTGCTCGACGACCAGGCGGAGGTGGCGCGGCTGTTCGGCAAGTACAATCTGGTCGCAGCCCCGGTGGTCGACGTCGACAACCGTCTGGTCGGCGTGATCACCATCGACGACGTGGTCGACGTCATCGAGGAAGAGGCCGAGGAAGACATCAAGGCGCTGGGCGGTGTCGCCCGCGACGAAGAATTGTCCGACAACGTCTGGACCATCGCCCGCGGCCGCTTCAACTGGCTGCTGGTCAATCTCGCCACCGCGTTTCTGGCCTCGTCGGTGCTCGGCCTGTTCGAAGGGCAATTGGAAAAGATGGTGGCGCTGGCGGTGCTGGCGCCGATCGTGGCGAGCCAGGGCGGCAACGCCGCGACCCAGACCATGACGGTCGCGGTGCGCGCGCTGGCGACCCGTGAACTCGGCGCCAGCAACGCTTACCGCATCGTGATGCGCGAAGGCCTGGTCGGTCTGGTCAACGGCATCGCCTTTGCGGTGATCACCGGCATCGGCGCGGTGGCCTGGTTCAAGATCCCGGGGCTCGGCATCGTGATCGGGCTCGCCATGCTGTGCAACCTGGTGGCCGGCGCGCTCGGCGGCATCCTGATTCCGATGGTGCTGGAGCGATTCCGCGCCGACCCGGCGGTGGCGTCCGGCACCTTCGTCACCACCATCACCGACGTGGTCGGGTTCTTCGCGTTCCTCGGCATCGCGACGTTGTGGTTCGGGCTGAGTTAGCGCCTCGACCCTTCATCGGGCATTAAGGTCGATCGCCGATAATCAATCGACGGCCCCGCCACATGGCGGCGCAGGCGGCGGTACGGACGGGCGAGATGCAATTTGTTGAAGCCCACGGCGCAAAGATTCCGGTGCTCGGCCTTGGGACTTGGGAGCTGAGCGGGCGGATCTGTTCACGCGTGGTCGAGCAGGCGCTGCGGCTCGGCTATCGCCATATCGACACCGCGCAGATCTATGAGAACGAACGCGAGGTCGGCGAAGGCCTGCGCGCCTCCGGAGTGCGCCGCGACGACGTGTTCGTCACCACCAAGGTCTGGACCACGCATTTCGCGCCGCACGATCTGTTGCGCTCGACCAAGGACAGCCTCTCCAGGCTGCGGCTGTCCGAGGTCGACCTGTTGTTGCTGCACTGGCCGAACCCGCACGTGCCGCTGGCAGAGACGCTGGGCGGGCTGGCCCATGTCAAGGAGCTGGGGCTGGCGCAGCACATCGGGGTGTCGAATTTCACCGTGGCCCTGATCGAACAGGCGGTGGCGCAGTGTCCGCAGCCTCTGGTGTGCAATCAGGTCGAGTACCACCCGTATCTCGACCAGCACAAGGTCATCAACGCCTGCATCGATCTCGGCATCGCCGTGGTGGCCTACAGCCCGATCGCCAAGGGCCGCGCCAAGAATGCCGAGACGCTGACCCGGATCGGCGCCACCTACGGCAAGACCGCAGCCCAGGTCTGCCTGCGCTGGATCGTGCAGCAGGACGTCGTGGCGATCCCGCGGACCTCGAAGGTCGAACGGTTGTCGGAGAACATCGGGATCTTCGATTTCGAACTGACCGACCAGGAGATGCGCGCCATCTTCGCGATGGCGACCCCAAAGGGGCGGCTCACCGATTTCGGCTTTGCGCCGAAATGGGATTGAGCGGCTTGCTTCGGCCGCGGGCGCCCGATCGCAGCCGGATCGGCTGAGCGATGTTCTTCCTGGCCTCGAAGGTTGTCGGATTTTTCGCGGTGCCCTCGAACGCGATGCTGATGATCTGCGTGCTCGGCGCCGTGCTGTTGCCAACCCGCTGGCGCCGCGGCGGCCTGCGCCTGTTGGCGCTGGGCTTGACGCTGCTGCTGATCGCCGGGTGGTCGCCGCTCGGCAATGTGCTGCTGCTGTCCCTGACCGAACGGTTTCCGGCTTGGCAGTTCGACGGCCGCGCGCCGGACGGCGTGATCATTCTCGGCGGCGCCATCGATGCCGAGGCCTCCACCGCGCGCAACGCGCTGGAGCTCGACGGTTCTGCGGAACGGATCGTGGCGATGCTGCAACTGGCGCGGCAATTCCCGGGCGCGCGGATGGTGTTCAGCGGCGGCAGCGCCAACCTGGTGCAGGCGCCGGTGCCGGAGGCGCCGATCGCCGGAGCGCTGCTGCAAAGCTTCGGGGTCGCGGCGGAGCGCATCGTGCTGGAAGATCGCTCGCGGACCACGGCGGAGAACGCCACCTTCACCCGCGACCTGGTGGCGCCGAAGCCGGGCGAGCGCTGGCTGCTGGTGACCTCGGCGTATCATATGCCGCGATCGATCGCCGCGTTCCGTGCGGTCGGCTTCGAGGTCGAGGCCTATCCGGTGGATTGGCGCACCCGCGGTTGGGTCGACGCCGCGATGCCGTTCGATCGGCTCAGCGCCGGGCTGGCCCGTACCGACGTCGCGGTGCACGAATGGGTCGGCCTGATCGCCTATCGGCTGGCCGGGCGCAGCACGCAGCTGGTGCCCGGGCCGCGGCGATAAACGCGACCGTTGCCGGCACTCAATCGTGGCGCGGCAGGCCGAGCCGATAGACGCCGCGGAAATCGTTCGGATCGGCCGGCTTGCCCTTGCGGTAGATCACCAGCCGGCCGGCCAGCGCCAGCGCCACCGCGCTGCGCCGGATCGGCATCAACAACCCGTGCCAGTCGCCGCCGGGCGCCAGCGCATGGGCGATTTCCGGCGCGCTCAGCGTGCCGCTGCCGGCGTTCGCCAGAACTTGCAGAATGCCATCGTCGAGCGACGGGGCGGGCGAGGGCGTCGAATCTTGCACGGTCATGAGCCTGCAGTGACGCATCGCGCGCCGCGCCGCAAGTCTGCCGTTGGTTGTCGCGGCGCGGCTTGGGTTGTCGTGGCGCGGCTTGATCGGCTGCGGCGGCGCGTGCAGATTGCGCGCCGCAAGGAGACTGGCGATGGCGCTTATTCTGGTGATCGGCAACAAGAACTATTCGTCGTGGTCGATGCGGCCATGGCTCGCTTTGAAGGCGACCGGCATCGCCTTCGACGAGGTGGCGATTCCGCTCTACACCGGCGCCGCCGACAAGCAGCGGATTCTCGACTTCAGTCCCGCCGGCAAGGTGCCGGTGCTGGTCGACGGCGACATCACGGTGTGGGATTCGCTGGCGATCATCGAATACGCCGCCGAGCGCTTCCCCGAGGCCAGGCTGTGGCCCGAGGATCGCGGCAGCCGCGCCCATGCGAGGTCGGTGTCGGCGGAGATGCATTCCGGCTTCCAGGCGCTGCGCAACGAATGCGGCATGAACCTGCACCGTCCGGTCCGAGCCAAGCCGCTATCGGCGGCGGCTCTGGCCGACATCGCGCGGATCCAGGCGATCTGGTCGGAGTGCCGGCAGCGCTACGGCGAAATCGGCCCGTATCTGTTCGGCGGCTTCAGCGCTGCGGATGCGGTGTATGCCCCGGTGGTGCATCGCTTTCTGAGCTATGCGATCGACGGCTCCGAGGAGGTGCGGGCCTATATCGCGGCGATGACCGCGCTGCCGGCATTTCGGCAGTGGACCGACGCCGGTCTGGCCGAAACCCTGGTGATCGAGAAGTTCGAGCAGGACTGCGGTGGTTAACGATTGTTAAACGGGTCGCCCGGGCGAGCTGCGAGCGGCTCGCAGTGACCGGCTTGCCGCGGAATCGCCGATGGCCCCATAAAGAACGCCCATCATACTGAAATGGCTGCAAATTCCGAACGTTTGCCATGCCTGTATGCAACTGGCCAAAATGCCCTCCTGCGTGCTATATGCAACCCAAGCTTTCGGCCGGGACTGCCGCGGGGCTGGGGCAAGCCGGCGTTTCTCGTTGCGTAATGGAGAGGGTCGTTGAAGCATAAGTTTATCGTTGGAGAGAATGTGTATTTTACCGCCAGCAATGTGGCCCGTCCGGCCGCCAGCGGCATTTACGAGGTGATCCGGTTGCTGCCCACCGAGGGCGACGACTTCCAGTACCGGATCAAGAGTTCGACCGAAGCCTTTGAGCGGGTCGCCAAGGAAAGCCAACTCGAGGTCTGCTGATCTCGCTGTCATCTCACTCAATACCGTCTCGACTCAGGACCATCGGCCGCATTCTTCACCAGGATGCGGCCGGTCTTGTATGGGAGTGTCGCGGCTCGGCTGTGGGCAAACCGGGTTCGCCAAAACTTGCGCATAATTCAGCTGCAAGACCGGACTTCGTCACGACGACGCGCAGGGGACAACGCGGATGAATTGGGCTTGGGCAAATTCGATCGAGCAGCTGTGGCGCCAGCCCAGCTTTCCGATCTGGCTGACGATCGCGGCCGCCGGACTTTTCGCGGTCATCCTGTTCGTCGCGGTGCTGCGCGCGGAAAAATCGGTGGCCAATGGGGCGCTGGCGGTGATCGCGCTGCTGGCGATCGCAACCGCGGCGGCGGCCATCATCCGCGGCCCCGGCGAGGGCGGTTCACGGCTGGCGAGTTCGGCCCCGGCGTTTGACGCCGCGGTGCCGGCCCTGGCCTGCCTTGACGAACTGGCCGGCGAAGCCGTGCTCGCCGGCTGCGAGAAACAGCTGTTCAGCTCGCCCGATACGATTGCCGCGGCGGTTGCCGCCACCGCGGGCCGGATCGCGCGGCTCACCGCCTTCGGCGACGTCGCGCCCGCCAGCAAGCCGATGCCCGCCGAGCTGGAGCGGTTGCGGCGTTCGGTGGAGCGCGACCGCTACGGTCTGGTGGCCTATGTGCTGATGGCGCGCGATCATTGCCAGGCCAATGATTGCGCGGCCTATCGGTCGTTGTCCGACCACAGCCAGATTGCGGCCAATATGGACGAGCGGGTCTATGAGGGGCTGGTGCTGCGCTACGCCGCGGCCTGGAACATGCCGGCGCCGGCGACGGCGACAACCGCCGTGGTGACCGCGCTGCCGCAGTCGGTGCCGACCGGCAAGCCGACCACCGCGGATTTCCCGAACTCGGCCTCGATCCCGCCGGTCACCATCATGACGGCGGAGCCGACCACGTCGGCGCGAGCGGCGCCGGCCGGCAATGCCGCAAACCCCGCATCGGGGGCCACCCAGGCGGCGGCACGCCCGGCGCAGCCGGCGGCGAAGAAGCCCGCCGCGCCGAAACCGCGCGCGCCGGCGCCGGTTCAGCTTGCGCCGGCGCCGCAGGAGCCGGCGTCCGCCGGCGCCGACCAGTAGCCATCGGTCCGGTTCCGGAGTATTCGCTGCGCCCATGCCGCTTCATCTCATCAAGCTCGCCGTCGGCTGTGAATCGGTGAAGGACCTGTCCGGCCGGGTCGCCGAGCGCGCCAAGCTCGCCAAGGCGCAGGGGCTGCCGCGCCACCACATCCACGTCACCCGGATGACGCCGAAGCGCGACGCCGAATTGCTCGACGGCGGTTCGATCTATTGGGTGATCCGCGGCGAGATCGCGGCGCGCGAGAAGATCGTGGCGATCGAGCCGTTTCGCGATCACGACGGCATCGCCCGCTGCCGGCTGATCATGCAGCCCAAGGTGATCGCGGTGGCGCCGCGGCCGATGCGCCCGTTCCAGGGCTGGCGCTACCTGACCGAGGTGCCCCCCGACCTCGGCAGCGCGGCCGCCAGCATCGCGGCGATGCCGGAGCCGATGCGCCGCGAATTGCGCGAACTCGGGCTGTTGTAGTCACGGGCGTTCGATCCCCGGCAGGCGGCCGATCTGGTCGATCAAGAATTCGATCAGCAGCCGAACCCGCGCGATGCCTGCGCGCTCCGGGACGATCAGCATGCTCAGCGGCATCGTCGGCACCGTAAAGTCCGGCAGGATCTCCTCGAGCCGACCCGCCGCCAATAGATCATCGACCAGCCAGCGATGGGCCGGGGCGATGCCGCGGCCTGCGACCAGCGCCTCGCGCACCGCGAGGCCATGATCGACCACGAAGCGTCCGCCGAACGGCACCTCAGAGCGCTCGCCGCCGGGTCCTTGCCCGGCCAGCGTCTCGCTTCCGGCCACGTTCGACATCCGAATGCCCTGATGGGCTGACAAATCCTGCGGGTTCGAGGGGCGGCCGTGCGCCGCGAGATAGTCGGGAGACGCCACCAGCAGACGCCGGCTGTGGCCGAGCGTCCGCAGCTTCATCGAGCTGTCGGTGAGCGGCGCCAGACGAACCGCGATGTCGATACCCTCGCGCACCAGATCGACCCGCTGGTCGGACAGGTTGAGATCGATCCCGATGTCCGGATAGCGGTCCTGAAACGCGAAGACCAGCCGGGTGAGGTGCAACACGCCGAAACCGGCGGTGCAGGAGATCCGGATGGTGCCGGCGGCGGCGCCCCGCGTGCCGCGCACCTCGTCGCCGGCCTGCTCGACCAGACGCAGGATCTGCAGGCTGTCGGCGTAATAGCGGCTGCCTTCGGCGGTCATCGTGACGCGCCGCGTGGTCCGGCTCAGCAGCGGCACGCCGACGGCCTGTTCGAGTTCGCGCAATTGCCGCGTCACCGTCGACTGCCCGACGCCGAGTTCGCGCGCCACCGCAGACAGATTGCCACGCTCGGCGACGCGGACGAAGGTTCGCATCCGCTCCAAGGTGACGTCAGATTTATCCATTATTCGGAACAATCCTATGCATTGTCGAGATATAGCGCGAGGTGCCGCGGCCGACTAGTTGTGAGCTTTCAATAGGTTGTCCATCCGATCCGGACCGAGGAGACTGAGGTTGCGAAGCTTCAGGCATCCAAGGAGGACCGGATGAACATCCACAAGAATGCCCGTTTGACGCCGATTGGTCGAGAGCGGTTGGTGCAGGCGGTGTTGAGCGGGCAGA
>NZ_DASWPE010000141.1:0-10476 GCF_036404135.1 Rhodopseudomonas sp. | reverse complement strand
CTCAAAAAGCGATCAATGAAATCAGGCCTTCAACCCGTCATTGCGAGGAGCTCTTGCGACGAAGCAATCCAGGGCCACGCTTGAAGCCCCTGGATTGCTTCGCATCGAAGTCGGCGCTGCGCGCTGCCCTCGGCTCGCAATAACAAAAACCCCTGATTTTGCTCGCTGCTTTTTCGGTCAGACACTCAGGATGACGGTCTGGCTCGTCGTCAGAGGTCAGACCGCAGCCCGCTTACCTCGCCGCCTGCTGGTCCTCGACGAACGCCACTTCGACGCCCTTCTTGACCATGCGCGACAGCCGCAGCACGTCCCAATTGGTCAAGCGGACGCAGCCGTGGGAATCGCTCTTGCTGACCCGCGAGGGGTCGGCGGTGCCGTGGATGCCGTAGCCCGGCTCCGACAGCCCGATCCACATCGCGCCGACCGGATTGTTCGGGCCCGGCTTGATCTCGAACGGTTTGGTCGATTTCACGCCGCTGAATTTGTACTTCGGATTGTAGCGATAGTTCGGATTGGCATCCACCGTCTGCACCTTCAGCGTGCCGGACGGCGTCGGCTTCTCCTCGCTGCCGACGCTGGCGGGATAGAACGCCAGCAGCGCGCCGTCCGCCCCGAACGCCTTGACGGTCTGGCGCTGCTTGTCGACCTCGACGCGCGCGGCGGGCGTCGGCATCGCCTCCGGCGGCAGGCTGACGATGGTGATGGCGTCGCCGGCATGATTGAATTTCTGCCCGGGGTTGAGCTCGGCCAACAACTCCTGGCTGACGTGGAAACGCTCGCTCAACGCCTCCTTCGGCGAGGTGTAGCTGAGATGCTTCAACGTCTTCATCTGCTCCATCTTGGCCGGCAGCTTGGCCAGGAACGGACCTTTGAGATCCTCGGCGGTGATGGTGTATTGCGCCAGCACCGGGTCGCCGGAATTGGCCTTGAGCTTGGCCCAGATCTCCGGGGTGAGCGCCTTGCCGGGCGGCAGCGCGTTGGCCTCGGCATAGGCCAGCAGCGCCTTTTCGACGTTCTCGCCGAACCGGCCGTCGATCTCGCCGGGCGAGAAATGCGCGCGATCGAGCAGCACCTGCAGTTTCACCGCGAGCGGGCTGAGCTTGTCTTGGTTCGGAATCTTGCTGGAGAACTCCGCGGTGTTGATGGCCTCGGGCTTCAACGCCGCGGCAAACGCCGGCTGAGCCAAACACAGCAGTCCGACAACGATAATGATACGTTTCATGAGGAGGCCTGGATTGGTCAGCTGCCGACGCGGCGCGATTCCAGGACAAGCGCCGGTGCGGCGGCTGGTTCCACGGCCGCCGAAAGAACGCGCGCGAAGCACCGCGCGCGATCAGGCGTCGCCGGCGCCGCCGCGATCCGATCCGCCGGCACCCATCGCATCGGTTCGGCGCAGCACGCGCTGCGCCGGCGGCGTGAACGCCAACAGGGTTTGCACCTGCCCCTGCAGCCGGCCCGCTGCCTGCTGCAGATTGCCGCGGATCGATGCCAGCCTTGCCAGCAGCGTGCGTTTGGTCTGCGGGTCATCGAGCAGATTGACCGTCCGCGCCGCCGCCTCAAGATGCTGAAACAAGCCGTCGATCGTCGACTGCCAACAATCCCCCGCCGCGACGGCCGAGGCAATCGCGCACTGGGTCTGTTGCAGGACGCTGTCGGCCGCGGTCTCGGCGACCGCCTCGCCGGGATCGCCGGCGACGTGCTGATCCGCGCGCGGCGCGGAGCCCCGGGGCTGCATCGGCATCAGGCCGCGCGCACGGTGTGCAGGAACTTGCTGACCTCGCTCTTCAGCCGGGTGCTGTCGCGCGACAGGATCTGCGCTGCGGACAGCACCTGCGCCGAGGCCGATCCGGTCTCGCTGGCGCCGTGCTGCACGTCGGAGATGTTGCAGCTGACCTGCGAGGTGCCCTCCGCCGCCTGCTGCACATTGCGGGAAATCTCCCGGGTGGCGGCGCCCTGCTCTTCCACCGCCGAGGCGATGGTGGAGGCGATCTCCGACATCTTGCCGATGGTGGCGCTGATCTCCTCGATCGCCGCGACGGAGACTTGCGTGGCGCCCTGAATGCCGTTGATCTGCTGGCCGATCTCGCCGGTGGCGCGCGCCGTCTGTTCGGCCAGCGCCTTGACCTCGGAGGCCACCACCGCAAAACCGCGGCCGGCCTCGCCGGCGCGGGCTGCCTCGATGGTGGCGTTGAGCGCCAACAGATTGGTCTGGCCTGCGATGGTGTTGATCAGTTCGACGACGTCGCCGATCCGCGCCGCGGCTTTCGACAATTCGCCGACCCGGTCATTGGTCTTGCGCGCCTGATCCACCGCCTCGTGGGCGATGCGGGCGGAGTCCTGCACCTGGCGGCTGATCTCGTCGACCGACGAACTCATCTCTTCGGTCGCGGAAGCCACCGACTGCACGTTGGTCGAGGCCTCTTCGGAGGCCGACGCGACCAGCGTCGCGAGCTGCTGCGAGCGCGCCGCGGTGGTGGTGAGCGTGGTGGCGGAGGCCTCCAATTCGTTGGACGCCGCGGTCACCGTTTCGATGATTTCGCCGACCGCGCTTTCGAACGCGTCGGCGAGCCTGCTGGTGTCGGCCTTGCGCTGCGCCGCGGCGAGCGCCTCTGCCTGCTTCTGTTCGGCCTCCAGGCGCTGCCGCGCCACCGCATTGGTCTTGAACACCTCGACCGTATCGGCCATTTCGCCGATCTCGTCGCTGCGCCCGATCCCCGGAATGGCGGCGTCGAGCCGCCCGCCAGCCAGCGCCGTCATCGCCTCGGTCATCTGATGCAGCGGCTTGGTGATGCGCCGAGCCATCACCATCGAGGCCGCCAGCGTCACCAGCAGAATGATCGCCGCGGCGATCAGCGAGCGCTCGGTCGCCGCCCAGGTCTGCGCCGCGAGATCGTCGATATAGACGCCGGTCGAGATCATCCAGCCCCACGGCGCAAAGCCGGCGGCAAACGACAATTTCGGCTGCGGCTTGTCGAAGCCGGGCTTGGCCCAGATATAATCGACAAAGCCGCTGCCCTTCTGCTTCACCGATTCGACCATCTCGGCGATGAAGCGTTTGCCATTCGGATCCTTGGTAATCGACATGTCGGTTCCAACCAGACTCGCCGTCACCGGATGCATCAACATGTTGCCCTGCAGATCGGTGACGAAGAAATAATCGCCGTTGCCGTAGCGCATGCTCGCCACCCGCGCCTGCGCGCGCTTCTGCGCCTCGGCGACCGACACCTCGCCGCTTTGCGCGGAAGCGTATTCGTGCTTGACGATATCGACGGCGAGTTCGGTCAGCCGCTGCAGCTCGATCTGCTTTTGCTGTTTCAGGCCGGACGCCAGTTCGCCGGAATCCAGAAAGGCGATGCCGAGCAAGCCGAGAAAGCCGAGACTGATCAGCACGTAGATCTTGCGACTGATGGTGAATCGGACTCCAGTCGATAGCGCAGCCGGCATCGGGTTTCTCCGCAGGGGATGGGGATGGCAACAAATCGAAATCGAGCGTTGCAGCGTTGTCCCGCGGCTGTGCCCGGTGTCCCGAAAGACACCGCGGTTCGCCGCCGACGCCGCAACAAGTCACCGTTAAGTGTGCCGGCAAAGTGTAAATGCCGACCCCGGCAGGATAGCGCCCCCGGCGTACAGATCACGTCCGCGGCGTTGCGCCGCCGCGCCGATCGACAGCTTCGCGAAAGCATCGCGACAGGCTCGGGACAGCATTAAACTCGCGCGTCAGCACGTCCGCGCAACACATTGGTTTTGCACGGCGCGGTCATGCAACATGGCAAATGCGTCGCTCAAAATGCGCCTCGGATGATCAAAAACAGTCAACGCCTGGAGCTAAGTAACTATTTAGGTCAACTTATGTAATCGGTCGATCGGGTTGACTTTTCCGTGCTGTCACGCGCATGGATAGCGCGATATGATCAAGAGCAAGACGGTCGCGGATCCCCCCCTTTTCAGTCGGCCTCCGGTCCCCGCGTCGCGCGCGACAATCCCTTTTTCGTTTCTCGAGCAGACCATAGAGAGCGGCGGTCTGGGCTTTGCAAAGGTCGACCCGCAATCGGGACACCTGCTGTCAGCAAACCCGCGATTCTGCCAGATGCTCGGTTACTCGGCGGACGAATTGAACGGCGGTCAGTTCAGCTTCACGGCGTTGACGCACCCCGACGATGTCGAACGAAGTGCGCAGGAATTGCAGCGACTGATTCGCGGTGAGATCGAGTCCTACACGATCGAGAAACGATTCCTGAAAAAGGACGGCTCGGTGCTGCCGGTACGCGTCACGGTGACGGCGTTGCAGCGCGACCGCGACAATCGCGCGGTGGACACGATCGGCGTGATCAGCACGCCGGTCGATGCGCCCACCGCCGAACGTCAGCCGCGGCGCTGTGACTATGCGCAAAGCGCGTCGTTCTGGAGCAAAGATTTCCGCAACAACACCGCATGCTGCTCGGAGGGGCTGAACATCCTGCTCGGCCGCGCGCCGAACGGCCCGACGCCGAGCTTCGAGGATTTCATCGCGCAACTGCACCCCGAGGACCGGCCGCGCGTGCTCGAGGAGGCCAGACGGGTCACCAACGGCATGGTCTATAGCAGCGAGCACCGCATCATTCGGCCGAGTGGAGAGATCCGCTGGGTCAATCAGACGGTGATGCCGGTGTTCGACGAACTCGACGAAGTGGTCGGTCTGGTCGGCGTCTGCCTCGACGTCACCGACGCCAAGCGCGGCCCGAAATACAATTCGGCGACCAACACGGTGAAGGCGGTCAAACGCTACGTCGATCTGAACTGGGACCGGCCGCTCAACATCGCGGCGTTGGCAGCGGCGGCCAGGGTCAACACCCGGACGCTGTTCAAGCACTGCAAGCTGGCCTGGGGCTTCACCCCGAACGAATACATCAAGCGGGTGCGGCTGAACCACGCCCGGGCGATTCTGCAGATGGCGGAGAAATCCACCACCGTGCTCGGCACCGCCTTGAAATGCTGCTTCCAGAACCAGGGGCATTTCGCCCGCGACTACCGGCTGGCGTTCGGCGAGCGGCCCTCGGAAACGCTGGAGCGCGCCCGGCAGCGCCGCGGGCGCTGATCGCGGCTACGCCGCCTGGGTGCTTGCCAGCACCGCCTGCGACAACACGGTGGCGTCGGCATAGGGCAGCGGCAGATAGCGCGCGCCCATTTCCTTGGCGATCTTTTCGCCCTGCGGGCCGGGCCGCGGCGACATGTCGACCAACACCGCGTTGACACCGGCCGAGCGCAATTGCCGCGCCGAGGCGATGGCGTCCTCCTCGGCCTTGGGCCGGCCCGGCGAGCCGTCGCGGGCGATGTTGGCGCGGCCGTCGGTCATCAGGATCACGGTCGGGGTCTGGCCCTTGCGCTTGATGGAATCCGCCAGCGCGAAAGCGGCATCCAAGCCGCAGGCCAGCGGCGTACCACCGCCGCCCGGCAACCCTGCGAGGCTGCGCTTGGCGCGCGCCAGCGAGCGCGTCGGCGGCAGCAGGATTTCGGCGATGCTGCCGCGGAACGCGATCATCGCCACCTGGTCGCGGCGCACGTAGCAATCGGCCAGCAGCAACTCCACCGCGCCCTTGGCTTCGGCGAGCCGGTGCAGCGCCGCAGAGCCCGAGGCATCGACCACGAAGATGGTGATGGTCTCGGTGCGCTGCTTGAAGCGCGCGATGCGGAAATCATCCTTGCGGATCAGGATGCGCGGCTGCGGCGCCGCCTCGCCGCCGGCGGCAATCGTGGTGGCGGCGGAGGCCGCGGCTTCGCGGCGGCGCAGCGGCTGCCAGGGCGCCGCCGAGCGCAGCGTCTCGATCACGCTGAGCTTGGCGCCGGCACGCAGTTCGCCGCGCAGCGTGCCGGTCGGCCGGCCGCGCTTGTTGGATTTCTGCAATTCGCCGGCCTTGCCGGAGGAGCGCGCGCGGCTGCGGCCCGCGGAAGCGCGCAGCGACGCCAGCACGTCGGGCGGGATCGCCGCCTTCGCAGCAGCCAGGATCACCTCGTCGAGCGCGCGGTCGATGTCCGGGATCTGCTGTTCGTCCTGGTCCTTGTTGTCTTCGGAATTGTCTTCCGGCGGCGGCGGCTCTTCCGGCGGCGGTTCCGGCTGGTCCGGCTGCTCGGCCTGCGGGAAGTACAGCGCGCGCGGCGCCAGCACCAGCCGCGCCGCGATGCCGATGTCTTCCTGGTCGATCTCGGTATGGCCGCTCCAGGCCGCGGCGGCGCGGGCGACGCGGATCGTCAACAGCGGCGCGCGCAGCGAGACGATGCCCATCGCCGCGGCGGCGGTGACAATCGCCTCGATCTGCTCGTCGGTGGCGCGGATCAGCGGCAACCGCGACCGTGCGACTTCGATGTCGGCGGCGTTGATCTCAAATTCCTCGGTATCGCGGAACGAGAAGCGGTCGAGGTCGAGATGAAACGCCAGCCGGTCACGCAGGCCGGCCGGGGCGAACTCATCCTCCAGCCCCTCGTCGAGCGCCACCACGCCAAACCGCGCCGGCATCCTCAGCGACAGCCCGTCGCGCTCGATCAGCGTCTCATGGGCGTCCATCGCCGCGGTGACGTGCACCGTGGTCGAGGATTGCATCCGCTCGGCCATCGCCAGCATCAAGACGCCGCCATCGGCCTCGGCCAACAACCCGCGTTCGGCGACCGGACGGCCGGAGACCAGCGTCGCCGACAGATCCAACCCGCCGAGCAGCCGGCCCTCGGCGATATGGAGTGGGAGATGTTTATGGGCGTCGGTCGGCGGCAGCGCGGCGCGCAGCATCGACAGCCAGCGGTCGCGCACCGGCCCGGCGCGCGACCGCAGCAGCACGCCGGTGCCGACCGGATCGACCGCGAACAATTGCGCCGCGGTCGCCGCATCGGACCATGCGACCGCCTGACTCATCCGAACACTTCGCCGATGGCGCGATCGACCCGGACGGTGGAACCGGCGTCGTCGAGCGGGTTGCGCCGCAGCCGATGCCGCAGCGCCGAGGGCGCGATCTTCTTCAGATGCTCGTCGGTGACGTGCTTGGCGTGCTCCAGCGCCGCCAGCGACCGCGCCGCGCGCATCAGCGTCAACTCGCCGCGCAAGCCATCGGTGCCGAGCCGCATGCACAAGGTCGCGGCGCGCTCCAGCGCAGCGTCCGACACCGTGACCTCGGGCAATCGCTCGCGGGCCTGGGTGATCTTCTTGCGCAGCTTGGCCTCTTCCTTGGTCCAAGCCGCCAGGAACGCGGTGGGATCGCTCTCGAAGGCGTCGCGGCGGCGCACCACTTCCATCCGGCTCGGCAGATCGTCCGGGGTCTTGACCTCGACCGACATGCCGAAGCGGTCGAGCAATTGCGGGCGCAACTCACCCTCTTCCGGGTTGCCGGTGCCGACCAGCACGAAGCGCGCGGGATGGCGAATGCTGAGACCTTCGCGCTCCACCACGTTCTCGCCGGAGGCGGCGACGTCGAGCAACAGGTCGACCAGGTGATCTTCCAAAAGGTTGGCTTCGTCGATGTAGAGGAAGCCGCGATGCGCGCGGGCCAGCAGGCCGGGCTCGAACGCCTTCTCGCCGCGCGCCAGCGCGCGCTCCAGATCGAGCGCGCCGACCACGCGGTCCTCGGTGGCGCCGAGCGGCAGATCGACCACCGGCACCGGCACCTGCGCGGTCTTCAGCTTGCCGTGCTTTTCCTTCTCCCGGCATTCGTCGCAGAACGCCTTCGGCAGTTCGGGATCGCAATTGTAGCGGCAGCCGACCACGACCTTCATCTTCGGCAGCAGGGCGGCGAGCGCGCGCACCGCGGTCGACTTGCCGGCGCCGCGATCGCCGAACGCCAGCACGCCGCCGACTTTCGGATCGACCGCCGCGATCAGCAGCGCGAGCTTCATCTCGTCCTGGCCGACGATGGCGGAAAAGGGAAAAACTGTCGCCATGCTATGCTTTCGTCACGTTAAGCTTGTCTCGTGGGAAGTCGGGTGGCGGGTGTGGCTCACTCCGGCCGGGTGCGCTCGATGATCGCGGCGGCGCCCTTGTCGAGCAATTCCAGCGCGACCGCGCGGCCGAGTTCGCGGGGACGATTGGCCGGGCCGCTGCGGCTGGCCTCGATGAACAGCCCGCCTTCCTCGTCGAGCACCGAGGCGCTCAGCGTCATTTCCGTCCCCTTGATGGTGGAGAACGCCGCCATCGGCGAGTTGCAGTGGCCGTTCAGCACCCACAGCACTTCGCGCTCGGCGTCGCAGCTGAGCCGCGCGACCGGATCGTCGATCAACTCGAGATATTTGCGGATCTGCCAATTGTTCACCGCGCATTCCACCGCGACGATGCCTTGCCCGGCGGACGGCAACATCTCCTGCGGGGTGAAATCGTGCACGATGCGGTCGACGAAGCCGACCCGCTCCAGGCCAGAGCGCGCCATGATCAGCGCGTCGGCGGGGCCGACCGTGCCGCCGTCCGGCAGCCGCTGCTTCTCGGCATTGTCGAGCTTGCGCACCCTTGTATCGGCGGCGCCGCGGAAATGGATGACGTTGACCTCGGGGAACAGCCGCTTGGCATAGGCGGCGCGGCGCACCGCGTTGGTGCCGATGGTATAGCCCTTGCCGCGCGACTTCTGCAGGTCTTCCAGCGTCAGCCCCTTGCGCAGCACCAGTGCGTCGGTCGGCGGATCGCGCGACAGCGTGGCGCCGATGATCAGGCCGGGAGTGTCTTCGTTGCCCGGCATGTCCTTCAAGGAATGCATGCAGGCTTCGAGCTTGCCCGAGGTCACCGCGGCGCGGATCTCGGCCACGAAGGCGCCGCCCTTGCCGCCATGCGGCAGCAGCTTGCTGATCTGGTCGCTATCACCGACGGTTTCGAACTTGACGATCTCGACGTCGAGTTCGGATGCCGCGGCGGACAATCGACGGGCGATGTCCTCCGTCTGGGCAAGCGCCATGATACTCTTGCGAGTGCCGATACGGACTGGAATTGCCACCGCTCATGCTCCATTCGACGACCGCGCGAAGGGCCGCGGTATTCTTTTCGGGCCGGAGACTAAGACCAGCCCGCGCCGGAATGCAAACGGATGGCCCGCAGTTTCCGACCATTGTTGACTCTGCCCGCGAACCTTCTGTATTCGCGGCGTATTCCGCGCGCTGCGAACGGCTCGCAGCCGACCGCGCGCGTGGCGGTACCTTTCGGCTTCTGTCTGTCGCAACGCAATGCTACTCAAGTCAAGCATGCCGTTCCGGAACCCGCGTTTCGGGCGGATAACCGGCTGGAAATTTTGAATGACTGCTGAGGTTTTGATTGGTGACGGCGCCACGCGGCTGACGCCGCATCCGTTGCGCGCCGCAGTGCTGGGCGAGGTCCACGCCCGCCCGTTCACGCCGCTTCCCGTCCCCTCCCGGGTGATCCATTTCGCGTTCGACACCGCCGGGCCGCGCGCCCAGGCCGACCGCGCGCAACTGGCGGCGTTCTGCGTCGAGCGCGGACTGCAGCCGCCGCCGTCGCACGAAAAGCATCACCGCATGCCGTTCGGCGCCACCGTGCTGCGCTGGGAGCAGCATTCCGAATTCACCACCTACACCTGGGAAGTGCGCGCCGATCCGCTCGGCCTGCCGTTTCACCCCGACGCGGTGTCGCTGGCCGGGCCGATGCAGCTCCTGCCACAGCCCGGCCCGCTGCTGGTGGCGGTCGACCTGCATCTGTTGGCCGACGATCCGCCGCGCACCGATCCGGAGCAATTGTTCGACCGCGCCAGCCTCGCAGTGGCGGAGAATTCCGACGGCGCAGCGCTCTACGCCACCGATTTCCAGCCCGGCCCCGCCGGCTTCGTCCGCATCCTGGTGATCGACCGCGGCATGTCGGCGGGCCGCGCCGGCGCCTTGGTGCAGCGGGTGATCGAAATCGAGACCTACCGGACGCTGGCGCTGCTCGGCTTGCCGGAAGCGCAGCGGCTGGCGCCGTCGATTGCCGCCTCGGAGCGGCGGCTGGCCGAAGTCACCAGCCAGATGCGCTCCGGCAGCGATCTGGCCGGCAACCACAAACTCCTGGAAGAACTCACCGGGCTCGCCGCCGAGGTCGAGGCCGGCGCCGCCGAGAGCCTGTTCCGGTTCGGCGCCAGCCGCGCCTATGAGGAAATCGTCGAGCAGCGGCTGCACACCATCGGCGAACGCAAGGTCGGTGGGCTGCCGACCTGGTCGTCGTTCCTGGCGCGGCGGATGAAGCCGGCGCTGCGCACCTGCATCACCACCGAGGAGCGGCAATCCAGCCTGTCCCTGAAGCTGGCGCGCGCCGCCAATCTGTTGCGCACCCGGGTCGACGTCGAACTCGAACAGCAGAACCAGGAGCTGTTGAAATCGATGAACGCCCGCACCCGGCTGCAATTGCGCTTGCAGACCACGGTGGAAGGGCTGTCCACCGCGGCGATCACCTACTACGTGGTCGGGCTGTTCGGCTATCTGGTGAAGGGATTGCAGGATGCCGGCCATCTGCCGGTCGAGCCGAATGTCGCGGTGGCGGCCTTCGTGCCG
>NZ_DASWPE010000140.1:0-37730 GCF_036404135.1 Rhodopseudomonas sp. | reverse complement strand
TCGGGTTCGATGGAACGACGGACGAAGGCCCAAGCTGAGGTTCGGGCTTCAAAGCCCTCGGATGACCCGGTCTCTCGTCCGCCACCGCGCGAGACAGCCTACCGCCTCGCCCAGCAGAATTTAAGTTACAAGGATGACGGCAGAAGGCGAGGATGCACCCAAGATCAGGCGCGTGATCGGACGATCAGACGCTCATCACCCCAGGCGTCGTCATCCTGAGGCGCCCGAGCAACGCGAGGGCCTCGAAGGATGCGGCTGCGAGTCGCTGCGGCGCCTCAAAGCCCGCGGCCATCCTTCGAGACACCCGGCTTCGCTCTTCGAGCTACGCCGGGTTCCTCAGGATGACGGCAGAAGGCGAGGAGGCACCCAAGATCAGGCGCGTGATCGGACGATCAGACGCTCATCACCCCCGGCGCCGTCATCCTGAGGCGCCCGAGCAACGCGAGGGCCTCGAAGGATGCGGCCGCAAGTCGCTGCGGCGCCTCAAAGCCCGCGGCCCATCCTTCGAGACACCCGGCTTCGCCCTCACGGGCTACGCCGGGTTCCTCAGGATGACGGCGGAATGCGAGGATGCACCCAAGATCAGGCGCGTGATCGGACGATCAGACCGGGACCCAACATCAATGCTGGCGCAGTACCAGCGCCAGCAGCGCGATCGCCGCGGCCAGCACGCCGACGCCGACGGCGACGATGCCGCCGAGACGCACCGTCAGCCGCAGGGTCTGGGTGTCGATCGCCGCCTGCAATTCCGACTTCACCAGCAGCAGATCGGATCTGACTGCCTGCAAATCCGGTTTTGTCACCAGCTCGGTCATGATGAACTCGCGCGCCGCCTCGGCATGGGCCTCGGCCTGTTCGTTCGCCACGCCGGCATTTCGCAGCCGCTTGGCGTAACCCAACGTATCAAATGCAAAGGCCCCCGCGATGCCCCGACGCCAGACCTACACAACCCAGGATAGGTCGAATCCCGGGCCGACCGCAAGATCACGCGACCGCGCCTAGCGCCGTCGTTCCAACGCCGCCCTACTCCGCCGGCTTGACGTCCGGCGGCGCCGTTGCGGCGGCAGCGGCGGCGGCCTTCTTCTCCACCAGGGCGACGGCGATGATCGAGCCCTCGTAGAGCAGCAATAGCGGGATCGCCAGCGAGGCCTGGCTGATCACGTCGGGCGGCGTCAACACCGCGGCGATGATGAACGCCACCACGATGAAATAGCGCCGCTTCTCGCGCAATTGCTTGGCGGTGATGATGCCGATGCGGCCGAGCAGCGTCAGGATCACCGGCAGTTGGAACGCAAGGCCAAAGGCGAAGATCAGCGACATCATCAGCGACAGATATTCGCCGACCTTGGGCAACAGCTGGATCTGCGCGGTCTCGGCGCCGCCCAGCTGCTGCATGCCGAGCGAGAACCGCACCAGCATCGGCAGCACCACGAAATACACCAAGAGCGAACCCAGCACGAAGAACACCGGGGTGGCGATCAGATAGGGCAGAAACGCGCCGCGCTCGTGCTTGTAGAGGCCGGGCGCCACGAACATGTAGATTTGGGCGGCGACGATCGGAAACGAGACGAAGCCGGCGCCGAACATCGCCAGCTTGAGCTGGGTCAGGAAATATTCCAGCAGCGCGGTGTAGATGAATTTCGAATTCTCCGGCCCGGCGATCCAGACGAACGGCCACACCAGCACGTTGTAGATCTGCTTGGCGAAGAAGAAGCACAGGATGAAGGCGAGGCCGAACGCCAACAGCGCCTTGATCAGCCGCGAGCGCAGCTCGATCAGATGATCCATCAGCGGCGCCTTGCTGGCCTCGATGTCCTCGGCGCTCATGAGGCTTTGGCGTCCTTGGCGGGATCGTCAGCGGAGGCGGCAGCCGCGGCCGGCTCGGCGGGCGGCGCCAGCGCCGGATGGATGTCCTGGGTGATCGCCAACGGCTCGCCGGCCGGCGCCTCGGTCGCAGCGGCCTCGGTCGCGGGCGCGCCGGCCGCGGCGATGATCGCGGCCTCAGTCTCGGCCGCACGCAAGGTCTCCGCGGTCGGCGGTTGCGGCGTGGTCGGCTCCACCGGCGGGGTGTCGATGTGCGCGATCTTGTCGACGGTCATCGCGGCGTCGACGTCGTTCTGCAGCGAGGTCATGATGTTGTCGCGGCTGAAGGTGTTGGCGGTGGCCTTGATCTCGTCGAAGCTCTTCTTGAGGTCGGCCATCTCCGCCTCGCGCATCGCCTCGTTGAACTGGCCCTGGAACTCGGCCGCCATCCTGCGCGCCTTGCCCATCCACTGCCCGACCATGCGCAGCACGCCGGGCAATTCCTTCGGGCCGATCGCGATCAGCGCCACGACGCCGATCACAAGCAGTTCACTCCAGCCGATGTCGAACATGAAAGCTTCCGCTCACGCAAGGTTGGCCCGATGCTCAGGCGCCCCACGTCCCCCCTGGTCGGAAATCCCCGCCAAAACCGCCATGGTCGGCCGCCCCCGGCGTGCCACAGCTTTGCCGCAACATTTTCGGCCTCAAACGGCCTTGCTGCCGACGTCGCTGCGGGTCGTGGCGCTCGGCGTGGCGGTGTGGTCGATCGACTTCACGGGCTCGGGCTTTTCCGCAGGCTTTTCATCGTCCTGCAAGCCCTTCTTGAAGGATTTGATGCCCTGGGCGACGTCGCCCATCAGGTCGGAGATCTTGCCGCGACCGAACAGCAGCAGGACCACGCCGATCACCACGATCCAGTGCCAAATGCTGAGTGAGCCCATCCTGATTCCTCCAAACACGCGGCCGGCGCGGCAGCCTCATCTACCATGGAAGCTAGGCGCAGGAGGTGTCAAAAACAAGAACTTAAGCCGTGCTTTAGGTGGCGCCCAAGGCGTCACTCGGGCTCGCCCGGGCCGTCCTCGGCGTCGGCTACCGGCGCCAGCGCCAGTTCCAATTCGCCGATCTCCAGCGGGTCCTCGTCGTCGCGCAGCGCCGGATCGTCCGATGGCATCGGCACGCTGAAGCCCGACGGCAGCCGCGAGTCGAGCAGCCCGGTGCCCTTCAGTTCCTCGAGGCCGGGCAGATCGCCGAGCGATTCCAGGCTGAACTGCGACAGGAACGCCTCGGTGGTGCCGAAGGTCAACGGCCGGCCCGGGGTCTTGCGGCGGCCGCGCGGCTTCACCCAGCCGGTTTCCAGCAGCACGTCCAGCGTGCCCTTGGACGTGACCACGCCGCGAATATCCTCGATCTCGGCGCGGGTCACCGGCTGGTGATAGGCGATGATCGCCAGCATCTCGATCGCCGCGCGCGACAGCCGCCGGGTCTCGGTGCTCTCGCGGGTCATCAGCCAGGCCAGATCGCCGGCGGTGCGGAACGTCCATTTGCTGGCGACGCGGACCAGATTGACGCCGCGATGGGCGTAATCGAGCTGCAGCTGCAACAGCGCCGCCTTGACGTCGACGCCCTCCGGCATCCGTTTGGCAAGCGCCGCCGTATCCAGCGGCTCGGCCGAGGCAAACAGCAGCGCTTCCAGCAGCCGCAGTTCTTCCGGCCGCGGCTGCGGCGTTTCGGAGACCTCCTCGCGCGTCGGCTCGGAGATGTCGGCAGAGCTGTCCTCGGCTTCGATCACGCGCATTTCCGCCAGACTGGCCATGGCTTGGTCTCCTTGTTCACTACTCGGCCGGAACGTCCGGCGCGGTCGTCGTCTCAACCGGATGCGGCGGCCGCTTACGAAAATACAGCGGCGCGAACGCCTCCGACTGATGCAGTTCGAGTTTGCCTTCGCGCACCAATTCCAGCGCCGCCGCGAAGCTGGAGGCGAACACGGTGGCCTTTTGCGAGGGATCGATGACGTATTCGATCAGGTAGTCGTCGAGCTTGGCCCATTCCTCGGCGATGCCGACCAGGCGCTCCAGGGACGCCCGCGCCTCGGCCAAGGACCACACCGTGCGGCGCGCCAGATGCACCTTGGCGATCACGCTCTGCTGGCGCTGCGCGGCATAGGCCGACAGCAGGTCATACAGCGTCGCGGTGAAACGCGGATGCTTGACCTCGGCGATGCTCTCCGGCAACCCGCGCGGAAAGATGTCGCGCTGCAATTGCGGCCTGGTCATCAGCCGGTTCGAGGCCTCACGGATCGCTTCCAGCCGGCGCAGCCGGTTGGCGAGCGCAGTCGCCATGTCCTCGGCGCTCGGGCCGTCGGGCGTCGGCGGCTCCGGCAGCAGCAGCCGGGACTTCAGGAAGGCCAGCCAGGCCGCCATCACCAGATAGTCGGCGGCAAGTTCGAGGCGGATTTTTCGCGCCGCTTCGATGAACACCAGATACTGGTCGGCGAGCGCCAGGATCGAGATCTTGTGCAGATCGACCTTCTGCTGCCGCGCTAGCGCCAGCAGCAGGTCGAGCGGGCCTTCGTAGCCCTCGACGTCGACCAGCAGCGCCGGCTCGTCGTCGGCGGGCACCAGGTCGGTTGCCGGCCGGCCGGTTTCGAACGACAGGATCTCCGCGCTCATGCGCCCACTCCAGCTCGGCCGATCAAGGCGTCGAGGTCATTGCGTGCCGCGACCCGGTCGAACGGCTGCGGCGCCTGCCGTGACGCCAGCGCGCGGTCGGCGCGGGCTTTGGCTTCGCCGGCAAGCCACGGCGCCGCATCGGCCACCGCGTGCATTTCGTCGAGCTTGCCGTTGCAGTGCAAAAGCATGTCGCAACCGGCCTGGACGACGGCGCGGCTGCGCTCCGCGATCGTTCCGGCCAGCGCATTCATCGAGACATCGTCGCTCATCAACAGCCCCTGGAACCCGATCGTCCCGCGAATCACCCGTTCAATGATTGTCGCAGAAGTGGTCGCAGGTTGGGCGGCGTCGAGATCGCTGAACACAACATGCGCGGTCATCGCCATCGGCAGATCGGCCAGCGGTTGGAACGCGGCAAAATCGCTGCGCGCCAGTTCGGCGAGCGGGGTGTCCACCACCGGCAGCGCGTGATGGGTGTCGGCGGTGGCGCGGCCATGGCCGGGAATGTGCTTCAGCACCGGCAGCACGCCGCCCTGCTGCAACCCTTGCGTGACGGCGCGGGCGATCGCCGCGACTTTGCCGGGCTCGGTGCCATAGGCGCGGTTGCCGATCACCGCGTCGGCGCCTTCCACCGGCACGTCGGCCAGCGGCAGGCAATCCACGGTGATGCCGAGCTCGATCAGATCGGCGGCGATCAGCCGCGCGGAAAGCCGCGCCGCGGCGAGGCCGAGCTGCGAATCAATGTCGTACAGCGCCGAAAACACCGCGCCCGGCGGATACACCGGCCAGTGCGGCGGACCTAGCCGCTGCACCCGGCCGCCCTCCTGGTCGATCAGCAGTGGGGCCTCAGCAAACTCCGCGACCTCACGCAATTCCGTAACAAGTGCCGAGGCTTGTTGCGGTGACTCGATGTTGCGCTTGAAGAGGATAAAGCCCCACGGCCGGGTCGAGCGAATGAACGCGCGTTCCTCGGCGGTCAAGACGGTGCCGGACACACCGACAATAAATGCGCGCCTGTTCATCATGGGCCGATTAGCCCGCGTGGCGCTCCGGGGTCAAGGAAACCGCCGTTAATTTCTTTGGACGACGCACTGTCCGCCAGCAGTTTTCAGGTTGCCGCAGAATTGCGCGGCCTCGTCCGGCGAGCCGAACGGTCCGACCATGGCGCGATAATACACGCCCTTGTCGCCGAGATCGGCGCGCTTGATCACCGGCGGGTGCGATCCCAGCACCGAGCCGAACTTGCTCTGCAGCGCGCGATAAGAGGCCTTGGCGTCGGCCTCGCTGCGTTGCGAGGACACCTGCACCACATAGCCGCCGCTGGTCGCCGGCTGTTCCGTGGGTTGCGTCGAGGCGACGCGGGCGCGCGGCTCGGCGGGCTGGCTCTGCGGCGACAGCGACAGCGGCGCATTGGCGGTCGAGGCATTGGCGTTGGCCACCGGAGCCGGCGGGGTGCGCGCCGCGGCCGGCGCCGGCGCCGCGGGCTTGGCGGCGCTGCGGGCGTTCGGCGCCGCCGACGGATCGGCCTGATCCGGGCGAACGCTGAGTGTCTTGATCTTGCGCGGCTCTTCGCCGAGCGCGCCGGTCGAGTTGGCGGAGAGCTGCTTGCCGGCCGGGGCGACGCTCGCGGCGGACGGCGGACTGCCGTTTGGCGCCAGCGGCGGCAGCACCACGCGCGGCGTCGCCTTGCTCGGATCCTGCGGCTGTTCTTCGCGCGAAATCAGGGTTTCCACGGTGTTGCCGGCGGCCAGCCGATCCTGGATCGGTTTGCCGGCGGCGTCGGCCGACGGCGGCACCACCTTGATCGGGCCGGCCTCGGCCTTGATCACCGGCGGCTCGCCGCTGCGCGGCGACCCGACATAATTGCGATAGCCGAACGCCCCGGCGGTGCCAACCACCGCCAGCGCAAGCACGGCAGCCACGGTCAACATGCCGCTGCGGCGGCGCTGCGGCGCCTCGCCGCCGTCGTCGGCATAGCCGTCGGCGTATTCGTAGGGCTGATCGGAATAGCCCTCCTGCTGCGGATGCAGATAGCCCTGCGCCGGGTCGATCTGACCGTACAGCGCGTCGTCGTAGCGCGACGGGTCGGCCGGCTGCGCCGCGGTGGCGTCGGCATAGAGCTGCTGTTCGCGGTAATCCGGTTCGGCGGCGGGCTGCGGCGCCGCATAGCGCGGCGCCGGGTGCGCGGCGATCAACGGCTCCTGGCGAAAGCCGGTGTCGCGGCCGCCGCGGTTCTGCATCCACGACGGCAGCGGCGCCATCGGCGCCTCGGCCTCGCCCTCGGGCGGCTGCGCCGGCAGCCGAAATTGATCGCGCAACGGGTCGTGCGCGGGCTCGCTGGAGTCCGGCGCCGGCGCCGTTTGATTGGCGCGACCAAAATTGCTGAACGGATCGGTCTGGCCGATCAGCCGCGCCAACTCGGCCAACGGATCGCCGTCGGCCTTGGCGACCGCGTTCTCACCGCCGCGGTACTCGTCCTCCGCGGGAAAAGGTCTGTCCTGGTACCGTTGAGCCATCGTGATGTCGCATCCCCTTCGGGAAAGCCGCCAACCCGCCGTTACGAACGAAACAGCCGCTGTTAAGAGCCGTCACGATCCCGACGTGACAGCCGTCCCCCGCCTAACGCATCTCGTCTGGTGCATGGACGCCGAGTACGGCGAGGCCTGACGCCAGAACCGAGACGGCACCCTGGACCAAGGCCAGCCGCGCCTTGGTAATCTCTGCATCATTATTGATAATGAAGCGTAAATGAGGCAAATCGCGGCCCCGCGTCCAGAGCGCGTGGAATTCGCTGGCAAGCTCATAGAGATAGAACGCGATGCGGTGCGGCTCATGCGCCAACGCCGCGGCTTCGACGATCCGCGGATACAGAGCGAGCTGCCGCAACAGGCCGAGCTCCGCGGTGTCGGTCAGCCGATCCACCGCGGCATCGGCGAGGAACGCCGCACGCGCCACCGCGTCCTCCGGCAGCTCAGGGATCACCTCGCGGGCGTTGCGGAACACGGAGTGGCCGCGGGCGTGGCCGTATTGCACGTAGAACACCGCATTGTCCTTGGACTGCTCGATCACCTTGGCAAGATCGAAATCCAGCACCGCGTCGTTCTTGCGGAACAGCATCATGAAGCGCACCGCGTCGGAGCCGACCTCGTCGACCACTTCGCGCAGCGTGACGAAATCGCCGGAGCGCTTCGACATCTTCACCGGCTCGCCATTGCGCAACAGCTTGACCAATTGCACGATCTTGACGTCGAGCGTGGCCTGCCCGGCGGTCACCGCCTTGATCGCGGCCTGCACCCGCTTGATGTAGCCGCCATGGTCGGAGCCCCAGACGTCGATCAGGTTGCGGAAGCCGCGGTCGAATTTGGTCTTGTGATAGGCGATGTCGGAAGCGAAATAGGTGTAGGAGCCGTCCGACTTCAGTAGCGGCCGGTCGACGTCGTCGCCATAGGCGGTGGCGCGGAACAGGGTCTGTTCGCGGTCCTCATAGTCCTCGACCGGCGCGCCCTTCGGCGGCGGCAGCCGGCCTTCATAGACGTCGCCCTTGGCGCGCAGGAAATCGATTGTGGCGGCGACGCGGTCAACTGCGTTAGTCTGCTTCTGTTTTCGTATTTTGGATGAGGCAAGACCGCAATCAATTAGATAGACAAGGATTTTCCCGACTGTCGCATCTGATATTTTTGAGCCGTGCTCCCGGAGATAAGGTCCTATTCTAGCCCGCCCCCAAGACGGCTCGTTTCGTCGCTGAATGAGAACAGCCTCAACCCAATCTCGCCTCCAACGCTTTGACCTTTCCTGTGCGACGGCGCTTCCTGCAATCAACGAGCGCTCTGAAAAGAACTCTTCATGAGTGATGTTGAGCGCCGCGAGGTCGCCGCGGATCATCTCCATCATCATTTTGATCGCTGTTTGGCGCACGATGGGGAGCTTCTCGCTCTCTGGCACTACTTTTAACGCTGCACCAAAATTTGCGGCCAGCGCCTCGCCGACCGGCTTCAGATAGTCGCCGGGATAGAGTCCTTCCGGAATGTCGCCGATCGCTTCGCCGAGCGCCTCGCGGTAGCGCAGCAGCGCGGAGCGGGCCAGCACGTCGACCTGGGCGCCGGCGTCGTTGATGTAGTATTCCCGCATCACCTCATAGCCGGCGAAGTCGAGCAGGCTCGCCAGCGCGTCGCCGAACACCGCGCCGCGGCAATGCCCGACATGCATCGGGCCGGTCGGGTTGGCGGAGACGTATTCGACATTGACCTTCTCGGCGGCGCCGACCGAGCTACGGCCATAGCCGGCGCCCTGCGCCAGCACGGTGCGCAACGCCTGCGACCACACTTTCGGCTGCAGCGTGAGATTGATGAAGCCTGGCCCCGCGACCTCGACCTTGGCCACCAGATCGTCGCCGCGCAGCTTTTCGGCGATCTTGTCGGCGAGTTCGCGCGGCTTCGCCTTGGCCTCCTTGGCCAGCACCATCGCCGCATTGGTCGCCATATCGCCATGGCTCGCATCCTTCGGCGGCTCGACCACGATGCGCGAAAGATCAATGCCTGCGGGCAGCGCGCCCTCGGCGGCGAGCGCTTCGCAGACCGCGTGGACGCGGGACAACAGGACGGCGAACAGATGCGGCGGCGAAACGGAATCGAGCATGGACGTGAAAACCAAACTTGCGCCGGATCATTCCGGCTTGAGGGTGTGCGGCCCGTGAGATAGCCGGTTTGCCGGCGGCGTGCCGCAAAACTTTCCGCAAAGCCCCGTCAGCGGCGCCGGGCGGAACCGGATTTGTTCGGCAAGGTAAGCACTTAACGCCGCCGCCTAACGCAATTCGGGAGTTAAGTCAAAAAGCCGCTGGTGCTCGGTGAGCGCGAAGCGGTCGGTCATTCCGGCGATGAAATTGCAGATTCGGCGCAGCCGGTCGGCCTCGGTCTCGCCCGGGGCGGCCGCCGCCGCCAGCCATTCCGTCGGCAGATCCGCCGGATGGTCGCGGTAGCGGGCAAACAGCTCGAACACCACGGTCGCGGCGTCGTCCATCACCCGCATCACCCGCGGGTGGCGATACATGTGCCGCTTCAGGAACGCCTTGATCAGCGCCTCGGCTTCGGCTGCGTCCGGCGCGAAGCCGATCATCGCACCTCCGGCCTGGCGCACCGCCTGCGCCGAAGCCGGCCGCGCGCTTTGCAGCCGCCGGCCGGCCTCGCTCACCGCCGCGCCGATCAGGTAGGAAATCAGCTCGCGCACCAGTTCGGCGCCGCGCCGCGCCGCGTCGAGCCCGGGATAGCGTAAGTCGATCGCCGCGATCATCCGCGCGGTCAGCGGCATCTCGCCGAGATCGTCGACGGTAAACAGCCCGGCGCGCAAGCCGTCGTCGATGTCGTGGGCGTCGTAGGCGATGTCGTCGGCGATGCCGGCGACCTGCGCCTCCAGCGAGGCGTGGCTCCACAATTCCAGGTCGTAGCCGCGGTTGAATTCGACGATGCCGATCGGCACGCCATGCGCCTGGTAGCGGCCGAGCGCCGCGCCGGCGCGGTCGGTCAAAGGCCCGTTGTGCTTGACGATGCCCTCCAGGGTCTCCCAGCTCAGATTGAGACCGTTGAACTGCGGATAGCGATGCTCCAGCGCCGTCACCACCCGCAGGCTCTGGGCGTTGTGGTCGAAGCCGCCATGGCCCTGCAGGCAGGCGTCGAGCGCGCGCTCGCCGGCATGGCCGAACGGCGGATGGCCGAGATCATGCGCCAGCGCCAGCGCCTCGGTGAGGTCCTCGTCGAGCCCGAGCTGGCGGGCGATGGCGCGGGCGATCTGCGCCACCTCCAGCGAATGCGTCAGCCGGGTGCGGTAGTGGTCGCCCTCGTGATAGACGAACACCTGGGTCTTGTGCTTCAGCCGGCGAAACCCGGTGGAATGGATCACCCGGTCGCAATCGCGCCGGAACGGGCTGCGGGTCTTGCTCGGCAATTCCTGAAACAGCCGGCCGCGGCTCGCATCGGGATCGCAGGCGAACGCCGCGCGAGGAGCTGCCATTCCGACCGACACGATGCGTCCCTTCTGCGATTGATTCCGCAACCCGCCGCACTTAACTATGGCGGGCGGGTTATTCCAATGCTTTGCAACGCCGCTCACGGCTTCGGAGACAGCTCATGACCGCCAGCGTCACCATCAGCGAACGCGCCGCCCGCCGGATCGGCGAAATCCTCACCAAAGAGGGTGACGGCGCGATGCTGCGGATCAGCGTCGAGGGCGGCGGCTGTTCGGGCTTTCAGTACAAGTTCGACGTCGACCGCGCCAAGAATGCCGACGATACCGTGATCGCGCGCGACAGCGCGGTGGTGCTGGTGGATTCCGCTTCGGTGCCGTTTCTTGAAGGCGCCGAACTGGATTTCGTCGACGATTTGATCGGCGCCTCGTTCCGGGTCAACAATCCGAACGCCACCGCGTCCTGCGGCTGCGGCACCAGCTTCTCGGTCTGACGCAGGATTGGATCGCGCCGTCGTGCGAAGTTTCAATCGGCCTGGTTGTGCCGCGGCGACGGCGCGCGCAGCGCCCAGCGGAGCGCGTTGCGGCTGAGCTCGACGCGCGCCAGCGGCCCGGCATCGACCCGCCAGAAGCTCAGCGCCGGCGCCTGCAGCACATGGATCATTGCGGCGCGCAGAATCGCCGCATGGCTGATCGCCAGCACCCGGCCTGACAGCTGCAATTCATCGAGCCACAACCCGACGCGCGCGATCACCGCGGCGACCGATTCGCCGCCATGCGGCGCCGCCTCCGGCGACGACATCCACAGCGCCAGCGCCTCCGGCTCAGCGGCGGCGACCTCGGCGATTCCCCGCCCGCGCCAGCGGCCGGCCTCGGCGTCGCGTAGCTGCGGAATCGATTCGGCCTCAAGCCGCAGCGCGGCCGCGGTCTGCAGCGCCGCGCGCGAGGCACTGCTCAGCACGCGATCAAACCGCGGCAGCACTGCGTCCAGCGCATTTGCCGCCGCAACGCCCTTGGCTTCGAGCGCCTCGTCCTCGGCAAAGCACGCAGCACGGGTCGCAGCGGTCGATGCGTGGCAAAGCAAGGTGAGATGCAGCGTCATATCAGGGTCCATGGCATCGGCGGCGTCGGTCGACTGCTGCTAACACAGGCCGCGCCACTATCCATCCGCTACATTGACACCGCCAATGTGAAGGGGCAGAATTCGGCGTCTGCTATTGAAGGGAAGCCGGTGAGAACCCGGCACGGTCGCGCCGCTGTGACCGATCCTGCTGCAAGCTCGGATCGGAAGTCAGACCCCCTCGAAGCATTCATGTCTCGAACGGGACGCGTAATCCCAGAGGAATTCTGATGTCACATATCGCCTACGCGCAAACTGCCACCGCCGCCATTCCCGCCGTCATCCCGGTCCGCGAGATCCTGCCCTGGGCCATCTTCGGCGGCCTGCTGGCCATCCTCGCGATCTATTTCATCGGTGCCGAACAAGGCGCGGTGTCGATGTTCGACGGCATGTACATCCACGAATTCGTCCATGACGGCCGCCATCTGCTCGGCTTTCCCTGCCACTGAGCCAGAGGCCGATCCATCATGGTTAGGACTCTCCTGATCCGGGGGATGCTGGTCGGCATCCTCGCCGGATTGCTGGCGGCTGGCTTCGGCTATCTGTTCGGCGAACCGCAGGTCGATCTCGCGATCGCCTTCGAAGAGCACGCCAGCGCAGCCGCCGGTGCCGCGGCCGAGCCCGAACTGGTGAGCCGCACGGTGCAGAGCACCTACGGGCTGTTCACCGGCATCGTCGTGGTGGGCTGTGCGCTGGGCGGCATTTTCGGCCTGGCCTTCGCCTATTTCCACGGCCGGCTCGGACGCTGGTCGCCGTCACTGACCGCCGCGGTGCTTGCCGCCGCCGGCTTCGTCGTGCTGGTGCTGGTGCCGCAGCTGAAATACCCGGCCAATCCGCCGGCGGTCGGCAGCCCCGACACCATCGCCGCCCGCACCGCGTTCTACTTCCTGCTGCTCGGCCTGTCGGTCGGCGTCGCCATTGCCGCACTCGGCACCGGGCGACAGTTGGTCGCCCGGCTCGGCCGCTGGGGTGCGACGCTCGGCGGCATCGCGATCTATACCATCGCGATGGCCTGCGTGATGGTGGCGCTGCCGTCGATCAGCGAGGTACCAAGCGACTTTTCCACCGACCTGTTGTGGAAATTCCGCGCCGCCTCGTTGGGAATCGGCGCGGTGCTATGGGCGACGCTGGGGCTGGCCTTCGGCGCGCTGACCGAGCGGCAGTTCGCGGCCTCCGGCCGCCCGCGCTAAGCCATCGTTGCGCACAAGACTGCGCTCCCAAGGGAGCGCAGCGTTGCGCCGGGGGACCCGTGATGAAACCTCCCGGCCCGATCCGAACCATGCTGCTGATCGCCGCGACGCTGCTCGCGGCCGCGGCGATGCCGGCGCCGGCCAACGCGCATCACCGCAGCGGCGGGCCGACCAGCGGCATCGCGATTCCCAGCCTGTCGCACGGCCAGATGGCGGTGCTCGACGCCAACCGCGCCGCGATCCTGGCGCTGGCCGGGCGGCAGCCGCCGCGCGACGAGCGGTTTTCGCGAATCCTGAACTACGCCCGGATCCAATATGCGGTCTGCCTGTGGGGGCTGATGCCGGGCGCCATCGACAATGACGACAGCCCGTTCAACGAATGCGCGCACGCCTATCTCGCGGCGACGCGGGCGTTGCTGTCGGCGATGAGCGAGGCCGCCGACCCGCCGCGCGAGGCGCAGGCGCTGGCCGCCAAGGTCGACAACGAATTGCTGCTGAACGGCACGCTGGCTTTGTGCAGCTTCAGCGGCGAGACCTTCAACACCGCCGACGTGGTGACGCCGCATTGGGCCGACCTGCCCGGCCATCTGCCGAGCCTTGCGGTGGTCGGAAGCCTTTCGTTTGCGGCGATCGGCGGCACCGCGCTGGCGCTGCGTCCGCGACGTCGGCGGCGCTGACATCATCCCCCGATGACGCGGTGATGACGCAGCGCTCGACCGGGCCGAGAGCACGGCGCAGTTCGCTCAGCCACACCCCGGCAGCCCGGCCGAGCGACTTTTGCGCGGGGACGGAATGACTTATCATGGCCGCCCGATAGCGTTTTCGAGCGAAGTGGATCCCAATTCGCGTGAAGAAAGCGCGTCAAAATAACAATCCAGGGCTCCGGTGCTGATTCTATCAGACCCGGAATAGCTCCAGATATAACCATGTTATGCCGCCCCCGGCTCAACTCGCGGTCATGAAAGTGCCCATGCGCATCGCCACCTGGAACGTGAATTCTGTGCGGCAACGGCTCGACCATTTGCTGGTCTGGCTGAAGGACTGCGCGCCCGACATCGTCTGCCTGCAGGAGATCAAATGCGTCGACGATGCGTTCCCGCGGGAAGCCATTGAAGCGTTGGGTTACAACGTGGTGACGCACGGCCAGAAGACCTTCAACGGCGTGGCGCTATTGTCGAAATATCCGCTGGAGGAAGCCACCCCGCAACTGCCCGGCGACGCCGACGACCTGCACGCCCGCTTCATCGAAGGCGTGGTGTCGCTGCAAAGCGGCGTGGTGCGCGTCGCCTGCCTCTATCTGCCCAACGGCAATCCGCCGGAGACCGAGAAATACACTTACAAGCTGAAATGGATGTCGCGGCTTCTTGAATATGCGAAGGAGCGCCTGAAGGCCGAGGAGCCGCTGATCCTGGCGGGCGATTTCAACGTCATCCCGGCGCCGGCCGACGTCTACAATCCGCCGGCCTGGGTGGGCGACGCGCTGTTCAAGCCGCAGACCCGCGAGAGTTTCCAGGCGCTGCTCGGGCTCGGGCTGACCGACGCGCTGCGCGCCGTGACCGACGCGCCCGGTCAATACACCTTCTGGGACTATCAGGCCGGCGCCTGGCAGAAGAATTGGGGCATCCGCATCGATCATCTCTTGCTGTCGCCGCAGGCTGCCGACCGCCTCACCAGCGTCGGCATCGACAAGCACGTCCGGAGTTGGGAAAAACCGTCCGACCACGTGCCGGTGTGGATCGATCTCGATCTGGCGGCGTAACGCCGCAAGCGCGCTGACGCCGCAAGCACGCTGACGCCGCAAGCGACCCGGCGACGCCAGCGACCTGCCCGCCCAAGCGGCCTGACCCAAGCACGGCGTCATCCTGAGGCGCCCGAGCGACGCGAGGGCCTCGAAGGATGCGGCCTCAAGCACCAACCGACCGCCGGCGCCCTTCGAGGGCTCGCTGCGCTCGCCGCCTCAGGGTGACGGCGCCGCGGGGCGGCATCAATAAGCGCGCGCAGGCGAGCAAACAGGGTCCGGCCATATTGCCGGTGTGGATCGATCTCGATCTGGCGGCATGAGGCGCAAGCGCGCTGACGCCGCAAGCGACCCGACGACGCCAGCGACCTGCCCGCCCAAGCGGCCTGACCCAAGCAGGGCGTCATCCTGAGGCGCCCGAGCGACGCGAGGGCCTCGAAGGATGGGCCTCGAAGGATGTGGCCTCAAGCACCAACCGACCGCCGTCGCCCTTCGAGGGCTCGCTGCGCTCGCCGCCTCAGGGTGACGGCTCCGCGGGGCGGGAGTTCAGCATGATGGATCAGCGTGGCGAACGTCGGACTGCAAACCGAACGTGCTCAGTCTTTGCGGCCCTGCACCCAGTGCTCGAGCATCTGCAGCGCCATGGCGCGGTCGTCCTCGGAGGCCTTGGAGATGGCTTTGTTGTAGCTGTCCTTGATCCAGGCCTCGTCGGGGGCTGCGGCGTCGCGGGCCAGCGTCAGCCACATCAGGCCGCGCGCTGCCTGCTTCGGCAATTGCTCGCCGTTGAACAGCATCTGGCCGAGCAGCGCCTGGGCCTGGTGCTGGCCCTTCTGCGCGGCAAGCCCGAGCCAGCGCGCGCCGTAGCGACTATCGCGCGGCGTGCCGACACCGTTGAGATACAGCCTCGCCAGGTCGTATTGCGCGTCGGCATTGCCGAAATACGACGCCGCGTAGGAGAACATCTCCCGCGCCCGCTCGGCGTCGGCCTTGATCTTGGAGTTGGGGATGCCGCCGAGATAATAGCGCCCCAGCGCCACGAAGGCGTTGGCGACGATCGCCGCCTGCGGCGCCGAAGGGCTGTCCTCGGCGTGGGCGTTGGCGATCCGGCTGAAATATTCGAACGCCACCACGTCGTCCTGGGCGACGCCGTCGCCGATCGCATACATCCGGCCGAGCTTCCACTGTGCCACCGGATGGCCGCCCTCGGCGGCGTATTGCAGCGCGGTCAGCGAGGTGATCGGCGCTGCCGCCTTCTTCATCGTGGCGACCGAACCGGGCTGCGCCGCGGCCACCGGGATCGCGGTTTCGTCGCCGGTGACCGGCGTGCCTTCGAACGCCAGAGCCGGCGCCGCCGCGAGAGCGCCCAACACCATCACCACTGAAAAGCTACGCTTAAACATCCGCATAACAATATTTCTCGTGCGAACCACCCGGATGGGTCACCGCGCCATTGACCGCGGGTCCGACCTGCTGGGCATATTTCCACAACGCGCCTGACGAATGGTTGGTCTCGCGCGGCTGCCAAGTGGTCCTGCGCGCGGAGAGTTCGGCTTCGGTCAATTTTACGTTAAGCGTGCCGGCCACGGCGTCGATCTCGATGATGTCGCCGTCCTTAAGCAGCGCGATCGGCCCGCCCAGCGCCGCCTCCGGTCCGACATGGCCGATGCAGAAGCCGCGGGTGGCGCCGGAGAACCGGCCGTCGGTGATCAGCGCGATCTTGCCGCCCATGCCCTGGCCGGTCAGCGCCGCGGTGGTCGACAGCATCTCGCGCATGCCGGGGCCGCCGCGCGGCCCCTCATAGCGGATCACGATCACTTCGCCTTCGCGATAGGTCTTGTGCTGCACCGCCTCGAAGGCGTCCTCTTCGCGGTCGAAGCAGCGCGCCGGGCCGGTGAATGTCAGCTTGGCCATGCCGGCGACCTTGACGATGGCGCCCTCGGGCGCCAGGTTGCCCTTAAGTCCAACCACCCCACCTGTCACGGTGATCGGGCGATCCGCTGGGCGCACCACGTCCTGGTCGGGATTCCATTTCACGGTCGATAAATTTTCCGCAATCGTCCGGCCGGTGACCGTCAGGCAGTCGCCGTGCAGGTGGCCATGATCGAGCAAGGTTTTCATCAGAAGCGGTATGCCACCAGCTTCGTACATGTCTTTGGCGACATAACGGCCGCCCGGTTTCAAATCCGCGACATAGGGTGTCTTTTTGAAGATTTCGGCGACGTCGAACAGGTCGAACTTGATGCCGCATTCATGCGCGATCGCTGGCAGGTGCAGCGCGGCATTGGTCGAGCCGCCGGAGGCAGCGACCACCGCGGCGGCGTTCTGCAGCGCCTTCAAGGTGACGATGTCGCGCGGCCGGATATTTTTCGCGATCAGCGTCATGATCTGCTCGCCGGCGGTCATGCAGAAGGCGTCGCGGATTTCGTAAGGCGCCGGCGCGCCGGCTGAATAGGGCAGCGCCAGACCGATCGCCTCCGACACCGTCGCCATGGTGTTGGCGGTGAACTGGGCGCCGCAGGCCCCGGCCGAGGGGCACGCCACCCGCTCGATTTCGTCGAGGTCGGCGTCCGACATCGCGCCGACCGAATGCTTGCCGACCGCCTCGAACATGTCCTGCACGGTGACCTGCTGACCGCGGAAGGTGCCGGGCAGGATCGAGCCGCCATAGATGAAGATCGACGGCACGTTGAGCCGCACCATCGCCATCATCATGCCGGGCAACGACTTGTCGCAGCCGGCCAAGCCGACCAGCGCGTCGTAGGAGTGGCCGCGGATCGTCAGTTCGACGGAGTCGGCGATCACTTCGCGCGAGGGCAGCGACGAGCGCATGCCGTCATGGCCCATGGCGATGCCGTCGGTGACGGTGATGGTGCAGAATTCGCGCGGGGTGCCGCCGGCGGCGGCGACGCCCTTCTTCACCGCCTGGGCCTGGCGCATCAGCGAGATGTTGCAGGGCGCCGCCTCGTTCCAGCACGACGCCACGCCGACGAACGGCTGGTGGATCTGCTGCGTGGTCAGCCCCATGGCATAGAGGTAGGAGCGGTGCGGCGCGCGCTCCGGCCCCTCCGTCACATGACGGCTCGGCAACCTCGCCTTGCTGCTGGAGTTAGCGTCCACGAACCAGTTTCCCCGGCCATTTGTTGTCGGAAGTCCGAAAATCCCAGAGGATTTCCATCGCCTGCGCAACACCGGCGGCCAATTTGCTCTACTGAGAATGATTTCATGGAGGGGTGTGGCTAAATAGCGGCGCAGGCAAGGAGCACCTGCGGTCAGGGTTAAATCTTAAGGAACTGTGGCGGCGAAGCAACATAAGTTGCACGGCGGCCACCACCGGCGCCGCCGCTGTCACAGCCGGACACGGTCAGGCGTTGAGCACCTGGCCGTAGGCGTCGAGCACGGCTTCCTTCATCATCTCCGACAGCGTCGGATGCGGGAAGATGGTGTGCATCAATTCGGCCTCGGTGGTCTCCAGATTCATCCCCACCACATAGCCCTGGATCAGTTCGGTGACTTCGGCGCCGATCATGTGCGCGCCCAATAGCTGGCCAGTCTTCTTGTCGAAGATCACCTTGACCAGGCCCTGATCCTCGCCGAGCGCGATCGCCTTGCCGTTGCCGGCGAACGGGAAGCGCCCGATCCGGATCTCGCGGCCGCCCTCCTTGGCCTTGGCTTCCGTGAGGCCGACCGAGGCGATCTGCGGATTGCAGTAGGTGCAGCCGGGGATCTTGAGCTTGTCGATCGGATGCGGCTTGAGGCCCTTGATCGCCTCGACGCAGACCACGCCCTCATGCTCGGCCTTGTGCGCCAGCATCGGGGGACCGGCGACGTCGCCGATCGCGTAGATCCCGGGGACGTTGGTCTTGCCATAGCCGTCGATCACCACGCAGCCGCGCTCGGTCTTGACCCCGAGCTTCTCCAGCCCGAGATTTTCGATATTGCCCAGCACGCCCACCGCCGAAATCACCCGGTCGAATTCGATGGCCTCGGGCTTTTTGCCGTCGTCGATGCTGGCGATGACGCTGTCGGCTTTCTTCTCGAGCTTGCTGACCTTGGCGTTGGTCAGAATCCGGATGCCCTGCTTCTCCAGCCGCTTGCGGGCGAGCCCCGCGATCTCGGCGTCCTCGACCGGCAGGATTTGCGGCAGCACTTCGACTACCGTGACCTTGCTGCCCATGGTGTGAAAGAACGAGGCAAATTCGATGCCGATCGCGCCGGAGCCGACCACCAATAGCGACTTCGGAATCGCGTCCGGCACCATCGCTTCGAAGTACGTCCAGACCAGTTTCTTGTCGGGCTCGAGCCCGGGCAGCACGCGCGGCCGCGCGCCGGTGGCGATGATGATGTGCTTGGCCTGATAGCTGCCCTCGCCGAGCGCGCCCTTCGGGGCTTCGGATTTCGCGGCCTTCACCGTGATCTTGCCCGGCGCATCGATATTGGCGGCGCCCCAGATCACTTGAATCTTGTTCTTCTTCATCAGGAAGCCGACGCCGTCGGCGAGCCGCTTGGAGACGCCGCGCGAGCGCTGCACCACCGCCTTCGGGTCGTAGCTGATGTTATCGGCCGACAGCCCGAAGTCCTTGGCGTGCTGCATGTAGTGATAGATTTCCGCGGAGCGCAGCAGCGCCTTGGTCGGGATGCAGCCCCAGTTCAGACAAATCCCGCCGAGATAGGACTTTTCCACGATCGCGGTCTTCAGGCCGAGTTGCGCAGCGCGGATCGCCGCGACATAGCCGCCGGGGCCGGAACCGATGATAATGACGTCGAAGGAGGTGTCGGACATGCTTAGTCGCTCGCTTTCGTCGTGAAACGTCGTGTTATTCGGAGTGATGGCGCACGCTCGCTCCGCGGGTCGTCCCTGCGCACGCAGGGACCCATCACCCCTGGCGTCGGAGGTGAAGAAAGGCCTTCACCACGGGGCAAAACTGCAAATCCGCGCCGTATGGGTCCCTGCGTTCGCAGGGACGACGCGTTGAAACGCAAAGACGAGGTCGCGATCGATCTCTTTGAATTGGTACCCGCTCGCGCATGGCCCCCTCACCCGGCCGCCTGACGGCGGTCTCCCTCTCCCACAAGGGGAGAGGGAAGAAACTACACCACCATCATCACAGGATTTTCGATCAGCAGCTTGAACGCGCCGAGCAGTTGCGCACCGAGCGCGCCGTCGACGGCGCGGTGGTCGGTGGACAGCGTGGCGCTCATCACGGTGGCGACTTCGACCTTGCCGTCGATCACCACGGCGCGCTGCTCGCCGGCGCCGACCGCGAGGATAGTGGCGTGCGGCGGATTGATCACCGCGGCAAAATCCTTGATGCCGAACATGCCGAGATTGGACACCGCGGTGCTGCCGCCCTGATATTCCTCCGGCTTCAGCCGCCGGTTGCGGGCGCGCGCGGCAAAGTCCTTCATCTCGCGCGAGATCGTCGACACCGATTTCAGATGCGCGTCGCGCACCACCGGGGTGATCAGCCCGCCCGGGATCGACACCGCGACGCCGACGTCGGAGGCGCGATGCTTCAACATCGCGCCCTCGGTCCAGGTGACGTTGGCGTCGGGCACCCGCTGCAGCGCCAACGCCAGCGCCTTGATGATGAAATCATTGACCGAGAGCTTGTAGGCCGGCTTGCCGTCCTTGTCCTTCGGCGCCTGCGCATTGATCGTCTCGCGCGCCGCCATCAGCCGATCGAGGTTGCAGTCCATCGTCAGATAGAAATGCGGGATGGTCTGCTTAGCTTGCACGAGGCGTTGCGCGATAATCTTGCGCATGCTGTCGTGCGGCACTTCCTCAAAGCTGCCGTCCTTGAAGAAGCCGCGGATCTGCTGATCCGACATCGCCGGCGTCAGCTGCGGCGCGGCCGAAGGCGTCGCGGCCGGCGCCTTCAGCCCCTTGCCGGATTTCGCCTGTTCGACGTCGCGGGCGACGACGCGGCCGTGCGGGCCTGAGCCTTCGATCCGCGATAGCTCGATGCCGGCGTCCTTCGCCAGTCGCCGCGCCAGCGGCGAGGAGAACACCCGACCGTTGCTGTGCGCGGCTTCGCCCGTGGCGGGACCTGCTCCCTCTTCCCTCTGGGGAGAGGGCTGGGGTGAGGCGGCACTTTGTTTCCCGGCCGGTTCTTTCGAGGAAGCATCCCCCTCGCCCGCCCGGCTGCGCTGCACTTCGCCGGTCGACCTCTCCCCGGAGGGGAGAGGTGAAGAGGGCTGTTGCGCGGGCTTTCCGGCACCGGGCTTGCTGCCCGCCCCCGCCGCCTTGACGTCCTCGCCCTCGGACGCCATCACCGCGATGATGTCGTTGACCGGGACGTCCTGGGTGCCTTCCGGCACCACGATCTTGGCCAGCGTGCCGTCGTCGACCGCCTCGACCTCCATGGTCGCCTTGTCGGTCTCGATCTCGGCGATGACGTCGCCGGATTTCACCGCGTCGCCCTCTTTCTTCAGCCACTTGGAGAGGTTGCCCTTCTCCATCGTCGGCGACAGCGCGGGCATCAGGATGTTGATCGGCATTGTCAGTGACCTTGTTGCGACCGCGGCGAGGTTTGGCCGATATCGGTCGGCCGCGCGATTTCGGCTTCGAACATGTCGACGATGCGGCTCAGCGCCTCGTCCTCGGTGTAGTCGCTCTCGCGCGCATAGGCGCGCGCGGCATGGCGGGCGATGTCGACCAGCAGCAAGCCCCACATCTCGGGATCTTCGAAGGCGCGCATGAAGGCGATCGACAATCCGCCGTCGAGCACGAAGGCGCGCAGCACCTCGACGGCATCCTCGCGGCCGACCACGTCCGGCGGCAGCGGCTGTTGTTTCGGCTCAGTCATGGCTCACCGATAGCAAACGGCTTTGGCGGCCTCGACCACCTCGGCGACGCTGGGCAGCGCCAGCTTTTCCAGATTGGCGGCGTAGGGCATCGGCACGTCCTTGCCCGACACCCGTTTCACTGGCGCATCCAGATAATCAAACGCGTGCTCCATGATCCGTGCTGCGATCTCGGCGCCGACGCCGGACTGCTGCCAGCCCTCCTCCACCGTCACCGCGCGGCCGGTCTTCTTCACCGAGGCGATGATGGTCTCTGTATCAAGCGGCCGCAGCGTGCGCAGGTCGATCACCTCGGCCTCGATGCCGTCTTTCGCGAGTTCGTCGGCGGCCTTCAGCGCGTAGCTCATGCCGTTCGACCAGGCGATCAGCGTGACGTGCTGTCCCTGGCGGGCGATCCGCGCCTTGCCGATCGGGATCACGTAATCGTCGAGCTTCGGCACCTCGCCGGAATGGCCGTACAGCATTTCGTTTTCGAGGAAGATCACCGGATTGGGATCGCGGATCGCCGCCTTCAAGAGGCCCTTGTAGTCGGCGGCGGAATACGGCGCGATCACCTTCAGCCCGGGGATCTGCGAGTACCACGCCGAATAGTCCTGGCTGTGCTGCGCGGCGACGCGTGCCGCGGCGCCGTTCGGGCCGCGGAACACGATTCCACAGCCCATCTGGCCGCCGGACATGTACAGCGTCTTGGCCGCGGAGTTGATGATCTGGTCGATCGCCTGCATGGCGAAATTGAAGGTCATGAATTCGACGATCGGCTTCAAGCCCGCCATCGCCGCGCCGACGCCGACGCCGGCGAAGCCGTGCTCGGTGATCGGGGTGTCGATCACCCGGCCCTCGCCGAATTCCTGCAACAGCCCCTGCGTCACCTTGTAGGCGCCTTGATATTCGGCAACCTCCTCGCCCATCACGAAGACGTCGGGGTCGCGGCGCATCTCCTCGGCCATGGCGTCGCGCAAGGCCTCGCGGATCGTCACCGTCACCATCTCGGTGCCTTCGGGAATGTCCGGATCATTGGCCACCGCCACCTGAGGCGGCTCCTCGGCCGCGGCGGCCCGCGACGGCTCACGCGGCGCCTCCGCCGCCTTGGGCTCGGCGGCCGGGGCCGCGGATTCGGCGGATTTCTGCTGCGCCGCGGGGGCCGCCGCCTTGTCGGCGTCCGACGCGCTCTCGCCCTCGCTGAGGATGGTGGCGATCGGGGTATTCACCGCGACGTCGTGGGTGCCTTCCGGCACCAGGATCTTGCCCAGCGTGCCTTCGTCGGTCGCTTCGACTTCCATCGTCGCCTTGTCGGTCTCGATCTCGGCGATCACGTCGCCGGATTTGATCGCCTCGCCTTCCTTCTTCAGCCATTTCGAAAGGTTGCCCCTCTCCATGGTCGGGGACAGTGCGGGCATCAGGACTTGAATGGCCATGGTCGCTCCGGATCAGTTCGAACTTGCGCACGCGCGCGGCACAACGCGGCGCATCTAGCGGTAGACGTCGGTGTAGAGCTCGGCGGGCTCCGGCTCGGGATCGTGCTGGGCGAACTCGGCCGCGCCGTTGACGATCTCGCGCACCTCGGCGTCGATCGCCTTCAGCTCCTGCTCGCCGACCTTGAGCGCGAGCAGTCGCTGGCGCACCTGCTCGATCGGGTCCTGATCGCTGCGCACCTTGTCGACCTCCTCGCGGGTGCGATATTTCGCCGGGTCCGACATCGAATGGCCGCGGTAGCGATAGGTCTGCATCTCCAGGATGTAGGGGCCGTTGCCGGCGCGGCAATGCGCCACCGCCTTGTCGCCGGCGGCCTTCACCGCGCGGACGTCCATGCCGTCGACCTGTTCGCCGGGGATGTTGAAGGACACGCCGCGCCTGGAGAAATCGGTCTGCGCCGAGGAGCGTTGCACCGAGGTGCCCATCGCGTAGCGGTTGTTCTCGATGACGTAGATCACCGGCAGCTTCCACAGCTGCGCCATGTTGAAGCTCTCATAGACCTGGCCCTGGTTGGAGGCGCCGTCGCCGAAATAGGCCAGGCTGACGAGATCATTGCCGTGGTAGCGGTTGGCGAAGGCGAGCCCGGTGCCGAGCGAGACCTGGGCGCCGACGATGCCGTGGCCGCCGTAGAAATTCTTCTCCTTGCTGAACATGTGCATGGAGCCGCCCTTGCCCTTGGAATAGCCGCCGTGGCGTCCGGTCAATTCGGCCATCACGCCTTTGGGGTCCATGCCGCAGGCCAGCATGTGGCCGTGGTCGCGATAGCCGGTGATGACCTGGTCGCCCTGTTTCAGCGTCATCTGCATGCCGACCACGATGGCTTCCTGGCCGATATAGAGATGGCAGAAGCCGCCGATCGCTCCCATGCCGTAAAGCTGGCCGGCCTTTTCCTCGAAGCGGCGGATCAACAGCATGTCGCGCAAGGCGCGCAACTCCTGGTCCTTGCTGAATTCGAGAATCGCCGGATGCTGCGATCCATTGCCGGATCGCGGCTGAATCTCGTTCCCTGCTGGCGTGTCGCGCTTCTTCGATGCGGCCATGGCAAATCCGATGTTGTTATTTGGCTCACTGTCTATCCTAACTGCGGCCGCAGCAAAAGGATTGCGTCACGATATCATTTGCAGCGCGTGCATCTCGCAGTGCAGCGAGCGGGCGAAATTTTCGCGATGGATTTTGGAGGATTTTGGAACTTACGGGAAAAGCTTCGCCGACGCGCGAAAGATTACTTGGCGGGCAGCATCCGCACCAGATCGGCGGGGTGCGCGTAATCCAATTGGAAGCGCACCCGCTCGTCGAGCATGTCGGGATCGACGCGGTCGGAGCGCAGCAGCGACACCCGCTGCTCGCCCTCGGCGCGTTCCTGCTTCAGCCGCTGCAGCTCCGAGGTCAGCGCGACGATCTCCTGGTCGAGCTCCTGGCGGGCGTTGAGCCCGTATTTCCCCGTGTAGGCATTGGTGCCGAAATAGCCAACCATCGCCGCCGCGATCGCATACAGAGCGACGCCGGTAAGCAGGGATTTGAGGCGGGTGCGGGAGACCATTTTTTGAAGATGCGACAGGGCGGTTAACGCAACGCTAACGCTGCGCCGACCGCCCCGCCGGCGCCGTCACTTCTTCTGCTGCGCCACCCAGGCGGCGAAACCGTCGATATATTTCTGCAGGAACTCGCGCAGCGGCGCCTTCACCAGTTCGCCCGCGTCGTCGAAGGCGTCCGCGATGCCGCCGACATAGGCTTCCGGCTGCTGCAGCACCGCGATGTTGAGGAAGGTCAGCGACTGCCGCAGATGGTGGTTGGCGCCGAAGCCGCCGATCGCGCCCGGCGAGTTGCTGATCACCCCGCCCGGCTTGCCGTCGAACGCGCTCTGGCCGTAGGGCCGCGAGCCGACGTCGATGGCGTTCTTCAAAACCCCGGGCACCGAGCGGTTGTATTCCGGGGTCACGAACAGCACCGCGTCGGCGCCCTTGATGCGCTGCCGGAACGCGACCCAGTCGGCCGGCGGCGTGGCTTCGAGATCCTGGTTGTAGAACGACAAGTCGTGCAGCGTGACGACGTCGAGCTTCAGCGTGGCCGGCGCCAGCTTGACCAGCGCGTGAGCGAGACGCAGCGAATAGGCCTGCTTACGCAGGCTGCCGACGACGACGGCGACAGTGTACGGCGATACCATGAGCGGATCCTTCTGCGGGGGAAGCGCGAGGATAGCGCAACGCCCGCCGCGCGACAACGCGGCGGGGCGTGGCCAATCGCGCGCCGCGCCGGACGGAGCGATGCGGTGATGATCGCGTCATTACGAACCGAGGCCGGCGCTCAGCACCGGACGAACAGCGAAGCAATCCAGGGGCATCATGCAGTGCGCTGGATTGCTTGGTCGCAAGGGCTCCTCGCAACGACGCGCAGAGGCTGCGCGACGCCGCGGCCAGCGACGTCGCCGCTCACCCCCGGTTCGGATCGATCAGAAACTTCTCGCCGGTGGCGCGCTTGGTATAGGCCGCGATGGTGTCGAGCGCGAGCGCCTGCGGCAGCGACACCACGCGGCTGTAGTGGCTGGCGAAGGTGGTCTTCAATTCACTGGCGACGCGCTGGCGCAATTTCGCGGCGTCCGCAGCGCCGATCTTCTGCAGGAAGTTGAACAGCAGCCAGCCGCCGGCGCCCCAGCACATTCCGGCGGCGCGGGTGAATTCGATCGGCCGCGGATCGAGGCTGCCGTAGATGTAGACCTGTTTGTAGACGCTGGAGCCGTAGCGGCTGTAGACCTTGGCGGATCTGCTGGCGACCGCCTCCATGCAGGTCAGGATCTGCCCGGCGAGCGGACCGCCGCCGATCGCGTCAAACGCAATGGTGGCGCCGGTGTCGCTCAGCGCCTGCGTCAATTGCTCGAGAAAATCCGCGGCGCTGGAATCGCAGACGTGTTTGGCGCCCTGCTCGCGCAGCAGCTTTGCCTGCTGCGCGCTGCGCACGATCGCAACCAGGTCAATGCCGTCCTTCAGGCAGATCTTCAGCAGCATCTGGCCGAGATTGGAGGCCGCAGCCGTGTGCACCAAGGCCTTATGGCCCTCGCGCCGCATGGTTTCGACCATGCCGAGCGCGGTCAGAGGATTGATGAAGGCGGAGGCGCCCTCCGCCGCCGTGGTGCCGATCGGCAGCAGCAGGCAGTCGCTGGCCTTGATCAGCCGGTATTGCGCATACATCGCGCCGCCGATCATCGCCACGGTCTTGCCGAGCAGGCTCTGCGCCGCCACCGCATTGCCGGCCTTGATCACGGTGCCGGCGCCCTCATTGCCAACCGGCATCGACTGGTCGAGCCGCCCGGCCAAGGCCTTCAGCGCCGAAGGCGGCACCGTGGCGGTGAGCACCGGGCGATCCGGGCTGCCGGAGGCTTTCAGGGTGGTGAGGTCGGCGGCGCCGAACAGCAGGCCGAGGTCGGAGGGGTTGATCGGGGTGGCCTCGACCCGCACCAGCACCTGGTCGGCGCCGGGGGTGGGAATCGCCACCTCTTGCAGCGACACTTCGAGTTCGCCGCCGGACTTGATCAGCGAGCGCAGCTCAAGTCCGGTCGTCTTCGTTTTGTCGTCGGCCACGCCAACCTCCTGCTCGTCCATCTGCTTGCGCGGCACCTTGGTGCATGGACGAGCCGGGTTCAAGCGCGGCGCCCGCTCAGTCGCGGTAGCGGAACGCCTTCAGCGCCGCGCGGCCCGCGAACTTGGCCTGGCCGCCGAGTTCCTGCTCGATCCGCAGCAGCTGGTTGTATTTGGCGGTGCGGTCGGCTCTCGCCAGCGAGCCGGTCTTGATCTGCCCGCAATTGCTGGCGACCGCGAGGTCGGCGATGGTGGAATCCTCGGTCTCGCCGGAGCGATGCGACATCACCGCGGTATAGCCGGCCTTGTAGGCCATCTCGATCGCCGCCAGCGTCTCGGTCAGGGTGCCGATCTGGTTGACCTTGATCAGGATCGAATTGGCGCGGCCGTTCTTGATGCCGTCGGCCAGCCGCTCGACATTGGTGACGAACAGATCGTCGCCGACCAATTGGCACTTGTCGCCGATCAGATCGGTGACCTGCTTCCAGCCCTCGAAATCGTCCTCCGCCATGCCGTCTTCGATGGAGACGATCGGATAGCGCCCGACCAGCTCGGCGAGATACTTTGCCTGGGCGTCGATGTTGCGGGCTTTCTTTTCGCCTTCATAGACATAGGAGCCGTTCTTGAAGAACTCGCTGGACGCCGGATCGAGCGCCAAAGCGATGTCCTCGCCGGGCTTGTAGCCGGCCTTCTCGATCGCCCGCATGATGTAGGTCAGCGCTTCGTCGGCGGATTTCAGGTTCGGCGCGAAGCCACCCTCGTCGCCGACATTGGTGTTGTGGCCTTCGTCGTGCAGCGACTTCTTCAGGGTGTGGAACACCTCGACGCCCATCCGCAGCGCTTCCGAGAAGCTCGGCGCGCCGATCGGCATGATCATGAATTCCTGGAAGTCGATCGGGTTGTCGGCGTGCACGCCGCCATTGATGATGTTCATCATCGGTACCGGCAAAGTGCGGGCCGAGGTGCCGCCGACGTAACGATACAGCGGCATGTCGAAGGATTCCGCCGCCGCCTTGGCGACCGCCAGCGAGACGCCGAGAATCGCGTTGGCGCCGAGCCGGCCCTTGTTCGGGGTGCCGTCGAGCCCGATCATGATCTCGTCGATCTGCACCTGCTGCTCGGCGTCCATGCCGCCCAGCGCGTCGAAAATTTCGCCGTTGACGGCTTCCACCGCCTTCAGCACGCCCTTGCCGAAATAGCGCTCCTTGTCGCCGTCGCGCAGCTCCACGGCCTCGTGGACGCCGGTGGAAGCGCCCGACGGCACCGCGGCGCGACCGACCGCACCGTCCTCCAGCACGACATCGACTTCAACGGTGGGATTGCCGCGGCTGTCGAGGATTTCGCGGCCGATAATATCGACGATGGCGGTCATGGCGGTCCTTCGGAATTTTGCAGGATTTGACGGGTGGGCGGTTGGCGCTGCTTCTACAGCATGCCGGGCTGAGGGAAAAGGCCGCGTGACCGCAACCGTCCGATTGGCTAAGACCGCGACAACGGAGAGCCCGATGTCGAAAACGCCGAAACCGCCAAAATCCCCTGCCCTGCAGCTCGGCCGCGCCGTCGCCTGGCCGCAGACGCCGGACCAAGCCAAACTCGACCGGGTGCCGAACCCGCAGGCCGACACCGATTATCTGGTGCGCTTCACTGCGCCGGAATTCACCTCGCTGTGCCCGGTCACCGGCCAGCCGGACTTCGCGCATTTGATGATCGATTACGCGCCCGGCGCCTGGCTGGTGGAATCGAAGTCGCTGAAGCTGTATCTGGCGAGCTTCCGCTCGCACGGCGCGTTTCATGAGGATTGCACGGTGGCGATCGGCAAGCGCATCGCCGCCGAGATCAAGCCGAAATGGCTGCGGATCGGCGGCTACTGGTATCCGCGCGGCGGCATCCCGATCGACGTGTTCTGGCAGACCGGAAAATTGCCCAAGGGGGTCTGGGTGCCCGAGCAAGGCGTCGCAACGTACCGCGGCCGCGGCTGAGGCCGGCGGCTTACGGCGCCGGCTTGGTATCCGCCGGCTGCAACGGCCGCATCCACAGCGCGCAGAGCGGCCCCAGCGCCAGCATGATCGCGGCGCCGAGCAACATCGTCGGCAGCTTGCCGGCATGGGCGATGCCGAAGCCATAGGCGATCGGGCCCACGGTCTGGCCCATGAAGAAGAAGAACGAATGCAGCGACAGCGCGGTGGCGCGCGCGGTTTCCGAAAGCTCGCTGGCGAACACCTGCAGGCAGCCATGCAGCATGTAGAAGCCCCAACCCATCGCGATGAAGCTCACCCCCTGCAGCTGCCAGCGCGGCCCCAGCGCCACCACCGCGAGCTGCGAGCCGACCAGCGCGGCGCCGACGATCATCATGCCGCGCACCTTCAGCCGCGGCAGCAGCCGCGACACGCTCAAGGTGTAGAACAGCCCGCCGACCGCAAAGCCGGCGATCACCAGCCCGGCGATGGAAAGCCGCTGCTCGCCGAGCTCGAACAGGAACGCGGCGATGAACGGCAGCACCCCGAGCACGCAGCAGCCCTCGATGAACACCGCCGAAAAGCAGATCTTGGCGTTGGGATTGGCGAAGATCGCGGCGTAGCCCTGCCGCAGCACCGACAGGTTCATCTTCGCCGGCGGCAGCACCAGCGCGGCGCCGCGCAGCCCGAGCGCCACGGCCAGCGACGCCGCGAGCACCAGGATGCCCAGCGCCGCCAGCACGCCCCGCCAGCCCAAAAAATCGCCGATCAGCCCGGAGGCCGAGGCTCCGAGCAGATTGCCGGTCATCGCCCCGGCGAGCAGTCGGCCGATCGCCACCTGGCGCTTGTCGGGGGCCACCATGTCGCTGGCCAGGCCCATCGCGATCGGAAAGATCCCGCCGGCGCCGATCCCGGACAGGATGCGGCTCACGAACAGCATCGGAAACGAGGTCACGAAGGCGCCGAACAGGCTGGAGAGCCCGAGCAGCACCAGGCAGACGATCACCAGCTTCGCCTTGCCGAACAGGTCGGCGGCGGCGCCAAGCGCCGGCTGCACGATCGCGAAGGTGAAGGCGAACACCGCGGCCAGGCTCGCCGCGGTGGCGATGCCGATGGAAAAATCCTCGGCGATATGCGGCAGCACCGGGTCGAGCGCGCGGGACGACAGGCTGGCGGCGAATGCCGACAGCGCGATGATGTTCAACAGCGGCGGCAGTCCGGCGCGGGCTGCCTGCGGCATCAGCGCGCCTTCGCCAGCGCGTCGAACTGCATCAGCCTGCGCAGCAGGGCTTCGAACTCGCGCAGCGGCACCATGTTGGGCCCGTCGGACGGCGCGTGGTCGGGATCCGGATGGGTCTCGATGAACACCCCGGCGACGCCGACCGCGACCGCGGCGCGCGCCAGCACGGGTACGAATTCGCGCTCGCCGCCCGATGTGGTGCCGCGGCCGCCGGGTTGCTGCACCGAATGGGTGGCGTCGAAGATCACCGGCGCGCCGGTGCTGCGCGCCAGGATCGGCAGCGCCCGCATGTCGGAGACCAGCGTGTTGTAGCCGAACGACACCCCGCGTTCGGTCACCAGCACGTTGGCATTGCCGGCGCTGGTCAACTTCTGCACCACATTGGCCATGTCCCACGGCGCCAAAAACTGGCCCTTCTTGACGTTGACAACGCGGCCGGTGGCGGCGGCGGCGAGCAAAAGATCGGTCTGCCGGCACAGGAACGCCGGAATCTGCAGAATATCCACGGTTTGCGCGGCCCGCGCGCATTGCTCGCTCTCATGCACGTCGGTCAAAACCGGCAGGCCGAAGCTCTCGCGGATCTCGGCGAAGATCGGCAGCGCCTGGTCGAGCCCGAGGCCGCGGGCGCTGGACGCGCTGGTGCGGTTGGCCTTGTCGAACGAGGTCTTGTAGACTAGGCCGATGCCGAGCCGTTGCGCGATGTCTTTCAGCGCGGCGGCGGTTTCCAGCGCATGGGCGCGGCTTTCCAGCTGGCAGGGACCGGCGATCACGGCGAGCGGCAGCGCGTTGCCGAAACGCACGGAGCCCGCGGCAACGATCGGCGCGGCGGCGATGGGAGCGGTCAAATCGGCGTCCTTTGCTCAATCAAACTCATTGCCTCCATGCGGACCATGCGGCGCCGGCAGCGTCAACCCTTGGCCGGCTGCTCGAAGATCAGCGTGGCGCCGAACGCAACGTCCGGCGACAGCACCAGCCGCTCGCCGCGCCGCGTGAACGCCAGGCCGTTGCCCTGCCACAGCCGTTCGACCGCGGCGACATCGTCGACCGCGAGGCGCAAGCCGGCGAAGCGCGCGCCCTCGCCCGCGGTCGCCGGCATCACGCCGAACTGGTCGCGAAACGACACCGGCTCCATGATTTCGATGTTGCCATGGGGCGAACGCGCGGCCACCCCAATCGAGCTGGAATGCAGGTCGCGCACTCCGCTGAGCGCCGACAGAAAGATGTGATGATCGCTGGGATTGTCGGCGACCAGCACCGCGGCCAGCGCAGTTCGCGCGCCGTTGTCGTGGCGCTGAAACGCCGCGTTCCAGAAATTTTCCGGGACATGATGCTGGCACACCGCAAAGCCGGCGTCGGGCGGTGCCGGATCGACCGCAAACGCCAGCGAGAACGCGAGTTTCGCCACGCTGCCGTCGGGGCGTCGTCCGTCGCGGGCGAAATCGAACACGTTGAAGTCGCCGAACCCGGCGGCGGCAAAGTCGCGGGCGTCGGCTGCGGCATCGCGACTTTGCAACAGCAGCATCGACAGCCCCTGGCGATGCGCCAGATAATCGCGATGGAACGCGCCGAACGAGAAGTCACGCGGGCCGTGCGACACGAGCTTGTCGGGCTCCGCGACGGTCAGAATCTCGATGAAGAAATCCTTCAGCTGCACGATGCGATTGTGGGTGCCCCAGGGGTGCACGTTGCGGCCGCCGACCTGGAAGCCGGCGCGTTGATAGAATGCAGCCGCGGCGTCGAGGTCATGCACGGCGTGGACGATGTGGTCGAGACCGCGCGGCATCAGCAGAAACCTTCGACGATGCCCGGCCGGCCATCCGGCGAATGCGGACGGCTCATTGCAGCGCGGAGAATGCGGTGGGGGTGAGAAACTGGTTGGCGATCGATTCCACGATCTGGCCGTGCTTTTCGCTGTCGGCGCGCGCCGTCAGCCATTCCGGATCGGCGGAAAACGCCGTCCACTTGGTCTCGCGCTCGGCGAGCGAGTCCCAGGCCAGGAAATAGGTCAGTTCCTGGTTGGATGAACCGACCAGCGTGGTGAAGAACGCGGTCGGCCGGATGCCGTGCTTGCCGAACATCTTCACCGTAACGGTCTCGAAGCGCTGCAGCAGCGCCGGCAACCGTCCCGGCAGGCAGCGATAGACGCGCATCTCGTAGATCATGGTCGGCTCCGGCTGATATGGGCGGAAGCGTTATAGCGGCTGGATCGGAGGCTGTCTTGAGTTCGCCGCGGTCGCGCGCAGGGCGATGCGCTTGACCGCGGCCCAATCAGATTGTATATACGATAAATGGCTGAGTTCGATCCGGCCAAGGAGGCGCTTAACGTCGCGAAACACCACATTTCGCTGGCGCGCTGGGTCGATCTCGAAATTCGCGCGATCGTGCGCGACGATCGCTTCGACTACGGAGAACCGCGGTTTCGCGCCTACGGGCATATCGAAGGCATCGCGCATTGCCTGGTGTTCACCGTTCGCGCCGAACGTTATCGGCCGATCAGCCTGCGGCGCGCCCACGCAAAGGAAATGAAGCGCTATGCCCCGTAAGACCAAACAGCCGGTGTTCGACGACGACAATCCGGAATGGACCAAGGCCGATTTTGCCAAGGCGACAAGATTCGATGGCATCAAGGCGAAGGATCTCACACCTGAGTTGCTGGCCCGGATTCCCGGCAAGCGTGGCGTTCAGAAAGCCCCGACCAAGGTCGCGGTCTCGATCAGGCTGAGCCCCGAGGTGATCGCGCATTTCAAGGCGCAGGGTGCCGGCTGGCAGTCGCGCATCGACGAGGCGCTGCGCAAGATCGCCAAGGCCAAGGCCGTTTGATCGGCGCGGTCGGCGCTGGCCCGCGAGGCCTCAACGCCGCCCGCTCAATTGCGCAATCGCCAGCAGGGTATCCTGGCTGATGCCGGTGCCGGAGCCTTGCAGGATCACCAGCGCCGGCGATGAGGTCTGGCTGTTGTTCTTCAGGTCGTACATCACGGAAAACCGGCTCAGGACCTTTCCCAGCTTCGTGGGGTCGCTGAGATCCGAAAGCTTGAGAAACTTCTCCACCACCTTGGCCTGCTCGTCGATCGGCATGTTGGCCATCGAGTCGGGCAAGCCGTAGGTGGTGCGAAATACTTCCGCGAGCGCCTTGTCACCGAGGATGTCATACGCCGAGGCGATATCCGGCGCCTTGCGCTGGAAATACAGCGCCAGCCGAACCCCGGGATTGGCGTCGCCCTGCTGCGCCTCCAGGCTCTGCTGCAGATAATTGTTCTGGGTTTCCAAAAGCTGCTCGCGGTTCTGCGGCCCGGAGGCGAGGATCCGGGTGACGTTGCCGTTGCTGTCGAAGTTGAACGACGCCGCGAGCTCGGCAAAGCGCGGCTCGCCGGCGCGGTTGGCGAAGCTCTTGGCATCGCTCGGATCCGAGGTGAGGATCTTCTTCAGATCATCCTTGCTGACCTTCGCGGGATCCAGCCCCTTTGCCATCAGAATGAAATTGGTGAGCTTGGTGTCCGCGAGCAGCTCGGACACGCTGTCGATGCCGGCGATCGCGTCGCGATAATACAGCGCGTCGTTCTCGGCCTGGTCCTGCAGCCGGGTCTTGTCCGCCGCGCTGGCATTCTTCGTCATCGCGACGACGTAATCCGCCGCAATCTTGCTGACCTCGGTTGAATCCTGCGCCACCAGCGGCGTTGTCAGATGGCCCTTGCTGTCGAAATTGAAGGCGCGCGCCAGTTCGAGGTAGCGGTCGTCCTTCAGCCGATAAACGTAGCTGGTCGGATCGCTCAGATCGCTCTCCAGCACCGCCTTGATGGTTTTGGTGGAAACGCTGTCCGGGTCGAGGCCGACCGATTGCAGCGCAAAATCATACACCGCCGGCGTCGAGACAAATTGATCGATCGAGGTGATACTCAAAAGTCCGGTCTTGAAGCGCTGGATCGCCAGATTGTCGCTGGCCTCGTCGGCGTCGTCATAGGCCACCAGGTAATAGCCGGTCGTCACCTTGGTCTGGGTCCCGGACTGCACATCCACCCCGGCGTCGAGCGTGCCATCCTGGTTGAAATTGAACGCGTTCAGCAGCCGGGTGTAGGCCTCCTTGTTGCTGCCGGACTGATTGACGTAGCTGTCGGCATTGTCCGGATCGCGGTCGCTGGTGAGGATGCTCTTCAGCGTCGACAGCGACAACGTGCCGACGCCGAAGGCGGTGCCGATGAAACTCGCCATCCGCGATCCGTCGCCGTCGGAGAACAGCTCGTCGACGCTGCGCGCGCTGGCGATCTTCTGCTGGAAATACGTGGTCTCGAGCTGCGCCGAGGCCGGCGATGTCCGGCTTTGATTAGAGATGTATTTTTCGTCGGTGGCCTTGAGATTGTCGGCGGTCTGCGCGGACACGCCGGCGGCCAGCGTTCCATCGGCGGAAAATTCAAAGGCGTTGGCCAGATCGAAATAATGGCTGATGGCGACGATCGAGCTGCTGGTGCTGGAGGCGTCGGAATTGGCTTGGGTCAGCCGCAGCTTCTGTTCTGCGATCTTGGCGTTGAGATCGGCCTGGTCGGCGTCCGGCTGCGCCAGTTGCGCCGTATAGTCCGCGATCTTCGCCTGGGCGTCGCTGGAATCCGCTTGCGCCTGGTCATATTTGGCGATCAGGTCGTCGAGCGGCGGCCCCCACACGGTGTTGATGTAGCTGTCCGGATCAGAAGTATCGCTGCTCAGCACCTGCTTGATGGTGTCGCGCGACCACAGGCTGCCGTCGATGCCGAACGCCGAAAACACATAGTTGCGAAGCCGATCGTTGCTGAGCAGTTCGTCGACGGTTTTGACGCCGCCGATCTTGGCGTTGTAGGAGGCGGTGTCTTCGCCCACCGCGTCGGTCTGCTGCTTGATGGTCGCGGTGTAGAGGCCGACCATCTCGTCGGTCTGGTACGACGATTGCGCCACCGCGCTGTCGGTGTCGGCGAAGGAGAACGCCTGCGCAAATGCGCGATACCGGGTGTCGGTCAGCTTGTTGGCGAAGCTCGTCGAGTCGGACAGGTCGCTTTCCAGCACCTTTCGCATGAAGGCCTTGGCATAGGTCATGTCCTCCAGCCCATAGGCCTTCATCGCATATTGGTAGAGACGATCATTGTCGAGGAATTCGTCGACGGTCGTCACCTTGCCGATATTGTCCTTGTAGTAGGTCGCCGCCCGGCTGACATCGGTCTGGCTGGCAACCCGCGTCAGCGAGAGCTGCAGGTTGCGCGCGATCAGGTCATAGCTGAGATAGGTCGAGACCATGGGGGATCCTTTGCGGCTGTCGCCGCAATCATGTCCCCTCTGCGTTGCGCGAAGCTGGAGCGGCGGCCGCGCGGGCTCCCTGCGCGAAAGCGCCGCGCCAGCCGGCTCGGCGTTGCCGATTGTCAGGCGGCTACACCAGCCGGCTCTGCACCACCGCGGCCTGGATGAACGAGGCGAACAACGGGTGCGGCTCGAACGGCCGCGACTTCAATTCGGGGTGGAACTGGACCCCGATGAACCAGGGATGGTCCTCGTATTCGACGATTTCCGGCAGCACGCCGTCCGGCGACAGACCGGAGAACCGCAGGCCGTGCTGCTCGAGGCGGTCCTTGTAGGCGGTGTTGACCTCGTAGCGGTGGCGGTGGCGCTCGGAGATTTCCAGCGCGCCGCCATAGACCTCGGAGACCCGGCTGCCGCGTTGCAGCATCGCCGGATAGGCGCCGAGCCGCATGGTGCCGCCGAGATCGCCGGCCTGCGAGCGCTGCTCGCGTTCGTTGCCGCGCAGCCATTCGGTCATCAGCCCGACCAGGGGCTCCTCGGTCGGGCCGAATTCGGTGGAATTGGCCTGGCTGATGCCGGCCAGATTGCGCGCCGCCTCGATCACCGCCATCTGCATGCCGAAGCAGATGCCGAAATACGGCACGTTGCGCTCGCGGGCGAAGCGCGCCGCCTCGATCTTGCCCTCGGCGCCGCGCTGGCCGAAGCCGCCGGGCACCAGAATGCCGTTGACGTGTTCGAGGAACGGCGCCGGGTCCTCGTTCTCGAACACCTCGCTCTCGATCCAGTCGAGATTGACCTTCACCTTGTTGGCGATGCCGCCATGGCTCAGCGCCTCGCTGAGCGACTTATAGGCGTCCTTCATCCCGGTATATTTGCCGACGATGGCGATGGTGACGGCACCTTCCGGGTTGCGCACCCGCTCGTTGATCACGTTCCAGCTGATCAGGTCGGGCGCCGCCTTCGGTGTGATGCCGAACGCCGCCAGCACCTCATCGTCGAGCCCGGCGTCGTGATAGGCCTCCGGCACCGCATAGATGTTGTCGACGTCGCGCGCCTCGATCACCGCACTTTCGCGGACGTTGCAGAACAGCCCGAGCTTGCGACGCTCCTCCTTGGGAATGCTGCGGTCGGTGCGGCACAACAGGATGTCCGGCTGGATGCCGATCGAGCGCAGCTCCTTGACCGAATGCTGGGTCGGCTTGGTCTTCAATTCGCCGGCGCTGGGGATATAGGGCAACAGCGTCAGATGCACATAGATCGCCTCGCCGCGCGGCAGGTCGTTCTTGATCTGGCGGATCGCCTCGAAGAACGGCAGCCCCTCGATGTCGCCGACGGTGCCCCCGATCTCGCACAGCACGAAATCATAATCCTCGTTGGAATCCAGGATGAATTCCTTGATCGCATTGGTGACGTGCGGGATCACCTGGATGGTGGCGCCGAGATAGTCGCCGCGGCGCTCCCGGGTCAGGATGTCCTGATAGATCCGCCCGGTGGTGATGTTGTCGGCCTTGGTGGCCGGCCGCCCGGTGAAACGCTCGTAATGGCCGAGGTCGAGATCGGTCTCGGCGCCGTCGTCGGTGACGAACACCTCGCCGTGCTGATACGGCGACATCGTCCCGGGATCGAGGTTGAGATAGGGATCGAGCTTGCGTAAGCGCACCTTGTAGCCGCGCGACTGCAGCAGCGCGCCGAGCGCCGCCGAAGCCAAACCCTTGCCAAGCGAGGAGACCACGCCGCCGGTGATGAAAATGTACCGCGCCATGGGACTTAACCTTTAAGGCTCCCGCACCGATTCGCCAAAACGAATCGCAACCGTGATCCGGTTGCCGGGTACGCTGTGGGTGACTTCAAAAATGCTAAAAGATCAACGGCCTGTCGAAAACCTCTGCGAGATTACGACAGGACGCTGGGGGCATAGCCGCGATGCTTTATTGCGATCGCGGCGGCTGCGGCGCCGCTGGCTGCTGGCTGTCGCGCTGATCCTGCTGCTTCAAGGTGTCGAGAACGCCGCCGCCCTGTGACACCGGCGGGGCCGGCTGCGACTGGGTGGCCGGGGCATCGATCACCGTCGCCGGCTTGCGGTCGTAGCTGGCGATCCAGGACAGCAACAGGCTGGTGACGAAGAACCCGACCGCCAGCACCGAGGTGGTGCGGGTCAGAAGATTCGCGGTGCCGCGACTCGACATGAAGCCGCCACCGCCGCCGCCGCCACCGCCCATGCCGAGCGCGCCGCCCTCGGATTTTTGCAGCAGCACCGTCGCGATCAACGTCGCAACGATCATGAGGTGGAGCACGATAATGACAGTTTGCATCGGGTCCTTCCATCGCAAGCCCAAGGCCGCCGCTATGAGCCGGCGAACGGCTCCTCGGCAGGCTTGCGGGGTATTGAAGTCGCGCGGTGTCTACACGATCGGACGATGAATTGCCAATACCGGGAGCGGCCGGTCCGGCAGTTTTCGTCCGACGCAGCGTTAGTTAGGGACAGCCGGCGGCAATCGCAAGAAAATCGGCGGCTTTCAGGCTGGCGCCGCCGACCAGCGCGCCGTTGACGTCGTTCACCGCCATCAGTTCCTTGGCGTTGGAGGGCTTCACCGAACCGCCATAGAGGATCCGCAACCTGGCCCCCTCGTCGCTCAACCGTTGGGTGAGCGATTTGCGGATAAAGCCATGAACCTGCTCGACATCCGTGACCGTTGGGGTGCGTCCGGTGCCGATCGCCCAGACCGGCTCATAGGCCACCACGGTATTGGCCACGGTGGCGCCGTCGGGCAGCGAGCCGGCGAGCTGGGTGCCGACCACGTCCAGCGTCTGGCCGGCGTCGCGCTGGCTCTGGGTTTCGCCGACGCAGATGATCGCGACGAGCCCGGCGCGCCAGGCCGCCTCGGCCTTCTGCCGCACCAAAGTGTCGCTCTCGCCATGGTCGGCGCGGCGCTCGGAATGGCCGACGATCACCGC
>NZ_DASWPE010000139.1:0-13919 GCF_036404135.1 Rhodopseudomonas sp. | reverse complement strand
TATCGCCGAAGCCGACGAACGGCCCCGTCACCGCCCATAAGACGATAATGCCGAACGCGCCGACGAAGGTGATCGGCCTGCCTGCGGCATTGGCGACCCAGGCTGAAAAGCAGGTGAACGCCGAGCGCTTCGGCCGGCCGGAACTATTGGAAGACACCATGGCAAAACCCCCGGTTGATGCGGTGACTAACCCGCCCGGAGGTCTGCTGTTCCGTGCCCAGCGGGCACGCACGAAATAATAGCTGTCAGGCCTTTGCCGCGTGTTCGGGCTTGCCCTTGCGCGAGGTCGAGGCAAGCTCGTCGAGCTGTTTCTCGGTCATCGACTTCTCCATCGATTTCGAGGTGCCCTTGAGCTCGCTCTTGGGTGTGTCGCCGCGCTTGGCGGACAGTGCCGCACCGGCGGCTTTCTGCTGGGCCTGGGATTTTGCAGGCATGACTAGACCTCCAAAACGGTGCCGGCCGCGAAGGGATACTTCGCGGCCGGCGGTGGGAATTATTCAGCGGCCTGAAGATTGACGCGGGACTCCGCCAGCTTGGTCAGCTTGCTGTCCGCGTTCTTCTCCTCGGCGAGGGTCTTGGCGAGCACGCTCGCGCAATCGGCGCGGCCGAGCAGCTTGGCCCACGATACCAGCGTGCCGTAGCGGGTGATCTCGTAATGCTCGACGGCCTGCGCGGCGTTGATCAGGGCCGCATCCAATACCAACTTGTCGTCGACCTCGCCGGCCACTTCATCGGCCTCCTCGATGATGCCGTCGATCGCCGGACAATCCACCGCCTTGACCGCGGCGCCGTGCATCTCGAACACCTGCTCCAGCCGCTGCACGTGGACCTTGGTTTCATCGAGATGGGTCATGAAGCCCTGCTTCAACTGCGCGTCGGTGGCCTTGTCGGCCATTTTCGGCAGCGCTTTGACGAGCTGCCTTTCGGCGTAATAGATGTCCTGCAACTGGTGCACGAACAGATCGTTCATCGTCTTGATGTCTTTGGTGAAAAGTCCCATCTTGCGGTTCCTCATGTTGCAACATCGCAGCTTGTGCGGGTCCGTTGGATGTTTCGGTGTGGAGACCGGGGTTAACCGTTCAGCGCGGGCCGCGTTCCGTTGCGCGGCGAAAACGCCGGCGCGCTGTGCCGGAACGGATGATGGCGGCGGCGCGATCGCGACCTATATGGGGAAGCCGGGAAGCGACGAAACGCCGCGTTCCGGTGTCGTATTGGCGCTATGGTTTGCGCTATATCAAGGGCATTTGGTGTACGATCGCGATGATGCGGGGCGACGTTTTGCGGCCCCGATTGCGCAGCGAGCCGTTTTTGCCTTAAGGAATTGCGCATATGTGTCGTTTGGCAGCCGCTCGCATGTCTTCGCCTCAATCGGCGTTCAACGCGTTGCCCCGCCCGGAGGATGAATGCATCGAGTGTTGACCGCGCTGCGGCGCGGTTTCAAGGAGCGAGTGGGCTGGAAGCGGCTCGGGATCGTTGCAAGCATCCTCATCATCGGTTTCGCGATCCACTCGCTCGTCAAGACGCTGAAGGGCGTCGACAGCGGCGTCATCCTTGTTGCGTTGACCGAGAAATCATCGGGTCAGATCGCACTCGCGGCGTTGTGCGTGATCGGCGCGTTCTGCACGCTGACGTTTTACGATTTCTTCGCGCTGCGCACCATCGGCAAGCGCCATATCCCGTATCGCATCGCGGCGCTGACCGGCTTCACCTCCTACACCATCGGCCATAATATCGGCGCCACGGTGTTCACCGGCGGCGCGATCCGGTTCCGGATCTATTCCGACTACGGCCTCACCGCGATCGACGTCGCCAAGATCTGCTTCATCTCCGGGCTGACGTTCTGGCTCGGCAATCTGTTCGTGCTCGGCATCGGCATGGCCTGGCATCCGGCGGCGGCGAGCGCTATGGACCTGCTGCCGGAATCCATCAACCGGCTGATCGGCGTCGGCTGCCTCGCCGGCATCGCCAGCTATCTGTTGTGGATCGCGCTCGGCAAGCGCCGCCGCGAGCTCGGCCAGAACGGCTGGAAGGTGGTGCTGCCGTCGGCGCGGCTGACGCTGCTGCAGGTGGTGATCGGCGTGGTCGATCTCGGCTTCTGCGCGCTGGCGATGTATCTCTTGATGCCGGCACATCCGGGGATCGATTTCGTGTCCCTGGCGGTGGTGTTCATCCTCGCCACCTTGCTCGGCTTCGCCAGCCACGCGCCGGGCAGCCTCGGGGTGTTCGACGCCGCGATGCTGCTGGCGCTGCCGCAATTCGCCCGCGAGGAACTGGTCGCCACGCTGGTGATCTTCCGGCTGTTGTATTTCGTCATCCCGTTCGGGATCTCGATTACCATCATGGGCACCCGCGAATTGTGGCTCAACGTGGTCGAGCCCTGGCAGGCGCGGCGGGTGAACGGCCACGGCCACGCCCCGATCGCGGCGATCGCGCAGCGCCCCGGCATCCCGAAGCGGCTGCCGCCGCCGGTCAAGCCGGCGCAAGCCCCCAAGCGGCAGTCCAAGGGCTGAGCGGGCGGCGGCGAAGCCCCAGTTCCCATACTTTTGCCCCATCCATGGCGTTGAACGCGCCATGACCGAAATTCTTGCGCTGCGCCACCCCGTCACGCTCGGCCTGATCCTGATCGGCCTCGCCCTGTCCGCCGCCCAGCCCGCCGCCGCGCAGCCGGCCGCCGCGCCGCAAGCCGCGCCGCTGGCGCAGCCCGTGCCGCTGGCCGCCGACGGCGGCATGCAGATCAGCTGGGAGGTGCGTAACCGCTTCCGGCTGTTTCGCGAGGAGCGCGATTTCTTGAGCCATGTCGACAGCCTGCGCGCCGGCGGCAGCGTGCTCGCCTCCGAGCAGGCTTTGGCGGTGCAGAGCGACGGCCGCGGCTGGGCCCGCAACACCGTCAACCGGCTGTGCATCGATCTCGCCGGCCATGTCAGCGAGCCGTGCAGCCGCGATGGCGTCAAGGAAAGCTATCTGACGCCGACCGAGCATCCGGTCACGGTGCGGCTCGCCGGCGCGATCCCGGTCGGCGGCATTTGCGCCTGGTCGTTCGACGAAGGCGAAGGCCCGCCGCGCACCTCGACGCAGGATTGCGTCGAGCCGATCAATTTCCGCGCCCGCTACGGTCGCCCGACGCTGGTCAGCGTCGAGGTCTCCAGCGGCGCCGAACCGGCGCAGCGCGTCACCGGCGAAATCATGGTGCGCGACATTCTGATCGCCGGGCTCGGCGATTCCATCGCCGCCGGCGAAGGCAATCCGGACCGGCCGATCGCGCTGTCCGATGACGGCTTCTGCTTCCGCTCCTATATCGGCGGGCCGGGCCAGTTCTATCGGCCGAGCCGCGCCGGCTACAAGGGCGGGCGGGCCTGCGAGGCGCCGGAGACGCTGCAGGTCTGGCAGCGCCAGAGCGCGCAGTGGTTCAACTCCGCCTGTCACCGCTCGCTGTATTCCTACCAGACCCGCACCGCGCTCGGGCTCGCCGCGCGCTATCCGCACGTCGCGGTGACCTATCTGCCGCTGGCCTGCACCGGCGCCACCATCACCGATGGGCTGTTCGGCAGCCAGCGCGCCCGCGAATGCCTGCCTGGCAAATCCGGCGGCAATTGCCCGAGCAGCGTCAACGCCCAGCTCGCCGAATTGCGCGAGGCGCTCGCCGCCGCCAAGAAGCGGCAGCCGGAGCGCAATCTCGATCTGCTGCTGCTGTCGATCGGCGCCAACGACATCAACTTCTCGGGTCTCGTCGCCGACGTGATCGTCGACAACTCCACCGAGCGCACGCTGTTTCGCCGCTCCGGGGTGATCGGCTCGGTGGAGGATTCGCACGCCGCGCTGTCGCGCGATCTGCCGCAGTCCTTCGCTAAGCTGCGCGAAGCCTTGAAGCCGCTGGTCGGCGGCGATCTGTCGCGGGTGATCTACACCTCCTACGCCAATCCGGCGCTCGACAATGGCGCGCCCTGCCCCGGCGGCCGCGGCGGCTTCGACATCCACCCGTCGTTCAACGCCGACCCGGCGCGGCTCGCCAATGTCGCCAATTTCGTGCAGCAGGAATTCCTGCCGCAGCTGAAGAATTTCGCGCTGTGCCGCGGCGGCGTGCTGTGCCGCGATCCCGCCGCCGATCGCATGAGCTTCGTCGATGCGCATCAGGCGGTGTTCGCCAATCACGGCTTCTGCGCCCGCGCCGCCAGCGATCCGGAATTCGACCGCGCCTGCTTCTCGCCAAAGGGCGACAGTTTCGATCCGGATATCGTCTCGGCGGCGAGCCAGCCGATGCTGTGCGGCTTCGGCGCCAGCAATTATCGCCCCTATCTGCCGCGCGCGCGCTGGATCCGCGACGCCAATGACAGCTATTTTTCGGCGATGACCTATCCGCAGGGGCTGCCGGCGGCGATTCAGCCCGCCGATATTCACGACGCCACCTGGGGCATCGTCTCGGCGGTCTATGGCGGCGCGGTGCATCCTTCCGCCGAAGGCCACGCCGCGATGGCGGATGCGGCGTTGCCGGCGGCCGCCAGCGTGCTGCATCTCGACGCCGCGGACCCCGCCGAGGTGACGCAGGAGCCGCTGCCGCCGCCGGCACCGGACAACCGTTCCGCGCGCTGATCCGCAACTACACGCAATGCCGAGATAGTACGCACGGCGATAATCTTAACCGCCTGCCCCAGACAATGTTAACCCGCCGGGATTATCCCGAGGTCCGACAGGCTGAGGTCCGCCGGTCGACCGCGCGCGTGGTTTGCGCGTTGCGATTGCGCGGGATCGCCACGGCCTATCTCGCGCATGATCGCGAAAAATCCATCGCGGTTTTCGGGACGCATCATGCTCGCGCAAACCGGCAGAGCCTAGCGCTATAGCGTTTTCGCGCGAAGTGGATCCCGGTTCGCGTAATGAAAACGCGTCAAAATAACAATCTAGAGCGCCGGTTCTGATCTATCAGAACCGAGGTTCTAGGGCGGAAGTTCGGATTGACGCGCGGCGCGGATCGGCAGAGCCACCGGCGCGGCCACGGCAACGCGCAACACACCTCGGGGGCGCCAACCGGAGCCGCAAGGTGATGCCGGCCATTCGCCGTTGGCGATGACCGGCCTCAAGGAGCGAACATGGACGCTGGACTGAAGACGCTGGGACCGGCCGCGCTGCGGCGGTTTCAGACCCTTGAATGCGACGCCGCGCGCGTCGTCACCGAACGCTTCTTCCCGGATTCGCTGCCGTTTCCGGACCGCTTCAAGCGGCAGGACGAGTGCCGGGAATATCTGGTCTATCATCTCGAATTCCTGAAATCGGCGCTGCAATTCGGCTCGCTGGCGCCGATGCTGGCCTATCTGCGCTGGCTGGACGGCGTGCTCGCCGCGCGCAACGTCCCGCCGCACAGCCTTGCGCAATCGCTGCAATGGCTCGCCGAGTATTTCGCCGCGCGGATGGACCGCGACGACGGCGAGGTGGTCCACGCCGCGCTGCTGGCGGCGCGCCAGCGTTTCGTCGCGGCGAGCGAAGCGGCGACCACCCAGCCCGCCGCGCCGGAGCCTCCCGCGCCGGAGGTGGTGGCGTTGCAAACCGCATTGCTCGACGGCGATCAGCGCGGCGCGTTCGCTATCATCAACCGCGGCCTCGATGCCGGTCGCAGCCTGACCGAGGTCGAACTCGAGGTGATTCAGCCGGCGATGTACCGCATTGGCGAAGCCTGGCAGGCCAACGAGGTCAGCGTCGCGCAAGAACATCTGGCCACCGCGATCGTGCATGCGGTGATGACCATGGCGCTGTTGCGCGCCAAGCCGCCGGCTTCGAACGGCCGGCGGGTGCTGCTGGCCGGCGTCACCGGCAATCAGCACAGCGTCGGGCTGCGCATGGTGGCCGACGCCTTTCAGCTCGCCGGCTGGCAGGTGCAATATCTCGGCGCCGACGTGCCGACCGCGGCGCTGCTGCAGCAGATCGAGAGCTGGTCGCCGCACATCGTCGGGCTGACGGTGTCGTTTGCCCAGCAGCTCACCGACGTCAAGGACGCCATCGGGCAGATCGGCCGGCGTTTCGGATCCGGCCGCCCGGCGGTGTTGATCGGCGGCCTGGCGATCAATCATTTCGACTGGCTGGTCGGCATGGTCGGGGCCGACGGCTGCGGCGCCGACGCCAGGGCGGCGCTCGCGGCGGCCGACCGCCTTTTCAACGACGAGGACATCCGGTGCCGTGGATCGCGCCCGAACTGAGACCACTCTGCGCGGTGGTGGCGGCCACGCTCGCCGATGACGGCACGCTGGTCGACGCCAATGCCGGCTTCCTACGGATCGCCCGGCTGCCGGGGCAGCAACTGATCGGCGCGCCGGCGTCGCGCGTCTTCGTGCAGCCGACATTCGCGGCGCTGCTGCGGATCGCACCCGACGCCGCCGGCGAGGTCTATCGCGGGCTGCTGACGATGGGCGATGCGATGGCGGCGGCGCGGACGCTGCGCGGCCGGGTGTGGCGCCGCGACGGCGTGCTGCAGGTGCTGGCGGAATACGACATCGACGAATTGGAGCGGCTCAACGCCAAGATGCTCGAGCTCAACCGCGACTACGCCGACGCGCAGTTCGAACTGGCGCAGAGCAACATCAAGCTGCAGCAGCGCGAGGCCGAGATCGTGGCGCTGACGCTGACCGATTCGCTGACCGGGCTTGGCAATCACCGACGGCTCGAGCAGGAACTGAGCACCGAGATCAAGCGCTTCGAACGCACCGGCGAGCCGCTCAGCGCCTTCATGGCCGACCTCGACCATTTCAAGAGCATCAACGACAGCTTCGGCCACGACGTCGGTGACAAGGTGCTGGCGGCGTTCGGCGCGCTGTTGCGCGACCAGACCCGCGCCACCGAGGTCGCGGCAAGGATCGGCGGCGAGGAGTTCGTCGTGCTGTTGCCGCACACCGCGCTGCAGGAGGCGCTGCGCAGCGCGGAGCGGATCCGCGCCGCGCTGCAGGCCTGGCCGATGCCGTCACTGCCCGGTCCGGTCACCGCGAGCTTCGGCGTGGCGACGCTCGCCGCCGCGGAATCCCGCGACGCTTTCATGCGCCGCGTCGACACCGCGCTCTATGCCGCGAAACACTCCGGCCGCAACTGCGTGGTCGCCGGCTGAGCCGCGGCGCGGCGGCAAGTGCCGCCGGCGCTGGCCGCGCTACTTCGGCGCGGCAAGCGGCGCCGGCTTCGGCTTGATCGCCGCCGGTGCTGCGGCGGGCTTCGCCGCCGCCCCCGCGGTGGCGGCTTGCGCCGACTGCGCCGCCTGTGCCGGCAGGAATTTGGCGACGATCGCCGGGTCGAGCTGCGCCACCGCGGTGTCGGGCAGCCGCTGCCAGGTCTCGTCCTTGCCGAGCATCGGCGTCATCAGATAGCCGCGAAGCGTCAGCGCCTGGCCGTCCGGGCTGACCTTGAGCTGCGCCTTCCAGATATCGCCGTTGCGCGGGTCGAGGATGTTGCCGCCGAGATATTCCAGGCCCTTCCGCTTCATGTCGCGGATCAGCGAGATGCCGAGGATCGGCGCGTTCTTGCGGTCGTCCTCGCATTCATCGCAGATCGCGTTGGCGTCGGTGCCGGGCTTAGGGAAGGTCTTCGCCACCACGCCCTCGAACAGCCCGTTGCCGCGGTCGAGCATCAGCAGCCAGAGCACCGGCTTGCCGTCTTCGCTGCGCTGCCACAGCCCCGCGGCGGTGGGCTCCGCGGCGGCCGCCGCCATGGCCGAGCCGAGCAGCACCGCCAACGCGGCCCCCACCGCAGCAAGCCGTCGAACCCCAAAACCAAACGTTCCCATCGCGCCACCGGGTTTATTCATGTTGATATGCCGCCGAACTGATTGATACCGACCACGATCACAGCCTCCGCAGATGGCATTTTGATGGTTTGCCGCCACCGCTGCGGCAATGCAAGCCATCGCGCATCGCCGTCGAGGCAATTAACCCCTGCAACCATCGATTGCAAGTCGCCCGCCGCGGCCGCCAACCACCGCGCGGCGCGATTGATCGAGGTCAATCCGACGCGCTCGCAGGGTTTTCTTAAGCGATCATTTGCACTGTCGGAACTCGGGTTCCACCCGGCCGCCCTTGTAAGGTTTTCTTTGGGAACTTCGGTCGCACCCTGAGTTCCCGCGTCGGCAACGATGCCGCGCAACCTCGCAACGCCGCCCCCGAGACCACCCCGTGGACAGTTCGTCGCAAAATCCCTCCGCCGGCGCGCGTGCCCGGCGCTATCTGGTCACGGTGGTCGCGGCGCTGCTCGGCACGCTGTTGTCGGTGGCGGCCTTCCTGGCGATTTCCAAATGGGAGCAGCGGATCGCCGACCTCAAGCTGCGCGAGATCGCCGGCAACTATCTGCAGGTGCTGAATTCCGATCTGGAGCGCGCCACCGACGTGCTGTATCCGCTGCGGGCCTATTTCGACCATAGCGACCAAGTCAACCGCCACGAATTCCAGGCCTTCGCCAAGGATCTGCGCGCCCGCGTCAGCGGCCTGCGCAACACCGGCTGGATGCCGCGCGTCAGCCGCGAACAACGCGAACGGTTCGAGCAGTTCGTCGACGACCACGGCTTTCCCGATTTCGAGATCTGGCAGCGCGACGGCGGCGGCGGCCGGGTGCGGGCGCCCGAGCGCGACGAGTATTTCCCGGTGCTGTACGCCGAGCACTCCACCAAGCAGGTGCTCGGCTTCGACATGGCGTCGCGGCCGCAACGCGCCGCGGCGATCGCGCGGGCGCGGGCCACTGGACAGATGGCGGCGACGCCGCCGATCGACATGCTGACCAAGCAGGAGTCCGGCGACTTCATGGTGTTCATGCCGGTCTATGCCAACGCCGCACCGGCCGCGGAGACGCCGCGGATCCCGCTGGGCTATCTGTGCGGGATTTTCGAGATCGGCCCGACCATCGAGAGCATCCTCAATGCCAAGCTGCTGCCGTCCGGCCTCGATATCTACTTCTTCGATCCAACCAGGAGCGGCGCCGAGCGCGGCATCTTGTGGCATCCGTCGCGGACCCGCACCACGCCGGCGCAGGCCCCCGACGAAGCCGCGATGCGCGCCGGGCTGCATACCACCGGCACCATCCGGATCGCCGACCAGGAATGGGGCGCGCTGTTCGCCCCGGCCGGCGAAGGCGCCATCGCCAGCTCCACCACGCTGGCGATCGCGGTGCTGATCGCCGGGCTGTTGATGACCGCTTTGATCGTCGGCTATCTGCTGCGCTCGCTGCAGCGCACCTTGCGGCTGGAATTTCTCACCGACAGCCTGCGCGGCGCCACCGCCGACCTGCAGCGCGAAAGCACCAAGGTGGCAAGGCTCGCCAGCCTCGACGCCATGACCGGGCTCGCCAACCGCGCGAGCTTCCTCGGCCAGCTCTCCGCCGCCTTCGCCGCGGCGCGGCAGCACGACGGTCATTTCGCCGTGGTCTGCCTCGACCTCGATCATTTCAAGGACGTCAACGACACGCTCGGCCACCCGATCGGCGACCGGCTGCTGCAGATCGCCGCCGGCCGGCTCACCGCGATACTCGACGAAGGCGACCTGATCGCCCGGCTCGGCGGCGACGAATTCGCCATCCTGCTCGCCGACGTCTCCGACCGCCACACCATCGCCGGCGTCGCGGCGCGGCTGATCGAGGCGCTCGACGAACGCTACGACCTCGACGGCAACGAGGTGCACGTCTCCGCCAGCCTCGGCATCTCGGTCTATGGTCCGACCACCGCATCGCCCGAGGCGATGATGATCCAGGCCGATCTGGCGCTGTACCGCGCCAAAAGCGAGGGCCGCAACGGCTACGTGTTTCATTCGGTCGAGCTCGACAGCGCGGTGCGCGAGCGGGTCCGCATCAACGACGAATTGCACGCCGCGCTGCGCAACGGCGAATTGACGCTGCACTATCAGCCGCAGGTCGAGGTGCCGAGCGGCCGCATCAACGGGCTGGAGGCGCTGGTGCGCTGGAATCACCCGACGCGCGGCCTCTTGTATCCCGGCGCCTTCATTCCGATCGCCGAGACCACCGGCGCCATCGTCGGGCTCGGCCGCTTCGTGCTGGAGGAAGCCTGCCGGCAGATCAAGCGCTGGCAGGCCGAGGGCATCGAGCCGCCGCGGGTCGCCGTCAACATCTCGGCGGCGCAGTTCAAGGGCGCGCTGCCGCTCGATCAGCAATTGCGCGAGACGCTGGCGCGCTACGACGTCGACCCCGACCTGATCGAGATCGAGCTCACCGAATTCGCGCTGTTGGAATCCACCAAGGCCAACAGCGACACCATCCGAAGGGTGCGCGAACTCGGCATCAGCGTGGCGATCGACGATTTCGGCACCGGCTATTCGTCGCTGGAATATCTGCGCACCTACCGCGTCAACCGGCTGAAGATCCCGCAGCAGTTCATGACCGAGGTGGCGATCGAATCCGGCGACGCCGCGATCGTGCGCGCCGCCTTGGTGCTGGCGCGCGAGCTCGGCATGGAGGCGATCGCCGAGGGCGTCGAGACCCCGGAGCAGCTCGCCTTCCTGCTCAGCGCCGGCTGCCGCAACGTGCAGGGCTATTATTTCAGCCGCCCGGTCGGCGTCGAGGCGCTGCGCCCGCTGCTCAAAGCCGGAGTGATCCATCGCGCGGCGGCGCCGCCCGCGCACGAGGCGGTGCGGCTGGTCGGCTGAAGCCGTCGCGCCACCTGCGTAATCTCCCGGAATTGGCGCCCCGGGGTCCGCTCTCTAGGCTGGTAATTTAACCAGGAGATCCTGCATGCAACCTTATGTCCGGGACGAGAATCTGAGGCGCTACCGCAAGGCCTTGAGCGAGGCCGAGACGATCGAGCACCGGGTGATCTTTTCGGCGCTGATCGCCAATCTGGAATGCTTCGCCCCGGTGGTGCGGGTGGCGGAGCCGGAGCCTCCGGCGCGGCGCGCGGAGCCGGCGCGGGTCGCGGAGCTTTCGCCGGGGTGATTGGCGAAGCGTCAATCGACCTGTCAGCCTTGTAGCTGTCAGCCTTTTAGGGTGGGTTATTCGCCGTTGCGCCGGTGCCCACCGCGTCCTTCAACAGTTACCTTGCAGGGTGAGTCAGGCGCTCTGGCGCCGTAACACACCGCTTCCCTCAGCAAATGCCTTGCCGGAAAGCCTCGCGATTCCCCTCCCCCTTGCGGGGAGGGTCGGCCGAGCGGCAGTCGGCGCGCGGCGCCGATCGCCAGCGGAGGCCGGGGTGGGGGAAGCCGCAGATCGTGCGGGCCTGCGGTTCGTCGGAGGCGAGGTCAGGCGCGCTTGCGCCGTAACCCCCTGCTACTCTCAGCAAATGCCTTGCCGGAAAGCCTCGCGATTCCCCTCCCCCTTGCGGGGAGGGTCGGCCGAGCGGTGCTCGGCGCGTAGCGCCGATCGCCAGCGGAGGCCGGGGTGGGGGAAGCCGCAGATCGTGCGGGCCTGCGCTTCGTCGGAGGGCATAGGTCAGGCGCTCTTGCGCCGAACCCGCCGGACAACCGCATCAAAGGAACAACACCTCGCGCGGCACGCGGCGATCTTCAGAACAGCCCCTCTTCAGAACAGCCCCGGGCTGAGGTCGGCGCCGTAGCTCATCAGCAGCACCGAAACCAGCAGCCCGGCGCTGCTCAGCAACACGATCGGCTTCAGGCATTCCAGCTCGATTGGATTGTCGGCCTGGGTGAACGCACGCGACACAGCTCTGGCGATCGCAACCATGGCAAGCTCCCTGCTCTCGTCCCATAGGTAGGTCGGTAGGCGCGGGAGGTTGGTTCAGGGGACATCAATCCTCGTGGTCAGACGCCTCGTCGGCGACAACTGAAGGATCCGCCACGGCACTGGCACGGGCGAGATTGAGTTCGAGCAATTTCGCCGGCGCATCCTTTGGGAAATATCCGCCCGGCCCAAGGTGATGGCGCAAGTCGCGCCATCACTCAACCTGTGACAGTTACGACAGAATTCGTCAGCAAGAGTCTCCCGGCCCCAACTTCAAAAGATGACTTCAATTTTAAACGATGATGTTGCTATAAAGAACCGGCTGGTTTAGCCTCCCACCATGTTGACTCCAGCCCAGTCCCGTGCCGCCCGCGCCCTTATCAACTGGTCGCAGCCACAGCTCGCGGAAGCGTCAAGAACCGGTGTATCCACAATCCGAGATTTCGAAACCGGGAAACGCACGCCAATAGCGAACAATCTTACTGCGATCCAGGCCGCTCTCGAAGCCGCGGGCGTCGAATTCATCCCGCCAAATGGTGGAGGCCCCGGCGTCCGACTGCGTGCGTAGATTTTGTAACATTACAACAAGCTTCTCTGGCAAAGAGGCAACCCACGATACAATTGAGGAAGGACTTTTGTCATGGCGGTCTATGCACTTTGGAACAACAAAGGGGGAGTCGGAAAAAGTTACCTCACATTCCAGGTAGCCGCCGAGTATGCCCGCACACATAGCGACCAAAAGGTCGCTCGTCGTTGATCTCTGCCCACAAGCAAATTCTTCGAGCATGTTGCTCGGTGGCATGGTGAATGGAGAGGCCGCTATCGAAGACCTCGCAGGCATGACGCCACCTCAGACTATCTCGGGTTATATCGCTGACCGCATCGTGAGCCCCTACGTCGACACGCATTCAGGCGCCAACTATTTGACGCACGTCCGATCGAAAAACCCAAATGTTCCAGACAACGTCTATCTTATCTGTGGAGACGAAGAGCTTGAAATGCAGGCCGCCAGAATCCAACTCGCTTGTGCGGCGGGTCCGGGAAATGCTTGGCAAATCGTTCACACGTGGATTCGAAATCTCACTGACGATGTCCGGCGGGCTTGGAATCAGGACGACATCACGGTTTTCCTTGACTGCAATCCGAGCTTCACAGTCTACACTGAGTTAGCGATTTCGGCCGCGGACCGTCTCATTATCCCCTTCTCCGCTGACGGCTCATCGAAAAGGGCGGTGAGATCAGTTCTGGCGCTGGTCTATGGTGTGCAGCGGAGGCCAGGACAGCCGCAATCTCAGTTCTTCAGGAATACCCAGCAATACCGCATGGCGCTTCCCCGCATCTATTCGTATGTCGGAAATCGCTTGACACAAATGAACAACAGCTCAGCGAGTGCATTCCGGAATGTTGTTCTCGAGATTTTCGCCGAAGTGTTCCGTGTCTATCAGGCAAACCCAGGGGTTTTTGCCGTTCATCCTGGCGGCAGCCCCGCCCCGACGTCTCGCCAGACCTTCCGCGCCATGTTCGAACAACAAATCAATGATGCCAACACAGCGTCCGTGGTTTCGGGCGCCTTGGGAGTACCCATGTGCAGACTGACCGCTGGAATAAAGCACTTCGCGGGCAGGAGTGCGCAAGTAAACCAGTCACAACTTGACCGGCAGCAACCCAATCTTCGAGACTTCGTTGCAACAATCGAGTGAGGGCTTTATAGGTTGGCAGCCTATGCCCCACAGGTCGGCCGGTAAGATTGGTTAGCGCACAGTACCTTACCCACGAATATAGCTAATCTACTCGGACGTTGAAACCGGTGGGTTACGGCGTAAAGCTCCTTACCCAGCCAACGATTACACACGCACGATCCCCGGCTTCTCCTACCCCGGCCTCCGCCGGCGATCGGCGCAAGCGCCGACCGCCGCTCGGCCGACCCTCCCCGCAAGGGTGAGGGGAATCGCACCGCTCCCGCTCACACCCCCCTGGGAAACGCGGGCGCTGCCGCTCACACCCGTCGCGTAGCGAGCCCTTGCACAGTCCATGCACGGAGCCGCTTACACCCATCGCGTAGCGAGCCCTTGCACGGCAATCCACCGGGCTGCGCCGCCGCTTTCAACCGTCGCGTAGCGAGCCCCGCGCGCAACCGGCGAGGTCGTGTCCCGCCAAGTGGTGTAGCTCGGTAGAGCAAAGCCGCCCGCACGCGCGACCTCAAATAGCGCCGTAGCGGGCGGGCGGCTTTGCGGCGGCCATCGGCGATTTGCCCGGTAGGATCGGGTTGCGAGACACCAACG
>NZ_DASWPE010000138.1:0-27120 GCF_036404135.1 Rhodopseudomonas sp. | reverse complement strand
GGCACTACGCCGGACGAAGGAGTCTCTGCATGAAGTTCCGGCCTCTCCACGATCGTGTCGTCCTCCGCCGCATCGATGCGGAAGAGAAGACCAAGGGCGGGATCATCATCCCGGACAACGCCAAGGAGAAGCCGCAGGAAGGCGAAGTCATCGCGGTCGGTCCCGGCGCTCGGGACGAAAGCGGTCACCTGCAGCCACTCGACCTGAAGCCGGGCGACCGCGTGCTGTTCGGCAAATGGTCGGGCACCGAAGTCAAGATCGACGGCCAGGAGCTGTTGATCATGAAGGAAAGCGACATCATGGGCGTGCTCGACGAGCCCGCCACCAAGAAGAAGGCTGCTTAAGCGCCTTTTCCCTCCCCCCTTGCAAGGAAGCAAAATATGTCAGCTAAAGAAGTGAAATTCGGCGTCGACGCCCGCGACCGCATGCTGCGCGGCGTCGATATTCTGGCCAACGCGGTCAAGGTGACGCTCGGCCCCAAGGGCCGCAACGTCGTGCTCGACAAGTCGTTCGGCGCTCCCCGCATCACCAAGGACGGCGTCACCGTCGCCAAGGAGATCGAGCTCGACGACAAGTTCGAGAACATGGGCGCGCAGATGGTGCGCGAAGTCGCCTCCAAGTCCGCTGACGCGGCCGGCGACGGCACCACCACCGCTACCGTGCTGGCGCAGGCGATCGTCCGCGAAGGCGCCAAGTCGGTTGCCGCCGGCATGAACCCGATGGACCTGAAGCGCGGCATCGACATGGCGGTGGAAGCCGTCGTCGCCGACCTGCAGAAGAACTCCAAGAAGGTCACCTCCAACGAGGAAATCGCCCAGGTCGGCACCATCTCGGCCAATGGCGATGCCGAAATCGGCAAGTTCCTCTCCGACGCCATGAAGAAGGTCGGCAACGAGGGCGTCATCACGGTCGAGGAAGCCAAGTCGCTCGAGACCGAACTCGACGTCGTCGAGGGCATGCAGTTCGACCGCGGCTACATCTCGCCCTACTTCGTCACCAACGCCGACAAGATGCGCGTTGAAATGGACGACGCCTACATCCTGATCAACGAGAAGAAGCTCTCCAGCCTCAACGAGCTCTTGCCGCTGCTCGAGGCCGTGGTGCAGACCGGCAAGCCGCTGGTGATCGTCGCCGAGGACGTCGAAGGCGAAGCGCTGGCCACCCTGGTCGTCAACCGGCTGCGTGGCGGCCTCAAGGTTGCCGCCGTCAAGGCGCCGGGCTTCGGCGATCGCCGCAAGGCCATGCTGCAGGACATTGCGATCCTGACCGGCGGCCAGGCGATCTCGGAAGACCTCGGCATCAAGCTGGAGAACGTCACCCTGGCGATGCTCGGCCGCGCCAAGAAGGTGATGATCGACAAGGAAAACACCACCATCGTCAACGGCGCCGGCAAGAAGGCCGACATCGAAGCCCGCGTCGCCCAGATCAAGGCGCAGATCGAGGAAACCACCTCGGACTACGACCGTGAGAAGCTGCAGGAGCGTCTCGCCAAGCTCGCCGGCGGCGTCGCGGTGATCCGCGTCGGCGGCGCGACCGAGATCGAAGTCAAGGAGCGCAAGGACCGCGTCGACGACGCGATGCATGCGACCCGCGCCGCGGTCGAGGAAGGCATTCTGCCGGGCGGCGGCGTCGCTCTGCTGCGCGCCTCCGAGCAGCTGAAGCGCATCAAGACCGCGAACGACGACCAGAAGACCGGCGTCGAAATCGTCCGCAAGGCTTTGTCCTGGCCGGCCCGCCAGATCGCCATCAACGCCGGCGAAGACGGCTCGGTGATCGTCGGCAAGATCCTCGAGAAGGATCAGTATTCCTACGGCTTCGACTCGCAGTCCGGCGAATACGGCGACATGGTCAAGAAGGGCATCATCGACCCCACCAAGGTGGTGCGGGCGGCGATCCAGAACGCGGCCTCGGTCGCGGCACTCCTGATCACCACTGAAGCGATGATCGCCGAGCTGCCGAAGAAGAACGCCGGCGGCCCCGCGATGCCTCCGGGCGGCGGCATGGGCGGCATGGATTTCTGATCCAAGCCTCTCATTCGCTCAAGCGAAGTATCAAATGCAAAACCCCGGCGGAAACGCCGGGGTTTTTTGTTTGGGGGCTTCCTTCTTCGTCCCGGGCACGTTGCGGTACGAAGTGCCGCTTCGCAGACAGGAACCGCCTCACTATCAACGAAGCTTGGGAGCAATTCCGGGCGTTATGTTTTGGGGCACTTACTTCGTCATCCCGGGCGCGATGCAGCACGCAGTGCTGCTTCGCAGACCCGGGATCGCGACAGGCGGCGCGGCAACGCAATGCCCAACAACGCGGTGGGCAAACATTGTGGTCCCTGCCGGACCCAGCGACATCCCGCACCGCTTTTCGATCGACCCCAAAACTGCTAATCTGCGTCGATGAGCAGCGTCGAAGACATCGAAAAAGCCATCGCAGAGCTCGCCCCAGGCGATCTCGCGCGGTTTCGCGCCTGGTTCGACGCCTTCGACGCCGCCCATTTCGACGCCCGGATCGAACGCGACGCCGCCTCCGGCAAGCTCGACGCGCTGGCGGATCAAGCGCTGGCCGGCCACCGCAGCGGCCACACCTGCGAGCTGTGAAGCATTTCGCCAGCCCCGAGTTCTGGTCGGCCTATCGCCGTCTCCCGGTGCCGATCCGCGCCTCGCCGACAAGAATTTCGCCCTGCTCAAGGCCGACCCGCGCCATCCCTCGCTGCACTTCAAACAGATCGGCCGCACTCACAGCGTCCGCATCGGCCTACGCTATCGTGCGTTGGCCGTGGACGTCGAGGATGGCTTGCTGTGGTTCTGGATCGGTTCGCATGCTGATTACGATGCGATGCTGAAGTAAGAACGCCGCATCATAGCGTTTTCTAGCGAAGTGGCTCCCGGTTCGCGTGAAGAAAACGCGTCAAAATAAGAATCTAGAGTTCCGGTTCTGATTCTATCAGAACCGGAACAGCTCTAGCCGGCCGCCGAGACGCAACGACGTCGCAAAAATACGGACAACCCGTAAGACGAATGAGCGAAGCGTAATCGGCCTCTCGCGCCAAGTCGGCGCAATACGCTTCGCTATTGCGCCCTACGCGCTGTACTCCCTGCCGGGGTCATGGATTCCGGGCTCGCTCGCGCCTACCGCTGCTCGCGCCCCCCGAGCCATCACTCACGATCACACTTGGCCGTGCTGGCAGGATCGGATGAATCGTCTCCTGGCGCGGTTCTCGTTGCCGTTGCCGGTCCGGAAGCCAAGTTGAAACGCGACCTGTCCGCATTCGACGTAGCCGCGTTTGGCGGCGAAAGCCGGAGCCGACGCTGACATACCAAGCACGGCGGCTGCGAGCGCCGCGCAGACCAGCACAAATCCCTTCATGACCCCTCCCGCGCGTTCACAACCAAAGGCAGCATAGACGTCGCGGCATCGACCAAGGTAGTATCAGCTTACTGTGCCGCGAAAGTTGTTGTGCCCCGCGCCGTAGCTGTGGCGCCGGCCGGGCGCGCTTCCGACACCCGATACTCCGACCGCTACGCCGCGCGAAGGCGTGAACGGACGCGATCACTCCCCCCACTCACTCCGCGTGCTTCAAGATCGCCTTCAGCAATCCGGGAAACCGCGCGTTGAGGTCGGCCTCGCGCACCACGTTGTGGTGCTCGACGCCCTTCTTGGTGGTGCGGATTAAGCCTGCCTCGCGCAGCACGCGGAAATGGTTCGACAGCGTCGACTTCGCCATCTTCGGGCACGGCGCCGCCGCGGTGCACGACATGCTCATGCAATCCGCCTGCCCCAGCAGCGCCTTGACGATGCGCAGCCGCATCGGGTCGGCCAAGGCGTCGAGCACGCCCGCCAGCGCGATGTCCTCACGTGCGGGATGAACCAGTTGAACCATGAAAAACATATAGGCCGCGCCTTGACATCGTTCAATAGTCCCATACTTCCGAACTATTGAAATAATCACAGGACGACGATCATGACCAAGACACTGCAAGGCAACGCCACGCTGCAAGGCAAGGTGGCGCTGGTGACCGGCGCATCGAAGGGCATTGGCGCGGCGATCGCGCTGCAGCTGGCCGCGGAGGGTGCGGCGGTCGCCGTCAATTACGCCTCCAGCAAGCAAGGCGCCGACGCCGTCGTCGCCAAGATCGTTGCCAAGGGCGGCAAGGCGGTCGCGGTGCATGGCGATCTCGCCGATCCGAAGGCTGTGACGTCGCTCGTCGCCGAAACCGTCAAGACGCTCGGGCCGATCGACGTGCTGGTCAACAATGCCGGCGTCTATGAAATGCTGCCGCTCGAGGCCATCACGCCGCAGCATTTCCACAACCAGTTCAACGTCAACGTGCTGGGGCTGCTGTTGGTCTCGCAGGAAGCGGCGCGGCATTTTAGCGCCGGCGGCGGCAGCATCATCAACATCTCCTCGGGCGTCTCGACCTTCGCGCCGGCGAACTCCGCCGTCTACACCGGCACCAAGGCCGCGGTCGATGCGATCACCTCGGTGTTGGCCAAGGAACTGGCGCCGCGCAAGATCCGCGTCAACGCCGTCAACCCGGGCATGGTGGTGACGGAGGGCGTGATCAAGGCGGGCTTTGACCAGGGCGACATGCGCAAATTCATCGAATCGATCACGCCGCTCGGCCGCGTCGGCAAGGCCGAGGAGATCGCCTCGGTGGTCAGCTTCCTGGCCTCGGACGGCGCATCCTACGTCACCGGCGAGACGCTGCACGTCACCGGCGGGCTGCGCTAAGCGCGCGGAAGCCCCGGCAGCACTGCCGGGGCTTGTCGCATCGCGGCGATGCTCATTCCTCGTCGGTGACCGGGCGCACCATGTCGGATGGTCGCGCGACCTGGCGCCGCGCGGTGCGCACCGGCGTATTGTTCGCCCCCTGCGGGTTGAACACCGCGTAGCACGCCGAACTCAACCGCGAGCCGGCGTTGCGCAGGCAGCTCTCGACCCGTGCGGCGTCGGGAATCGCGCTGCTGCACAGCCGGAAGGCATCCGGCATGCAGACGTCGCGTTGCGCCTCGGTGCCCTCCTGAGCAAACGCCGGCGCAGCCAAGCTCAGCGACGCGGCGACCAAAATCATCCTCGTTGCAGCCATGATGAATCCTCCGATTCATCGACCAACCGCGAGCCGCCGCACTCGTTCCCGCATGGCGGTATCTTGAGAGGGGATTGTGATCGGAGACAGGGGATGACGGCGCTGAGCGTTGCGCCCGATAAAGCTAAGCAGTCACCACACGGTTATCGTCATCCTGAGCAACCCGGCGTGGCCCGAAGGGCGAAGCCGGGTATCTCGAAGGATGGCTGCAGACCCGTCGACCTCAGCCCTCCAGGCTCGCCACCACGGCGAGGCGCTTGACCTGGCCGTTGCGGAACGCGCGCAGGAAGGCGTCGTAGTTGCGGAACGAGACGCAGCCATTGCTGTCGCCATTGGGGCCGAGCATGTAGGTGTGCGCCAACAGCCCGGAGCGGCCGTGGATCGCGCCCTCGCCGCCGACCGGATTGAGCCGCAGCGCCGCGACGCCATGGAACAGGGATTCCCGCATCGTCAGGTCATAGAGATGCGGCGGGGTGGCGCCGCGCATCCGCTCGTGCACGTAGCGCGGATCGTCGAGCCGCGAGCCCAGCCCGGAATGCGCCTCAAGCTTGGTGCCATCGGGCATGTAGACCATCCGCGCGGAGATATCATAGACGGCGGTGGAGCGGTCGTAGCGCGCGCTGCTCGCGGTGTCGCGGCCATCGCTGCCGACGCCGCCGTCGGAACCGGCGAAGGCCAGCACCGAGCCGGTCGGTTCCGATTTGCCGAACAGCTTCTCGAAAATGCTGGCGGGCTTCGCCTGGGCCGCGGCGACCATCGAGGCGGCCTTGGAAGCCTGCGCCACCTCGCGCAGCGACGGCCCCTTGGCCGGCTGCGCTTTCGGCTCGGCCGCGCGGGGCGCCGGCGCAGCGTCGGCGACTTGAGCGGCGGGTTGCTGCGCGGCTTGTGCTGCTGCTGCTTTCGGCGCCGGCGGCAACGCCGCTTGGCGCACCGACGGAACCGGAACCGGCGCGGGCTGCGCCATAGCGATCTGGGGTTTGGCCGGCACTTCCGGCGGCAGCGGCGCCGGCGCCACCGCATCGAGCGGTGGCGCAAAGCGTTCGGCGAATTGTTCCGCCGACAGCCCCGGCGCCGAGGTCAGCATCGCCACGGTGACGTCGGGCTCAACCGGCGTGGTGACGGCGGCCGTCACCGGCGCCGCCGGCTTGGCGAGAGCCAGCCGCGGCGCCACGATGATCGGTTCGTCGATGGCGGCGACGCTGGGATAGATGCTGGCGCCGAACACGTTGGCATGCAGGGTCCAGCCGCAGGCGGCCACGACGAAAGCCACCGCCACGCCGCCCGCGACATTGAGCGGCCCGGCTCTCCGCGGAGCACGGCCACGCGCCGCCCCCTTCAACGCACCTGCACTGTTACGCATACGCTTACGCCCGACCCAATTACGTTGCACCTCCGCCCGCTTGCAGCGCCGCGCGACCGGCGCGGACCAAGACGGACTTGCCCATGCTCGGCGGCGTCAGGGCCGGGAGCATGTCGCAAAGGTGCGGAGCGTTATTAGGGCGAATTTTAGTTAAATGAGGCTTAAGTGCCGACGGATTGCGACGTGGTAAATGAATTCCTCGGTTCCGCCCGAGGCCCCGCCGGCCGCGGCGGCGGCAAATTGCCATTGCAGAACCGCCTGGCGGATTTTACGCTCGCTTGGTGCGGCACGATCGGCGCCGCGATGGCAGCCACCGTCTACCGGGCTGCAGGCCTTCGCCCGCGGGCGACGGCGTCGGCTAGCTGACAGACAAAGCGCCGCCGCTGGCCTATAGCGATACAGCCGGATCTTTTGGAGACACCGATGAACGTGCCGTTCGACCGCTACATCAGCTTCAAGAATGCCGACTGGGAGGGCAAGTCGCAGCGCGTGATGGCCAGGCTGCAGGGCCATATCGACGCCGCCGACAACCCGTTCTGGGGCTATTTCGCCAAGAAGCGCACCGAGCTCAACGAGAAGCAGGGGCTCGACGATCTGCGCGTGCTGCACAACTACCTGCCGACGCTGCGCGAGATCCTCGAAGAAAGCGGCGACGAGGAAACTCTGGCGATGCTGGAAGACCTCGAAGTCACCTGCATGTGAACCACTCCGAGGCTGTCATTACTCCAAAGCTGTCATTCCGGGGCACGAGCGGCGCAAGCCGCGCGTGAACCCGGAATCTCGCCGCAGGTGCAGGCGTCCGGCCTGTTGCGGGATTCCGGGTTCGCTCGGCCGATCGGCCTCGCGCCCCGGAATGACGGTTGCGTTTTCGCGAGGCTCCGGTTTTCAGGACGGCTGCTGTCTTGATCAGCTATCCAATCAATCGGTGCTGCCGCCCTGCCCGGTCAGAAAATCGAAATCGCAGCCCTGATCGGCCTGCAGGATCGTGTCGTGGAATAATCGCGCATAGCCGCGGGGCGGCGCGGGCTGCGCCGCGGCCGGCAGAACCGCGCGGCGGCGCGCGAGTTCGGCATCGTCAACTAACAGATCGATGCGGCGCGCGGCGACGTCGAGCCGGATCAGGTCGCCGTTGCGCACCAAGGCCAACGGCCCGCCGGCCGCGCTCTCCGGCGTGATGTGCAAGACGATGGTGCCGAACGCGGTGCCGCTCATCCGCGCGTCGGAAATCCGCACCATGTCCTTGACGCCGGCGCGCGCCAGCTTCAGCGGGATCGGCAGATAGCCGGCCTCCGGCATCCCCGGCGCACCCTGCGGCCCGGCATTACGCAGCACCAAGACGTCGTCCGCCGCAACGCCGAGCTCGGGATCGTCGATCCGCGCCGCCATGTCGTCGAGACTGTCGAACACCACGGCGCGGCCTTCGTGCTGCAACAGGTTCGGCGACGCCGCCGAATGCTTGATCACCGCGCCGCGCGGCGCCAGATTGCCGCTCAGCACCGCCATCGCGCCTTCGGCCCGGATCGGATCGTTGCGCGCGCGAATGACGTCCTGCCCCGGCACCTGCTCGGCCGCGGCCACCGCATCGCGCAGGCTGCCGTAGATGGTTCTGGCGTCGAGATCGATCAACTCGCCGAGCTGCGCCAACAGTTTCGGCACACCGCCGGCGTGATGGAAATGCTCCATGTAGTGATCGCCCGACGGCTTCAGATCGACCAACACCGGCACCTCGCGCGACAACTGATCGAATGCGGAAAGATCGATGCGATGGGTGCCGCGCCCGGCGATCGCGGTGAGATGAATGAGCCCGTTGGTCGAGCCACCGATCGCCTGCAGCACCACCTGGGCGTTGCGCAGCGAAGCCTCGGTCAACAATTCGCTGGGCTTTGGTCCCTTCGCCAAGGCCATCGCCGCAGCGAGCCGGCCGCTGGCCTCGGCGCTGCGAAACCGTTCGGCATGCGGCGCCGGGATCGTGGCACTCATCGGCAGCGACAGCCCGAGCGCTTCGGTGAGACACGCCATGGTCGAGGCGGTGCCCATCACCATGCAGGTGCCGACCGACGGCGCGAGCCGACCATTGACCGCCTCGATTTCGACCGCGTCGATGTCGCCGGCGCGGAACTTGCCCCACAGCCTGCGGCAATCGGTGCAGGCGCCCAGCACCTCGCCCTTGTGATGGCCGACCACCATCGGCCCCACCGGAATCACCACGGTCGGCAGATCCGCCGACACCGCGGCCATGATCTGCGCCGGCAGCGTCTTGTCGCAGCCGCCGATCACCACCACCGCATCCATCGGCTGGGCGCGGATCATCTCCTCGGTGTCCATCGCCATCAGGTTGCGCAGATACATCGAGGTCGGATGCGCAAAGCTCTCGGCGATCGAGATGGTGGGAAACACCATCGGCATGGCGCCGGCCAGCATCACGCCGCGCTTCACCGCCTCGATGATCTGCGGCACGTTGCCGTGGCAGGGATTGTAATCGCTGTGGGTGTTGGTGATGCCGACGATCGGCCGGTTCAACGCGTCGTCGGAATAGCCCATCGCCTTGATGAAGGCCTTGCGCAGGAACAGCGAGAAGCCGGCGTCGCCGTAGCTGGTCAGCCCCTTGCGCAGTCCATCGCTCATTGCTCGGCCTCGTCAGCTGGCGTGATCGCCAGTTAGGGGGCCGCCGCAGAGCTTGTCAATCAACCGCTGCAGCAGGAACAACAGCCCGCCATGCTTGGCGCGGCGTCGTTGCGCAGGAGAAAATTGTCAGGCGATGATCGAAGCGATGACGAAAGCGCACAACACAGCGAAGGCGCCGATGCCGATGGCGAGAAAACGTCGCACGGTGTCGGTGGAAATCGTCTCGGCCATCGCAAGTTCCTTCCACAATCAGCCCGGGTGCGGAGACTTAAGATACGACGGGCTGCAAGCCTGTCCGATGCGGTTAGCGGAACGGACCGATCGGCTCTTTACGCCAGATCAAAATCGAATCATTCCAACCACGCTGCAGTTTTTAGCGACCCTGCGTGCAACCCGCTACCGGGGACAACTACCGGATCAGCTGATACGCGCGGAGGTCATAACAACAAACCCGGGGCGATCTCGATCTGCCCCGGGTTTGCCACAATCGAGTTGCGCGCGCTGCTACGCGGCGTTGTAGCCGGCGATCGCCTTGACCTCGAGATACTCTTCGAGCCCGAACTTGCCCCATTCTCGGCCGTTGCCGGATTGCTTGTAGCCGCCGAACGGCGCGGTGCGTTCGTTCGGCACGCCGTTGAGGTTGACGTTGCCGGCGCGCAGCTTGCGGCCGACCGCGCGTGCCCGCTCGACGCTGCCGGCGGAGACGTAGCCGGCCAGACCATAGGGCGTGTCGTTGGCGATCTTCACCGCCTCGGCTTCGTCCTTGGCGCCGAGGATCGCGATCACCGGGCCAAAAATTTCTTCGCGCGCGATGCTCATGTCGTTGGTGACGTCGGCGAACACCGTGGGACGCACATAGAATCCCTTGTTGACGCCTTCCGGCAGGCCCGGCCCGCCGGCCACCAGCGTCGCGCCTTCATCGACGCCCTTCTGGATCAGCGCCTGGATCTTGTCCCACTGAATCCGCGACACCACCGGCCCGATGCTGGTGCCCTCGGCGCGCGGATCGCCGGCTCGGGTCTTGTCGGCGACCGCCTTGGCAATCGCGGCGACCTCTTTCATCTTCGAGGCCGGCACGATCATCCGTGTCGGCGCGTTGCAGGACTGCCCGGAATTGTTGAACACGTGGGCGACGCCGCCGGCGACCGCCTTCTGCAGATCGGCGTCTTCCAGAATGATGTTCGGCGATTTGCCGCCGAGTTCCTGGCTGACCCGCTTCACCGTCGGCGCCGCGCGCCTGGCGACGTCGATGCCGGCGCGGGTCGAGCCGGTGAAGGAAATCATGTCGATGTCCGGATGCTCGCTCATCGCCGCGCCGACCTCCGGGCCGAGCCCGTTGACGAGGTTGAACACGCCGTGCGGCACGCCGGCTTCATGCAGGATTTCGGCGAAGATCAGCGCCGAGGACGGGGTGAATTCCGAGGGCTTCAGGATCATGGTGCAGCCGGCGGCGAGCGCCGGCGCCACCTTGCAGGCGATCTGGTTCAGCGGCCAATTCCACGGCGTGATCATGCCGATCACGCCGACCGGCTCGCGCACCACCACGGCGTTGCCGAGCGGCTCTTCGAACTTGTAGGTCTTCAACACATCGAGCGTCGAGGCGATGTGGCCAAGCCCGGCGCCGGCCTGGAATTTTTCCGCGAATGGCAGCGGCGCGCCCATCTCGTCGGACACCGCGGCACCGATATCTTTCATTCTCGTCTTGTAGACCGCAACAATCTTCTCCAGCAGCGCGACGCGCTCCTCGCGGCTGGTCTGCGAGAAGGTCTCGAACGCGCGCTTGGCGGCGGCCACCGCCTTGTCGACGTCGGCCTTCGAGCCGAGCGCAACGTCGTACATCGCTTCCTCGGTCGCCGGATTGACCACCGGCGTCGATTTCTTGACGACGGGATCGACCCACGCGCCATCGATGTAGAATTGCAAACGGTTGACCATCGTAAACCTCGTTGTGGGCTATTGCAGGGAGCGGCGAACGAAACGTCCGGCCCGGTATCTTGCCACGGGCAATATAGAAATTGAACCCGCTGCTTTCAATCGCGCAGCGCCGCAAAGCGCTGCCGGCCGCCATGCAATCAGGCGCTGGGATAGGGCTCGGCGGCAACCGCGCGCAGATGGCGCCGCCGCTCGCGATGCGCGGTGTAGACGCCGCTGCCGATGATGATCGCGGCCCCGACGAAGGTCCAGACCCCGGGCACCTCACCGAACACCACAAAGCCGATGATCGCCACCCAGACCAGCTGGCTGTAGGAGAACGGCGCCAGCAGCGAGGCCGCGGCATGGCGAAATGCCAGCACCACGATCCACTGCCCGGCGGTCGAGGCCACGCCGACGCCGATGCCGAGCCCGATGTCGCGCCAACTCGGCGTCACCCAGACGAACGGCACCAGCACGCACAACACCGCAAAGCCGACGATCGCCGCGAACGCCATGGTGGTGACCACCCGATCGGCGCCGCTGATCATCCGCGTCATGATCAGCGTCGCGGCCCAGGCCAGCGCGGAAATTAGCGTGAGAATAGCCGCCGGATTGAACGCGGCGGTGCCGGGCCGCACCACGATCAGCACGCCGATCAGCCCGACCAGCGTCGCCACCCAGCGCCGCGGTCCGACGGTCTCGCCGAGCACCACCACCGACAGCGCGGTGACCAGCAGCGGCGCCACAAAAGACGTCGCCGAAGCCTGCGCGATCGGCAGATAGCGCAGGCTGGAGATGAACAGCACCGAGGAGAACACCAGCGCCAGCCCGCGCAGCACCTGCAACCCGGGCCGCACCGATTTCAAAGGCGACGAGGCCGAAGCGGTCGCCACCGGAACCATGATCAGCACGAACACCAGAAAGCGCAGCCAGGCGACTTCGATCGCCGGCAGGGTCAGCATCAGATATTTGCCGAGCGCGTCCGAGCAGGCCAGGAACACGGTCGCGGCGATGATCAGCACGATGCCGCGAAATGGCCGATCGTCGAGGCGCCGCGTCAGGTTGCGCGCGACGTCGCGGGAAGACATCACAGTGGTCAATGGCGGGCCGGCGCTCGAGGAAAATCAGCCTCCCGCGCGCGGCGGGAGACTCTTCACAATGCCCAGCAGACAACGATGTTCGCGAGCCGATCGCAACAGCCGAAAATGCGACCGGGTTATGCGTCGCGGTTCGGGCGGGCAAAACGGCAACGTTGACCGCGCCGGTGGATCGAAGCAACGGCCGGATCGATCACAACATCGGGAGACTGTCGGGCAGCGGCCCGCGCGGAAAAGCCGCGTCGAGCGCGGCGAGGTCGTGGTCGCCGAGCCGCAACGCCGCCGCCGCGGCGTTGGCGGCGGCGTGCGCCACGGTGCTGGCCTTGGGGATCGCGAACAGCGGCGGACGGCGGGTCAGGAACGCCAGCGCGACCTGATGCGGCGTTGCAGCATGGGCGTTCGCGATCTGTTGCAGGATCCGGCCGGCTTCGCTATCCGGCGTCGGGAAGTCGGTCTTGCCGAACGGCGTATAGGCGGTCACCGCGACGCCATGGGCCTCGCACCACGGGATCACCGCGTGCTCGATGGCGCGTTCGCGCAAGTGATACAGCACCTGGTTGCAGGCGATGCGGCCCGGCCCGGCCAGCGCCAGCGCCTCGTCGAGATCGGCGACGTCGAAATTGCTGACGCCCCACGACAGGATCTTGCCGGCTGCGACCAGCTCCTCGAAGGCGGCGATGGTGTCGGCCAGCGGCAAGGCGCCGCGCCAATGCAGCAGGTAGCAATCCAGCCGGTCGGTGTTCAAGCGCCGCAGCGAGCGCTCGCAGGCCTCGACGGTGCCGCGGCGCGAGGCATTGCTGGGCAGCACCTTGGAGACCAGAAACGCCTCGTCACGGCGCCCGGCGATCGCCTCGGCCACCAAGGGTTCGGCCTCGCCATACATTTCAGCGGTGTCGATGTGATTGATCCCGAGATCGAGACCGCGGCGCAACGCGGCGCTGGCTGCGGCGCGATCGCCGCGATCAAGCGCCCAGGTGCCCTGCCCGATCGTCGATACGGCGACGCCGCGCGGCCCAAACCGCCGGCGTTCGCCGCCGGATCGCGCCGGCGCCTCAGGCATCGACGCTGACCGGCGCCATCGGCTTCGGCGCCACGCCGCGGCCCGGCTTCAACCGGAAATCATAGGTCATCAGATGCCACGGCCCGTCCGCCGGCAGCCCGTCCGGCATCGTCGGCTCGGCGCGCAATTCGATGCTGGAGATCAAGTCCTCCTTCACCCCGAACACCACGTCGGAATCCAGATAGGAGTCGCCCTCGATGAAAATGTCGGTGACCAGCGGTTCGAAGCCCTTGGCGTTGAGCAGGAAGTGGACATGCGCCGGCCGCATCGGATAGCGCCGCGTGGCCAGGATCAATTCGCCGACCGGGCCATCGATCGGGATCAGGTAGTTGCGCGGCAAAATCGTGCGAAAATACAGCCGGCCGTCGGCGTCGGTGGTGAAGCGCGCGCGCAGCGAGGGGCCGTCGCTGGCGTAGCTCGGCTTCTGCGAGTCGTAGAAACCCTCGTCGTCGGCATGCCAGACGTCGACCGTCACCCCGGCCAGCGGTTTTCCGCGCAGATCGGTGACCCGGCATTGCACGAACATCGGGTCGCCCTCGACCTTCTCGGAAATATCCGCGCCATGCGGCAGCGGCCGATGTTCGCCGACATAGAACGGCCCCAGCAGCGTGGTCTGGGTGGCCTCGCCGCGGTCCTTGTGATTGAGCGCGTCGACCAGCATCGAGACCCCGAGCACGTCCGATAACAGGATGAATTCCTGGCGGCCGGGGCCGCATTTCTGCCCGGTGCGGGTCAGGAAATCGATCGCCGCGCCCCACTCCTCGGAACTCAGATTGGTGCGTCGCACGAAGCCGTGCAGCGCGGTGACCAATTCCTCCATGAGGAATTTCAGCCGCAGGTCGTTGGATTCCTCGAAGCTGTTGACCACCGCGGTGGTGAGCGCGCTGTCGTCGAATTGAGGCATCGCCGATCCACTCCGGAATTCTGAAATGCGGCACAGGCTATACCAAGCGGCGCGCCGTGATAAGCAATCCACGCGCGAGCAACCCCAAGTTCCCGGAGCGCATTAGAATAGTGCCGGACTATCCGTTAGTCAGCAATGGCATAGCGCGGGGTTATCCGTTATCAGAGCGGAGCCGGCGGCGCAGGCTCGCCGCCGCGCACGCACCATGCTGCCAGGGAGTGACGATGCCCGCACAAGCTCCGATCCCATCCGTGCCGGCCGCGGCCTCGGCCGGGATGTCGGCCGCCGCGCTGCAGCGCGTCGACCAGCACCTGAAGCGGCGCTATCTCGACAGCGGGCGCTTTCCCGGCACGCAACTTCTGGTGTATCGCCGCGGCCAGATCGTGCACGCTTCGGTGCAGGGCTTCGCCGACGTCGAGCGCCGGGCGCCGGTCAAGCCGGACACCATCTTCCGGATCTATTCGATGACCAAGCCGCTGACCTCGGTGGCGTTCATGATGCTGGTCGAGCAAGGCCTGGTGGCGCTCGACGAGCCGGTCGCCAAATACATTCCGGAATGGAGCAATCTCGGCGTGTTCCAGGCCGGCATCGCGCCGAATTTCCTGACCCGGCCGGTGACGCGGCCGATGCTGATCGTCGACCTGCTGCGCCACACGTCCGGGCTCACTTACGGCTTCCAGAACCGCAGCAATGTCGACGCCGCCTATCGCGAAAGGAAGATCGGCGAATTCGAGCTGGCCGGCACGTTGGATGCGATGATCGCCGACCTCGGCAAGATCCCGCTGGAGTTCTCGCCCGGCGACGCCTGGAACTACTCGGTCGCGACCGACGTGCTGGGCTATCTGATCGGCGTCATCAGCGGCCAGCCGTTCGAAGAGTTTCTGCATCAGCGGATTCTCGATCCGCTCGGCATGACCGATACCGGCTTCTTCGTGCCCGCCGACAAGGCGCATCGGCTGGCCGCCTGCTACGCCGCCGACGGCAAGGGCGGCTTCACGCTGTACGACGACCCGGCCAGCAGCACGTATCTGAAGCCGCCCGGCTTCGTCTCCGGCGGCGGCGGATTGGTGTCGACCGCGGCCGATTATCTGATCTTCTGCCGGGCGTTGCTCAATCGCGGCGAACTCGACGGCGTGCGGCTGATCGGCCCGAAAACGCTGGCGCTGATGACCGCCAATCATCTGCCGGGCGGCCGCGACCTCACCGAAATGTCGAAATCGATGTTCAGCGAGGCGGCCTATGCCGGGATCGGCTTCGGGCTCGGCTTCTCGGTGACGATGCAGCCCGAGCGGACGCTGATCGCCGGCAGCGCCGGCGAATATGCCTGGGGCGGCGCGGCCTCCACCGCATTCTGGATCGACCCGGCCGAGCAGCTGATCACCATCTTCATGACGCAGCTGTTGCCGTCGAGCGCCTATCCGCTGCGGCGGGAATTGCGCAGCATGGTCTATGCGGCGATCACCGACAGCAACCTGTAGCCGGGCTCAGCGCGGCCCGACGCGCGCATGCACCACCGCGACGGCGTCGGCATAGACCCGCTGCCAGCCCGGCAGCCGGTCGAGCTGCTTGACCGCGGGCGCGGTCGGCGCCAGCAGCGTGGCGTCGATGGCGTAGTCGTCGAGCAGCCGCGGCAGCGCATCGAGATCGCGCAGCGCCACCGCGCGGTGATGAGCGACGACGAATTTTTCGCCGTACAGTTCGGCGCGGCCGTCGATGAACGGCCTGATGCCCGCCGCGATCAGATAGCCGCCGAATTCGTAGGCGTTGAATACCCGCTCGGCGCCGCGCTGCCGCAACACCGCAACCGCCTCTTTGGGCACCTGCGCCGCCACCAGCGCAAAGCGCAAATGCGGCGCCACGGAGACACTCGCCACCAATAGCGCCAGCGCGGCGGCGGCGGCCGCGGCGACGCTGCGCGGCGAAGTCACGCTTGCTACGGGCGGCACGGTGCCGAGCTGCTTGGACCACGGCCCCGCCAGGATCAGCGGCACCAGCAGCGCAAACGCCTCGATGCTGCGGACATGCGACAGCGCCATGTGCAGCAGGCCGAGCACCAGCAGAATCCGCGGCGGCGACAGCGTCAGTCCGCGATATAGCGCAACGCCGAGCAGCCCCAGCACCGCGGCCTCGAACGCGCCGAACTGCGAGAAATCCGCCGGCTGCCATTCCGACAGGATCGCCAAGACTTCACCAAGATCGAGGATGCGGCGCGATGCCAGCAAGCTGTCCCAGCCATAGGGCGTGCAGCAGCACGCCAGCAGCGCGCCGAGCGCAAACAACGCCCAGCGCGCCGCCAGCGCGAGGCGGCGCGGAGGCTGCGCGCTCCACAGCGCTTCCAGCGCCACGCCGCCGAGCAGCAGCAGGCCGAGCACGAAGCCGCCGTGCAGATTGGCCCACAGCGCCATCAGCGGCAGCAGCCAAAGCGACGGCACGCGGCGCGCCTCGGTGGCAACGATCAGGCCGGCGAACCAGGCCACCATCACCGGCAGCGCCAGCACATGCGGCCGCGCCAGCAAATGGTGGATCGACAGCAGCAAGGCGGCCATCGCCAGCAAGGTCGCCGGTGCCGGCGCGACATGGCGTTGCAACGCCTGCACGAACAGCGCGAAGCTCGCCGCGATCGCCAGCGCCGACAGCGCCACCACGCCGGCCCAGCCGGCTTGCGCGTAGCTCGCGGCATACAGCACCTGTGCAAGCCAGGAGCTGGAGATCCACGGCGCGCCGAGCCGGGTGAACGAATAGATGTCGCTGGTGGGAACGGCGCGGTGATCGATGATCCACTGCCCGACCTCGATCTGCCAGAAGATATCGGAATCCTGCAGCAAATCGTTGCCGGCGACGAACTGGAACAGATAGACGCCGGCGCCGATCCAGAACGGCAGCAGCCAGCCCCTCGGGCCGACGGCGGCGGACGACTGGACGGCAGACAACGTCACGGGGCCTTGCCATGTTGGAGACCGGCCTGTCGCCAGCGCGGCCGATCCAACCATGGCGAGGATAATACTTGGTAAAGCCGGGTTCCGCGAAGCGCCCGCGGCGGTGGCTCGGAATTACCGCCCCGGCCAGGCCGGCTTGCGTTTCTCGGCGAACGCGGTCAGCCCTTCCTTGGCGTCCTCGGTCATCGCCAACAGCACGATCTGGCTCTCGGTATAGGCAATCGCCTGGTCGAACGACATCGACGCGATCGCCCGCATGGCGTATTTGCCGCGCCGGATCGCGGTCGGCGATTTGTCGGACAGCCGCGCAATCAGCCACTCGATCTTGCCGTCGAGTTCGGCGGCGGGCACCGCGTAGTTCAGCAGCCCAGCCGCCAACGCAGCCCGCGCGTCGAACGGCTCGCCGGTCAGCGCCCATTCGTTGATCAGCCGCCGCGGCGCGATGTCCTGCAATAGACTCATCACCTGCATCGGAAACACCCCGACCTTGACCTCGGGCAACCCGAACAGCGCGCTGTCGGCGGCGACCGCGAGGTCGGTCATGCACAACAGCCCCATGCCGCCGGCCATGCAGACGCCGTTGATCCGCGCGATCGACGGCTTGGTGGCGTTCTGCGCCAGCCGCAACAAATCCGCGTAGTCGACATTGGGCCGGGAGAAATCCTGCGAAAACGCAGCCCCGGTGGATTGCAGATCGGCGCCGGCGCAGAACGCCTTGTCGCCGGCGCCGGTCAGCACGATGACGCGGACCGCGGCGTCGTCATGGGCGGCACGATAGCCGCGGCCGATGCCCTCCACCACGGCGGCGTTGATGGCGTTGCGCTTGTCGGGGCGGTTGATGGTAATCCACAGCGCCGGCCCGCGCTTGGCGATGATCACCGCGTCACCGGTCATATCGGGGTTAGAAGCCGCCGCGGTCACGGCCGCTTCTGCTCGGCGATGAAGGCGCTGAGATTCTTCGCCTCGTCGCGGCTCAGCGCCATGCTGGGCATTTTCGGATGCGGCTCGAGCAGAAAGAACGCCAGCTTCTCCTCGTTGAAGTTCGACCGCTCGGCGATCGAGGCGAACGACGGCGCGATATCGGTGCCCTTGCTCTGCGCGCTGGAGACGACGTGACAGCCGACGCACCAGCGCTCCGCCAGCGTGCGCCCGTTGTCGGCATCGGCCGCCTTGAGCGGCCCGCCGACCGCGCCGAGCATCATCAACGTCATGGCAAAAGCAAAGCCGCGCATGGGCAATCCTCTGGTCAGCTCCGGCCCGATACGGGGACGCTCCGAAGCGGGGGTAATGTCGTCTTACTGCAACCGGCAAGGCGGCGATAGATCGACTTTCTCTGGGCCCGGTATCTCGGCCCGGGGCTTCCGCCACCCGGCCCGGCCGCCGTTGACAAATCCGGCGTGCCATCCGACGCTGGGAGATACCTTGTTGGCGAGCGTCGCGCGGGGTACGCCACGGCGTCGGCCAACGGCAATCCGGATCACCGCCCACGATGCTGAAGGCCCAGCGCGACTCGATTCGACTGCTGCAGGGCATCCTGGTGGCGTCGGCGGTGCTGCCGACCGCGCTGTTCGGCTACGCCTCTTGGCTTGGCCAGCGCAACACCACGATCATCGCCGACCGCCAGATCGACCAGACCCGCGACGTCATCACCGAACACGGGCTCAAGGTGTTCGAATCCGTCGAACGCAGCCTGGCGGAAATCACCGAGATCGTCCGCGACCAGTCCGACAACCAGATCATGGACAGCGAAGCCGCGCTGCATCTGCGGCTGAAGCGGATCGCCGCCGGCTCCGAGCAGGTCAAATCGCTGTGGATCTTCGATTCCCATGGCCGGGCCCTGGTCAACAGCGTGAGCCATCCCGCGCCGCCGATCGACTTCTCGGATCGCGACTACTTCCGCGCCCATGTCGAACGCGACGTCGGCATCTATATCGGCGAGATCCTGCAGCCGCGGGCACCGTTTGGCGGGGCGGCGTTCTTCGGCGTCAGCCGCCGCCGCCCCTCGCCCGACGGCCGCTTCGTCGGCGTCACCCAGGCCTCGCTGCTGCCGGAGTATTTCGAAGGCTTCTTTGCCAAGATCAGCCGCGAATTCGGCAGCTACGCCGCGCTGGTGCGCGAGGACGGAGCGATCCTGGCGCGGCAACCCGCGCTCGGCCACAACGCCACGGTCGGTCAAAACTCCGAACTCGGCAAATTGATGCTGGCGCACGACGCCGAAGGCACGCTGACGGTCACCTCGGCGCTCGACGGGCTGGAGCGCAAGCTCGCCTATCGCAAATTGTCGGACCTGCCGGTCTATGTGGTGTCCGGTCTGGAGACCCGGGCGATCCGCGCCAAATGGCTGGCGATGATGGGCAGCTATCTGCTGTTCGGGCTGCCGGCCACCGCCGCACTGATCGCGATCGTGCTGCTGGCGCTGACCCGCACGCAACGTCTGTACGAGGAAGCCGACCGCCGGCAGTCGGCGGAGGACGCGCTGAAACAGGCGCAGCGGCTGGAATCCCTCGGCCGCCTGACCGGCGGCGTCGCCCACGACTTCAACAACCTGATGATGGTGGTGGGAGGATCGGCGCAGCGGCTACGGCGCCGTCACAGCGACCCGCAGGACCGCCGCGCGCTCGATATGATCGATTCCGCGGTCAACAAAGCCACCGCGCTGACCCGGCAATTGCTGTCGTTCTCGCGCCGCCATACGGTCTCCGCCAAGGTGGTCGATCTTGCCTCAGCCGTCGACAAGTTCAGCGACGTGCTGCGGCAATCGGTGCGCAGCGACATCGCCATCGAGAAAGAGCGCCCGACGCGGCCGTTGCCGGTGCGGATCGATCCGAACGAATTCGAAATCGCGCTGTTGAACCTCGCGCTGAACGCCCGCGACGCGATGCCCGACGGCGGCCGCATCGTCATTTCGACTTCGTACCGCCAGCAACACGGCAACGCTGCCGGCCTCACCGGCGATCTCGCGGTGCTGACCTTCTCCGACACCGGCAGCGGCATTCCCGAGGATATCCGCGACCGGATCTTTGAACCGTTCTTCACCACCAAGCCGGTCGATCGCGGCACTGGGCTCGGGCTGAGCCAGATCTACGGCTTCGTCCAGCAATCCCATGGCGCAATCACGGTCGACAGCGAGCTTGGGCACGGCACCCGCTTCGAACTGTCGTTCCCGATCTGCGACGCGGCGCTGGATCGCGACGGCGACGCCGCCGATCCTGCGCCGTCGCGGATGATGCAGCCGACCTCGCTGTTGCTGGTCGAAGATCATCCGGACGTCGCCGCGGTCGCGGCGGACTACGCGCAGCAATGCGGCTTCGAGGTGATCGAAGCCGATTCCGCCGAAGCCGCGGTGGAGCTACTCAACCGGCGCCGCGACATCCGCCTGGTGTTTTCCGACATCGTGATGCCGGGGATGAGCGGGCTCGAACTCGGCCGGCTGATCCGCGAGCATCATCCGGACATCGCCGTGGTGCTGGCGTCCGGCTATAGCGATCGCTCGGCGACCGCGCTCGAGGAAGGCTTTCCGCTGCTGCAGAAACCCTACACGCTGGACGCGCTGCGCCAGGCGCTGTCGGACGCGTTGCAGGCGACGGCCGCGAGCTGAAATCTCGGCTGATTTTCTTGTGGCAAACCCAAGGCGGTCGTTGTTGCCGCTCTCGGCGGCCGCCAACCCGACGACGGCCTCGGCCGCGCGCTACTCGCCGGCGCTGACCAGCTTGATCCGCGGTTCGCGCGCCGCGATCAGGCTCTCATAGGCGGCGAGATAGTCGAGCGCCATCCGCCGCGCGGTGAACCGCGCTTCGAACTGCCGACGCACCGCCCTGCGGTCGAGGAAAGGCAGCCGGCCGACCGCGGCCACCGCGCCGGCTTCGTCCTCGACGATGAAGCCGCTGACGCCGTCATCGATGATCTCCGGCACCGAGCCGCGATTATAGGCGATCACCGGCGTGCCGCAGGCCATCGCCTCGATCATCACCAGCCCGAACGGTTCCGGCCAATCCAGCGGCAGAAGCAGCGCGGTGGCGCCGCTGAGGAATTCCGATTTCTGCTGATCGCCGATCTCGCCGATGAATTCGATGCCGGGGTGATCCATGATCGGCCGAATGACGTCGTTGAAATAGTCGAGGTCGGCGACGTCGACCTTGGCGGCGATCTTCAGCGGCATGCCACAGCGCAGCGCAATGCGGATCGCGCGGTCGACGCCCTTCTCCGGCGCGATGCGGCCGAGCACCGCCAGATAGTCCGGCTTGACCGGCAGCGGCGTCAGCAGCTTTTCCGGAAGCCCGTGATAGATGGTGTTGATCCAGTTCGCCTGCGGCACCGGGCGGCGCTGCGAGTCGGAGATCGAGACCACCGGCACCGTGGAGAAGGTGTTGAACACCGGCTGGTGCTCCGGCAGATCGAGCCGGCCGTGCAGCGTGGTGATGAAGGGGGTGGGTTGGCGGGAGAACAGCGAGAACGGATAGTAGTCGAGATGGAAATGCAACAGGTCGAATTCTTCATTGTCGCATTTCTGTAAGACCTTTTCCAACATCACGATGTGCAGTGCGTTGGGGTCTCTGACCGAGCCGTCGAGGCGCAGCGCCCGCGGCCACATCGCGTCGAGTTTGGCAGAGGTTAGCGAATCGCCGCTGGCAAACAAGGTGACGTCGTGGCCGAGCGCGACCAGTTCTTCGGTCAACCAATGCACAACGCGTTCGGTGCCGCCATAGAGCTTGGGCGGGACGGCTTCCGTCAGAGGAGCAACCTGCGCGATGCGCATCTTATCGTCTCCTGTTTTTGCAACACTGATCAACCGTGCTCGGCTGTCTCCGCATGGGAACGATTTCGCACCTGCGAAGTTCCAAAAAGACGCGTATTTCCTTCACATTGTGGTCCTGCTGATGCCATCGCGATCCGCCAGAACCCAGCTGCCGCCGCCGATGCCCATTCTTTCACTGGCATTGCGCGAATTCTCATCACTCATTGCGGGCCGAATGCGCGTTGTCAGCAAGCGGCCGCGCGCAGCCGACCCTTGCGATACATCGAGCGACGCCCCGCCCCGTCTTTGCAGTTCTCCAACAGGTTCGGCTCCCATGGATACGCTTTCCGGATACGCCCATCGTCCTTTCGCCTTTGTCGGGCGCTATCTTCGGCAACGGCCGACGGCGCACGCGGTGATCCTGTTCGCCGTGGTCGCCGCGGTGAGCTGCTCGGTGGGAACGCAATACGGCGTCAAATACCTGGTCGACGGGCTGTCCAGCGGACCGGCCAATGGCGGCCATGTCTGGCTGGCGCTCAGCTTTTTGGTGGCGCTGATTGCCGCCGACAATCTGTTGTGGCGGATCGCCAGCTGGACCGCGAGCTTCACCTTTGTCGGGGTCACCGGCGACCTGCGCCGCGACATCTTCCGCCATCTCACCGGCCATGCGCCGAGCTACTTTTCCGATCGGCTGCCCGGCATGCTGACCAGCCGGATCACCGCGACCTCGAATGCGGTGTTCACGGTGGAGAACATGTTGGTCTGGAACGTGCTGCCGCCCTGCATCGCCACGGTGGCGGCGATCGCGCTGATCGGCACGGTGAGCCTGCCGATGGCCGCGGGACTGACGCTGGTCTCCGCGGTGGTGGTGATCGGGGTGTTTCACCTCGCCGCCGCCGGCAAGCCGCTGCACGACGATTTCGCCGACAAGGCCGCGGCGGTCGACGGCGAGATGGTCGACGTCATCAACAACATGCCGCTGGTGCGGGCGTTCTGCGGGCTCGGCTATGAGCACGCAAGGTTCGACGCCACCGTCAACCGCGAACTGACCGCACGCGGCCGCAGCCTGCGCTATCTGGAGCGGCTGCGACTGTTGCACGCGCTGGTGACCGTGGCGCTCACGGTGGCGCTGCTGGCCTGGGCGGTGATGCTGTGGCAGCAAGGCCGTGCCACCACCGGCGACGTGGTGCTGGTGTGCACGCTGGGACTATCGATCCTGCACGCCACCCGCGACCTCGCGGTGGCGCTGGTCGACGTCACCCAGCACGTGGCGCGGCTGTCGGAAGCGCTCGCCACGCTGCTGGTTCCGCATGAACTCGCCGATCATCCCGAGGCCGAGCCGCTGGTGCGCTCCGGTGCCGCGATCGCCTTCGAGGACATCAGGTTTCGCTATCCCGGCGGACAGAAGCTGTTCGACGGCATGACCTTGCGGATCGGCGCCGGCCAGCGCGTCGGCCTGGTCGGCCAATCCGGCGGCGGCAAGTCCAGCCTGTTCGTGCTGCTGCAGCGGTTCTACGACCCGCAGGCCGGCCGCATCAGCATCGACGGCCAGGACATTTCCCGCGTCACCCAGCAGAGCCTGCGCGAAGCGATCGCGGTAGTTCCGCAGGACATCTCGCTGTTCCATCGCTCGATCCTGGAGAACATCCGCTACGGCCGCCCGACCGCGACCGACGACGAGGTGCTGCGCGCGGCGATCGCGGCGCGCTGCGATTTCGTTGAGACGCTGCCGGAAGGGCTCGCCACCATGGTCGGCGATCGCGGCGTCAAGCTGTCCGGCGGGCAGCGCCAGCGCATCGCGATCGCCCGCGCCTTCCTCAAAGACGCGCCGATCCTGTTGCTCGACGAGGCCACCGCCGCGCTCGACGGCGATTCGGAGGAGGCGATTCGCGAGGCGCTCGGCCGGTTGATGCGCGGCCGCACCGTGATTGCGATCGCTCACCGCCTCGCAACACTACGCAACTTCGACAGGGTTGTCATGTTGCAGGCAGGGCGTATCATTGAAGACGGTCCGCCTGATCATCTGATGCAGGGCCAAGGTCCGTATCGCGATCTCGTGGACCGCGAGATCAACCGTCTCGCGCCCCGCGCCGCCTGAGCTTGTTGCTCACGTTTGCTTCCGTTGCGTAGCCGTCCCGCGGAACGTTCTCCGCGCCGCCCAACCGGCCGAGGTCATGAATGGCAATTGAAGCCACCGCCAGCGTTTCAAATATCCGCGACGAAGCGGTGACGGAATCGCCGTTCTACATTCCGATGACCGGCCCGACCGCGCGGCCGCGTCAGGTGCTGAAGCACGACGACACCTTCGTCGTGCTCGACAGCCATGGCGACATCGGCGTGTCGGCCGGCGGCCCGGACGGGCTGTTCAACGCCGATACCAGGTACCTCGCCCGCCTCGAACTGTTGCTCGACGACATGCAGCCCCTGCTGCTCGGCAGCAATCTGCGCGACGACAATTCGGCGCTCACCGTCGACCTCACCAATCCCGATATCTACAGCAACGGCCGGCTGGTGCTGCAAAAGGACGTGCTGCACATCGTACGCACGATCTTCCTGTGGCGCGGCACCGCCTATCAGCGGATCGGCCTGCAGAACCATGGCGACCGCACCGCGATCTTCGATCTGACGCTATTCTTCGACAATGATTTCGCCGATCTGTTCGAAGTGCGGGGCACCCAGCGCGCCCGCCGCGGCACCGGCTCCAGCCGGCTGCTGGGGTTCGGCGACGTGGCGCTGTTGTATCGTGGGCTCGACGACGTAGTCCGCAGCAGCACCGTGCATCTGGAACCGCGGCCGACCCGGCTTGCGGTCAACGCCGCGACCTATCATCTCGAGCTGCCGCCGCAGCAAAACACCTCGCTGTTCGTCACGGTGTCGTGCAACCGGCCGAAGAGCGACCCGCTGATGCCGTTCTTCAAGGGGCTGTTGGCGCACCGCCGCGAGATGCGGCAGCTCACCGCCGGCACCACCTCGATCGAGACCTCCAACAACATCTTCAACGAAGTGGTCTGCCAGTCGATGGCCGACCTCAACATGCTGATGACCGAAACCCCGCAGGGCCGCTATCCCTACGCCGGGATTCCCTGGTACTCGACCACGTTCGGCCGCGACGGCCTGATCACCGCGCTGCAGATGCTGTGGATCGATCCGCGGGTCGCCCGTGGCGTGCTGCGGCGGTTGGCGAGTTACCAGGCGACCACGGTCGATCCGGTGAACGACGCCGAACCCGGCAAGATCCTGCACGAGATGCGCGGCGGCGAAATGGCCTCGCTGCGCGAGGTGCCGTTCGCGCAATATTACGGCAGCGTGGATTCCACGCCGCTGTTCGTGATGCTGGCCGGGCTCTATGTCGAGCGCACCGGCGACGACGCCACGCTCGCCGACCTGTGGGAATCGATCGAGGCGGCGCTGCGCTGGATCGACGGCGCCGGCGACCCCGACAAGGATGGGTTCGTCGAATATCAGCGCGCCACCGACGAGGGCTTGCAGAACCAGGGCTGGAAGGATTCCTACGACGCCGTGTTTCACGCCGACGGCGAACTCGCCGAGGGCGACATCGCGCTGGCCGAGGTGCAGGGCTACGTGTTCGCCGCCAAGCAATTGGCGGCGCGCTGCGCGCGGCGGCTCGGACTGACGCACCGCGCCGAGACGCTCGACGACGAAGCCCGCCGGCTCGCGGTGCGGTTCGAAAAGGCGTTCTGGTGCGAGGAGCTCGGCACCTACGTGCTGGCGCTGGACGGCGCCAAGCGGCCGTGCCGGGTCCGCACTTCCAATGCCGGGCAATTGCTGTTCACCGGCATCGTGCGCGAGGACCGCGCCCGGCTGGTCGCCGCCGACCTGTTGGGGCCGCAATTCTTCTCCGGCTGGGGCATCCGCACGGTGGCGCGCGGCGAGGCCCGCTACAATCCGATGTCATATCACAACGGCTCGATCTGGCCGCACGACAACGCGCTGATCGCGCTCGGCTTCGCGCGCTACGGCCTGAAGCACGCGGTCGAACAGGTGTTCAAGGGGCTGTTCGAAACCGCGAGCTACATGGAGCTGCGGCGGCTGCCGGAATTGTTCTGCGGCTTCCAGCGCGAGCGGCGCCGCGGGCCGACGCTGTATCCGGTGGCCTGCGCGCCGCAGGCCTGGGCCAGCGCCACCCCGTTCACTCTGCTCGAGGCCTCGCTCGGGCTAGAATTCGACGCCCGCCGCGGCGAGATCCGGCTGCGCAATCCGCGGCTGCCGGCGTTTCTCAACGAGGTGATCCTGCGCGATCTGCAGCTCGGCGATTCCAGCGTCGATCTGCGGGTCCGCCGCCACGGCGACGACGTCTCGCTGGAAGTGTTGCGCACCAGGGGCCGAATCCAGGTGTCGCTGGTGCTGGCGCATTGAGGCGGGCTTATCGCGTTTTCAAGCGAAGGGAATCCCGCTTCGCGTGAAGACAACGCGTCAAAATAAGGAATCTGAAGCTCCGGTTCTGATTCGATCAGAACCGGAATGGCTATAGCCGCGGCGGCCCATCACCGGAGCGAGCGATGCATATCCGTTTCAGCACAGCCTTCATCATTGTCGCTCTGGTCAGCGTGGTGTCGGCGAGTCTGCGCGCCCAACCCTCTGCCGCCCCCGGCGCCGACGCGCCGGCTACGGCGGCGCCGAGCCAGCCGCCATTGACGCAAGGAGCGGCGCCGGCCGCGCCGGCTGCGGACAGCGCCGCCGATCCGGAAACCGCCAAGCCGCCGGCCTCGGTCACGGTGATCAGCAACGTCGAGGCCCGCGGCATTCTCGGCCGCGAGATCCGCAGCGCCGCCGACGAAGACATGGGCCGGATCGTCGACGTGATCGTCGACCGCGACGGCCAGGTGCGCGCCGCGGTGATCGATTTCGGCGGCTTCCTCGGCGTCGGCAGCCGCAAGATCGTGATCGACTGGAGCGCGCTGCGGTTCGACAATGTCGCCGACAAGTCCGGCACCATCGGCCTCGAATTGACCCGCGATCAGGTCCGCGCCGCGCCTGAATACAAGGACGACAAGCCGATCGTGGTGCTCGGCGCATCCGGCAGCCTGGAGCCGTTGCGCGACGCCCCGCGGACGGAGAACTGATCTGGGCGGGCTCCTCCCATTGCCGACCCGGCCCGCGGTCGATGCTCCTTCGCCGGTCACAGCCGAGCCGACCGGCGCGCCGCAGCAGCGCACGCCGCCCGATCCCTCGCCATCGCGCGGCAGCCTGCGCGGACTGGACTGGTTCATCTTCTTTCTCGCCGACGTCCAGACCGGCTTCGGCCCGTTCGTCGCGGTCTATCTCACCACCCAGAAATGGACCCAGGTCGAGATCGGCCTGATGCTGTCGATCGGCGGCGTGGTGGCGCTGATCGGACAGATCCCGGGCGGCGCCATCGTCGACGCCGTGCGTTCGACCCGGCTGGT
>NZ_DASWPE010000137.1:0-2402 GCF_036404135.1 Rhodopseudomonas sp. | reverse complement strand
AACGCCATCATCGGCTTTGCCGAAGTGATGATCGAGCAGCGCTTCGGCGCGCTCGGCAATGAGCGTTACGTCGACTACATGCGCGACATCCGCGCCTCCGGCGAGCGCGTGATCGCGATCGTCAACGACCAGCTCGACCTGTCGCGGATCGAGACCGGCAAGCTCGACCTTGCCTTCGCCAGCCAGGATCTCAACGATCTGGTCGAACAATGCGTCGCGGTGATGCAGCCGCAGGCCAATCGCGAACGCATCATCATCCGTACCTCGCTGGCGCATCTGCTGCCGCCGATCGTCGCCGACGCGCAGGCGCTGCGGCAGATCACGCTGAACCTGATCGGCACCTCGATCCATCTCGCCAATGCCGGCGGCCAGGTGATCGTCTCCACCGCGTTGTCGGATTTCGGCGACGTCGTGCTGCGGGTGCGCGACACCGGCAGCCGGCTCGCCGAGCACGAACTCGCCGCGGCGATGGAGCCGTTCCGCACCGCGCCGCCGAGCGATCACGCCTCAGAGGCGCCGGGCGTCAGCCTGTCGCTAACCAAGGCGCTGGTAGAGGCCAACCGCGCCCAGTTCCACATCAAGACCGCGCCGCATTCCGGCACGCTGATCGAGGTGATCTTTTCCAAGGCGATGGCGAAGGCGTGAGCGGGCGTGAAGCCACCCGATCCGTTGATCGGAGGGTAGACCTTCGCTATATTTCTACCACAATCGAGATTGTGGCATGCACCTCAACATCAAGAGCGATGAAGCCCATCGGCTGGCGACCGAACTGGCGCAACTTACCGGCGAGAGCCTGACGGCCGCCGTGACCGCGGCGTTGCGCGAGCAACTCGTCCGCGAACGCCGGCGCCGCCAGCCTGACAGGATGGTTGAGCGGATGATGGAGATTGGCCACCGATATGCTTCGCTCCCCGACACCGGACGCAGCCCCGATGAGATCCTAGGCTATGACGAGCACGGGCTGCCAAGATGATCGTGGTCGACAGTTCGACGGTGATTGCGATCTTCCGACAGGAACAGGACGCCTCAGATTTTGCACGACGCATTGCCGACGACGACCAGCCCATGATGTCCGCCGCTAACCTCGTCGAAACCTCCATCGTGCTGCGCGGGCTCAAGGACATTCCTCCAGCAAAAGCAGAACGATGGCTCGACGACTTCATCGCCGCGGCCGGCATCAGGATCGAATCGGTCACGGCCGTCCAGGCCCGGTTCGCCCGTTCGGCGCATCTGCGCTTCGGCAAAGGAACCGGACACCGCGCAGCGTTGAATTACGGCGACTGCTTCGCCTACGGTCTCGCAAAAGCCATGGATGCTCCCTTGCTGTGCAAGGGTAACGACTTTCCTTTGACCGACATCGCACTGGCCTGAGCTGTCATTGAGCAAGCCTCGCATGGATCTGCGCGCGACAAGGCGTGAGGGCGCGTTGCCCGCAAAGATCTTTGCGTGAAGGGAAGGCTCAGGGCGCCTCCCGGAAATGAGGGAGGCGGAGCGCCGAAAGGCGCGACTTCCAAGTAGTGGCCGCAGCGTGCAGACCGGAGCGCCGGACCGCAGAGGCCGCGGAAACGCCTTTCGACGCTCCACCGTGGCGATTTTTCGCTTCCGGACCGTGCTTCCGGGTGCAGGCGCGATGCACTCCGCACCGCCGATCCCGGGCGGTTTCCCGCCGTTCACCTGCACCGCGTTCAGCCAACTAACAAGTGGCAGACTCTCCTAGTGGAGCCGGACGGCGACCCGAAGCGTCCCGAGTGCGCAGGGAGACGTCCTCCCCGGCCCGCAGGCGCCACCGCCTCACCCCGCATCTCCAAGCGTCCCAGGACACGCCCCTCGATGGGATCAGGTGATGGGAATATAGTCATATTGCCACGAAGTGTCAAGCTCCGCGTAAAGTGATTTTTGCAGCCATTGCGAGCCGAGGGCGGCGCGCGCCGCCGGCCGAACAGCGAAGCAATCCAGGGGCTTCATGCATGGCCCTGGATTGCTTCGTCGCAAGAGCTCCTCGCAATGACGGATCTAATGCCTGATTTTATGGATCGCTCTTTGAGTCAGCCTCTCAGGATGACGGCTCGCTACGCTGCTCGCACGAGCAGTTACTTGGTGATCAGCGGCCGGTGCGGCGGCGACGCGTCCGGATTCCACAGCGGCACGATCACTCGGGTCCAGAACCGCGTATCATAGCCATCGTAATTCGACTCGGCGACGTCGCGCGTCAGGTAGAACTGGGTAATTACCGGACCGAAATTATAGCCGACCAGGCCGCCGAGGGTCGTGTCCCGCCAAGTGGTGTAGCTCGGTAGAGCAAAGCCGCCCGCACGCGCGACCTCAAATAGCGCCGTAGCGGGCGGGCGGCTTTGCGGCGGCCATCGGCGATTTGCCCGGTAGGATCGGGTTGCGAGACACCA
>NZ_DASWPE010000136.1:0-11715 GCF_036404135.1 Rhodopseudomonas sp. | reverse complement strand
AGCGGCGAAGCGATGGCGCGGCTCAGCCAACTCGACTGGCCCGGCAACGTCCGCCAGCTCGAAAACGCCGTCTATCGCGCCGTGGTGATGAGCGAGAGCAGCCATCTCGACCTCGCCGATTTCCCGCTGACCGCCGCCGCGCCGGGCGTCGCCGAATTCGCCGGCGAGCCGTTGCTGATCGAGCCACCGTTTCACGCCGCCGCGCCGCAACAGGTTTCCGGCCTCGACATCCCGATCGCACCGCTGCCGGTCGCCGGCAGCCTGGCGATGCTGACCTCCGACGGCGAGGTCCGCCCGCTCGACGAACTGGAGAGCGAGATCATCCGCTTTGCGATCTCGCATTATCGCGGCCAGATGTCCGAGGTCGCGCGCAGGTTGAAAATCGGCCGCTCGACGCTGTACCGCAAGCTCGACGAGGCGACCCAGACCGAGCGCGAGGCCGCCGCGCCGCAGCCCTTGAGCTGAAGCGGTCGCCGCTGATTCCGAGGCGATCAACGGCCCGCCCCGGAACATTTGAACCGTTGCCGGCCGGTGACAGACAAAGCCACAGCCGCGTGGCAAAAAGCGCCGTGACATTTCGGTGTGGGTCTATTCGGTCGGTTGAGTCAGTTTGTCGTGAGACGCCCGTGCGATGCTGGCCGCTTTGGCCGCGCGCGTGTTATCCTTGGTGAATCACGGCTTGCGGGCGTGCGATCGCGGCGCTTTCAGCAAAAGTTCAAGACTGCGAGGAACTGTTCCATCTCGGAGCAGCTTCAGCCAAGGGGTGCGATGAATGCGAGATGATTCCACTGGCCGCCGCGGATTCGACCGCGTCCTGATCGCCGTTGCGGCAACCTTCGTGTCGCTGTCAGCCGGCTCCGCCCTGGCGCAATCCGGACCCGCCCGCAGCCCTTCGGATCTCGCCATCGACGCCGCCGTCCCGACCCCCGAACCCGCCAATGTGCCGCCGCCGGCGATCGGCGACTTCAAGCTCGACACCGCGGCGTCCGGGAAAGCGGCCTCCGACAGCGCCGCCCCCGACACCACCGCTTCGGTGCCGCCCGCCGCCGCCGTCGAAGCGCCGAAGCAGGACGCCGCCGCGACCACTGCCCCCGCTCCGGAGCCGGCCGCGCCCGCCGCCACCGCACCGGCGGTCGAGCCGGCCAAGCAGCAGGCCGCGGAGCCGTCGGCCGAGCCCGCCAAGACCGCCAGCGCCGTGGCGCCGGCCGACCAGCCGGTCGCCGAAAAGCTGCGCGACATGCTCGGCGGCAAATCCAGCCGCTATTTCGACCGCAAAGGCGAGCGCGCCGCGGTGGAGAAGTTCTACACCGCGCGGGATTTCGCGCCGCTGTGGACGCAAGCCGGCGCCGTCACCCCGCTCGCCAAGGCCGTGGTGGCGCGGCTGAAGGACGCCGCCGCCGACGGCCTCAACCCCGCCGACTATCCGCAGCCGGATTTCGCCGCCGCCACCACGCCGGAAGCGTTGGCCGAGGCCGAGCTGAAGCTGACCGCCAGCCTGTTGGACTATGCCCGGCAGGCGCAGAGCGGCCGGATGCACTGGTCGCAGGTCTCCGGCGACATCCAGTATCCCGAGCACCCGATCGACCCGGCCGAGGTGCTGGCCAATGTCAGCGCCGCCAAGGACCCCGCCGCAGCGCTGGCCAGCTACAACCCGCCGCAGAAGATGTACCGGCAATTGAAGGCCAAGCTCGCCGAATTACGCGGCCAGGGCGACGGCCCCGGCGCGATCCAGATCGCCGACGGCCCGGCGCTGAAATACACCCCGGCGCGCAAGCAGCAGCCGGCGGCCGAGCCCGACGATCCGCGGGTGCCGCAGCTGCGCGCCAAGCTCGGCGTCACCGAGAATCCCGACAGCAGCCGCTACGACGCCAAGGTCGCGGAAGCGGTGCGCAAATTCCAGGACGGCGCCGATCTCAAGGAAACCGGCGTGCTCGACGAGCGCACCGTCAAGGCGCTGAACAGCCCGAAGAGCGACCGCCAGATCGACACCGTGATCGTCAATATGGAGCGCTGGCGCTGGCTGCCGCGCGACCTCGGCGTGCCGTCGCTCGGCGATGCCTATGTGATCCTCAACATTCCCGACTACACCTTGAAGGTGATGCAGCACGGCGCCCCGCTCTGGACCACGCGGGTGGTGGTCGGCAAGGCCGGCCAGCACGCCACGCCGCTTCTGACCGAGACGATGAAATACATCACCGTCAACCCGACCTGGAACGTGCCGCCATCGATCATCTACAACGAATATCTGCCGGCCTTGCAGCAGGACCCCACCGTGCTGCAGCGCATGGGGCTAAAGCTGGAGCGCAATCGCGACGGCTCGATCCACATTTCGCAGCCGCCCGGCGAGGCCAATGCGCTCGGCCGCATCCGCTTCAACTTCCCGAACAAATTCCTGGTCTATCAGCACGACACCCCGGACAAGAACCTGTTCTCGCGCGAGGCGCGGGCGTTCAGCCATGGCTGCATGCGGGTGCAGAACCCGGATCAATACGCCGCCACCCTGCTCAACATCACCATGCCGAACGAGCACTACACGCCGGAGAAGATCCGCAGCATGTACGGCAAGAGCGAGATCGACTTGAAATTCCCAACCCCGATCCCGGTCAACATCACCTATCAGACCGCCTTCGTCGACGACGCCGGCAAGCTGCAGACCCGCAAGGACGTCTACGGCCGCGACGCCGCGATGCTGGCGATCCTGCGCAACCCCAAGGGCAAGGATCTGGAGAACGTAATCGCCCACGCGCAGCCGAGCTACGCGAGGCCGCGCGCCGATATTCCGCAGGGCGTGGCGTTCAACGACGGCGCCGGCAACGCCGAGCCGTCGTTCTTCGAACGGCTGTTCGGCGCCCCCTCCGCGCCGCCGGCGCAGCCCAATCGGCGCTCCCAGCGCAACATCTTCACCCGCTAATAGGGCTCTCGAGGTTTCGGCGATGCAGGTTGATCGCCGAAACCTCGCCGCAGCATCTGCGGTCAGGTCAGATTGATGGTGCCGGTCCAGGGCCAGCCGGCATTGGTCACCGTGATCAATCGCATGCCGACGTCATCGGCCTGGGTCGATGACGTGTTCCAGCACCAGTCGAACGCCTGCAACGGCACCGGCGTATGGTACGAGCCGGACCAATGGCTGCCGTCGTCGGCTTCGGCATAGAATGTCGAGTATTTGTTGGTGGTCCACAGCACGGTAGCGGCCTGGCCCGGCTCGATCTTCCACCAGCCCTTCTTGGCCCAGTCACCTCCGTCGGGGCAGTTCGGGCTGTAATATCCGACAGCCACCCAGACACGGCTGCCGTGGTGATTGGCGAAACGCAGCCACATCGTCAACCTCCCCGTTCCAGCTTGTCGCGCAGCCGCGAGGTCAGCGAGGTTTTCGGGGCGGGACCGCGCGGAGCCGGCGGCAACAGCGCCGGCGCCTCTCCGCGCTTTTCGGTTATCTCGTGCTCGAGGTGTCCGGATTTGTGCTCTCCGATCACCTTGTCGTCCAATTTCGGATTCGCGGGACGGAAGCTCAGCGTCGGCGCGATCTCCGGCTCGTCATTTGCCATCGGTCGTCTCCTTGCGGTTGATCCACCCAGCGCAAAGCTATGCCCTCATGGCGAGCATCGTCTAGAAACACTCGCAAGTGGAACATTTGACTCCGAGTGACGGAGGCAGACGCTCGCATCAGCCCCAGGGGCGATCCCGAGGCGGCGCGCCGCCGGGTGCCGCGGTTAAGCAAAATAGCCCTGCAAATCCAATGGCTGCGCGGCGCGCCCCGGGCGCTGCATTAACCATCCTCCATCCAGGCTTCGGCACCGGGCTATTTTTCGCCACACTCAACAGGCTAAGTTAATGCTAACGGAGGGTGGGGCGTAGTTTTCAATTAACCCTCCTGCTTTAAGGCTGCATTCATCCTGTCCTCGCCGCTCACGGTTGCGAGGTGCGGATTTGTCGAGTGGTCATTTTGGGGTGGGTTGATTGGTGCTGGCTGGATTCGCACGTCGTTTCTTCACGCTGACATCGACCCGCGCCGGGGTTCAGGCCGGATTGGCGTCGCTGTTACTTCTCGCCGGCGCAGGCTCGGTGCATGACGCCACCGCGCTCGGCGACAGCCGCACCCTCACCTTTCACCACACCCATTCCGACGAAAACCTCACCGTCACCTTCAAGCGCAACGGCCGCTACGACGAAGCCGCGCTGCAGGAGATCAACCACTTCCTGCGCGACTGGCGCAGCCAGGACCAGACCACGATGGACCGTCGGCTGTTCGACATCCTCTGGGAAGTCTACCGCGACGTCGACGGCAAGCAGCCGATCCAGATCATTTCCGCCTACCGCTCGCCGGCCACCAACGCCATGCTGCGCCGCCGCTCGCAGGGCGTCGCCCGGTTCAGCCAGCACATGCTCGGCCACGCCATGGACTTCTACATTCCCGGCGTGCCGCTGGAGCAGATCCGCTTCGCGGGGCTCAGGCTACAGCGCGGCGGCGTCGGCTTCTATCCGACCTCGGGCTCGCCCTTCGTGCATCTCGACACCGGCAACATCCGGCACTGGCCGCGCATGACGCACGATCAGCTGGTGCGGGTGTTCCCCGACGGCCGCACCGTGCACGTGCCGTCGGACGGCAATCCGCTCCCAGGCTATCAGCTCGCTCTGGCCGACGTCGAACGGCGCGGCGACGCTTCCGATGCCGCCGGCAGCGGCAAGACCGGATTGTTGGCGGCGTTGTTCGGCAAGGGCAAATCCGGCAATGACGAGGATGATGAAGGCGGCGCAGCCGGCGCCGTGGTGGCCAGCGCCGACGCCGCCTCACCGGTCGGCCTGATGGCCGCCGCCCCCGGCAATATCAAGAACGCCGTGGTCAAGATCATCGACCAGGTGCCGCTGCCGCGCGCCAAGCCGCAGGCGGTGGCCGCGGTCCAGCTCGCTTCGGCGGACGCCCCGCCCGCTGCGGTCGCCCGGCCGGTCGCGGCCAAGGCGGAGGCGACCAAGCCCGACGCCGGCAAGCCGCAATCGCCCGCCGACATCATCAACGCCCGCGGCTTCTGGGACGACATGCCGGCGACCAAGCAGGCCACGCCGGCGCAGGTCGCCGCGATCAGCGCCCGCCAGGCGCTCGCCGCCGCCGATCCGCAATCCACCGCCACGATTTCCGAAAGCTCGATGCAGGCGATGGCCTATGCGCCGCCGCCCTCGCCGATCGAACGCGCCGCGGTGGTCGCCGCCAGCGCGCCGCTGCCGCGCAGCGTGCGTCCGGCCTCGGCGGCGCGCAATCCGATGGCGGTCAACAACGTCACCACGGTGGTCGCCAAGGGCCAGCGCGGCCAGGGCGTCGTGGTCGCGACCTCGTCGCGGCTCGCCGCCGCCGCGGTCAAGGACAACGACGTCTGGCTGCGCGCGATGATTCTCGCGCCGAGCGCCGCGACCATGACCTCGACGGTGTTCGGCGACACCGACCTCACCATCCTGCGCACGCATTTCAGCAAGCCGCAGGCCGCGGTGGCGATGGGGTTCGCCGACGATCCGCTGTCCGGCCTGCAGTGCGAACAATTCACCGGCGCGGCGGTGGTGGCGCTGTCGACCACGCCGTTCACCCGCACCGCGGCGCTGCGCTGAACCTCGATACTGAACTCAGCCGTGTGGATTGCTTTGACGCGCTAGGCTGATGCCGGGCGTGGCCGCACTGAACGCCGGCGCAGCCACGCCGAACGCGGCGCAGCCACACCGAATGCCGGCGCAGCCACGCCAAACGCACGCGCAGCCACACCCACCGCCGTCATCCTGAGGAGCAAGGCTTCGCGCGGAGCGCGAAGCCGCGCGTCTCGAAGGATGGGCCACGCACAAGGCAACCATGCACCCTTGGCACGCCGCAGACGCGCGGCCGCATCCTTCGAGGCCCTCGCTTTGCTCGGGCGCCTCAGGATGACGGCGCAGTGGTGGTCGCGCGGCAGTTCGGCTCGAGCAAAGTCGAAGCGTGACCAACGGGATTAAGCTCTTTCAATTGATCAAAATGCTCAGAGGTCCAACGCAGCGACGCCGAACGCGACGCAGCCACACCGAACACCGGCACGGCCACGCCGAACGCGACGCAGCCACACCGAATGCCGGCGCAGCCACGCCAAACGCACGCGCAGCCACCCCCACCGCCGTCATCCTGAGGAGCAAGGCTTCGCGCGGAGCGCGAAGCCGCGCGTCTCGAAGGATGGGCCACGCACGAGGCAACCATGCACCCGTGGCAAGCCGCCGACGCGCGGCCGCATCCTTCGAGGCCTTCGCTGCCTCGGGCGCCTCAGGACGACTGCGCCTCCACAAGCTCGTGTTGCAGCAGCCTCGAGATTGCCAGCCCGCTCGCTTCGGCTTGCGCCCGGACCACCGCCGAAATGCAAACGGCATCACCAATGGGGTGATGCCGTCATGGTGTTGGCTTTGATTTTCAGCCGAACCGCCGCCATGCTGAGGAGCAAGGCTTTGCGCGGAAAGCCTATAGCGTTTTCGAGCGAAGTGGATTCCGGTTCGCGTAAAGAAAACGCATCAAAATAGCAATCGAGAGCTCCGGTTCTGATTTTATCAGAACCGGAATAGCTCTAACCGGGCGTCGCGAAGGCTGGCACCCGCCGCGCGATCGCTCACAGCATGCCGAGCGCCTGCATGTAGGTTTCCAGGATGGTTTCCTGTTCGGCACGCTCATTGGCGTCCTGCTTGCGCATCCGCACGATGGTGCGCAGCGCCTTGACGTCGTAGCCGTTGCCCTTGGCCTCGGCATAGACGTCGCGGATGTCGTCGGAAATCGTCTTCTTCTCTTCTTCCAGACGTTCGATGCGCTCGATGATGGCCTTGAGCTGATCCTTCGCGAATTGGGTCGCGGGCTCTTCCTTGACGGCGGCAGACGTGGCCATCTCGTACTCCTGATGTGACTGTTGGATTGCGGCCCGCTTGTATCGCGCCTCGCGGCGAAGCGACACTCAAAAGTGCGGCGGCTGTGGTCAACGCAGGATCGCCCATAGCCCGGCGCGATCCGCAGCCGGGCGGCTGAACGCGATTGCAGAATCAGCGCGCCGCAGCCTTCGGGTTCCGGCCGGGTTGCGCGATCGCCGCCTGCCATGGTTAGGTCCGAACGATCCGGCCGGGCATTGACGTCACATCGCAGTTGTCACAGATTTTGCCATATCGCGGGGTTATAGCTGCCGCGGCCGTTTCCCCCGGGTCCGGTCGCAATACGGTGAACTTGACAGCAGCCGACGGGCCAAGCGAAGTCCTCATGGGTTTGATATAGCTTGACCGGATGATCGCAGAAGATTCTCATCGCCACGTGTTTTCACAGCAACGCCTCGGCATCGCCCTGATGCCGGCGCTGGCGCTGGTCGCGCTGTGCCTCTCGTCCAGTTCCGCGGCGGCGGATTTCCGGCTCTGCAACAACACCTCGAGCCGGGTCGGCATCGCGCTGGGCTACAAGGACGCCGAGGGCTGGACCACCGAAGGCTGGTGGAACGTGGCGTCGCGCAGCTGCGAAACCCTGCTGCGCGGCACGCTGGTGGCGCGGTTCTATTATATCTATGCGCTCGATTACGATCGCGGCGGCGAATGGTCGGGACAGGCTTTCATGTGTTCGCGCGACAAGGAATTCACCATCAAAGGCACCGACAATTGCCTGGCGCGGGGCTTTGACCGCACCGGCTTCTTCGAGGTCGACACCGGCGAGCAGCGCGCCTGGACGGTGCAGCTCACCGAAAGCAGCGAACAGAATACGCAACGTTTGCCGGGGATGCCCGGCGCACCCGGGCCAGGGACGCTCCCGGGAATGCCGAATTCGCAGGGTGGAACGCCTCCGGGCGCGTCTGGTCTGTCGCCAGATGCGGTCCCGGGAAGCAAGCCATGAGACGCCTTCGTCGAATCAAGATCCTCGCCACGCTCGGCCCCGCCTCCTCGGACGTTGCGATGATCCGCAAATTGTTCGAAGCCGGCGCCGACGTGTTCCGCATCAACATGAGCCACACCTCGCACGACAAGATGCGCGAACTGGTGAAGGCGATCCGCAGCGTCGAGAGTAGCTACGGTCGGCCGATCGGCATCCTGGTCGATCTGCAGGGCCCGAAATTGCGCGTCGGCATGTTCGGCGGCGGCGCGATCCAGCTCAACAACGGCGCCACCTTCGTGCTGGATTCCAGCAAGGAGCCCGGCGACGCCACCCGCGTACAGCTGCCGCATCCGGAAATTCTCTCGGCGCTGAAGGTCGGCGACGCGCTGCTGCTCGACGACGGCAAGGTGCGGCTGATCTGCGAGGAAGCCTCGCCGGAGCGCGCGGTGACCCGGGTGGTGATCGGCGGCAAGATGAGCGACCGCAAGGGCGTCAGCCTGCCCGACACCGACCTGCCGGTGTCGGCGATGACGCCGAAGGACCGCGCCGATCTCGAAGCCGCGCTGGAAACCGGCATCGACTGGGTGGCGCTGTCGTTTGTGCAGCGCGCCGAGGACGTCAACGAGGCCAAGCGGGTGATTCGCGGCCGCGCCGCGGTGATGGCGAAGATCGAAAAGCCGCAGGCGATCGACCGGCTGCCGGAGATTCTCGAAGTCTCCGACGCGCTGATGGTGGCGCGCGGCGATCTCGGCGTCGAACTGCCGCTGGAGCGGGTGCCGAGCCTGCAAAAACAGATGACGCGGATGGCGCGGCGCGCCGGCAAGCCGGTGGTGGTCGCGACGCAAATGCTGGAATCGATGATCACCAGCCCGGTGCCGACCCGCGCCGAGGTCTCCGACGTCGCCACCGCGGTCTATGAAGGCGCCGATGCCATCATGCTGTCCGCGGAATCCGCCGCCGGCAAATTCCCGGTGGAAGCGGTTTCCACCATGAACCGGATCGGCGAAGAGGTGGAGCGCGACCCGATCTATCGCGGCGTGGTCACCGCGCAGCGTCCCGACCCGGAAGAAACCGCCGGCGACGCCATCGCCGGTGCGGCGCGGCAGATCGCCGAGACGCTGGATCTATCGGCGATCATCTGCTGGACCAGCTCCGGCTCGACCGCGCTGCGGGTGGCGCGGGAACGGCCGAAGCCGCCGGTGGTGGCGATCACGCCGAACATCGGCACCGGCCGTAAGCTGTCGGTGGTGTGGGGCGTGCATTGCGTGGTGGCGGAAGACGCCCACGACCAGGACGACATGGTCGACCGCGCCGGCGCGATCTCGTTCCGCGACGGCTTCGCCAAGGCCGGCCAGCGCGTCATCATCGTCGCCGGCGTGCCGCTCGGCACCCCCGGCGCCACCAACATGGTGCGGATCGCCTATGTGGGCCCCGGGGATGCGTAGCTGAGATCTGCGCCGCGTGGCGTGAGCTGCGAGGTCACGCCGCCGCTTCGACGCCGATCACCAGCCGCTTGCCGAGCGCGCGCAGCGCATCGACCAGCGCGGGCAGCTTGGTGGCGTGTTTGGGATCGAGGATGCGGCGGATTTCCTTCTCGTCCTTCTGCATCCGGCGCGCCAATTCGCTCTTGCTGATGCCGGCGTTGACGAAGGCCTCGATCACCGCGAGCTTCGCCGCGACATCCGGCGCCACCGCGACGATGCTCAGCCGCTTGCCCTTGGCGCGCGGTTTCGGCAGCGGCAAATGGCGCGCGGGATAGCTCAACAGGGCAAGCCCCAGCGCCTCTTCCGCCTGCAGATGAGCGTCCGCCATGCCATTGCCCTGCGTAATCGCTTCCGGCACGTCCGGAAAGCTTACCACGATCACGCCGCGCGCGTCGCCCGGCTCGAATTCTGCGGCATAGGCGAAGCTGTCCATTGTCTGTCCTGATCGGTTGCCATGGTTGGCGGCTCAGTCGGCGAGCCCAAGCTGCTTTCTGATCTTCCGCGCCGTCTTCGGATCGATCTCGCGGCCGGGCAGCGTGGTCAGCCGGTCGCCGACATAGACCATCGCGTGGCCACCTTTGCCTTTGCGATAATCGATGCGAAATCTCAGGCCCGCGGCGCGAGCCTGCTCACGCAGTTCAGCGATGAAACGATCGCGCTTGTCCATGTCGGCCCGGGCTCGACCGAGTGACAATCGGACAATATTGTCCGATTGTCAAGACCTCGGCACCATCCGGCGGATCGCCTCTATCGGCTGGCGGATGCGTAGCGCGCGGGATCAGCGGGCCGCGTAGTAGCCCGGCTGATCGATATCGGCGAGCAGGTCCGGTCCACTCGGCGTCCAGCCGAGCAGCGATTGGGTGTGCGCGCTCGACGCCGGCATGTCGGCGGCGGCGAAATTGCCGAACCAGCCGAAATGCTCTGGCCCGCGGGATTCCACCGGGACGCCGAGCCTTCGCCCGATCACCGCGGCGATCTCCCTGAACGGCACGCCTTCATCCCCGGTCGCGTGGTAGGCCGCCTCAGTGGCGCCCTGCTCCAGCGCCAGCCGATACAGCAGCGCGGCGTCGCGCCGATGCACGCCGGGCCAACGGTTCAGGCCGTCGCCGACATAGGCCGACACCCCGGTCTGCCGCGCGATGCCGATCAGGATCGGAATGAAGCCGTGATCGCCGAGGCCATGCACCGACGGCGCCAGCCGGACCGACGCCGCCCGCACGCCGCGTTCGGCGAGCGATAGCGCCGCCGCTTCGGATTGCCGCGGGAAGGACGACGCGTTTGGCGGCGCGTCGGCTTCCGTCGCGAGCCGGCCCGGCGCCAGCATCGCGAAGCCGGAGGTCACCAGCAGCGGCCGGTTCGATCCGATCAGCGCGCTGCCCAGCGCCTCGATGGCGCGGCGGTCCTGCTCGGCATTGGCGGCGAATTTGCTGAAGTCGTGATTGAACGCGGTATGGATCACCGCGTCGGCCGCAGCGGCGGCGCTGCGCAACAGCTCGAGATCGTCAAGCGTGCCGGAGAGCACCTCGGCGCCGGTGGCGGCCAGCGCCGCCGCCTTGTCCTTGGCGCGGGCAAGCCCGGTCACCTTGTGGCCATGGCCGAGCAATTGTTCGACGACGGCCGAGCCGACCCAGCCGGTGGCCCCTGTTACGAATACGCGCATGTCTTGGTCTCCCACGATTTCAGTGGGGGTATTCTAGTCACTGCAGTATAGTATTAAAGTAGTGACGTTATCCTGGTATAATCACTAACAGGATGGGACGGATGGCGGGCAATTCGCTGGGAAGCTACCTGCGCAACCGGCGCACCAAACTCGACCCGGCGGCGCTGGGCTTTGCCGGCGGGCGGCGACGAACCGCGGGACTGCGCCGCGAGGAGGTGGCGCAGCGCGCCAATATCAGTGCAACCTGGTACACCTGGCTGGAGCAGGGCCGTGGCGGAGCACCGTCGGCCGCCGTGCTGGACCGCATCGCCAATGGGTTGATGCTGACCGAACCCGAGCGGGAACATCTGTTCATGCTCGGCCTCGGCCGCCCGCCGGAAGTGCGCTACAGGCCTGCCGAGGGCGTCAGCCCGCGTCTCCAGCGGGTGCTCGATGCGATGCCGCTGAGCCCGGCGATCGTCAAAACGGCGACGTGGGACGTGGTTGCGTGGAACCGGGCAGCGGCGGCGCTGCTGACGGATTATTCCAAGCTACCGCGCGAACAGCGCAACATATTGCGCCTGATGTTCGGCAGCGACCGTGTCCGCGTCCGCAACGCGGACTGGGAGAGCATCGCGCGCTTCGTCGTCGCTGCCTTTCGCGCCGACGTGGCACGCGCGGGCGCCAACAACAGCGCTGAGGTCACCACGCTGGTCGCGGAACTCTGCCGCATCAGCCCCGAGTTCGAGGCGCTGTGG
>NZ_DASWPE010000135.1:0-9946 GCF_036404135.1 Rhodopseudomonas sp. | reverse complement strand
GGCTGGGACGGCTATCCATCGTCCAAACCTCCCGGCCCCATCACCTTCAAGCACGGCCTCGAACGCTTCTCCGCCATCGCCGCAGGATGGAGCCTCAGAGATGTGTGCATGCCTTAGTGCGTGCGCAGGGACGACCCGTTGCGGCGAAGCGGCCAAGGCCTCAGCGAACTAACACGCGGCTGCGTCAGAGTGCGGGTTGACGTTCCGCTGGCGGCACGGCTTGCACAAACAAAAAGGCGGAAGCATTGCTTCCGCCTTTTGCTTGTCGGTGCGGTGTGACGGCGCGCGAGGCTTATCCCAGCCGGCCCGAGGCGTGGGCCAGCAGCGTGTAGACCAGCCCGGTCTCCGAGATCAGATGGCCGCGCAGCACCGCCGGTCCGCGCTCGTCGCGCGCCACCTCGTCGAGCAGTCGCTCGAATTCGGTGATGTAGCGGTCGACGGTCTGCTTGAAGTTGCGGTCGCTGCGATATTTGCGGCCGACTTCGTCGAATGCCTTCTGGCCGGCCGGGGTGTACAGCCGCTTGGTGAAGGCCTTGGCCTCGCCGCGCTGATAACGGTCCCACATCTCGGCGGCGAGGTTGCGGTCGAGCAGCCGGCCGATGTCGAGCGACAGCGAGTCGAGCGGATTGCTGCCGGCGGCTTGCGGTGCCGGTTGCGGCGTGCGGCCGCGCGGTGCTTCGCGTTCGGCGCCGTTGTCGGCGCGGCTCAGCAGGTCGGACAGCCAGCCGTCGCGGCCCTGGTCGGCTTCCACCGGGCTGACCGGCGGCGCTTCGGTGCGACGCGGCGCGGCCGGCAGGCCGAGGTCCGGCGGCGGCAGCGTGGCGGCACTGGAGTCGCGACCGCGCGGCGCCTGACGCAGCGGCGCCTCGTTGCGGCCGCCGGCGGCGGCCAGCATCGGCTCTTCTTCGCGCTGGGTGTTGCGTCCGCTGCTGACCACGTCGAGGCCGCGGCCGTGGCGGGCGACGATGCGGTTCAATTCGGCCAGCGCCTCGATCTGGTCGACGATCACCTTGCGCATCTGCGCGGTGCTCTCGGCGGCTTCCTGGGGAATTTCCAGCACGCCGCGGCGCAGCTCCTCGCGGGTCGACTCCAGCTCGTTGTGCATCTCCGACGCCATCTGCTTCATGTTCTGCACCATAGCGGCGAATTTGTCGGCGGACTGCTTGAACATCGCGTCGGCTTCGCGGGTGCCCTGCTGGTACAGTTCGCTCATCGCCTCCGAGGTCAGGCGGCGTTCCTGTTCGGCGGAGGAGCGCACCGCCTCGAACTGCCGCGCGATCGTCGCCGAGCCGGCGCCGGCGGTTTCCGCCACCACGCGCGCGATGTCGCGGGCGCGCTCTTCGGCCGCCGCCAGCGATTCATCCAAAAGCCCGGTGAACCGGCTCAGCCGCTGATCGAGATCGGCGGTGCGCAGGTCGATGGTGGTGATCAGCGATTCCAGCTCGCCCTTGCGGTCGGCGACCGAGGCGGTGGTGCTGCGGTTGCTCTGTTCGACCAGAGCCGCAGCATCGACCAGGGCATTGCCGTGGGCCGCGAACTGCTCCGACAGCGAGCCGAGATCGATCAGCGCCCGGCTGGTCTTGGTGTTGAACACCGTGAGCTGGTCTTCCAGCGCCTGGGTGGCGACGCCGTTTTGCGAATTCACGTCGTTCATGGTGGAGACGAAGTCGGCCACCCGTGTCACCAGCGCGCGCTCCAGCGAGTTGAGGTTCTCGTGGGCGCCGGTCAGCACTTCCTGCAGCAGGATGTTGCCCTCGCGCAGCCGCTCGAACAACGCCACGGTGTCGGTGCGCAGGATCTTGCTGGTCTCCTGCATTTCGGTGACCGCCGAAATCGAGACCTGGCGCGATTGTTCGATCGCGGTGCGCGAGGCCTGTTCGAGGTCCTTCAGCGACTTGCTGATGGCGCCGGTGGCCAGTTCGCTGGCGCCGTTGATGGTGCGCGCGACCTCGGTGCTGTTGCTCACGATCGAGGTGGAGAACGCCTGGCCGCGGGTCTCGATCGCCTTCAGCGCTTCGCCGGTGACCCGGTCGATGTCGATGGTCAGCTGTTGGGTGCGACCGCCGATGGCGTCGACCAATTGGCCGCGCTTGCCGTCGATCATCTGGCCCAGCCGATCGGTCTGCTGCTGTACGTAGCTGACGATCTCGTCGGTCTTGCCGGTCATGGTGGAGCCGAAGGAGCCGCTGGCGGCGAACACCGAGCGTTCGATCTCCGCCGAGGTGGTCTTGATCTTGGTGGTGACGTCGTTGGAGGCCGCGACCAGCGCGTTCTGCGCGTTGGCGGCGCTGGCCTGGATGGTGTCGGTGGTGTTCAACGTCACCGTCGCCAGGTTGCGTTCGATGTCGGCGGAGATCGCCTTCATCTGGCTGGCGGATTCCGCCGTCACCGTGACCAGCGTCGACTGCACGTCGCGGGCGTTGCCGAGCAGCGAGGCTGCGGTGTCGGCGCCAACCTTGGTCAGCGTGCGTTCGACATCGATCGCCAGCGACTTGACGTGGTCGGTGGCCTCCTGGGACGCGGTCACCAGGCTGGTCTGCGCCTCGCGGGCGCCGGACACGATCGCCTCGGCGGTGGCGATGCCGACCGCAGAGAGCCTTCGTTCGACGTCTTCGGCCAGCGCGGTGACCTGGCCGGCGGTCTCGGTGGAGGCGCTGACCAAGGTGTTCTGCGCTTCGCGGGCGCCGGACAGAATGGCGGCTGCGGTCGAGGTGCCGACCGCGGTCAGCGTGCGCTCGACGTCGCCGGCCAGCGATTTGACCTGACCGGAGACGTCGGTCGAGGCGCTGAGCAGCCGGTCCTGGGCTTCGCGCGCGCTGCCGAGGATCGACTCCGCGGTGGACGTCCCGGCGGCCGACAGCGAGCGTTCGACATCGATCGCCAGCGACTTGACGTGGTTGGCGGCGTCGGAGGAGGCGGTGACCAGCGCGCTCTGGGCGTCGCGCGCGCTGTTGAGGATGGTTTCGGCGGTGCTCGAACCGGCGGCGGACAGCGTGCGTTCGACGTCGGCGGTCAGCGATTTGACATGTTCGGAGGCATCCGACGACGCGGTGACCAGCGCGGTCTGCGCGGCGCGGGCGCCGGTCAGCACCGAATCCGCGGTGGCCGATCCGGCGGCGAACAGCGTGCGTTCGATATCGGCGGACAGCGAGCGGATCTGGTTGGCGACCTCGGCGGAGGTGGTGACCAGCGTGGTCTGCGCCTCGCGGGCGCCCGACAGCAGCGCGGTCGCGGTCGAACTGCCGGCGGTCGACAGCGAGCGCTCGACGTCGGCAGCCAGCGATTTGATCTGGCCGGCGGCGTCCGACGAGGCGGCGAGCAGCGTCGCCTGGGCGTCACGGGCGCTGCTGACGATCGAGCCGGCGGCGTTGGTGCCGACCGCGGTGAGGGCGCTTTCGAGCTCGCTCGAGGTGAGCTTGAGCTGGGCGCCGACCTCGGTGGAGGCCGATAGCAGCGATTCCTGCGCGGCGCGCGCGCCGGTCTGGATGGTCTCGGAGGTGTTGACCACGAGATGGGTCAGCGAGCGCTCGGCGTCTTCGACATGGGCCTTGATGCCGATCGACAATTCCTCGGCGCGCGCCATCAGGCTGTCGCTGGCGTTGCGGCCGCTGCTTTCTATCCGGCCGGTGACGGCTTCGATGCGCGCCCCCAGCAGATCCTCGAACTGGGTGACGCGGATGTCGATGTCGTTGGCCACCGCGCCGGCGCTGGTCTCCAGGCCCTGGTGGATTTCCTGGAACCGGGCGGTGACGATGTCGGCAAGATGGCTGCTGCGGCCATCGATCGCCTCGGTGACGTCGGCGATGCGCTGGTCGATGGCGCTGACCGCCTGCGCGGTGCCGTCGGTCAGCGACCGGGTGAGGTGGGCCAGCCGCGAGTCGATCGATTGCACCGCCTGGGTGGCGCCATCGGTCAGCGACATCGTGAGATGGCTGAGCCGGGCGTCGATGGTTTCTGTGGCGTTGGCGGCGCCGTCGCTCAGGGTCTGCGTAAGATGGCTGAGCCGGTTGTCGATCGCCTGCGTCGCGTTAGCGGCGCCGTCGGTCAAGGCGTGGGTGAGGCGGTTGAGCCGGGCGTCGATGGCTTCGGTAGCGGTGGCGGAGCCCTCGGTGAACGTCGCGGTGAGCCGGTTGATGCGGGCGTCGATCGCGTCGGTGGCCTCGGTGGCGCCGTCGGTGAAGGAGCTGGTGAGCCGGTTGAGCCGGCTGTCGATCGCGTCGGTGGCGTGGGCGGCGCGCTCGGTCAGCGTCTTGGTGAGCTCGCTGAGCCGGCTGTCGACGGCGTCGGTGGCGCTGGCGGCGCCTTCGCTCAGCGACGAGGTGAGATGGCTGAGCCGGCTGTCGATCGATTCGATGGCCTGCGCAGCGCCTTCGGTCAGCGACGAACTCAGCGTCTCGATGCGGCTGTCGATGGTTTCGATCACCGAATGCGCCCTGGTATCGAAGGTCGATTCCAACGACTTCAGGTGACCGTCGACCGCGCTGTCGAAGCCCTTGATCTTGCTCTCGAGCGACCCGTCGAGCCCGGAGACGCGGGTTTCGAAGGTAGTCTCGAACTGCAGCAGCCGCTGGTCGAGCGCGGCGCTGATCGCGCCGCTGTTGGAGGTCAGCCGGTTGTCGAAGGTGTCGACATAGGTCTTCAGCGTCTCGGAGATTTCCTGGGTGCGCTGCCCCATGCGATCGACGATGTCGCCGCCGAAGGTTTTCACGGTGCGGTCGAATTCGGAGATGTGGCGGGTGATCAACGCACCCAGCGTGCCGCTGTCGCGGGCGAAGCGTTCGGCAAGTTCGCTGCCCTGTTCCTTCACCAGCTCGTCGAACGCGCTCATCTGCATGCTGAGCGTATCGTGGGCGTTCTCGGTCTGGCTGACCACCTTGGCGACCAGCGTATTGACGGTGACGTCGAGCGCTTCGCTGGCCTTGTCGCCGCTGGTCAGAACCTGGGTGGCGAGCCGGTTGCCGGCCTCGTCGATCTTGCTGACCAGGTCGCTGCTGCGCAGTTCGAGCTCGAGCAGCAAGGAATCGCTGGAATTCTTCAGCGAGTCGTGGACCTGCTCGGTGCGCTCGGAAATGCCGTCGACGATCGACGACGACTTCTGTTCGAATTCGCCGGTGATGCGATCGATCCGCTCGTTCAGCATGTCGTGGACGCGGTCGGCCAATTCGACGAATTCGTTGTGGACGTGGCCGGTCTTGAAATTGAGGCTGGTGGTGAGCCGCTCGCTGGCGTCCAGCACCGCGCGCGTGGTTTCCGAACTGGCTTCCTCGAAGCGGTCCAGAAGATCGCCGCCGCGTTCGCCGAGCGTGAGGATCATGTGATCGCCGGCGGTGCTCAGCGCGTTGGTGATGTGCGCGCCGCGCTCTTCCAAAGCGCCGGTGATGCTCTTGGCGACCTCATCGACGCGCGAGGCGATCGCATCCGAGATCAACGCGATGTCGTGGCGCAGATCGATCTGCACACCGGAGATCGCGCTGCGCACCTGCTCGGCCTGGCCGACCAGATTGTCGCGCTGATGCGCAATGTCCTGCAACAGCGCGCGAATCCGCACTTCGTTGTCGGAATAGGCGCGCTCCAGCGCCGACACTTCATTGGCGACCAGGGTCTCGAGTTCGCCGGCGCGCGCGATCGCGCGCTCGACGCCGTCGCCCATCGCCGCGACTTCGCGGCGGATCGCCTGGCCGACCGTCACCATGGAGTCGCTGGCCGCACCTTCCGGCTCGGAAAACCGGATCGCGACCTGCGCCATCGACTGCGCGATCATCCGCAATTCCTGGCCGCGCCAGGCCAGGCTGGCGAGGAAATAGAACAGCATCACCGGAGCGAAGAACAGCGCAACAAGGCCGGCCAGCGCCAGCACGCCGCCGCTGCCCTGGCCGACAAAGGCCTGCAGCGCCGGCAGGAAGGCGACGGTCAACAGCCCGGCGCCGACCAGCCAGATGCCGGCGAATACCGAGGCGAGCGTATAGACGTTGCGGGCAGGGCGGCCCTTCTGAATGGCTTGCAACAATTGGCCGATGGTTTCGCGGTCGTCATTGGCGGCGCGGCGGGTGAAGCGCTGCTCCTCGGCGTCGTCGAAAGCCGGCGGCCTTTGATCGGGGATGCGTGGCTCAAAGCCGCCGCCGCCCTCGCTCACGGCGGGTTTGGGCGAACTTTCAGTCCGGACCGAGGTCGCGTCACCGCCGGCCGGGGGCGCGTCGCTGATGTTCAGGGCTTCCTGAATCGCAGACAGCGCAACTTCGGTGGGATCTTTGACCTTCTTGGGATTGTTCGCCATGTGCAGTCTACGCCCTTGTTCTACGCATCCGGGGACATCGCGCGGTCATCGACCGCGGCCTGATCGCCGGCTCCGGCGGGTCACCTGGGATAAATACCCATCGATCCCGCCAGCTTGTCCCACCACTCCGCAAACATCCTATTGTCTTGGCGATGCGAATGAAATGGTTGCCGTTAAGAACATCTTAATCATCGTTAACGCGACGGCTGCTGCGTAAAGCTACTGGGGAAAAATCCCGCGAAAACCGTCGGTTAATGGCAAACTGTCGACAAAAACACGGCAAACTTGCGGCAATTGGGCAAAGGATCCGTTAACCACTGCCGTGGTTGGCTGGGCCGTTCATTTTGGTCGGAATCATCCGGCCCGGCCAACTGCGAGTGACTTGATGTTTCAACCCGGATGGATCGCCTGGATGCCGTCGCCTTCGATCGTTCCCGACGTAGCGCCCCTCGATCAGTTGCATCTGCAGCGGATGACGCTCGGCGACGCGGCGCTGGAGCGCGAGGTGCTGGCGCTGTTCACCGCGCAGGCTACCGGCTTGATCACAAGGCTCGCGACCTGGCCGGACGACGCCGCGGCGCTGGCGCATAAGTTAAAGGGTTCGGCGCGCGGCATCGGCGCCTTCGCGGTGGCCGACGCGGCCTCCGAACTGGAAACCGTGCTGACCCATGGCGGCGACGCCTCGCTGGCGCTGTGGGCGCTCGATCTGGCGGTGAAGGCGGCGAGCGAAGCGATCGGCGAACGGCTGAAGCGCTGCTGATGCTGGGTTGTTGAGCGCAACTGCCTGGTTTTTGCGCGCAGGTGCTGGCGGAAACGGGATCGACCCGCTATAGGACGGCCCCGAACTTTTCTTCGCAGCACACGAGCAATCATGGCCAAGATTAATTTTGTCGATCACTCCGGCGAAACCCGCACCGTCGAGGTCGAGGAGGGCGCCACCGTGATGGAGGCCGCCATCCGCAACGCCGTGCCGGGCATCGAGGCCGAATGCGGCGGCGCCTGCGCCTGCGCCACCTGCCACGTCTATGTCGACGAGGACTGGCGCGAGAAGACCGGAGCGCCGACCCCGATGGAAGAAGACATGCTGGATTTCGGCTTTGACGTGCGGCCGAATTCGCGGCTGTCGTGCCAGATCAAGGTCACCGAGGAGCTCGACGGCCTGGTCGTCACCGTGCCGGAGCGCCAGGCTTAAAGCGCCAGATCCGCCGGCCGATCGGCGAGCTGCCAGCGCCGCAAATTGCGGATCACTTGGTCCGGCAGCGGCACCGGCCGGCGGCTTTCGCCGTCGACCAACACGGTCACCGCGCGCGCCGAGGCGACGCAGCGGCCGTTGGCGAACACCGCCTGATCGAAATGCGCCGAGGTGCGGCCGATCTGCGCCACAACCAGACCGAGCTCGATCGTGCCCGGCCAGTGCAGCTCGTGGCGGAAGTGGATGTCGAGCCGCACCAGCACCCAGGCTGCGCCCGGCGGGATCAGTCCGTTGGCGGGGTCCTTGACCAGCAACACCCGCGAGGACTCGAAATAGGTCGCGTAGACCGCGTTGTTGACGTGCTGGTTGGGATCGAGATCGGCGAACCGCACATTATCCGAAAGTCGAAACGGGAACTGGTCGGGCCGGGGCGCCGCAGCGTCGCGGGATATTGCTGTCACAGGCCGTTCTCCAGGGCTTTTATGCCATCAGACGCGCAGCTCACGCGGTCCGGGGCAGTCCTTGGAGCAGTTCTTGCGATCGGACAAGGGCGCATTGCGCGGCTCGACCTAATTATGACTTTCCTCATTCGGCCGCTTTGGCTAGACACGCCGCCAGAGCCAGCTGCCCCACCCAACCGAAAAGATGAAACGATGAGCGAAGCGATCAAAACCGATGTCCTGATTGTTGGCGCGGGCCCCTGCGGACTGTTTGCCGTGTTCGAGCTGGGCCTGCTCGACGTCAAGGTGCATCTGGTCGACATTCTCGACAAGATCGGCGGCCAATGCGCCGAGCTGTATCCGGAAAAGCCGATCTACGACATTCCCGGCATCCCGATGATCACCGGCCACGGCCTCACCGAGCAGCTGTTGGAGCAGATCAAGCCGTTCAACCCGACCTTCCATCTCAACGAGATGATCGAACAGGTCGAGAAGATCGGCGACCCCGGCTTCCGCGTCACCACCGACGCCGGCAAGGTGTTCGAATGCAAGGTGCTGGTGGTGGCCGCCGGCGGCGGCTCGTTCCAGCCGAAGCGCCCGCCGGTGCCGGGCATCGAGGCCTATGAAGGCGGCTCGGTGCACTACGCGGTGCGCAAGATGGAAGAATTCCGCGGCAAGGATCTGATGATCGTCGGCGGCGGCGATTCAGCGCTCGACTGGGTGCTCAACCTGCATCCGCTCGCCAAGCGCATTACGCTGGTGCATCGCCGCGACGATTTTCGCGCGGCTCCGCATAGCGTCGAGCAGATGCGCGCGCTGGTCGCCTCCGGCCAGATGGATCTGTTGATCGGCCAGGTCACTGCGCTGGAAGGCGAGGGCAAGGAGCTCTCCGCCGCCACCGTGAAGGGCAATGACGGCAGCATCACCAAGGTCGCCTGCAATTCCATGCTGCCGTTCTTCGGGCTCACCATGAAGCTCGGCCCGGTGGCGAATTGGGGCCTGCATCTGGAGAATAATCTGATCCCGGTCGACACCGGCACCTTCGAGACCAACGTGCCCGGCATCTTCGCGATCGGCGACATCAACACCTATCCCGGCAAGCTGAAGCTGATCTTGAGCGGCTTCCACGAGGGCGCGCTGATGGCGCAGAAGGCCGTCAAATACGTCTATCCGGAAAAGCGCGTGGTGTTTCAGTACACCACCTCGTCGTCGAGCCTGCAGAAGAAGCTCGGCGTCAACTAAGCGACGACTACGCGCCGCCTTGGCGGCGGCGACGGTGGGGCGGGGCGGGACGATGAAGCGTCGCGCCTCTACTACTCGGCGCCTTGCTCCTTGGTGATCGAAAGCCGGATCGCGAAAAGCGGTCCGGCTTTTCTGTTCGTGCGGATTGATCCGCCGCCGTCATTCCGGGGCGCGAGGGCTTAAAGCCCGAGCGAACCCGGAATCTTGCACCGCCTGTTGGACGCTCTCTACGTCGAGCGAGATTCCGGGCTCACGCGCAGCTAAAGCTGCTTGTGCCCCGGAATGACCCTGCCGCAAGAATTTTCGGGCGATTTGCGCGATCGGCGGAAATGGGTTTTTGCGACTCTGCACGGGTCGCCGATTTTCGCCGTAGTTCATTGATTTGTTGTTGAAATCGGCTCTGAGCGAAGTCGCTGCTGTGCGCGGCGAATCTTGCGGCAAAGCCAAGGCAGACAAGTTTGGCGCAACATCGCTTGCGGCCAAACCGCGGCGATTTGGTGAAAATCGGGCTTTGGCGCGAGGCGTCGAAATAAGGCAATCCCGCCGCGAAAATAACGCTATCCCCGGGAGGCGGCGAGGGCGCGAATCGGGAGCGACCAGGCGGCGCCGCGACGCCGTGCCACGGGGGATAGGTGTGCACGGGGAGGCTGCTCGCCGGTGATCGTGTCCCAGGGAGTGGTGTAGCTGACGGCGGGTCACCGCGACTGCCGGGTTGGTCCGGGCCTGTCAGCTGGCGAAAGCCGGGAGGCTGACGGCGGGATCATCGCCGATCGGGGCGATGGTTTCCAGCGTCATGTA
>NZ_DASWPE010000134.1:0-12126 GCF_036404135.1 Rhodopseudomonas sp. | reverse complement strand
TTTGAAGAATTATTTTTATATTTCATAAGATTAAGGTTAACCATGGCCCCCCTAAAAAAACTCAGGTTCTGTCACTATATTCCGGTATGCTTGGAAAATCTTTGGATGGAAAACATCTAGTCTAAGAGCTTTTAATAGGACTCATAGAAAATAATGCAGCCATGATTGATTGATTTCATCTCAAGAAGGAAATAAGTCAACATTATTGCAAAAAGCCATTCACCATCATAATTTTTTAAGAGTAAGAAAGATAATAGTAATGTCTTTGTAAGTGGAAAGATGAATAAATTTGGTGACTTGATGTCAACATCATTATTAGATCCGGATCGGCAGCGTCGCTGTGCCCGGCCCGGTGGTGAAGCTGGCGATCACCAGGTCATCGAGCGACAGCGTGAACGCCAGCATCCAGCCGGCGGCGATCGCCGGCCAGATCAGCGGCAGCGTCACGCTCAGGAACGCGCGCAGCGGCGTGCAGCCGAGATCCATCGCGGCTTCTTCCAGGCTGCGGTCGAGCGCGCCCAGCCGCGACTGCACCACCACCGCGACGAAGCACATCGTCAGCGTGGTATGGGCGATGGTCACGGTCCAGAACCCGCGTCCGGCGTCGAGCGCCACGAACAGCAGCAGCAGCGACAGCCCGGTGATCACTTCCGGCATCACCAACGGCGCGTACAGCATGCCGGAGAACAGCGTGCGGCCGCGGAATTGGCCGCCGCGCGCCAGCGCCACCGCGGCCAGCGTGCCGATCAGCGTCGCCGCGCTGGCCGAGGCGAGCGCCACCCGCAGGCTCATCCAGGCGGCAGCGAGCATCGCCTGGTCGTTGAAGAATTCGGTGTACCAGCGGGTCGACCAGCCGCCCCACACCGTCACCAGCCGCGAGCCGTTGAACGAGTAGATCACCAGGATCACGATCGGCAGATAGAGGAATGCCAATCCGAACGCCAGCGCAGCGACGTTGAAGCGCGACAGCTTCATGGCGCGCGCCCTCTGCTCCCCTCCCCCTTGCGGGGAGGGGTCGGGGGTGGGGGTCGGAAATTGAGGCCGAGCCCCTCGTCCACCCCCCTCCCTGACCCTCCCCCGCAAGGGGGGAGGGAACAGGCCGTGCAAGTATCAAGGCCCCTCACCGCCTGCCCACCTCCGCCCTCACCATCTCGTCCGGCGTCATCCTGAGGAGCCCGGCGAAGTCCGGAGGACGAAGCCGGGCGTCTCGAAGGATGGGCTGCAGGCAGCGTCGAGGCAGCCGCCTGCACGCGCGGCCGCATCCTTCGAGGCTCGCCCAAGCGGGCAAGCGTCTCAGGATGACGGCGCTGAGGATAACGGCGCCGGGGATGCAGAGAGCCCCTCACCGCCCGCCCTCCAGCTGGCGGCGCTGCAGCCGCTCATAGGCCAATAGCGGCACCAGCAACAGCACCAGCAGCAGCACCGCCAGCGCCGAGGCCACCGGCCAGTCCTTGTTGGTGAAAAACTCCAGCCACAGCGTCTGCCCGATCATCATCGAATCCGAGCCGGCCAGCAGATCCGGAACCACGAATTCGCCGACGATCGGGATGAAGCACAACAGCACACCGGCCGCGACGCCGGGCAGCGACAGCGGCCAGGTCACCAGCCAGAACGCCCGGCGCGGCGAAGCGCCAAGGTCCTGCGCGGCTTCCAGCAGCGCGGGAGGAATCTTCGAAAGCGTCGCATAGAGCGGCAGGATCATGAACGGCAGATAAGAATAGACCAGGCCGAGCATCATCGCCGTATCGGTCGACAGCCACACCAGCGGCGCCGACACCAGATGCAGCTTCAGCAGCATCTGGTTGAGCAGCCCGTCGTGCTGCAGAATGTTGATCCAGGCATAGATCCGGATCAGGAACGAGGTCCAGAACGGCACGATTACCAGCATCATCGCCAAGGCCTGAAAGCGCCGCGGCAGCCGCGCCATGGCGTAGGCGATCGGGTAGCCGATCAACAGCAGCAGCGCGGTCGACGACGACGCTACCGCGAGGCTGCGCAGATAGGAGCGCCAATACAGCTCGTCGGCGGCGAGCAGCCGGAAATTGTCGAGCGACAGCGCGGCGAACGCCGCCTGCAGCGCCTCCCAGCCGACCGACAGATCGAACAGCGGCAGGTAGGGCGGCTGCGCGATCACCGCCTGCGACAGGCTGATCTTCACCACAAAGCCGAACGGCACCAGGAAGAACGCCAGCATCCAGAGGAACGGGCCAATCGCCGCCAGCCGCGCCGGGCGGGTGAAATTCCGCCGCGCACTCATCGCGGCAACACCACGCAATCGTCCGGCGCAAACCACGCCACCACGTGCTGGCCGCGGGCGAAATCGTCGACCTCGACCCGCGCGGTATTGGCGAGCTGCGCCCGCAACGTTGCCCCGGCGTCGAGCTTGACGGTGTAGCTGGTCAGCCCGCCGAGATAGCTGACATCGCTGACCACGCCGTCGAGCCGGTTCAGCGCGCCGGCGATGGCCGGGTCGGCGACCGGGCCGCGGCGTGACAGCTTGATCTTCTCCGGCCGCACCGCCACGCCGATCGCGGCGTTGGTCGAAACCGGCTGCCGCGGCGGCGCCACGCTGAGCGTGGCCGCGTCCTTCGTGGTCACGGTCAGGCGATGGGCGTCCTGCGCCGCGACGACGCCGTCGAGAATGTTGATGTCGCCGACGAATTCCGCGACCCAGCGCGACGCCGGCGCCTCGTAGAGCTGCCGCGGCGCCGCCACCTGCTCGAGCCGGCCGGCCGACATCACGCCGATGCGGTCGGCCACCGTCATCGCCTCGTCCTGGTCGTGGGTGACGATGACGAAGGTGGTGCCGAGCCGGCGCTGCAGCTCGATCAGTTCGCGCTGCGTCGCCTCGCGCAGCTTCTTGTCGAGCGCCGCCAAGGGCTCGTCGAGCAGCAGCAGCCGCGGCCGTCGCGCCAACGCGCGGGCCAGCGCCACGCGCTGCTGCTGGCCGCCGGACAATTGATCGGGGCGGCGATCCGCCAGCCCCTCGAGCCGCACCAGCGCCAGCATCTCGGCGATCCGCGCCTTGATCTCGGCCCGCTTCAGCCCGGCGCGTTTCAGGCCGAAGGCGATGTTGGCCCTGACGGTGAGATGCGGAAACAGCGCGTAGTTCTGGAACATCATGTTGACCGGACGCTGATGCGGCAGCACCGAAGCGACGTCGCGGCCATCGAGCAGGATGCGGCCGGCGTCCGCGGTCTCAAACCCGGCCAGCATCCGCAGCAGCGTGGTCTTGCCGCAACCCGAGGGCCCGAGCAGCGCGAAGAACTCGCCGGCCTTGATCTCGAGCGACAGCGCATCGACCGCTTTGAAGCCGCCGAACCGCTTCTCGACCGCCTCGATCCGCAAAAGCGGCGCCTCGGGCGACGCCGGCGTCGCGTCGATCGTGGCCTGGTGATCCGTCATCGCAACAGCCAACCCCCGGGGTCTAGGCTAGCGATGGATCGAGGCGGGCTCAACCTCGGCGCAGCAGCGGCCACAGCTTTGTGCGGGAAAGCGCGGCGACGCCGTCAAGCGGTGGCGCGCGAGACCGCCAGCCGCGGCCCGGAGAGCCCGACCAGCCGGGAATATTGTTCGATCGGCGCCGGCTTGCCGATGAAATAGCCCTGCACCGCGTCGCAGCCTTCGGCGACCAGGAAGTCGAGCTGCTGCTGGGTCTCGACGCCCTCGGCGACGATCGAGACGCCGAGCCCGTGGCCGAGCCCGATCACCGCGCGGACGATCGCCGCGGATTGCGGATTGTGGCCGAGGTTCATCACGAAGGCGCGGTCGATCTTGATCTTGTCGAACGGAAACGCCTGCAGATAGGTCAGCGACGAGTAACCGGAGCCGAAATCGTCCATCGAGATCCGCACCCCGAGCGCGGTCAGCCGGCGCAGCAGCGACAGCCCGCGGTCGAAATCCTCGATCAGCACGCCCTCGGTGATTTCCAGCTCCAGCCGGCTCGGCTTCAGCCCGGTTTCCAGCAGGATGCCGTGCACCGCGCTCACCAGATCGCTGTTAAGGAATTGCGCCGGCGACAGGTTGACCGCGATCTGCAGCGGCTTGCTCCAGGACGCTGCCTCGCGGCAGGCCTCGCGCAAAATCCATTCGCCCATCTCGACGATCAGCCCGCTCTCCTCCGCCAGAGGAATGAAGTCGCTCGGCGGCACGAAGCCGCGGGTCGGATGAAACCAGCGCGCCAGCGCCTCGAAGCCGACGAAATCCTCGCCGCCGATCCTTGTCGATCCCTTGGCCTGCGGCTGGTAATGCAGCGACAATTCGCCGTTCTTGATCGCCGCCGAGAGATCCTGATGCAGCACCCGGCGATCGCGGATCTGCCGGTCCATCTCCGGCTCGTACAGGCTGACCGAGCCGCGCAGCTTCGCCTTGGCGCGGAACAGCGCGGCGCCGGCATTGGCCAACAGCGAGGCGGCGTCGGCGCCGTTGGCCGGAAACACCGCGATGCCGGTGGTGACGCCGATCCGCACCTGCTTGCCGTCGATCAGGAATCCGCCCGCCACCGCCCGCGAGACTTCTTCGGCGAGGTCCAGCGCCGCGGCCGGCTGCGGCCCGTCGATGATCAGCCCGAATTCGTCGCCGCTGAGCCGCGACACCACGCCGCCGCGCGACGACAGCTGGATGCAGCGCGCCACCTCGACCAACAGCTTGTCGCCGACGGCGTGGCCGAACACGTCGTTGATCTCCTTGAGGCCGTCGAGATCGACCGACAGCACGGCGAATTCCTCGGTGCTGTCGCGGCAGGCCTCGATCATCTGCGCCAGCGCCTGCAGGAACGCCAGCCGGTTCGGCAGATCGGTCAGCCCGTCATGGTAGGCCATATGCGCCATCCGCGCCTCGGTCTGGCGGCGGTCGGTGATGTCCTCATGGGTCTTGATCAGGTATTGCGGCGCGCCCTCGCCGTCGACCACGGTGACGCGGCGGGTCAGGAACAGCCGCAGCCCGTCCTTGGTGCTGATCGGGTGCTCCTCGGTCATCAAAGAACGGCGGCGGATCGCATTGGCGTCGCGCTCGGCGATCAGCTTGGCTTCCTTGGGATTGAAGATGTCCAGCGCCGACAGTCCGATGGCGTCCTCGCGGCGGCGGTTGAGGATGGCTTCGGCGCCGCGATTGGCGAACAGATAACGGCCGTCCTGCGCGCTCTGCACGGTGAGCGAGATCGGAATGTTGTCGACCACCTGTTCGAGGAATTTCTTGGTGTTGAACAGTTCCTGCGACAGCGATCGGCGCTCGGTGACGTCCTCGAACAGCGAGATCAGGAATTCCGGTCGGTTCTTGTCGTCGCAGGCCACCACCCGCCTGGTATCGATGACGCGGTCGCCGCCGCCGACATCGACGATCAGTTCGGCGCGCAGCGGACCCTGCCGCGCTTCGATCGCGACGCGGTCCGCGGCGCTGATGCAGGCCGCGGTCTTGGTCGGAAACAGCTCGCCGGTGCGCTTGCCGAGAATGCGCTCGCGCGGCATCCCGGCGAATTGTTCGAACGCGCGATTGGCCAGGATGTAGCTGCCGTCCTCGATCGACTTCGCCGCCACGCAGACCGGGATATTGTCGATCACCGATTCCAGGAATTGCTTGGCGGTCGCCAATTGCCGGGACAGTTCGCGTTGCGGGGTGCAATCGTCGTGGGTGGCGATCGAGCCGCCGTTCTCCAGCTTGGAGAACTTCACCAGGATCGAGCGGCCGTTGGGCAGATCGGCGATATGGCCGGCCGGATTGGACGCGGTCCGGTAGAATTCCTCGGTGGCCAGGTCCAGCACGCCGCGGCTGCGGCGCAGTTCGAGCAGCTCTTCGCCGGTGAGATCGGGCGCAATATCCGAGCGCTGCAGCCCATAGATCTCCAGATAGCGGTCGTTGATGAACATCACCCGGCCGTGGGCGTCGACCATCACCACGCCCTGATTGAGACTGTTCAGCGCCGAGCTGACGAACAGCCCGCGGCGATGATGCGCGAGCCGGATCCGGCGCAGGTTCGACATCGCCCAGATCGCGATCGAGGCCAGAAACGAAACGGCGACGAAGCCGCCGATCAACAATTCCCAGATCACGTCCGCGTCGAACGATCCGATGTAGCTTGCGGGAGTGAATTCGGAGGCCGTCGCCGCACCGGCGGTCGCCGCGCTGGCCAACAGACAAGCTGCAACCGACGCGGCGAGCTGCGGCGTGCCACCCACCTGCCTTTTGTTGCCAGCCATAAACCACCCGGATATTTACCGATGGAGTATGGTGCGGAACGAGTATGAATCGCGTAAACGTATCAACCGCAAAAGCTGCATCTGCTATAAACTTGGCTGATTGCCCCGACATGGTAAATACTTTGCTAGCTGCGCCGGCGCTGCCTGGAAATCAGGCGCCAGGCCGATGCGCGCGATGCGCAACGACCCGGACTTTGCCCGCCTTGCGTCTTTGGACTGCCCATGGACAGCGTTGAATGCGTCGTGGTCGGCGCCGGTGTGGTCGGCCTTGCCATCGCGCGGCGGCTTTCGCGCGCCGGGCTGGAGGTCGTCGTTCTCGAAGCCGCCGAGACCATCGGCACGGTCACCTCGTCGCGCAACAGCGAGGTGATTCACGCCGGCATCTACTATGCCTCGGGGAGCCTGATGGCGCGGCTGTGCGTCAGCGGGCGGCGGGCGCTGTACGCCTACTGCCGCGATCATGGCGTGCCGCATCGGGCCTGCGGCAAGCTGATCGTCGCCACCAGCGCGGCTGAGATCGACCGGCTGCAATCGATCAGGTCGCATGCCGCGTGCAACGGCGTCGACGATTTGCAGACTCTGGAAGCCGATGCGGCGCGCGCGCTGGAGCCGGCGCTGCACTGCGCCGCGGCGCTGCTGTCGCCCTCCACCGGCATCATCGACAGCCACGCTCTGATGCTGGCGTTGCGCGGCGACGCCGAAGACGCCGGCGCGGCGTTTGCGTTTCATGCGCCTTTGCTGCGCGCCCGGGCGATCCCGTCCGGCTTCGAACTCGACGTCGGCGGCATGGCCGCGATGACGCTGCAGTGCCGGCTGTTGATCAATGCCGCCGGGCTTGCCGCCTGCTCGGTGGCCCGCAACATCGACGCGATGCCGATCGACCGGATTCCGCCGGCGTATTATGCCAAGGGCAATTATTTCAGCTGCGGCGCCAAGGCGCCGTTCACGCGGTTGATCTATCCGGTGCCGGAGCCCGGCGGGCTCGGCGTGCACCTGACCCTGGATCTGGCTGGCCAGGCGCGGTTCGGTCCGGACGTCGAATGGATCGACAGCATCGACTACCGCGTCGACCCGGCGCGCGCCGCGCGGTTCTATCCGGCGATCCGCCGCTATTGGCCGGGGCTGCCGGACGGCGCGCTGATGCCGGGCTATTCCGGGATCCGGCCGAAGATCGTGCCGCGGGCGGTGGCGGTGCAGGATTTCATGATTCAGGGCGCGGCGCAGCATGGCGTCGCGGGGCTGGTCAATCTGTTCGGAATTGAATCGCCGGGGCTGACCTCGTGCCTGGCGATCGCCGAGCTGGTTGGCGATCTCGCCGAGGCCCCCGCGCAAGCCGGCTGATCGTCGCGGCGCCGCGTCAGATTGTTGCAGTCGGACTGTTTCGGTCAGACTCTATTCTTGGCGCAGACGTTATTCTTGGCAGACGCTAAAGGGGGATACGCCAAGGCCGCTCCGCCGCTCGGGCGTGCGGGCAAGGTGAACGCTCAGGCACGGGGGCAAAGTGAACGCTCAGGCGCGGGGGCAAAACGCTCAAGCACGGGGGAAAAGTGAATGCGTATGCTGCGGCCCAACCCGGTCGCCATTTTGCGGGGCGACATCGTTTTGGTCTCGTCCGGGTCTCGTTCGGTTTTGCGCTTGCGGTCTTGCGCCTGCGCTTGCAGATCCTGGCAACAAATCCTTGTAAACAGTCCTGCAAACGCAGGTCCCGAGTCCTGCAAACGCAGGTCCCGCAAAATGCCTGGCAGATCCAGCTCCCAGCAAGTGATCATGTTGGATCACGGAACAGATCACTTGTCGGGTCGCTGGCGCGGGCGGCCTCGTAGTTGTGCTAGGGCTCCGCTCTAGTGCAGCGTGTCGACATTTTGTCGCAGCCGCATGATCTGGTCCCTGACCATCAGTTTGCGGCGCTTTAACTCAACAATTCGCAGGTCGTCTGTGGAAAGGTGAACAAGAGCTTCGTGCAGTTCGGTCTCCAAAACCTGATGTTTACGTTCCAGTTCAACGAGATGCGCTTGAAGAGCCATACCAAACCTCCTGGGTGTGAATGAACCTCAGACGTGATCCGGATCATGAAGCTTACATGACCTATTGCGGCTGTCGATAGGTATTCGAAAACGACGGCTTAGTATTTCCCAACGCCCTGCAACGAATTGTGAATGTTCGGCTTCCGACCTAAGTGCAAGATGAGACATATGGACCGCCGGCCAGGCTTAGTCGGGTGCGGTTTTCCACGAGGTCGCGCTTGCAAAAAGTTTTCGACTATGTCGGATCGTCGCGGTGCGCCTGCGACTTGCTAGCTCGGCCCGCAACGGCGATACTTCATTCGATCCATTCCTCCGCGACGCTTCGCGATTTCAAGTCAATCAAGTCATGACCGACGAAGATGAGCGCGAACTCGGCGCCGAACTCGCAAAGCTGCAGCAGGAACACCGCGACCTCGACGCGGCGATCGATGCCCTGCATCATTCGCCCGCGCCCGATCTGTTGCGGCTGCAGCGGCTGAAAAAACGCAAGCTCAGCCTGCGCGACCGGATCGCCTTCATCGAAGATCAGATCACCCCGGACATCATCGCCTGATCGCGGCCGCCATGCGCTGCTGATGCCGGATCGCCTTGCGCGCATACATCGCGCGATCGGCCGCGGCCAGCGCGTCGCGGGCGTCGGTGCCGGGTCCGAGCGGCGCGACGCCGGCGGAAATCCCGGTCGACGCCGGCTCTCCGCCAAATACCAATTGCAAGTCGTCGACCGCGGCTTCCAGCGCCTCGGCCTTGGCGCAGGCGTCGGCCTCGGTCAGATTCCACAGCAGCAGCACGAATTCGTCGCCGCCGAGCCGGGCCACGATGTCGGAGGCCCGCACATGATGCAGCAACACCCCGACCACCGCCTTCAGCACCTCGTCGCCCGCGGCATGGCCGAACCGATCGTTGATCGGTTTCAGCTGGTCGACGTCGAGCATGATCAACGCGCCGCTGGCGTGGTAGCGCTTGATGTAGGCGATCGAGCGGGCGAGCTCGCGCTCGAAGCCGCGGCGGTTGAAAATATCCAGCAGAAAATCGGTGTCGGCCGAGGCCCGCATCTCGTCGAGCCTGGCCTGCGCCGCGGCGAGCTGCGCCCTCAGCCTGCGATTTTCCAGATGGGCGGCCTTCAGCCGCGCCGCAAGCTGCTCGGCGGTGGGCGCTGCCGTTTTTGTGGGCTTGGCCCGGCTGCCGGCTTTTCGGGCAACCGGGGCGCTGGATTTGTTGCTCATGGAATCAAGACTTGCCGCTATTGACCAAGAAAGGATAGTCCATTCCGGGTGCCTTGCCAGCTTCAGCCCCGGCCCTATAATTTCCAGCTATCTTTTTGGATTCTCGAAAGAATCGATTGAATGACCAGCCCCGTCGCGATCATCATGGGAAGCCAGTCCGACTGGGATACCATGCGCCATGCCGCTGACACGCTGTCCGCGCTCGGCGTTCTGCACAAAGCCCATATCGTCTCCGCGCATCGTACCCCGGATCGGCTGTACGCCTTTGCCAAGGGCGCCAAGGCGGCCGGCTACCGCATCGTGATCGCCGGCGCCGGCGGTGCCGCGCACCTGCCGGGCATGACGGCGTCGCTGACCGAATTGCCGGTGCTCGGGGTTCCGATCGAATCCAAGGCGCTGTCGGGGGTGGATTCGCTGTATTCGATCGTGCAGATGCCGGCCGGCGTTCCGGTCGGCACGCTGGCGATCGGCAAGCCCGGCGCGATCAACGCCGCCCTGCTCGCCGCCAGCATGCTGGCGCTGAACGACCCGGCATTGAGCGAGCGGCTGGCGGCCTGGCGCCAGCAGCAGACCGCGGCGGTGCGGGAACAGCCGGAGGAATTGGCGTGAGTGGTTTGCAACGGGTCACGCTGAAGCCGGGTGACACCATCGGAATTCTCGGCGGCGGCCAGCTCGGCCGGATGCTGGCGCTGGCCGCGGCGCGGCTCGGCCTGAAATGCCAGGTGTTTTCGCCGGACCCGGATTCGCCGGCGTTCGACGTCGTGCAATACGCCACCTGCGCCGAATATGCCGACGTCGAGGCGCTGGAACTGTTCGCCAACGACGTCAGCGTTATCACCTATGAGTTCGAGAACATCCCGTCCTCGGTGGCGGCGATCCTGGCGTCGCGCCGGCCGGTGGTGCCCGACCCGGGCATCCTGCAACTGACCCAGGACCGCCTGGTGGAAAAGGATTTCGTCACCAAGCTCGGGATTCCCACCGCCGCCTATGCCGACGTCTCCTCGCCGCAGACGCTGCAGGCCGCGGTGGCCCGGATCGGTCTGCCGGCGGTGATCAAGACCCGCCGCTTCGGCTATGACGGCAAGGGCCAGGCGATCATCCGCGAAGGCTGTGACCTCAATGCGGTATGGGCCGAACTCGACACCCGCTCGGCAATCCTGGAAGCCCTGGTGCCGTTCGAGCGGGAAATCTCGGTGATCGCCGCGCGCGGCTTCGACGGCCAGGTGGTGTGTTACGACGTCACCGAAAACGAGCACCGCGACCACATCCTGAAGGTGTCGCGGGTGCCGGCGGCGATTCCCGAGGAGCTTGCGGCGCGCGCCCGCGGCATCGCCCAGACCATCGCCAACGCGGTTGGCTATGTCGGGGTGCTGGGCGTGGAACTGTTCGTGGCGCCGAGCCCGGACGGCCCGGTGCTGCTGGTCAACGAGATCGCGCCGCGGGTGCACAATTCCGGGCACTGGACGCTGGACGGCGCCTCGGTGTCGCAATTCGAGCAGCACATCCGCGCGGTCGCCGGCTGGCCGCTGGCGCAGCCGCTGCGGCACGGTTCCGTCACCATGACCAACCTGATCGGCGACGAGATCAACGACTATCCGAAATGGCTGGCGGAGCCCGGCGCCACCGTGCATCTGTACGGCAAACGCAGCGCCCGGGCCGGCCGCAAGATGGGCCATGTCACCGTGGTGGAGCCGCAGAAACCCTGATGCCAGCGGCGCCATCGCGGTGCACAGCCCATGAAAGATTGCGCTTCCGAGGTGGACTTTGCTGTTTTGATCTGATACATCCGCGCCCTTAAGGTTGAGGGCATGGCCTTTGTCGGCCCTTCGCTTTCTCAGAATTCCAATCCGATTAATGAAAGAGGATGCCGCGTGCAGGTTCTCGTTCGCGATAATAACGTCGATCAAGCCCTCAAGGCGCTGAAGAAGAAGATGCAGCGTGAGGGTATTTTCCGCGAGATGAAGCTCCGCGGTCATTACGAGAAGCCCTCTGAGAAGAAGGCCCGCGAAAAGGCGGAAGCCGTGCGCCGCGCGCGCAAGCTCGCCCGCAAGAAGCTGCAGCGCGAAGGCCTGTTGCCGATGAAGCCGAAGCCGGTGTTCGGCGCTGGCCCCGGCGGCGATCGTGGCCGTGGTCCGGGCGCCGGTGCTGGCGCCGGCCCGCGTGGCCCGCGCTAAACCAATCTGATTTCAGTTTCGACTGCATCGACGCGGGCCGCTCGGCCCGCGTCGATGTTTGTGCGTGGGGTCGCAGTGCGGCGGTTCTTGAGGCGCGATCGCTTGAGCCTCGTAACGTTGCAGGCAAAGGCCCCCGCGTAGATCGACTGCGGGGGGACGCAGCGTCCCAACGGGTCGTCCCTGCGCACAAAGGGACCCCTATGGCGCGGAGTCGCTTTAGCGTTTTCGAGCGAAGTGGATCCCGGTTCGCGTGAAGAAAACGCGTCAAAACGTCAAAATAAGAATCTAGAGCTCCGGTTCTGATTCTTTCAGAACCGAAATAGCTCTACAGGCCGCGGCCGAGGTGGTTTGTTGTCTCGGACGCCAGGGGTTATGGGTCCCTGCGTGCGCACTAAGGCATGCACACATCTTGGGTGCGACGGATTGACTCGGGTGTTGCTGGGGGGATTCCAGAATCGGGAATTCGTGTGATCTGTCTTGCGACACTTCGATTTTGACGGGGGTGTCGCAT
>NZ_DASWPE010000133.1:0-10744 GCF_036404135.1 Rhodopseudomonas sp. | reverse complement strand
CGGGTTCGATGGAACGACGGACGAAGGCCCAAGCTGAGGTTCGGGCTTCAAAGCCCTCGGATGACCCGGTCTCTCGTCCGCCACCGCGCGAGACAGCCTACCGCCTCGCCCAGCAGAATTTAAGTTACAAGGATGACGGCGGTGTGAGTTGCAAGGCTGACGGCGATAGGCGCGGTGGTGGCGAACAAGAACGCGCGCGTCGGCGCCTCAGTTCGGCCGCCGCCGCTTGTGTGCAAACGGGTTGGCCTTTTCGCGCAAGGTGATCCGCACCGGCGTGCCGGGCAGATCGAAGAAGCCGCGCAGGCTGTTGATCAGATAACGCAGGTAGGATTCCGGCACCGCGTCGGCGCGCGAGCAGAACACCACGAAGCTCGGCGGCCGCGCCTTGGCTTGCGTCACGTAGTTCAGCTTCAGCCGACGCCCCGACACCGCCGGCGGCGGGTTGGCCTCGATCGCCTGTTCGAACCAGCGATTCAGCGACGCGGTCGGCACCCGCCGGTTCCACACCGCGTAGGAATCCTCGATCGCCTTCATCAGCCGGTCGATGCCCTCGCCCATCAGTCCGGACACCGCGACGATCGGCACGCCCTTGACCTGCGGCAGCAGGTGATCGACGTCGGCGCGCAGCGCCGCCACCAGGCTAGCCTGCTTGCCCATCAGATCCCATTTGTTGACCGCGATCACCAGAGCGCGGCCCTCGCGCTCGATCAGGTCGGCGATCCGCAGATCCTGCTCCTCGAACTTGGTCTGCGAATCCATCATCAGCACGACGACTTCGGCAAAGCGCACCGCCCGCAGCGCGTCGGCAACCGAGAGCTTTTCCAGCTTCTCCTCGATCCGCGCGCGCCGGCGCAGGCCGGCGGTGTCGAAGATCCGGAACTGGCGGCCCTTGTAGTCGACCTCGACGGAAATCGAATCCCGCGTGGTGCCGGCCTCGGCGCTGGTCAACAGCCGCTCCTCGCCGAGCAGGTGGTTGATCATGGTCGACTTGCCGGCGTTCGGCCTTCCCACGATCGCGACCCGGATCGGCCGGGTGGAGAAGTCTTCTTCGCTGACGCCCTCGACCTCGTCGTCCTCGCCGAACAACACGTCGGGCTCCGGCATCACCGCGCGCAACGCGTCGTAGAGGTCGCTCAAGCCCTCGCCGTGCTCGGCGGAAATCTGGATCGGATCGCCGAGCCCGAGCGCATAGGATTCCATCGCGCCGATCTCGCCGTGCTTGCCCTCGCTTTTGTTGGCGAGCAGGATCACCGGCTTGTTGGCGCGGCGGGCGAAGTCGGCGAAGGCGCGGTCGTTGGGGGTGAGCCCGGCGCGGGCGTCGATCACGAACAACAGCGCATCGGCCAAGGCGATCGCCGCCTCGGTCTGCTCCTGCATCCGCGCCACCAGCGAGCCCTTGGCGCCCTCGTCGAGGCCTGCGGTGTCGATGATGGTGAATTCGAGGTCGCCGAGCTTGCCCTGGCCCTCGCGGCGGTCGCGGGTCACCCCCGGCGTGTCATCGACCAGCGCGAGCTTCTGCCCAACCAATCGGTTGAACAGCGTGGATTTGCCGACATTGGGCCGGCCGATAATGGCGAAGGTGAAGGACATCGGTGATCCGTGCGCTGATTATCGACGACATGTCAATGTCGGGGCGCGCGAAGCCCGTCGTTCAGCGCTGGAAACTGCCGCCCGGCAGCGGCGCCGGGAACGCCGAGGACGGCGACGACGACTGCGCCGGCGCCGTGGTGGTGGGTGCGGCGGCGGGCTCGTCCGGCGGCGGCGCGGTGGTGCGGCGGCGCGATGGCTTGGCGGGCTTCGGCGCCGGCGGCGCCGCGGCCGTGCTGCCGTCCTCGTCGGCCGCGGGCTCGGCCTCCGGCGCGGGCCTGGCGGCGACCGGCTTGCTGTGGCTCTTCGGCTTCGCCGCGCGTTTCGGCTTGGCCTCCTCCGCAGGCGCCGGCGCCGCGGCGTCCGGCTCCTCAACCGCGCCGCGGTAGAGATTCTTCGGCACCCCCTGCTCGAGCCCGGGGACGCCTTCGGGGAACACCGGCTTGCGATCGCCCGGCAGCTTCTTCTTGGTGTCGAGGAAGTCCAGAAGGTCGGTCGGGTCCCAGCCGCTGGTGCTGCCGCAGCCGGTCAGGGCGCTGCCCAGCGCGATCAGCACGGCGGCAGAAATCAGACGAGAGGTACGGCGCATGGGGGTCTCACTCAACTCGGGTCGTCGTGTCGGCGGTATCGGTCGCGAATTGGCTTGCCTTGGGTTTGCCACAAGCTTTTGGCGTCAGCTTTTGGCGGCCGGCGGCAGCAGCGCCTGCAGCACGTCGGCGCGGCTGCGCAGGGTCGACGGCGTCTCGGCATCGGTGGAAATCAGCTCGAGCCATTTGCGCGCAGCGCTCGCATCGCCATTGCGCCAGGCCGACAACGCCAGCAATTCGCGCGCGGTGTGGCGATAGGTGCCGTCCGCGGTGGTCGCCGGCTCCAGCCGCTGCAACAGGTCGGTGTAGCTCGCGGTTTCCAGAAGCAGGCCAGCGGCGCGGACTTTCGCGAGGTCGCGATCGACCGCCGGCACCGCGCGATCGGCGGCGATGTCGTCATAGGCCTTGGCTGCCGCCTGCGCATCGCGGGTCGCGATCTCGGCGGCGGCGCGCAGCCGCGCCAGCGTGCGATAGCCGGCCGGCGCGGTGGCGGCGATCTGAGCGAACGCCGCCTCGGCCTCGGCGTGTTTGTTCTGTTCGGACAGATCGGTCGCCTGGTTGAACGCGGCGCCGGCTTCGGCGGCCTTGTTGGCCTCGAAATACTGATAGCCGCGCCAACCGCCGACTCCGACGATGATCAGAATCGCGACGACGACGATCAGCAGCGAGTAACGATCCCACAGCCGCTTGAGCTGTTCGCGACGCAGGTCCTCGTCGACTTCGTTAAATAATTCAGACACTTAAATGTATCCCATCCCCGAATGGCGCGGCCGCGCGGCAACGCGCCGACGCCCGCCTGCCGCAATCCCGCGGCGGCGATACCCTAGCGATATGGCGACGACAAGGCAAAGCAAGCCCGATCAAAGTGTCGACCGCACAGCGCGGCGCGACGCCGCGGCTCAGCTCTTGGTCTTCATGCCGTAGACGTGCTCCGGCCCCGGAAAGACGCGCGAGCGCACCTCGCTGGCGTAGTCCTTGATCGCAGCCTCGATGCCGGGGCCGAGATCGCCGAACCGCTTGACAAATTTCGGCGCCCAGGGCGACAGCCCGAGCATGTCTTCGAGCACCAGAACCTGACCGTCGCAGGCGGCGCTGGCGCCGATGCCGATGGTCGGAATCGCGATGTCCTTGGTGATCTTGGCCGCCAGCGGCTCCGCCACGGCTTCGATCACCACCGAGAACGCGCCGGCCTCGGCGACCGCGCGCGCATCGGCCTCGATCGGCGCCCAATTGCTCTGCTCGCGGCCCTGCGCGCGAAACGAGCCCAAGGTGTTGATCGATTGCGGCGTCAACCCGATATGGCCCATCACCGGCACGCCGCGCTCGGACAGGAAGCGGATGGTCTCGGCCATCTTCACCCCGCCTTCCAGCTTCACCGCGCCGCACAGGCTTTCCTTCATGATCCGCACCGCGGAGTGGAACGCCTGCTCCTTCGACGCCTCGTAGGAGCCGAACGGCATGTCGACCACCACCAGCGCCTCCTTGGAGCCGCGCATCACCGCGCGGCCCTGCAGGATCATCATGTCGAGCGTCACCGGCACCGTGGTCTCGAAGCCGTGCATCACATTGCCGAGCGAGTCGCCGACCAGGATGACGTCGCAATAGCGGTCGACCAGGGCGGCGGTGTGGGCGTGATACGAGGTCAGCATCACTACCGGATCGCCGCCCTTGCGGGCGCGGATGTCCGGCGCGGTCTTGCGCTTGATCGTAGATTGAACCGACATCTTAAGCTCCAAACACGGGAACGCCGATCACCACCGGATGGAAGGCGAAGGCCAGCGCCAGATAGGCGACGATGCCGACCGCGATCGCGATCAGATCGTTCTTCGGGCCGCCCACCGGAATCGGCGGAGCGCCGGGATCGCTGCGCCGCTTCAGCGAGATCCGGTCGAACACCGCCCAGCCGAGGATGGAGCCGAACAGGATGATCGAGCCCAGATCGCCATTGGCGATCAGATGCGCCACCGCCCAGGTCTTCACCCCGGTCAGCATCGGATGTTTCAGCGTGGTGTAGATGCGGCCGCGCAGATAGGCGGCCACCACCATGATCACCGCCGGCAGCATCAACGTCGCGGCCAAATGCTTGCTCCAGACCGGCGGATGCCAGATGTCGATCATGCCGGCGGCCCGATAGTCGCCAAAGCCGTAGGAGATCAGCGCGATGCCGGCGATCGCCACGATCGCATAGCCGATCTTGTAGACCGCCTCGCCGCCAAATCCGATCAGCCGCGCGCGCAGGTCGCGCTGCGTGGTCAGGACATGGACGCCGACGAACAGCGCCAACCCCAGGATCATGATCGCAAGTCCCATGGCACTCCCCCTGGCGCCGCCCGTCGGCGCCGGCCAATTTCAACTCTGATCGACGGCTCAGGCAGGTCGCCACAGCCGCGCGCAAGCTGTTCCGCGTATCATTCTTTATGGGAAAGAGGCAATGCTGCGCCCGCGCATTGCCGGCTTGCCGCGCCGGCCAAACCTTGCCGGCCAAGCCGCGCCCGCCGTGCGGCCAGCCGCGGCTGCAACCCGCGAGCTTGATCCCAGCGGCAAAGGTTCGGCCGGTCAATTCTGTCGCGACGGCTGCGGCAGCGCCCGATTATCGACATAGCGGATCATGATCGGCCGTCCGGCGATGGCGCCGCCCAGCGCCGCGGTGAAGCGCAGCGGCAGGCAAGCTCCGAGCGAACCGTTGATCGCGTCGAGATAGCTGCTGCGGATATCGGCCGGCGCGTCCCTGCTGGCAAAGGTCAGCCGCGGCGGCGCGATCATCTCGCCGGATTTGCGAAAGCTGAACAGCACCGAGAGCTGCATGCCGGCGCGTGCGGCCGCCGGATCCGGCGGCGCCCAGCACGCCCGCAAGGCCGCGAACAGATCGCCGATGCTGTTCAGCGCATGGTCGGGCTTGCGATAGCGGGCGACCTCATCCGCAGCCGGCGCGCTGAGGATGGTGAGTTGCAGGTTCTCGCCGATCGGATAGTCGATCTCGGGAACGCAGGGGCCGTGATTGAACACGCTGCAAAAGGACGGGGTGCAGGGCACGCCGTCGAGCACGCTGCAGGGCGCGTGCGCGAATGGCGTGGCATCGACCGCATCGCGCGGCCGCGCCTGAGCGCTCACGGTGAAGGCCAGCACGGCGGCGGCAAACAACACGACGGCAACGATACCGCGCAGCATGCAGTTCCCTCACGCTCGCCCCTGATGAGAGATGAGGGCGACGCGCCATGGGATCAAGGGCTTTGGCGATGATCGGCGCCGCAGCGCGAGAGCCGTTATTTCGGGGCGCGAGCAGCGTCAGCGGCGAGTGAGCCCGGAATCCATAACCCCTGTAGGCATATAGATTCCGGACTTGCTCGTTGTTCGAACTCGCAATCCGGAATGACGGCCGCATCTCGGTGAGGCGGCGGCGAGTTCCTCGCCGCCGCCTCGCAAAGGCTTACTTGTAATAGCCGACCGCACAGGTCTGATCGCCGATCTTGGTGACGTAGGAGACTTTCTGCACCGGCTCGGTCTGGCCCGGGCGCGGCCACAAATAGCTGACTTCCTTGACGTCGCCTTCCTTGGCGGTCGCGTAGATCTCTTCGCCGAGCGGCTTACCGGCCTTGTCCTTCAGGTCCTTGAGGCTCTTGCCGGTCAGCGTCGGATGCGCGGTGAACAGGCCGTCGGGACCGCCGCAGAACGGATAGAGATCGCGATCCTTGAAGCCGCCTTCGCCCTTGGTGAATTGCGCGAGCGCGGTGGCCTTGTCGGCCTTCACCGCGGCGGCGGCCTTGTTGAGCATCGCCTTGGCTTCGTCGGCGGTGCCGAATTCGCCGGCCGAGGCGGCCGAGACGGTGAGCGCGCCAACCATGGCGGCGAGGCAGAACAGTGTCTTCCTTGTCATGGCAGATTCCTCCTTGCAGGCTCCTGTTTCGGAGCTGCGCGAACACTACAATCGGCGCGGCTTTGCGGTCTGCGCGACTTATGACTAATCCCGATACGCAAGTACCGCTTGTTGTGCGCTGCGACGAAAAACCCCACCGCTGTGTGCGGTGGGGTCGGTCGATCTACGGCTGTTGCCGGCGAGATGAGCCGTCGAACGGATCGCCGCGCGGTTACCAGGAGTAGCGCACGACGCCCTTGCCGGCGTAGGACTGCGAGACGTCGGAGAACTCGCCTTCGAAGGTCGCCGCCACCGAAATGCCGCCGCGCCATTGCAATTCGGCGGACGCGGTGGTCAGCGCCAGATCGTGGGCCTGCGCCGCGCCGTTGACGACGAAGCTCGCCAACGGCAGCGATTGGAAGGTCGCGCCGATCGAGCGATCGTTGTTGAAGTCGTGGGCCCAGGCCGCACGACCCCGCAGCGTCAGGATCGCCTCGTTCAAGGCGTAGGACTTGTCGCCGCGCAGACCGAGTTCGCTGCGGGTGTCGGTGACATCCTTCGACGCGTAATTCAGGGCGAAGGCGCTGGCGCCAGCCAGCGCGGTTTCGCCATAGGCCGGCAGATCGAAGGTGGTGAACTGCCCCGCGGCATAGGGCGTGATGCCGATCTCGGCGACTGGCGCGACCAAGCGGTAGCCGCCCTCGACCCGGCCGGTCAGCGCGTTGGCGTTGAACTGCGCCCGCAACTGACTGGTTCCGGCGATGGTGACGGTGCGATCGGTGGTGATGTCCTGCCAGCCATAGGCCAGCGCCGCCGACAGATAGGTCGGTCCGACGCTGTGGCGGACGAAGGCGCCGGCCTGGAACAGGTCGGATTTGCCGCTGCCGAGGCCGTTGCCCAGGCTGTAATTGGTCGCGCCGCCGGCCAGCGCGAAGCCGGCGACGGTCTCCGGCGAGAAGTAATAATCGGCGCCCACAGCGACGCCGTAGATCCGGCTGGTGGTGGTTTCGGACCCCAGCGCCACGTTGCCGTCGGTGCTCTGCGAGCCGCCGAACCCCGCCGCCCAGACGCTCCAGCGCGGATCGTACACCGTGCTGCGCGGCACCGCCTTGGTGATCAGGCCGTAAGCCTCACGCTCGGTCCCCGAGCGCTTGCGGCCGGTGGCGGCATAGGCATTGGCGCCGCCGTCCTCGTCGGCGAAGGACAGCGCGCCCGGCGCCGCTCCGCCGGCAGCGCCGCGGCCGGCGATGGTCGGATCGAGCAGCAGGCCGGTGAACTGCGTCATCGCGTTGAAGGTGGTCTGCTGCGTCCCGGTCGCCGCCTGCCCGGCAGCCTGCGCCAGATTTTGCCCGACATTGCCGGCGAAGATGCCGCCAAGCGCGCCGCTGCTGCCGGCAGCATTGAAGGCGGAGTCGAGTGCGGCGCCGACCGCGCGCTGGTTGGCGTTGGCGCCGGCGATCTGGCCGAGGCTCGAGCTGAGGTTCAGCGAGACGGCGTTGGCGGAATAGCTGAGCGCGCCGCTGATGCCGGTCGGCGTGGTCAGCGTCGCGAACCGCGAGCCGCCCAATCCGGCCGAGTTCAGGATGGTGGTCGGAGTATTGAACTTGTAGCTGCTGGTCGGCGATGCGACCTGGACGCCGCCGGCCAGGGCCGCGGTGCCGCTGACGCTGGTCAACGGCGCACCGGCACTGCTGACCTGGACCACGTAAAGCGCGCCGGACTGCAGCGCCAGGCTGCCATTGATCTTCAGCGAACTGCCGGCGGTGCCGTTGCCGGGCTGCAGGGCGCCGCCGCTGGTCACAATGGTGCTCGCCACGGTGCCGGTGCCGGCCAGCACGCCGGTGTTGCCGACGGTGACATTGCTGCTCACCACGTCGCTCGGCGCCAGCGTGATGGTGCCGGTGACGTTCTGGAAATAGCCGATCGCCGAATACAGATCGAGCCGCGACCAGTAGCTCAGCGCGGTGCCGTAGAACGCCGCCAGCGCGGTACCCTCGGTATTGACGATGATCTGATTGATGGTGCTGGTCTGCAGGTTGCCGTAAATGCCGCCGCTCGGCGCCAGCGCCTGGGCCGCCGCGGTGCTGCCGCCATAGACCGTCGCCAGCAGGATCGAGGCGTCGGGCCCGCCGCTCGGGGCGGCTTCGCGCGGCGCCTCGGCGTAGCTCAGCGTCGGCAGGCCGTAGGTCAGCCGGGACTGATACAGCGTCTGGTTGGCCGCCGAGGCGACGTAAGGATCATTCGCGGTGTTGGCGGTGCTGCTGGCGCAGCTGGCAACGGTGGCGCCGCACTGGGTCGAGAGGTAGCCATTGAGCTCGGTCTTCGCCTGCGTCACCAGCGTCGGCAGATCGATTGCGGTTCCGGTGACGGTGGTGTTGTTGACGTAGTTCGGATTGCTCAGGGCCTGTGCCAGCTCGTAGCTGACGAAGGAGCGGCTGGCGATGATGTCGAGCGGATAGTGCACGCCGAGCGCGATCCGGCTGTTGCCGTATTCGGAGGCGCGCAGCAGCATGCTCTGATATAATTCCGGCACCAGAATGCCGAGCAGCATCGAATCGGTGAAGGCGTAGGTGGTGTGCCCGCTCGGGAACGACGGGTTGGTCTCGAGGCCGCTCAGCGCGGTCGGATCGAACACGTTGAACTGGCTCCGGGCGACCTGCACCGGCCGCGAACTGCCGTAGACGTCCTGCCCGGCCTGGGTGTTGGTCACGCCATAGGCCAGATCATAGACGCTGTTGGTGGTGTTGGGCAGACCGTTGAAGGTCGGCAACGTGTAGCCCGCCGGGGCAACCGCAGGAATCGCGACGTAACCGGCCGGCGTGCTGCTCGGATTGGTCGCAGCACCATTGGCGAAATAGTTCTTTGCGACGCCGAGATCGCTGCTCGTGAAGTTGTAGGCGCCGGTCAACAGCCTGACCGTATTGGCCAGCGGCCCGCTGGTGCCGTTGGCGACGCCGGTCTGGTAGATCGAGCCGAGCACGGCGCCGAAGCCGCCCACCGCCTGCTGCGGCGTGATGCCGTTGACCGGGGTTTGCGCCGGCAGGCCACCGGCGAGGTTCGCGGCGACGCCATAGGTGCCGAGCCCGACCGAGGACAGATTGTTGCTGGCGCTACCGAGCAGGTTCTTGTCGCTGATCGCCAGTTGCTGTTGCGCCAGCGTGGTGCTGGTGTTGACCTTGATGGTCTGCTGCAGATTGGCCTGCAGCGTGGCCTGGCCGGCGGCGGTGAAATTCAGCCCCAGGAACGGCGCCAGAAGATTGAGGACGTTGACGTTCGCCCCCGACACATTGGCGGTCTGCGCCTGCGCGGCGCCCGCAAAGCCCAGCACGGCAACCAACGCCGTCGACCGCAACAGTCGCAATTTGAAATGATGAGTCCGTCCGCAACGCATCTTCGCCCCTTTCGATCACACAAAGCCTCAGCCTGTGCGGGACGTAGACCGTTAAGGTTTCAGTAACGTGACGAATTGTTAACGGCTGTGACAACGCAAAGATTGAAAATAGCCGTTGCCGGCGCGCATCACTCGGGCGCTGCGGGCCGCGACCGATCGCCGCTCGCCCGGCGAGGATAGCTGCGGCTCAGTGCGCCGCCATCCAGGCCCGGGCCTCGCGCTGCGCCTGCGCGATTTCGCTCTCGGTCATCAGTTCGGCGACCTCGCGACGCAGCGCGATGGCATCGACCCGGCCCTTCAGCGCGGCGAGGTTGAACCATTTATGCGCGGCGACGAGGTCGAGGCCGACCGAGCGGCCGCAGGCATACAGCAGGCCGAGTTCGAACAGCACCTCGGGATTGCCCTCGGCTGCCACGGGCGTTGCGTGATCCAGACCGAAATTGCCCTGAAACATCTGTCTCTCCATCTGCGCCGGCCCGAGCTTGGGCGGCGTCCTGTCCAATCGTTCACCCCATCCCACCGCCGTATCCCGGCGTGTTGGGAGCAGCATGCCGATCACATTTGAAGAGCAGTTTAAGTATCGCGATGAATCGAATCTGAACGCGGCATGGTTTCGAATTCGCTGCGATTCAAAAAACCATTGCGGCGCAGCGCTTGGCGCCGCGCGGCCAGGTCTGCTTCGGCTTTGCCGTTGGCAGATCGATAACCATCGCGACGATGATGCGGAATGCCGCGCCGCTCGCCGGCGCCGCAACGCCAGCGCAGCACTGCCACCGCTGCGCAGCCAAAAGATCATCGGATGAAATGGAGCTGTCGAGGGGCGCGCCGGGCGGCGAGCCGCGGCGGCAGATACGAGGGCGTCGGCGAACAGTCAGGACCAAATTTCACTACCGCGGTAACCCGCCGGTGAAACCGCGGACCGAAGATCCGCACCGCATGAAGAAAACTGTTCTTCTGCCGAACCGGATTGGACCAGGAGACCCTGGTCAAGCATCGCGATCCGGCCGTTTGACCTGATGTCTCGCCGACACCCTCTTTCGTCGACCAGAGCCGAGGCTGAAGTTCGCTCTCTTGAAATTTCGTAGGTGAAGCGAACTGGTCCGCCGGCTCGTGTGACGTCGCCGGCGTCAGAACCGCCGGCCATTTCCGTGACGAGGTTACTTCTTCTTGGCGACCTTCTTGGTCTTCTTGGCGGTTTTCTTCACCGCGCTCTTGGTCGCCTTCTTCGCTGCCTTCTTAGCTTTCTTGGCCATGGTGCCCTCCGATAAGTGAGATGGCTTAAACGCTGCGTGCACCCGGGAATCGAAATGCACTACAACCCGAATA
>NZ_DASWPE010000132.1:0-9528 GCF_036404135.1 Rhodopseudomonas sp. | reverse complement strand
CCTGATCGCCGTCGCCCGAAAGCTCCTCACCACCCTCAACGCAATCCTGCGGGACAATCAGCCATGGCAAAACGCTTGACAACCAAGACAGTCGCTGAGGCGCCCAAGCGTCTTCGCGAGGGCCTCGAAGGATGCGGCCGCAGCCCCGCGGCCCCCCACCCGCTCGTCGCCATCCTTCGAGACGCCCGGCTTCGCTGCGCTACGCCGGGCTCCTCAGGATGACGGCCCCCAGAATGCTGCGCCGCACTCATTGCGTGGACGCCGCCGCAATGTCGCCACAGAGCGGCGGCCCACCTTGCCGCGGCGGCAAGCCGGCCGGCTCTCGCCCGGGTGTGGCACGAGGGACCCAGCTCCATCCTAACCCGCGCCGAATATGTGACTAAAATCCCACGGTTCCCTGTTACTGCTGGCAAAAACCGCAAAACTTTCGTCGCCCCGACCAAGGAGCAATGCCCGGGCGGTTGGCTTTGGGAGGCGCATTGTGTAAAGGTATGGGCTTATGCGCTGGCCGCCCCGACCAAAAAGGCGGCAGCAATTATGATCGCCGTGTGAAAGAATGCCGCCGCCAATGTGATGATCACAGCCGCGGCGGGTCAACCGTTGTAGGCTTCGATCGGGGTTCTCTTTCGTTAAGGGGCCGGTTTGGGTGGCTCTTGCCGAGCAGACGCCGTGACAGCGCCGCTGTTGCAGCACCCTTCCCGACCATTCGTCACCGGGGCGTCACATCCCCCTTATTGAGACTGGAATATCGCCGTGTCCGAATTCAGTAAAACGCCGCTGCTCGACACCATTCGCACCCCCGCCGACCTGCGCAAGCTGCGCGTCGACCAGGTGCGACAAGTGGCCGACGAATTGCGCCAGGAAACCATCGAGGCGGTCTCGGTGACCGGCGGGCATTTCGGCGCCGGCCTCGGCGTGGTCGAACTGACCACCGCGATCCATTACGTGTTCGATACCCCGCGCGACCGGCTGATCTGGGACGTCGGGCATCAGGCCTATCCGCACAAGATCCTGACCGGGCGGCGCGACCGCATCCGCACCCTGCGCACCCCGGGCGGGCTGTCCGGCTTCACCAAGCGCACCGAGAGCGACTACGATCCGTTCGGCGCCGCACACTCCTCGACCTCGATCTCCGCCGGGCTCGGCATGGCGGTGGCGCGAGACCTCGCCGGCGGCAAGAACAACGTCATCGCGGTGATCGGAGACGGCTCGATTTCCGCCGGCATGGCCTATGAGGCGATGAACAACGCCGGGGCGATGAATTCCCGGCTGATCGTCATCCTCAACGACAACAACATGTCGATCGCGCCGCCGGTGGGCGCGATGTCGGCCTATCTGTCGCGGCTGTATTCCGGCAAGACCTACCGGACGCTGCGCGAGGCCGGCAAGCAGATCGGCAAGCACCTGCCGAAGCTGATCGCCGACCGCGCCGCGCGCGCCGAGGAATATTCCCGCGGCTTCATGATGGGCGGCGGCACGCTGTTCGAGGAACTCGGGTTCTATTATGTCGGCCCGGTCGACGGCCACAACCTCGACCACCTGCTGCCGATCCTGCAGAACGTCCGCGACGCCGAGACCGGCCCGTTCCTGATCCATGTCGTGACGCAGAAGGGCAAGGGCTACGCCCCCGCCGAGGCGGCCTCCGACAAATATCACGCGGTGGTGAAGTTCGACATCGCCACCGGCGCCCAGGCCAAGGCGAAATCCAACGCGCCGTCCTACCAGAACGTGTTCGGCCAGAGCCTGGTCAAGGAAGCCGAGAAGGACGACAAGATCGTCGGCATCACCGCGGCGATGCCGTCCGGCACCGGCATCGACATCTTCGAAAAGTCGTTCCCGGACCGCACCTTCGACGTCGGCATCGCCGAGCAGCACGCGGTGACCTTCGCCGCCGGGCTCGCCGCCGAAGGCTACAAGCCGTTCTGCGCGATCTACTCGACCTTCCTGCAGCGCGGCTACGACCAGGTGGTGCACGACGTCGCGATCCAGAGCCTGCCGGTGCGCTTCGCCATCGACCGCGCTGGCCTCGTCGGCGCCGACGGCGCCACCCATGCCGGCTCGTTCGACAACGCCTATCTCGGCTGCCTGCCGAATTTCGTGATCATGGCGGCCTCCGACGAGGCCGAACTGGTGCACATGGTGGCGACCCAGGTCGCCATCAACGACCGCCCCAGCGCGGTGCGCTATCCGCGCGGCGAAGGCCGCGGCGTCGAGATGCCGGAAGTCGGCATTCCGCTGGAAATCGGCAAGGGCCGGGTGCTGCGCCAGGGCAACAAGGTGGCGCTATTGTCGTTCGGCACGCGTCTGGCCGAATGCGAAAAGGCCGCCGACGAACTCGCCACGCTCGGGCTGTCCACCACCATCGCCGACGCCCGCTTCATGAAGCCGCTCGACGTCGAGCTGGTGCTGAAGCTCGCCCGCGACCACGAGGTGCTCTTGACCATCGAGGAAGGCTCGATCGGCGGCTTCGGCAGCCATGTGATGCAGACGCTGGCCGAGCACGGCATGCTCGACGGCGAGGTGCGGATGCGCGCTTTGGTGCTGCCCGACGAGTTCATGGACCACGACACCCCCACCGCGATGTATGCCCGCGCCGGGCTCGACGCCAAGGGCATCGTCAACAAGGTGTTCGAAGCGCTCGGCAAGGACGCCAAGACCGAGACCGTCAAGCTGGCGTAAGCCGGGTTCGGGGCGCGCCCACGCAGCAACCCGCAGCCGCTGCGCCGTCATCCTGAGGCGCTCGCCGGCTTCGGCGAGCCTCGAAGGATGCGGCTCCGAGTGGCCGCGGCGCATGCTTCGAGGCCCTCGCTGCGCTCGGGCACCTCAGCATGACGGCGCGGGTGTTGTGAAGGCTGCAGCTCGGGACGTGCTAGGATCGCGGGCGACGCAGCTCGCCCGGATAATTCCCTGATGTTGATCTACCTTGCCGGTCCCGACGTATTCCTGCCGGACGCCGTCGAGATCGGCCGGCGCAAGCAGGCGATCTGCGCCCGCCACGGCCTTATCGGCCTCTACCCGCTCGACGCTGAATTCGACGCCGCGGCGCCGGGGCTGTCGCGCGCGATCTTCCGCAGCAACGAGGCGATGATGAGCAAGGCCCAAGCGATCATCGCCAATCTGACGCCGTTTCGCGGCCCCAGCGCCGACGCCGGCACGGTCTATGAGCTCGGCTTCATGGCCGGGTGCGGCAAGCTCTGCCTCGGCTATTGCAACGATCCATTGCCCTACACCCAGCGCGTCGCCGCGCGCGGCGAAGTGACGGCACGCGATGGCGTGCTGCACGACGCCCACGGCCATGTGGTGGAGGATTTCGGCCTCGCCGACAATCTGATGATCGCGCATGCGCTGGACCTGCACGGCTGCGCGCTGATCACGCCGCAGTCCTCGCCCGATGATCCGTGGCACGACCTTGCGGCCTTCGAGGCCTGCGTCAAGCTGGCGGCGGCGCGGCTGCCGCCGGCCAAATTGCTCCGATGAGCACGCCTTCTCCAGGGGGCGGCGGGGCGCCGCCGCGCAAAAAACGCGCCGATGTGCTGCTGGTCGAACGCGGGCTGTTCGAGAGCCGCGCCCGCGCCCAGGCGGCGATCGAAGCCGGGCTGGTGTCGGCCAACGGCAAGCCGGTGAGCAAAGTTTCCGAACAGATCGCGCTGGATGCCGCGCTGGAAGCGCAGCCGGCGCATCCTTACGTGTCGCGCGGCGGCGTCAAGCTCGCCGGCGCATTGGAGCGCTACCCGCTCGCCATCGAGGGCCATGTCTGCCTCGACGTCGGCGCCTCCACCGGCGGCTTCACCGAGGTGCTGTTGCAAAACGGCGCCAGCCTGGTGTTTGCGGTCGACGTCGGCCATGGCCAGTTGCACCCCTCGCTACACGGCCATCCGAACATCGTGTCGATGGAAGGCACCGACATCCGCAGCCTCGAAGGCACAAGATTGCCGGCGCGGCCCGACGTGGTGGTGATCGACGCCAGCTTCATCTCGCTGAAGGCGGTGCTGCCGGCGGCGCTATCGCTCGCCGCGGCGCCGATGAGCCTGTTGGCGCTGATCAAGCCGCAATTCGAGCTGAAGGGCGGCCACAACAAGCGCGGCATCGTCAAGGACGAGGCGCTGCACCGCGCGGTGTGCGACGACATCGCCGCCTTCGCCGCGCAGCACGGCTGCCGCGACATCGAGATCTTTCCCTCGTCGATCGCCGGCGGCGACGGCAATATCGAGTTCTTCCTCGGGGCGCGGCGGGGCTGAGCTGTCATTCCGGGACGCGAGCAGCTTTAGCTGCAAGCGAACCCGGAATCTTGCGACAGGTGAACAGCCCGCCATGTTGCGAGATTCCGGGTTCGCTCGTTTTGACGAACTCGCGCCCCGGAATGACGGTCAAGAACACGAAGGGCATCAGCCCAACCGCAAGGCTCCAAGCGCGACCAACCGTCGCGATGTTCGGCCTTTGTTCGGCCGCAACTTTGGATAGGGTGCGCGGCATGACATCCCCCGACTTCACCCTCGCCGCCGGCGCCCCCGCGCCGGCGCGCTCGTCTGCGTGGCGCCGCGAGATCGGCGAGACGCTGTGGCTTGCCGCGCCGATGGCGCTGACCCAGCTCGGCCAGATCGCGATGATGACCACCGACCTGGCGCTGATCGGCCGGCTCGGCGATGCCGCGGTGGCCGCCGCGGCGCTCGCCCATACCGTGCTGTTCATCGCCTTCATGCTCGGCATTGGCCTGGTGTCGGCGGTGGCGCCGCTGGCGGCGCAGGGCTTCGGCGCCCGCGCGCCGCGCCAGATCCGCGCCTCGCTGCGGGTCGGCATCTGGGCGGCGGTGCTCGCCGGGGTGCCGCTGACGCTCGGCCAGCTCTATGGCGAACAGCTGTTGCTGGCGCTCGGCCAGCAGCCGCTCATCGCGCAGCTCGCCGGCCGCTATCTCGACGGGCTGGCGTGGTCGCTGGTGCCGAGCTGGATCTTCATCGCGCTGCGCGGCTTCATGGGCGCGGTGAATCGCCCGGCGCCGGCACTGTGGATCATGCTGGCCGCGGTGCCGGTCAATGCCGCGCTGGCCTACGCGCTGATCCACGGCGCGCTGGGGCTGCCGCGGCTGGAGATTTTCGGCGCCGGCCTCGCCACCACGCTGGTCTCGGTGGCGATGTGCGGCGTCGCGCTCGTGGTGTGCTACGCCTGCCAGCCGTTCCGCAAATATCGGGTGCTGGCGCAGTTCTTTCGGCCGCATTGGCCGCTGCTGCGGCGGCTGTTGGCGCTCGGTCTGCCGATCTCCGGCGCCTCGGCGCTGGAATACGGCGTGTTCGGCGCCGCCGCGCTTTTGATGGGTCGGATCGGCACCAGCGCGCTCGCCGCACATCAGATCGCGCTGCAGATCGCCGCCATCCTGTTCATGGTGCCGCTCGGCATCTCGCTCGCCGCCACGGTGCGGGTCGGCCACGCCGTCGGCCGCAACGACCCGGCCGGCGCCCGCCGCGCCGGCTTCGTCGCGATCGGGATCGGCCTGATCTTCATGGCGACGATGACGCTGCTGGTGGCGCTGATCCGAACGCAGATCCCGCAACTGTTTCTCGGCGACAGCATTGCAGCCGCCGAAACCGCGCGGATCACCGCGGCGCTGCTGGTGGTGGGAATCAGCTTCTTCGTCGCCGACGGCCTGCAGGTGGTCGCGAACGGCGCGCTGCGCGGCTATAACGACACCAGGGTCCCGCTTTTGTTCGCCGCGTTCGGCTTCTGGGCGATCGGATTTCCCTGCAGCTACCTGCTCGGCTTCAACGCCGGCTTCGGCCCCGCCGGGGTCTGGACCGGACTGTCGATCGGGCTCGCGATCTACGCCGCGCTGCTGGTGTGGCGCTTCCACCGGCTGACGCTGCAGCCGCGGCCTTCCCCGGCGGCCTGATTGCAGCTTTACGCGCTGCCGGCTGCGGGCTATCGCAAGCCATGACGGAAACGCTGATCATCGACCATGTCGGGCATCGCGGCGACGGCGTCGCCTCGCGCGGCGGCGAAGCGGTGTTCGTGCCCTATGCGCTTGGCGGCGAGACCGTCGCGGTCGATGCCGTTGCCGGCCATCCGGATCGCCGCGTGCTGCTGCGCGTCGATCGGCCGAGCGCCGAGCGGATCGCGCCGTTCTGCAAGCATTTCGGGGTGTGCGGCGGCTGCGCCATCCAGCATTGGCAGTCTGAGCCTTATCAGGCCTGGAAGCGGCAATTGGTGATCGCGGCGCTGGCGCAAGCCAGGATCGATTGCGAGGTGGCGCCGTTGATCGACGCCCACGGCGCCGGGCGGCGCCGCATCACGCTGCACGCCCGCAAGGGCACCCATGAGGTGCTGAAGGTCGGCTTCACCGCGGCGGGCAGCCACGACATCGTACCGATCGATGGCTGCCCGATCCTCGATCCGGGGCTCGACGGTGCGCTGGAGGCGGCCTGGGCGCTGGCCGAGGCGCTGATCGAGACCGGCAAGCCGCTCGACATCCAGGTCACCGCCGCCGACAACGGGCTCGACGTCGACATCCGCGGTTCTGGGCCGCTGCCGAGCCGGATGATCGCGAGATTGTCGCAGCTCGCCGAAGAGCACAAATTGGCGCGGCTGACCCGGCACGGCGAATTGGTGTTGATGCGCGCGCCGCCGGTGATCAGCATCGGGGCCGCGCATCTGGTGCTGCCGCCCGGCGCCTTCCTGCAGGCCACCGCGGCCGGCGAGGCGACGTTGGCGGAGCTTGCGATCGAGCGCTGCGGCAAGGCCAAAAACATTCTCGACCTGTTCTGCGGCGTCGGGCCGTTCGCGCTGCGGCTCGCCGCCAAGGCCAAGGTGATGGCCTATGACAGCGAGGCGCCGGCGATCGCGGCGTTGCAGGCCGCCGCCAAGACGCCGGGGCTGAAGCCATTGGTGGCGGAGGTGCGCGACCTGTTCCGCCGGCCGCTGGTGACGCAGGAATTGCGCGACGTCGACGCCGTGGTGTTCGATCCGCCGCGGCAGGGCGCGCAGGCGCAGGCGGAAAAGCTCGCCGCGGGCAAGGTGCCGACCGTGGTCGCGGTGTCGTGCAACGCCACCACCTTTGCCCGCGACGCCCGCATCCTGATCGACGGCGGCTACACCATCGGCACGGTGGCGCCGGTCGATCAGTTCCGCCACACCCCGCATGTCGAACTGGTGGCGAAGTTTTCGAAGAAGTAAGCGGGCGTCGCTGCGTTGCCTCGCGTCATCAGCACTCGCCTTGCCTCAGGCAGCGGCGGCATCCTGAGGTGCCCGAGCAACGCGAGGGCCTCGAAGGATGCGCCGCGCACGCGCGGAGCTACCAGGTGCTCGGAGCCGGCACGCCTCGGAGCCGCATCCTTCGAGACGCCCGGCTTCGCTCTTCGAGCTCAGCCTGGCTCCTCAGGATGACGACCGAGACGCCCGGCTTCGCCCTGGCGGGCTTCGCCGGGCTTCTCAGGATGACGGCGGGGTGCTTGCTCAGTGGCAGCGCTGCACTGTCGTCCGGGCAGACGCGCGTTGACTCATTCACGACGTCGCGCCTTGTTCTTGCTGCAGTAACTCCAATAACTCCGTCATCCTGAGGCGCCCGAGCAACGCGAGGGCCTCGAAGGATGGGCTGCGCAACGCGGAGCTACCAGGTGCTCGGAGCCGGCACGCCTCGGAGCCGCATCCTTCGAGACGCCCGACTTCGCGCTACGCGCTTCGCCTGGCTCCTCAGGATGACGACCGAGACGCCCGGCTTCGCCCTGACGGGCTTCGCCGAGTTCCTCAGGATGACGGCGCGGTGCCTGCGGCGTGCGCCGATGTGTAGTTAAGTCCGCTCACCGTCCCCAGCGGTCCTGCCAGATCCGCTCGCCGACCAGGCACGACACCCGCTCCGCCGGCGCTTCATCGGCGACCGGCACCACGCGGCGCTGCGGCAGGCGCCCGGCGACCTCCATCACCAGCTTGGTGTGGATCGCCTCCTTGAATTTCTCGCGGTCCTTGATGCTGATCACGAACGAGCCCGGCCCGCCGATCACGCAATCCTCGTAGTAGTAATCCAGATTGTCGATATCCATCGTCGAATAGGACGGCTCCTTCACCATGATCGGCAGGCCGTTGATGATGATGCCCTTCTCCAAGGCGGCGTCGCGCGCCAGCGTCACCGGCATGCCGTTGTTGTTGGGGCCGTCGCCGGAAATGTCGATCACCCGGCGCAGCCCGTGATAGGGATTTTCCTCGAGCAGCGGAATCGCGAAATTGATCGCGCCGGAAATCGAGGTGCGCGAGGCGCGGCGGATCGGCGATTTGAGGATTTCGGCGGCGACCGCGTCGGCGGATTCCGGGCCGTCGATCACCACCCAGGGAATGATCAGCTTCTGGTCGCTGGAGGCGGCCCATTCGAACATCGCCAGCGCCACCTTGCCGGTCGGGCCGGATTTCAGCGCCTGCAGGAATTCCTTGGAGACGATCGCCTGGGCGTAGCCTTCGCGCTGCAGCGCCAATTCGTCGAGGTCCATCGAGTAGGACACGTCGAGCGCCAGCACCAGCTCGACGTCGACCGGCTTCTCGCCGGCGGCGGGACCGGCCGGCGCGGCGACGCCCGCGACATCGCCGGACAACAACGCCGCACCGATCAGCGCCGTCGCGATCGAGACACCGAAGCGCATCCGCGGCCCTCTTGTTCGTCGGCGGCGCGATGATCGCGCGCCAACAACAATGGTGACACGGCAACGGAAATGCGAAAGCCGGCAAACCCAGGTTCCCGTTCACAATCCGGTTAGCGCAGGCACAATGCCGCAACGCCGCGCGCGAAGGCGGCGCGCGATACGCGCCGCGCCCCCGGTTTCGCGACGCCGCGGAACGCGGTAAACTCGGTCGAGGCGCCCGCCGGCGGCGCGCGATCCACGATGAGCCAGTGCATGAGTCCCGTCGAGCTTGCACCGCGGACCAAGATCAAGCCGAACACCGAGCGGCCGAAGCTGCACAAGGTGATCCTGGTCAATGACGACTACACGCCGCGCGAATTCGTGGTGCGGGTGCTGCAGGCGGAATTCCGCATGACCGAGGACCAGGCGCACAAGGTGATGATCACCGCGCATCAGCGCGGTGTCTGCGTGGTCGCGGTGTTCACCAAGGACGTCGCCGAGACCAAAGCAACGCGCGCGACCGACGCCGGCCGCGCCAAGGGCTATCCGCTGCTGTTCACCACCGAGCCGGAGGAATAGCCGGCCGACGCGCGGCGGCGGCGTCGAAAACTCCGCAACTCTCTCCGCGCGCCGCCGTCATCCTGAGGTGCCCGAGCATCGCGAGGGCCTCGAAGGATGGGCCGCGCGCACGCGTGGCTACCGCCATTCGGAGCCGCATCCTTCGAGGCTCGCCGAAGACGGCTCGCACCTCAGAGTCTGGCCGAAAAAGCACAGAGCAAAATCAGGGGTCTTTTCGTCATTGCGAGCCGAGGGCGGCGCGCAGCGCCGACTGAGAAGCGAAGCAATCCAGGGGCTTCATGCGTGGCCCTGGATTGCTTCGTCGCAAGAGCTCCTCGCAATGACGCGTTTAACGTCTGATTTCATTGATCACTTT
>NZ_DASWPE010000131.1:0-53859 GCF_036404135.1 Rhodopseudomonas sp. | reverse complement strand
CGTAGGGTTGCGCGCGGCGCAGATCCCAAGCGACGCCCGACCCGCGCAGCACCGGGCCCGAAAAGCCCCACTGCCAGCACTCCTCAGCCGTCACGATGGCAATATCGACGTTGCGCTGCCTGAAGATGCGATTCTCAATGAACAGCGCCTCCAGATCGTCGCACAGCGCCAGGAACGGGTCGCACCAAGCGCAGATGTCGGCGACGAGCTTCTCGGGAAGGTCCTGATGGACGCCGCCGGGCCGGAAATAATTGGCGTGCATGCGCGCGCCCGACGCACGCTCGTAGAACACCATCAGCTTTTCACGCTGCTCGAAACCCGACAAAGGCGGGGTCAACGCGCCCACGTCCATCGCCTGCGTGGTGACGTTGAGCAGATGCGACAGGATGCGTCCGATCTCGCTGTAGTGCACGCGGATGAGCTGGCCGCGGATCGGCACCGTGATGCCCAGCAGCTTCTCCATCGCCAGGCAATAGGCGTGTTCCTGGTTCATCGGCGCGACATAGTCGAGCCGATCGAAATACGGCACCGCCTGGAGGTAGGTCTTGGCCTCGATCAGCTTTTCCGTGCCGCGATGCAGCAGGCCGATATGCGGATCGACGCGCGCGACGATCTCGCCGTCGAGCTCCAGCACCAGGCGTAAAACGCCATGCGCTGCCGGATGCTGCGGCCCGAAATTGATCTGGAAATTGCGCAGGTTCGGTTGGTCAGTCATGCGCAACTCCAAAAGGCGAGTAGCGAGTAGCGAATAGAGAGTAGCAGATTGTCGTCATGCCGGCTTCGCCTCCGTCCGGTTCTGCAGCGAACGAATGAGCGCGCGCAGCATGCGGCCAAGCTCGTCGCACTGGCCGAGCAGAACATCCATGTTCGTGGCCAATCCGACGCGGACTGCCAGAATCAGATGCGTCTCCAATTCCTTGAGAGAACCCTGAGCAATGCGGAGAAACTGAACGAACGCCCCTGTCTGCTGGCGGCCGTGGCCCTCAGCAATATTGGCGGCGATCGATGAAGCCGCGCGCCGGATTTGAGCCGTCATTCCGTACATTTCGTCCTTCGGAAATTCTCTTGTCAGCCGGTAGCAGGCCTCGGCCAAGTCCATCGCTTCTTGCCAAACCCGCAGATCGCGATAGGACTCGAATTTGGTTCCCGCCACCCTGCTACTCGCTATTCGCCACTCTCTATTCGCTCTTCAAACCTTCGCCTTCTCGTCGCCCGGCAGCACGTAATCCGTGCCTTCCCAAGGCGAAAGGAAATCGAAGTTGCGGAATTCCTGAGCCAGGCGCACCGGCTCATAGACGACACGCTTCTCCTGATCGTCGTAGCGCACCTCGACGAAGCCGGTCAGCGGGAAGTCCTTGCGCAGCGGGTGGCCCTCAAAACCGTAATCCGTCAGCAGGCGGCGCAGATCCGGATGCCCGTCGAACAGGATGCCGTACAGGTCATAAGCCTCCCGCTCGAACCAGTCCGCGCCGGGAAAGATGCTGGTGATCGAGGGCACCGCCGTCACCTCGTCGGTCTCCACCTTCACGCGGATGCGCCGGACATGGCGCGGGCTGAGCAGGTGGTAGACCACGTCGAAGCGCTTCTCGCGGGACGGATAGTCCGCGCCGCAGACATCGGTGATGTTCCAGCACAGGCACTTGTCGTCGTCGCGCAGGAACTGCACGACCTCGACGATGTCGGCCGCCTCGGCATGCACCGTCAATTCGTTGAAAGCCACCGTGACGCCGGTGACGCGGCCGGGCAGAGCGGCGGCGATATGCGCGCCGAGGGTCTGAAGATCATCGCTCATCGCTTCACCCTCAGCGCTCGATCGTGCCGGTGCGGCGGATCTTCTTCTGCAGCAGCAGCACGCCGTAAAGCAAGGCTTCCGCCGTGGGCGGGCAGCCCGGCACATAGATGTCGACCGGCACGACACGGTCGCAGCCGCGCACCACCGCGTAGCTGTAATGATAATAGCCGCCGCCATTGGCGCAGGAGCCCATCGAGATGACGTAGCGCGGCTCCGGCATCTGATCATAGACCTTACGCAGCGCCGGGGCCATCTTGTTGGTCAAGGTGCCGGCGACGATCATCACGTCCGACTGGCGCGGGCTGGCGCGCGGCGCGAAGCCGAAACGCTCGACATCGTAGCGCGGCATCGAGACCTGCATCATCTCGACCGCGCAGCAGGCGAGGCCGAAGGTCATCCACATCAGCGAGCCGGTGCGCGCCCAGGTGATCAGATCGTCCGTCGCGGTGACGAGAAAGCCCTTGTCGGCGAGCTGGTTGTTGATCTCGACGAAGAACGGATCGGTCGAGCCGACCGGCTTGCCGTCAGGCCCGAGCAGGCCGCGCGGCGCGGGCGCGGCGATCGCGGCGCCGCGATCGGTAGCGGTCAATCCCATTCCAGCGCCCCCTTCTTCCATTCGTAGACGAAACCGATCGTCAGCACACCGAGAAACACCATCATCGACCACATGCCAAGCCAGCCCACTTCCTTGAAGGCCACGGCCCAGGGAAACAGGAAGGCGACCTCCAGATCGAAGATGATGAACAAAATAGCCACGAGGTAAAAGCGGACATCGAATTTCATGCGCGCATCGTCGAAAGCGTCGAAGCCGCATTCGTAAGCCGAGAGCTTTTCCGGATCGGGGTTCCGATAAGCGACCAGAAACGGCGCCACCAGCAACGCCAAACCGATCACGATCGCAAGGGCAATGAAAAGAACGAGGGGCAGGTAATCGGCGAGGAGGTTTTGCATCAAAGGCAAGCCCGGTTTCATGTCTGCCGCGGCGCCACGAAAACGCCACCACACTGTTGCTGCTCTAAACTAGCCCTGTGACAGGCGCAAGGCGCAGACGTGTCGCAGCGCAGCATAGCGGAAATGCGGCTGGCGCGCGCGGGTCCGCCGAGCCTTTTTGGCGCGCCGGGGAAGCCAAATCGCCCTTGGGATTTCCGGGGATGACGCTATTGTGACGCTGGTGGAGGGGGAGCCCGGCGTGGCGCCAGCCAAATCCCGTTTCGACGCGGAAGCTTTCATCCGGGCGCGCATGCATGTCGCCCCGCTCTCCGCCGTGCCCGAGATTCGCCTTTACGTGGCGCATCCCGGCAGCCGGCTTTCGCTGCTTGCCAGGCCGGGCGAGGCCGGAGCCGGATCGCCGCCGCCTTATTGGGCCTACCCCTGGGCAGGCGGGCTGGTGCTGGCACGCTATTTCCTCGATCGGCCGGCAACGGTGCGCGGGCGCCGGGTGCTCGATCTCGGTGCCGGTTCGGGGCTGGTCGGCATCGCGGCGGCCAAGGCGGGAGCAAGCGCCGTCATCGCCACCGAAACCGATCGCAACGCGCTCGTCTCGATCGACCTCAACGCCCGGGAGAACGGCGTCGCGATTCAGATTCTCGGCGAGGACATCACCGGCGATCCGCCGCCGCCGGTGGATCTGCTCGCGGTCGGCGACATGTTCTACGATCCCGCGCTGGCCGAGCGCGTCACGGCTTTTCTCGGCCGCTGCCTGGATGCCGGCATCGAAGTGCTGATCGGCGATCCGGGGCGGGCCTATCTGCCGCGTGCCCGCCTGCGCGCGCTCGCCGAATATCGCGTGCCCGATTTCGGCACCGTCCGGCAGGCCGAGAGCAAACCCAGCACCGTCTTCACGCTGGAGCCGAGCCGGTGAGCCGCGCCAGGACCTTCCCGGAACCCGTTTATCCCTCCCCCTTCGACAAGCTCAACATGAGGTCGAAGGGCTTTCAAATATAGAAGCCTCTCAGCCGCCTGCCGCTGCGGCGACCGCCGCCTTGCCGGTCAGCCCCTGGACCTTGCGCTGGTGGGCCGTGGCGGCGCGGGCGGCCTCGGTGTGGGTCAGCAACTCGCGCACCTCCGCCTCCTCGGCGCCGACCGGCGTCAGCGCGGTGTCGGTATAGCTCCTCGCCTCCGGATCGAAGCGAAGCTGCTGGCGGATGCGATGATATTTGAGGATCATCTTCGCCATGGCCCAGTGTTTGCTCACGGTATGGGCGACGAACTTGGGATAGAAGGCCCAAGCCGGCTCGATCGGCAGGCCCTGGCGGCGGTCCTTGCGGAATTTCATGCGCAGCAGACCGCCTTCGAGCGGGTGGATCCTCTCGTAGGTGATACAGCCGTAGAAATACAGCATCAGGGACAGGATCTTGCCGGCGCTGATCCGGCAGGCGACCGCCCGGCGCATGACGCGCTCGATATGATCCGGCGTGTAAAAGGTTTCCCAGGCCAGGCGATAGGCGCCCTCCCACTCGACTTGCGTCATCTTGGCATGGCCAGTGACGACATGCTCCAGGTCGTATTTGTTCATGTCCGGGTCCATCGCGACGCCCTTGGCGGCGAGCTTCTGGTGGTCCTCGGAGCCGGGCAGCGGCGTCAGGCAGAAGAACTCCAACAGGTCGATCGGCAGCTCGCGCTTGATGATCTCGATGTCGCGGATGATGGTCTCGGGCGTGTCGTTCGGGAAGCCGAGGATGAAGCCGGCATAGGTGATGATGCGCTGCTTCTTCCAGGCCAGCAGCATCTGCCGGTATTCCGTGATCTTGTTCTGGCGCTTCTTGGCGGCGATCAGGTTCTCGGGATTGATGTTCTCCAGGCCGATGAACACGCTGGAGACCCCTGCCCGGCCGCATTTCTCGATGAAATTCGGGATGCGGTGGCAGAGCGTGTCGACCTGGATGACGAAGCGCAGCTTCTTCTTCTCGCCCTCGCGGATCGCGATGATCCGGTCGAGGATGATCTCCCAATCCTTGTTCCGCGCAAAATTGTCATCGGTGATGAAGAACTGGCGGATGTTCTGCGCGATGTTCTCGCGGATGATGCGCTCGACGTCATCAGGCGATCGGCGGCGGGATTTCCGTCCCTGCACGTTGATGATGGTGCAGAACGAGCATTGATAGGGGCAGCCGCGGCCGGCGTCGAAGCTGGTCTGGGTGTTGTAGGTGCGCTGCAGGAACCGCTTCGGCAGGATCGGCGACGGCGCACCCTCCAGCGACGGCAACTCGTTGAGATAATTGTACAGCGACTGCAATGTGCCGCCCGCGGCATCGCGCAGCAGCGCGTCGCAGCGGCCTTCGAGTTCGCCGGCATAGAGCGTGATGCCGAGATCGAGCGCTTCTTGCAGGTCCGGCTGAATCCCTGGCAGCATGGCGAGGCAGCCGGAGACGTGGAAGCCGCCGATCGCCACCGGCACGCCGGCTTGGCGCAGCGGCCGGGCGATATCCAGCGCGCGGGGAAACTGGTTGGATTGCACGCCGACCAGGAATACCAGCCCGAAATTGTCGTGGGCGCGGAACCGCTCGATGATCGCGCCCGGCTTGATCCTTGTGTTGATCTCGTCGGCCGCGGTGATGTCGATGGCGATGTCGTCGCCGAGCGCGCCGCGTTGCCGCGAGTCTTCCACCAGGCTGTAGACCACCGCCAGCGAATTCGACGGGACGAACGAGCGGAACCACTGGATCACGTAGCCGTCGTCGTCGTAATGCGATGGCTTGATCAGCGCGACCTGGAAGTGCCTGGGGTTTGGCGGCGCGGCCGCGGACGCGGCGGAGGGCGGCGATGAAATCTGCGATGCAGTCAAACCAATCTCCAATCCGTCTCAAGGGGCTGCAGATGTGTTGAAGGTGTCGCGGGTCGTGGCCTCGTTGATCGTGGTCGTGATGCGTCGGGCGCCGCGCAAAGCCGCGGGGATCGGCCGACAGGGTGGTTCAACCTGTTATTTCAGTGCGACGCGATCGAAATAGATCGGCGTCATCGGCAACCGGCAACGCGAACGCAACCAGCCGGTCCCCGTGGAGCCGGCTGGTTGACAATGTGGCGCAAAGCCGGACGGTTTAGCAAGCCCCCCGCCTGGATGGTCAGGGCTGGAGCTGCTGCGAATTACCCTGATACGCGGTTGCAGGCGAGCCTGGAGCGGCGTTTGGTTCCCGGCGCCGGTGCATGACGCGGCGCCGGGGCGGCTTTTGCTTGCTACGCGGCGCGTAGCGCCTCGAGGAACTGGCCGACTTCGCGCTTCAAGAGGTTGCTGTCGTTCGACAGCGACTTTGCCGCCGACAACACCTGGGCCGAGGCCGAGCCGGTCTCGGTGGCGCCGTGCTGCACGTCGACAATGTTGCTGGACACCTGCTGGGTGCCTTGCGCGGCCTGCTGCACGTTGCGGGAAATTTCCTGGGTGGCGGCGCCCTGTTCTTCCACCGCCGAGGCGATGGTGGAGGAGATTTCCGACATCCGGCCGATGGTGACGCCGATCTCCTGGATCGCGCCCACCGATTCCTGCGTCGCGGCCTGGATGCCGGTGATCTGCTGGCCGATCTCGCCGGTGGCCTTGGCGGTCTGCTCGGCCAAGGCCTTGACCTCGGAGGCCACCACGGCGAAGCCGCGGCCGGCGTCGCCGGCGCGGGCGGCCTCGATGGTGGCATTCAGCGCCAAGAGATTGGTCTGGCCGGCGATGGTGTTGATCAGCTCGACCACGTCGCCGATCCGCGCCGCCGCCTTGGCCAATTCGCCGACCCGCTCATTGGTCTTTTTGGCCTGGTCCACCGCTTCATTGGCGATCCGCGCGGATTCTTGGACCTGCCGGCTGATTTCGTTGACCGACGAACTCATCTCCTCGGTGGCGGAGGCCACCGACTGCACATTGGTCGAGGCCTCCTCCGAGGCCGCCGCGACCATCGTGGTGAGATCCTGCGAACGGACCGCGGTCGCGGTCAGCGTGCCGGCGGAGGCTTCCAGCTCGGTCGAGGACGACGAAAGTGAATCCACCAGTTCGCCGATCTGCGATTCGAAGTTGCGGGTGATCTTATCGACCCGGTGGCCGCGTTCGATCTTGGCGTTGGCCTCGAGCGCGGCCGCTTCGTCGGCCGCCTTCTTGGCGATCAGCGCCTGCTTGAACACCTGCAGCGTATCGGCCATCGAACCGATCTCGTTGCGCTCACCCTGATGCGGCACTTCGGCGGCAAGGTCGCCCTGGCCCAGCGCCTGCATCGGCTTCACGATCGAGGCGATACCGCGGGAGACGTCGCGCACCAGATAGATCGCGATGCCGGCGCCGACCACGATCGACACGCCGAGAATGGTCGCCAGCAGCATAAAGGCGAAGTTGAAGGTTGCGGTGGCCGCCCGACCGGCCGCGTCGGCACTTGCGTTGCTCAGCTCGATATTCTTGTTGAGCAGATCATCGGCATCGCGTCCGATCGGCATCACCTTGTTTTCGTTCAAGTCCTGCGCCTCGCGCGAGGTCTTGCCGAGGCTGTTGCGCGACAGTTCGAGCACCTGTTGGACGCTGGCCTTATAGAGGTCCCACTGCTTTGCCCACGAATTATAGAGCGCCCGTTGCTCGGCAGATTTCATCAGGCTCTCATAGATCTGCCGGTTCTTGACGTTGCCAAGGATCGTCGTCTCGAGCCGCTTTTCCGCGGCGGCTTTGCCTTCGGCGGTGTCCGACAGCAAATGGCCGCGGACGATGTTGCGATAGGTCCCAACTGCGGTGCGGATTTCCTCCAGCGCGCGAACGCTCGGCAGCACTTCGCTCTGGATCTCGACGGCGGCTGCGTTGATCGTTTGCATTTTGACAACCGCTAATAGACCCATTCCCGTCATCGCGACTAACAGAGCCGCCACGACGACGATGATCTTGGCGCGAATAGTAAGGTGCTTAAGCATGGTGCAGTGTCCCTCGGTCATGGACCGTTGGTTGGCGACGCGAAGGGGGGATCGAAAAGGCGCGGCGCAGGAGCGGTTGGTCACGCCGACAGGCGGCCAGCCCGGTGATGGCTTTTGCGAGCACCCTCGTCCCTGCGGAATGAATTTGGAGTAAATTGAAACTCTGGCATCTGCCGAAAATGCACATTCCGGAGTGCTCGCGGGGCAGTCATGCATATTCACGTCAAGCCCGACGCCGACCGGATAGTTTCGCCGACGCTGCAGACTACTCGATCGGTCGATTGAGTCTGACCTTTCGGATAGCCGGCGTCGCCTTTTCGGGATCATGCTCCAAGCAGCGGCGGTCCGGCGGCCGCGAAGACGTAGTGACCGCCGCAAAGTCCGACCGAACAAAGAGTCTCGAAAAAGCGATCGGCGCCATCGGGCGTTCAACGCGTCATGTGAGGAGTTATCATGACAACGCAATCCAGCGTACCGTGTGAGGCAGCTGGATTGCTTAGCTTCTCGGGGCGTGGCCGGTGTCGAGCTACGCCACGCGCAGCGCCTCGAGGAATTGGCCGACCTCGCGTTTCAAGAGGTTGCTGTCGTTCGACAGCGACTTTGCCGCCGACAAGACCTGCGACGAGGCCGAGCCGGTCTCGGTGGCACCATGCTGCACGTCGACGATGTTGGAGGACACCTGCTGGGTGCCGTGCGCGGCCTGCTGCACGTTGCGGGAAATTTCCTGAGTGGCGGCGCCCTGTTCTTCCACCGCGGAGGCGATGGTGGAGGAGATTTCCGACATCCGCCCGATGGTGTCGCTGATCTCCTTGATCGCGGCGACCGAGCCTTGCGTCGCGGCCTGAATGCCGGTGATCTGCTGGCTGATCTCGCCGGTCGCCTTCGCGGTCTGCTCGGCCAGCGCCTTGACTTCGGAGGCGACCACGGCGAAACCGCGGCCGGCGTCGCCGGCGCGCGCCGCCTCGATCGTGGCATTCAGCGCCAACAGATTGGTCTGGCCGGCGATGGTGTTGATCAGCTCGACTACGTCGCCGATCCTTGCCGCGGCTTGCGACAATTCCTCGACCCGATCATTGGTGGTCTTCGCCTGCACCACCGCCTCGTGGGCAATGCGCGCGGATTCCTGCACCTGCCGGCTGATTTCATTGACCGACGAACTCATTTCCTCGGTCGCCGAGGCCACCGACTGCACATTGGTCGAGGCTTCCTCGGAGGCTGACGCGACCATCCTGGTGAGCTCCTGCGAACGGACCGCGGTCGCGGTCAGAGTGCCGGCGGAGGCCTCCAGTTCGGTCGAGGACGACGACAGCGACTGCACCAGTTCTCCGATTTGCGATTCGAAGTTGCGGGTGATCTGGTCGACGCGATGGCCGCGCTGAATCTTGCTGTCGGCCTCCAACGCTGCGGTCTCGTCGGCGGCGCGTTTGGCGATCAGCGCCTGCTTGAACACCTGCAGCGTATCGGCCATCGAGCCGATCTCGTTACGCTCGCCCTGATGCGGCACTTCGGCGGTGAGGTCGCCCTGGCCCAGCGCCTGCATCGGCTTCACGATCGAGGCGATGCCGCGGGAGACGTCGCGCACCAGGTAGATGCCGACGCCGACCCCGATCACGACGGCGAGGCCGAGAATGATCAAGGTCAACTGAAAGGCCGAGTCGTAGGTCGCGATTGCCGCCGTGCCCGCGGCGTCGGCGGCCTTGTTGTTGAGATCGATATCCCGCTGCAGGATGTCGTCGGCCTTGATCGCGATCGGATTGACCATCTTGGTGTTCAACGCGTGGGCCTCCGTCGGAATCCGGCCGATGCTGTCGCGCGACAGCGCCAGCACTTCCTGGGTGCCGCGTTCATACTTGACCGAGGTATCGATCCATTCGTTGAAGATGGCGCGTTCTTCCGGCGACGAAATGGCCGCCTCATAGGCGGTGCGCGCCTTCGCGATGCGCTGGCTCACCGTGGCCAGCGTGGCCTCCGCGGCGCGTTTTTCGTCCGCGGTGTCCGACAGCATGTGTTCGCGGATCACATTGCGATAGGTGACGACGCTGACGCGCAGGTCGCCGAGTAGCCGCACGCTGGGCAGCGAATCGGTTCGGATCACGCTGGCGCTGGCGTTGATCGACTTCATGCTGGTGACGGCGAGCAGGCCGAGGCCGGCCAACGCGATCAGCAAAAAGGAGATCACGATCGAAATCTTGGCGCGGATCGAAAGCTGGGCAAACATATTGAAGTATCCATCGGTCGTGGACCGTTGTTCGTGGCGCCATGACCTGCCGGACGAAGCACGACGACGATGAAATGTAGCAATCAGCAAAGACCCTGACTTACCTATGGGTGAGATAAATTCACACACAGGGATACCTTCGATCGGGTGACGTAGCCGTGAACGAGAACGATGAAAATTGCCTTAATGTCGGCTCCACGGGCAAGCGGGAGAGCGAACTGACATGGCCTGCATCCGCTCGGCGGGACTATCGCGCGGACCGATTGTAGTCGGCCGAGATGAGCGATCTGTGAATCAAAAACGCCGCGATGGCCGAACCGACACGATCGGATGCACGTATCTTTGCGGGGAAAACCCGCTGCGGCCGCGGCCTGCATTGGCCGGCGATTGTTGCCGGGATCCAACCCGTCTCAGTCCGCGGTGACGTCGACCGCGTCCTGCTACGAGGATTCAGTCACAGCCGATACGCGGTGCGGAAGCCGCCCCAATGCCGGCCGCGGACCCGGATCGGCACGTCGATCTCGCGCATCATCACGGTGTTGCCGTTGCCCATGTCGCGGGCGTAGCTCTGGATCAGGTAGCTGCGGGTGTTGCGGCCGGCGGCAAGGCCCGCGGCATCGTTGAAGATCCGCCGGTTGCGGCAGTTCGCGGTGTTGAAGGCGAGGTCGCCGGGGCGCTGCGGCTGCGAGTAGACGGTGTTGTGCACCGGCAGATAGCCGTTGTGGTCGATCATCGCGCAGAACGCCATCCGCGGGTCCTTGGCCAGGAACGCCTCCTGGAACGGCGGCAGCGCGCGATCCGCCCAGTCCAGGATCCGGGTGCGATGCTGCAGCGGATTGGAGCCGGCGATCTCCACGTAGTTGTCGTCGAACATGTCGTCGAGCGAGATCGCGCCGCTCGCCACGCCGTCTTCGAAGATCTTGGTCAGCGCTACGCCGGCTTCCATCGCCCTGGTGACGAATTCGGTGTTCTCGTCGTGCAGCGCCCACAGCTTGTCCTCGATGCGGTCGCGCAGCGCGGCATCCGGCGCGTGGAAGCGCGCCCGCAGCCCGGCCGGGCCGCGCTCGCCGATCCGGATCCTGCAGGGCCCGACGCCGTCCAGCGTCGCCGCGAGAATCTCGGAGGCCGGCAGCGAGGCCAGATTGGGCCCGGAGAGCAGGATGTCCTCCATCGAGATTTCATACACCGGCGCCTTGATCAGCACGCCGGCTTTGTCGATTTCGATGCCGAGATGGCACGGCAGCGGCTTGCGGCCGTGATCGCCGCCGTTGCGGCCGAGCAGCACCGCGGTGCGGGTTTTCAGCTTTTCGGCAAACAGGGTGACGCTGGCGCCGGCCCGCGCCACTTCCTCGCCGTGGCTCTCGGCCTCGCGGGTGGCGCTGACGATCTCGGCGGCGCTGTCGCCGACCGATTCGATGAAGGTCGACGCCGACGCGGCGTTGCTCGACATGTCGCTGGTGGTTCGGTTCTGCTCGGCCACCGCGCCGTTGACGTTCTCGAACACCGGCCGGATCGCCTCGATCGCCTGCGAAATGCGGTGCACCGCGGCGACCGAACTGGCGGCGTCCTTCTGCAGCGCGTCGATCTTCTGCTTGATCTCCTCGGTGGCGGCCTGGGTCTGCACCGCCAGCGCCTTGACCTCGGTCGCCACCACCGCGAAGCCGCGGACGGCGGCGCCGGCGCGCGCCGCCTCGATGGTGGAATTCAGCGCCAGCAGCGTGGTCTGCTTGGCGATCTTGGCGATCAGGTCGACCACATTGCCGATTGCTGCGGAGGAATCCCGTAAGCGATCGACATTGGCGCTGGCCTCGGTGGCGGCGGCGCTGGCCTGGTCGGCCAGCGTCGAGGCCTGCCGCACCTGGGCGCCGATGCCCTCGGCGGAATGGGTGAATTTGTCGGCCGCCTGGGAAAACGTCGTGGCGGTGGATTGCGCGGCGCTGGTGCGCCCGGTCAAGGCGTCGGAGCGCTCGCGGATGGTGTGCAGCGTGGCGGCGGTGGATTGCGCCCCGCCTGCCACCGAGCTTGCGGCGCGCTCCAACTGGCGGATCAGCCCGCCGAGTTCGAGCTCCAAAAGACCCAGGATATCGCTGGCCGAATCGCCGGCTTCGGGCTCCGGTGCCGGCGGTGGGGCGGCTATTGCAGGCTTCGCCGGCGTCTGCGGCACTGCCGGGAGTTGTCGCGGCCGACGAAACACAGCAAACAGCATGGCACTCTCTTGACGGGGGCAATGGCCGCCACCCTGGCATCGCTCCGTGAAATGCCGGTTAATTTTCCCGCCTGGAGCGACGATCAGCCTAAATGCCACCCTGTTTCGGCGCCCGGCGGTTTTGATTTTGCCGGGGCCGCAGCCTATAACGCCGCGCGCCCGACAATGACATTTCGACGAACCCTTTAGAGAGACCGCATGGCCGGACATTCCCAGTTCAAGAACATCATGCACCGCAAGGGCCGACAGGATGCCCAGAAGTCCAAGCTGTTCTCCAAGCTGGCGCGGGAAATCACCGTGGCGGCCAAGCTTGGCACGCCGGACCCGGCGATGAACGCGCGGCTGCGCTCGGCGATCATCGCGGCGCGGCAGGAAAACATGCCGAAGGACAATATTGAGCGCGCGATCAAGAAGGCGATCGGCAGCGACGGCGAGAACTACGACGAGATCCGCTATGAGGGTTACGGCCCGGGCGGCGTCGCGGTGATCGTCGAAGCGCTCACCGACAACCGCAACCGCGCCGCCTCCGACATCCGCTCCTATTTCACCAAATCCGGTGGAAATCTCGGCGAAACCGGCTCGGTCGCCTTCATGTTCGACCGCACCGGCATCATCGAATTCGACGCCAAGGTGGCCTCGGCCGACGACATGCTGGACGCCGCTATCGAGGCTGGCGCCGACGACGTGCTGTCGTCCGATGCCGGCCACGAGGTCTATGCCGCGCAGGATTCCTTCCGCGAAGTCGCCAAGGCGCTGGAAGCCAAATTCGGCGAGGCCCGCAAGGCGGCTTTGACCTGGAAGCCGCAGAACACCGTGCCGGTCGACGACGAGACCGGCGAGAAGCTGTTGAAGCTGATCGACCTTTTGCAAGAGCACGATGACGTGCAGAACGTCTACGCTAATTTCGAGGTCTCCGACGCCTTGATGGCGAAGCTGGGCGGCTAGGCTAGCATCGCGATCCAAGGCTCTCCGCGGCCAAATTCTCATCCCGAGGAGCCCGGCGAAGCTCGAAGAGCGAGGCCGGGCGTCTCGAGGGATGGCGATTTGTCCCGGACGCCGGCCTCGCGCTTCCTTCACCTTTCCCATCGGGAGAGCTCGGATCGCTCTTGCGATCCGGGTGAAGGGTTTTTACCCTCTCGATAGGCGTCCCCCTTTACCCCAACCCTCTCCCCATGGGAGAGGGAACTGCCGCCGTGGACGGGCCACTCACCCCGCTTTGCCGGGGACGCGGCTTTGTTTCTGTTTCGTTCACTTTGCTGTGGCGTTATCACTCCACCATGAGTGTTCCACCGATTCGCCAAGCCATCCGTATTCTCGGCATCGACCCCGGTCTGCGCCGCACCGGCTGGGGCGTGATCGAGAGTTGTGGCAATCGGCTGGTTTTTATCGGCTGCGGCTCGGTGGAGCCCGATGATGCGTTGCCGCTGGCGAGCCGGCTGCTCGCGATCCACCACGGGCTGGCCCGGGTGCTGGCGGAGTTCGTGCCGGCCGAGGCCGCGGTGGAGCAGACCTTCGTCAACAAGGACGCCGGCGCCACGCTGAAGCTCGGCCAGGCCCGCGGCATCGCCATGCTGGCCCCGGCGCTGGTCGGCATCGCGGTCTCGGAATATGCGCCCAACCTGATCAAGAAGACCGTGGTCGGCGCCGGCCACGCCGACAAGGCGCAGATCCAGATGATGCTGAAGATCCTGCTGCCGCAGGCCGAGCCGAAGACCGCCGACGCCGCCGACGCGCTGGCGATCGCCATCACCCACGCGCATCATCGTGGCGGCGCGCTGTTGCGGCTGAAGGCGATGGGCGCATGATTGGCAGCGACGCGGTCCCGTCCCGCAAGCACGGTGCCCTCTCGCGCCCAAGGCATGGTACGCGCCCTTGCGGCGAATACAGCGCGCTCCCTCCCCGCAAGGGGGAGGGGAGTGTCCCCGCGTTGGAGCCCCCGGATGATCGGTAAGCTGAAAGGCCTGATCGACTCTTACGGCGAGGACTACGTGATCCTCGACGTGCAGGGCGTCGGCTATCAGGTGCATTGCTCGGCGCGCACGCTGCAGGCGCTGCCGGCCGCCGGCGAGGCGGCGGTGCTGTCGATCGAGACTTATGTCCGCGAGGACCAGATCAAGCTGTTCGGCTTTCGCAGCGATCTGGAGCGCGAATGGTTCCGTCTGCTGCAGACCGTGCAGGGCGTCGGCGCCAAGGTGGCGCTGGCGGTGCTCTCGACGCTGCCGCCGGCCGATCTCGCCAATGCCATCGCGCTGCGCGACAAGGCCGCGGTGGCGCGTTCCCCGGGGGTGGGGCCGAAGGTCGCCGAGCGCATCGTGACGGAACTGAAGGACAAGGCGCCGGGCTTTGCCAGCGTCGATCCGGCGGTGGTGGCGCTGTCCGGCGCGCTCGACGAGCGCAACGCGCCGCGCCCGGTCACCGACGCGATCTCCGCCCTGGTCAATCTCGGCTATGGTCCGCCGCAGGCAGCAGCCGCGATTGCCGCGGCCGCGCGCAGCGCCGGGGAGGCGGCCTCGACCGCGCAGCTGATCAAGCTCGGACTGAAGGAGTTGTCGAAGTGAGTTTCACCGATCAAGACCGCGCGCTGATCGAGACGGCCGCCGCGGCGATCCGGCAGCGCTATCGCAACGACTGGCAGGAGGTCGGCGCCGCGCTTCTCACCCGCAGCGGCAGGATCTTCGCCGGCGTCAATCTCGACGCCTATCTCGGCCGCATGGCGGTGTGCGCCGAGGCGGTGGCGCTCGGCCAGATGATCACCGAGCTCGGCGAGGCGGGCATCGCCACCATCGTCGCGGTGCGGCATCCGAAGCCGCATGAGGCCGACCGCGACGTCCATGTGGTGTCGCCCTGCGGCGCCTGCCGCGAATTGATTTTCGATTATGACCGCAACGCCCGCGTGCTGGTGCCCGGCTCTTCGGGCGTGGTCGCGGTCAGTATCGGCGAATTGCTGCCCAACAAGTACAGCCGGGAGCGGAATTTGTGATGGCGCCCGCCCCTTTGAAGCTCGTAAAGACCGGCTCCTCGGGATCGCGGCGCCTCTTCTCCCCTCCCCCTTGCGGGGAGGGGTCGGGGGTGGGGGGCTCGGAGTTTGTGCACTCGTACTACCCCCCACCCCAACCCTCCCCCGCAAGGGGGGAGGGAGCACGCCGTGCGCGCGGTGGCCATTCCAGCACGGGTCAAACGCGGCGTAGCGCATCGCCGCCCCTCGACGTGCTATCTTGATCCGATGACCACGCCCTCCCGCATCGTCACCCCGGAGCGCCGCGTCGACGACGTCGGCGACACCGCGCTGCGCCCGCAGCTGCTCGCCGAATTCGTCGGCCAGCAGCAGGCCCGCGCCAATCTGCAGATCTTCATCGACGCCGCCCGCAAGCGCGGCGAGGCGCTGGATCATGTGCTGTTCGTCGGCCCGCCCGGGCTCGGCAAGACCACGCTGGCGCAGATCGTGGCGCGCGAACTCGGCGTCGGCTTTCGCGCGACCTCCGGACCCGTCATCGCCAAGGCCGGCGATCTCGCAGCGCTCCTGACCAATCTCGAAGAACGCGACGTTTTGTTCATCGACGAGATCCATCGGCTCAGCCCTGCGGTCGAGGAAGTGCTGTATCCGGCGATGGAGGATTTTCAGCTCGATTTGATCATCGGCGAAGGCCCCGCCGCGCGCTCGGTGAAGATCGAGCTGTCGAAATTCACTCTGGTCGGCGCCACCACGCGCGCCGGCCTGCTCACCAATCCCTTGCGCGACCGCTTCGGCATTCCGGTGCGCTTGAACTTCTACACCATCGAAGAATTGGAGAGCATCGTCACCCGCGGCGCGCGGGTGCTGTCGATCGGCATCACGCCGGACGGCGCCAATGAGATCGCGCGGCGCGCCCGCGGCACGCCGCGGATCGCCGGGCGGCTCTTACGCCGGGTAAGGGATTTTGCCTCCGCTGCTGATAAGCCGGCGATCGATCGCGGCATCGCCGATCACGCGCTCTCCGCGCTTGAAGTCGACGCCGCAGGCCTCGACGCGATGGACCGCCGCTACCTCACGACGATCGCGATGAACTATGGCGGCGGCCCGGTCGGCGTCGAAACCATGGCGGCGGCGCTGTCGGAGCCACGCGACGCCATCGAGGACATCATCGAGCCGTTCCTGATCCAATGCGGTTACTTGCAGCGCACCCCGCGCGGCCGGCTACTGACCAGCCACGCCTTCAAGCACCTCGGCCTCGCCGAGCCGGCGCGCGACCCGGCGCAGTTCGGGCTGTTCGGGCAAAGCGGCGAGGAGGAATAGGCTTCGTCCTCGGATCGGACGTGTGCTAAACTTGTGTCATGAGTTCATGCAGTCGATAAAGCCATTGAAGCCCTTGAACTGTTTCCCGAAGAGATGCGGGAGGCGGCGGCGGACTATTTTCTGTCGCAGGCCAGGAAATTTCGCGCTCTGAAAGATGCGGTCGACGAAGGCATGGCCGACGTCGAAGCGGGGCGCGTTCGTCCCTGGGATTTGCAGGACTTTCTGACGCGGGCTCGGGCGCAAACCAAACGGTAGTTGCGGTGAAGGTCGTTATTTCTTCACGCGCTGAATCCGATCTTCTCGCCATCCACGCCTATTTTTCTGAACGGAATCCCGCTTCTGCGGATCGAATCATCACCAGGCTCTTTCAACGATTTGACGAATTGTGCGACTTTCCATTTCTCGGTGCGGATCGAAGCGAACTACGCCCCTCACTGCGAGGGATCCTGACGGATGGATATGTCTCCTTTTATATGATCGAGCCTGATCGGATCGTTATTGTCCGTGACTTGGACAGACGAATGAATATTGAGGAGAAGTTTGCGGAGTGAGTGCGTCGACATCCCCAAACCCGCGCCGCCCTTGGCGCGCGGGCTGAGAGGTCGCAACGTCAGTGCAGCAGCGTCTTGGTGGCGCCGAACAACACCGCGGGGTCGTACTGCGCCTTGTAGAGCGGCGAGACCTGCTTATCGAGGCCGAGCAGCGAATACACCGCGGTCTGCGCGCCGCGCACCGAATATTCCACGGTGAACACCACGTCGTCGGGGATCTCGCAATATTGCCCGATGAAGGCGAGGTTGGTGGTGCCGGCGGGCTTCACCTGCGGCCGGTCGCCCTGCACCCGCGGCATGAACTGGCTGGTGATGTAGGGCATCATGCAGGGGATGCAGTTCGAGGCCTGCAGGATCTGGGTCTTGTGCGCGTCGAACCGCAGGTGGCCGATCAGTTCGGTCATCAGCTCGGCGCCGTTGCAGTCCGACATCTTCTTCTTCACGAAGTTGCCGATCTGGTCGACGAACAGCCCGTAGCCCCAGAACACCTTGATTTGGTCCGGCTGGCCGATGAAATGCGGCTGCGCCGCCAGCACCACCGACATCAGCCAGTTGGAATCGGTGAAGGTGACAAGCCCGCCGGTGCCGGCGACATTGCCGGTGAACTTCTCCATCAGGTCGAAGAAGATCGGATCGGTCATCGTGGTGGTAAACGACAGCCATTTCGATTCGTCGACCTTGCCGTTGAACGCCGCGGGCCGGCCGAATTCTGAATGCTTGGCGACCAGATTTTCCCATAATTGCCAGGAGCCGTCGGTCTTGCCGTCGCGGGCATTGAGCGGCGCCGGCTTCGTCATCGAGCCGAGGCTGGAGGCGGTGGTCATCGAACCGTTGGTGACCAGCACCACGTCATGATCGCCGACCGCGACGGTTTCCGCCGCGCCATTGCGCAGCAGATGCAGCCGCTCGACGCCCTTGCCGCGCGGGCCGTATTTGAAATCGAGGTCGCTGACGCGCACCCCGGTGTCGAACTTCACGCCCTGCGCCGCGAGCCAGCTCGCCACCGGCCGCACGATCGAATCATACTGATTGTACGGCGTGCGGCGCACCCCGCCGAGCGTGTGGATGCGCGGGAATTCCTGGATGAAGCGATGCAGATAGCGCTTCAGCTCGACCGCCGAATGCCACGGCTGGAACGCAAAGGTCGTCACCCACATGTACCAGAAATTGGTCTGGAAGAAAGACGGCTGGAAAATGTCCTCGATCCGCTTGGCGCCCAATGAAGCTTCCGACACCGCGAGCAATTCGATGAGGTCGAGCCGGTCCTGGTTGGAGAATCCCATCACCGAGACGTCGACCTTCTGGCCGCCGCGCACCAGCCGCGCTTTCGATTCCGGAATGTGCTTGTCGTTGAAGTCGTGGATTTCGTCGCTTACGGTCTTGTTCGGATCGCTGAGCGAGGGAATGAACGACAACAGATCGAAGGTGCAGGTATAGGCCTCGTAAGTGAACATCCGGCCGCCGCGGATCACATAGCCCGCCTCGGGCGAGCCGGCGCCGTCGAGGCTGCCGCCGAGCAGCGGGGTCTCCTCGAACACCGTGATATTCGCGCCGGGCAGGCCGCCATCGCGGATCAAATAGGCGGCGCTGGCCAGCGACGCGATGCCGCCGCCGACCAGATAGGCTTTGACGTCGCCCCGCGACGCGGATCGTTCGGAATTGGCCATGAGAGCACCTTTTATTGTTGAGTTCATCGGAGTGATGTCTGCGACGAGGATGAAGTCTGATCATTGCAACGCTCGCGGCGTCGGCCGGGCGGCATGAAAAATCGTCGAATCCATAACGCGGGCGGCGCGATAATGTTGCACTGCCGGAAAGGCCGCGCACCAACGCATTGCGCGCGAGCCGAGCGGACCAGGCGAGGCGCCGCCGCGCGCCCCCGAGACGGCATAGAATCCGGCATCAAATGATGCTATCTTGCAATCTTGGCCGGAGTTGGAAGTGATGCGCACCACCATCGCGATCGATGACGAGTTGTTCGCCAAGGCGCAGCAATATAGCGGGCTCACGAAAAAATCGACGGTGGTCAGGGAGGCGCTGACGGCGCTGGTCGAGCGCGAGGCGGCGCGCCGTTTGGCGCGTCTCGGCGGCAGTGCGCCCGGTGCAAAAGCGCTGCCGCGGCGCAGGCCGAAGGGCTAGAGCCGTTCCGGTTCTGATAGAATCAGAACCGGAGCTCTAGATTGTTATTTTGACGCGTTTTCTTCACGCGAACCGGGCTCCACTTCGCTCGAAAACGCTATAGCCGCTGAGGTGGCAATACTGGTGGATACCTCGGTTTGGATCGACCACTTTCGCAAGTCAGATCCCGTTCTGTCCCGGCTTCTCTACAGCGGCGACGTGGTGATACATCCCTTCGTGATCGGCGAGTTGGTGCTCGGCCGCGTGCCTGGAATCATGAAAATGTTGACGGACTTGCAGGATCTGCCGCAGGCCAGGCGGGCCAGCGATCAGAAACCCTGGCGTTGATCATGGAGCGCAAGCTCTCCGGAGCCGGAATCGGCTATGTCGACGCGCACTTGCTCGCCGCCATCGTGCTGCCCCCGGAAACTCTGCTATGGACGCGCGACAAGCGGCTCAACGCCGCGGCGCAGCGGCTTTCATTGGCCGCCAACTTTCGGGATTGATCGATCATGAACTCGCTCGACGGCGCGATCGGAGACGGCCTGCATCGCATGCAAATCCGCGTCTATTACGAAGACACCGACTTCTCCGGCATCGTCTATCACGCCAACTATCTGCGCTTCATGGAACGGGGGCGGACCAACTATCTGCGGCTGCTCGGCGCCGAACAGAGCGCGCTGTTCGCCGAGGCGCAGAGCGAGGCGCCGGGCTTCGCCTTCGTGGTGCGGGCGATGCAACTCGACTTCCTCAAGCCGGCGAAGATGGACGACGTGCTGGAGATCGTGACGCGGCCGCTCGAGGTGCGCGGCGCTTCGATCACCATGCATCAGCAGGTCAAGCGCGGCGACGCCGTGCTGATCGAGGCCACGGTCAAAGTCGCCTTCGTCGCACAGGGCCGGGCGCGGCCGATCCCGAAGCCGCTGCGCGTGGCGATGGCGGCCGATCTCGGCTGAAGCGGCGCTATTGCGCCTATTTGTGCTTGGTCTTGGGGCGCGGCTCCGGCTTCAGGCCCTGCGGATCGAAGCCGATGTAGAACACGTAAGAATCGCCGGCCGCCGCCGACGGCGCCGGATAGACGATGTCCTCGGCGACCAGGCTGAACGGTTCGTTGCCGTCGGCCGCCATCGCCACTTTGGTCTGATACAGCTTGGTGAAGATGGTCTTAGGCTGCACGCCCTCCTGCACCACCGCGACGCGCAGCGGCACGTCGACGCTGCCCGGCGCGCCGGCCGGGCCGGCGATCACCCGGCCCTGGATGCCGATCTTGGCCTTGATCATGCCCTCGCCGAGATTGCACTCGCGTGCGGTGCGCCCGATCGTCACCTGAAACCGCAGGTCATTGCCGGCGGCGGTCTTGCCGGGCAGCCCGACCGCATAGGTCGAGGCGCCGGGGCGGATGCTGACCTCGGGGCAGGTCAGCTCGGTCTCGGCTTCGGAGGCCGGCGCGCCGCCGCTGGCGGTGCCGCTTTGCGCCGGCTCGGAGGAGCCGCCGAACAGGCTTTTGAAACGGTCGGTGATCGATTGCGCCGACGCCGGCGTCGCCAGCAGGGTGGCAAAAATCGTCAACGCAACCGCGGCGCGCCTCCTCGCGCCGCGCCGCCGCAACGATGCCGCGGCGGTTGTTGTCAGAGCTTGGTCCCGCATCGAAAATCCCCGGATGTCGTGGTCGACTAGCGCCGCCTTATAACAAAGCAATGGCGGCGAACCAAAGGCATCGACACGCCCTGACACACCGGATCAACCGCGAAAATCCTCGTGCAACAGGCCGAACAGCAGATGGTCCTGCCAGACCCCGTTGATGCACAGATAGCGCCGCGCCATTCCCTCGCGGGAGAAGCCGCATTTTTCCAGCACCCGGATCGAGGCGGCGTTGGTGGGAATGCAGGCGGCCTCAACGCGGTGCAGGTTGAGCTCGCCGAACAGCGTCGGCAGCAGCAGGCGCAGCGCCGCGGTCATGTAGCCGCGCCGCGCATGCGGCTCGCCGATCCAGTAGCCGATGGTGCCGGCCTGCACGATGCCGCGCCGGACGTTGGCCAGCGTCACCCCGCCGATCATCTCGCCGTCGGATTCCCGGAACACGATGAACGGATAGGCGCGGTCGCCGGCGATGTCCTCGGCGTAGCGCCGCAGCCTTCGCCGGAAGCCGGAGCGGGTGAGGTCATCGGATGGCCAGATCGGCTCCCACGGTGTCAGAAACCCCCGGCTCTGCTCGCGCAGCTGCGCCCATTGCGGAAAGTCGCCCATCTGCGGCGCGCGCAGCAGCAATCCGTTGCCGCGTGGCGCCAGGGCCGCCGGCCCGCTCGATGGCATCCGAAACAGCGCCATGGACCGAAACTCCCGTTCCATCAACAGATCCGTCGCAAACGTCGCGACGGCTCCGTTCAGTGATAGCTCGGCTTGGCCTTGCCTTGGGTCAAACCTTCGGCAAAACCGACCGCGGTGTCCAGCCCCCGGCCGCTGCCCAGCGCGACCACCGCCGGCCGGCTGCGCGACAACAGCGCGCGCGCCGCCTTGCTGGTCGACTCGACGCTGACGGCGTCGATCTTGGCCACCAGTTCTTCCACCGCCAGCGGCCGGCCATAGGCCAGCATATGCCGGGCGAGCTGCTCGGCGCGCGAGCTGCAGCTTTCCAGCGCCATCAGCAGCCCGGCCTTCATCTGCGCTTTGGCGCGGGAAATCTCGGCCTCGGTCAGAGTCTCGACCGCGTCGTTGATGACGTCGACGATCACTTCCATCATTTCCGGCGCGTCGGCCGGATCGGTGCCGGTGTACAGTCCGAAGAAGCCGGTGTCGGTGTAGGGCGCGTGGAAGGTGTAGATCGAGTAGCACAGCCCGCGCTTCTCGCGGACCTCCTGGAACAGCCGCGACGACATCCCGCCGCCCAGCACGTTGGTGAATACCTGCAGGCTGAACAGCGACAGGTCGGTCTGCGGCAGGCCTTCCAGCGCCAGCGTCAGATGCGCCTGTTCGAGATCGCGATGCACCACCTTGGTGCCGCCGGGCCCGAACAACGCCGGCAGCGGCGCCGGCGCCGGTGCGGCGTCGAAGCTCTTGAAACGGTGCTGTACCTCCTCGACGATCTGCTTGTGGTCGACCGCGCCGGCGGCGGCCACCACCATGTCGGGGCCGCGGTAGTGCTTCGACAGATAGCCCTGCAAAGTGTCGCGGTCGAAGCCCTTCAGAGTCTGCGGCGTGCCGAGCAGCGAGCGCCCCATCGGCTGCTCCGGATAGCACAGCTCGTTGAGGTGCTCGAACACCACGTCGTCCGGGGTATCCTGCGCAGCACCAATTTCCTGCACGATCACGCTCTTTTCGCGCTCGAGCTCGTCGGGCACGAAGGACGGATTGGCGAGGATGTCGCTCAACACGTCGAGCGCCAGCGGCACGTCGTCCTTCATCACCCGCGCGTAATAGGCGGTGGTCTCGGTCGAGGTGCCGGCGTTGAGATCGCCGCCGACCGCCTCGATCTCCTCGACGATCTCGCGTGAGGAGCGTTTGGTGGTGCCCTTGAACGCCATGTGTTCGAGAAGATGCGAGATGCCGTGCTCGTCGGGCTTCTCGTCGCGGCCGCCGACCCCGGTCCACACCCCGAGCGCCGCGGTCTGCAGATGCGGCATGGTGTCGGTGACCACCGTCAATCCGGAGGGAAGCTTGGTGACCTCGACGCTCATCCGGCAACTCCTTGTTTCGCGGCGCGGCTGACCGCAAGCACGTAGTTTTCCACGGCCGTCTGGTCGGGCTTCATGGTGGTGATCTGTTCCGGGCGGGTCATCAGACCTTCCAGCCACAGCGGCAATTCCGGCCGCACGCCGCAGGCCGCCTCGACCGCGTCGGGGAATTTCGCGGCATGCGCGGTGGACAGCACGATATTGGGAATGTTCACGTCGGTCTGGTCGCGATCGGCCACCGCCAGCGCCACCGCGGTATGCGGGTCGACCAGGTCGCCGGCCTCGCGCCAGGCGGTGCGGATCGCGGCCGCAGTCTCCTGTTCGTCGGCGCGGCCGGCGTCGAACTGTTCGCGGATCGCCGCCAGCACTTTGTCCGGCAGCACATAGCGGCCGGATTGATGCAGCGAGGCCATCAACCCGCGCACCAGTGCCGCGTCGCGGCCCGAGGCCTCGAACAGCAGCCGCTCGAAATTCGACGACACCTGAATGTCCATCGAGGGCGACGCGGTGGCGTGCACCTCGCGGACCTCGTGGATTCCGGTTTTCAGGGTGCGTGCCAGGATGTCGTTGACGTTGGCGGCGATGTTCAGCTTGCGGATCGGCAGTCCCATCCGCTTCGCCACATAGCCGGCGAAGATGTCGCCGAAATTGCCGGTCGGCACGGTGAAATCGACGCTGCGCCCGGGCGCGCCGAGCGCCACCGCGCTGGTGAAATAATACACCACCTGGGCGATGATCCGCGCCCAGTTGATCGAGTTGACCCCGGACAGCGCCACCCTGTCGCGGAATTGGTGATGGTTGAACAGCCCCTTCACGATCGCCTGGCAATCGTCGAAATTGCCCTGCAGCGCCAGCGCGTGGACGTTGCGGGAGGCCGACGTGGTCATCATCCGGCGCTGCACGTCGGAGATCCGGCCATGCGGAAACAGCACGATCAGGTCGACATTGTCGCGGCCGGCAAAGGCATCGACCGCGGCGCCGCCGGTATCGCCCGAGGTCGCCACCACGATGGTGATGCGCTGCTGGCGCTTCGCCAGCACGTGGTCCATCAGTCGCGACAACAATTGCATCGCGACGTCCTTGAACGCCAGGGTGGGGCCGTGAAACAATTCCATCACGAACTGGCTGGGCGCGGTCTGGCGCAGCGGCACCACGGCGGGATGCCGGAACGTGGCGTAGGCCTCGTTGGCCATCCGGCCGAGATCTTCGTCGGAGATTTCGCCGCCGATGAAGGGCCGGATCACCTCGACCGCGACCTGCCAATACGGCCGGCCGAAAAACCCTGCGATCGCCTCCGGCGTCAGTTGCGGCCAGAACTCGGGCACGTAGAGCCCGCCGTCGCGGGCGAGCCCGGTCAGCATGACGTCGCAAAAGCCGAGCTTGGGAGCCTCGCCCCTCGTCGAAATATACTGCGTCAACACGTCCTCCAAAGGCGCGCGTTTTCGCCAAGCCCTTGATATTGAGAGAAATTAAATCCACCCGCGGGGGATTCAACGGCACCTTACAATCTCGCCCCGAGCTTCACAAGGAAGCGCTGGCCTCATCGCCGCCGCGGCGCCGGCGCTGCCCGGCGAGCCAGACCGCAAAGGCCATCGCCACCGCTCCGGCTAGGCCGAACCAGGTGATGGCGTATTGCAGGTGGTCGTCCTTCAGATGCACGCCGAGCGGCCCCGGCTTCGGCACGCCTGCCGTCGGCACCGGCGCTTCGAGGTCGATATAGAACGGCGCCACGTCACCCCAGCCCAACATCGCCGCCATCGTGGCGGTGTCGCGGGCAAACCACAGCCGTTTGGCGGGGTCGGGCGCCGGCGTCAGCGCGCCGGGGTGTTCGGGAAACCGCAGATAGCCGGTCAGCGTCACCGCTTCGCCGCTGACCAGCGGCTTTACCGCGCGATCCTCCACCGCGCGGTCCTGCATGGTGTTGGGCACGAAGCCGGCATTGATCACCACGATCGGTCCGCCCGGCAGCCGCGCCGGCAGCATCGCCCAGGTGCCGGGTCCGGACACGTCGTCGCGGATCGCCGAGCCCGAGGAATACACCATGGCGTCGGGCAGCGCGGCATAGCGCGCGGAGAACGCCACGCGGCGGAATTCGTCCTGCGCCGGGGTGAGCTTGGCCCACTCCGCGACCGCCGGCAGTGCGCCGGGCGGCGAAGCCAGCCGCTCGGTGAGCGCTGCGATCAGCGCGTGCTTCTCGACCCGGCGCTGCAATTGCCAGACCCCGAGCGAGGCCAGCAGCGCCACCATCAATAGCGCGATCAAGCCCAGGCCGAGCCGGCCCCGCGGCCGCGGAAGGACGGTGCTCATTTCGGCGCGCGATCCACCAATTGGCCCTCTTGCGCCTTGTGATGGAATTGCAGCGCGATCAATAGCGCTTTCATCGAACGCAGCGGCAGCAGAGTGGTGGCCAGGATCAGCGGTAGCCACAGCGCGGCATGCACCCAGAACGGCGGCTGGTACTTTACCTCGACGATCAGCGCGCAGGCCACCACGATGGCGCCGGCGATCATGATGATGAAGATCGCCGGGCCGTCGCCGCTATCGATAAAGGCGTAGTCGAGCCCGCAAGCCGTGCAACACGGCGCCAAGGTGAGAAAGCCGGCATAAAGCTTGCCCTCGCCGCAGCGCGGGCAGCGACAGGCCAGCCCCCGCAACGCGCTTTGCAGGACGCCGGGGGGACTATCGGATTGCCGGTCGATCATACTGTGCGTCCTTCCCTCTCCACCAAGGGGAGAGGAAAGAAGTTGCGCGTTGCCCTTGTAACACGTCGGCGGTTCGATCGCGCCATATGATCAATGCGCGCCGTGCGCCATGGTCGCGGCGCCGTGGCCCCAGACATAGATGCAGACGAACAGGAATAGCCACACCACGTCGACGAAATGCCAGTACCAGGCGGCGAATTCGAAGCCGAGATGCTGGGTCGGCGTGAAATGTCCGGCATAGGCGCGGAATAGGCAGACGGTGAGGAAGATCGAGCCGACCAGCACATGGAAGCCGTGGAAGCCGGTCGCCATGAAGAAGGTGGCGCCGTAGATGTTGCCGGCGAAGGAGAACGCGGCGTGGCTGTATTCATAGGCCTGCACGCAGCTGAAGGTGACGCCGAGCGCGATGGTGAGGATCAGCCCCCATTTCAGCCCCTTGCGGTCGTTGTGCAACAGCGCGTGATGCGCCCAGGTCACCGTGGTGCCGGAGGTCAATAGGATCAGCGTGTTCAACAGCGGCAGGTGCCAGGGATCGAAGGTCTCGATGCCCTTCGGCGGCCACACCCCGCCGAACAGCGCCTCGCGGGTGGCGTGCACCGGATCGCCGGGAAACAGCGCCGAATTGAAGAACGCCCAGAACCAGGCGACAAAGAACATCACCTCGGAGGCGATGAACAGGATCATGCCGTAGCGGTGGCTGATCTGCACCACGCGGGTGTGGTCGCCCTTGACCTGGGCCTCGCGGATCACGTCGCCCCACCAGCTCGCCATGGTGTAGAGCACGCCGACGGTACCGGCGCCGAACAGGAACGGCGCGCCGGTAAACATGTCGTGCATCCAGGAGACCGCGCCGACCGCCATCACGAAGGCGGAGACCGAGCCGACCGCCGGCCATGGGCTCGGGTCGACGAGGTGGTAGTCGTGGTGCTTGGCGTGCGCCGTGGCCATGGCAGTGTCTCCGTGGGCGGGGCCGGCCGGAGCCGGCACGTGATCGGAAGCGGGCGGGATAGGCTCGGATGCGGCGGGCGCGGACGGCGGGCGATCCGGCGTGCCGGGGTCGATGGCGCTGCCAGCGGCGCTGGGGGAATGCGGTGGCGGATGATCGGTCATGAGCTCACAGCGCCCCCTTGCGGCGGTCCGGCTCGCCGGCGGCCACCGGCTTCGGCGCCGGCGTCCGCACCGGATAGAAGGTGTAGGACAGCGTGATGGTGTTGAGCCCGTCGTTCTCCGGATCGGCGGCCAGCGCTGGATCGACGTAGAACACCACCGGCAACTGCCGGGTCTCGCCGGCGGCAAATGCCTGTTCGGTGAAGCAGAAGCAGTTGATCTTCTGAAAATACGCCCCGACCGTCAGGGGTGCTACGTTGTACGCGGCCTGGCCGGAAGTCTCCTGGTTCGACAGGTTGGTCACGGTGTAGAACACGGTGATCACCTGGCCGATCGGGATTTCGATCTCGGTCTGCTCGGGCTCGAATTTCCACGGTAATCCGTTGACGTTGGAATCGAACCGCACCGCGATCCTGCGGGTCAGCGGCGCCGCACTCGGCGCCGCGGTCGCGACCTGGGTGGTGCCGTTGAAGCCGGTGGCGCGACAGAACCAGTTGTAGAACGGCACCGCAGCGTAGGAGGCGCCAACCATCAGCGCCACCACGAGGCCACAGACCGACGCCACCGCGGCGTCGCGGCCAAGCCCGCGGCGCTTGCCGTCGATACGGTCGGTGCTCGGTGTCTGGGTCATCGCTGCGCGCGCTCCATCACATCGGCCGGACCAGCACGGCGGCGCCCTTTACCATGGTGACGGCGAAGAACAGCACCACCAGCACGCCGAGCGACAGCGCGATGGCGACCGACCGCTCGCGCTGTGATTTCTTCTGCGCCGGGGTCAGCACCACGCCGTCGATGATTTGTCGGTGGGAATGTTGTCGATCGCTCATATTCGCCTCCTTCACGTCAACGCCGCGATCGCGCCGCGGGCGATGACATCGAGCAGCAGCACCGCGAACAGCGCGAACAGGTACAGGATCGAAAAGCGGAACAGGTTGCGGCTGGCGCGCAGCCCCGCGCTGCCATGGCGCTGCCGATACACCCGCAGCGCTAGCAGCAGCATCCAGGCGCCGAGCGCCAACGAGGTCACGCCATAGACCGCGTCGAAATAGCCGAGCGGCCACGGCGCCGCCGCCACCGCTACCAGCACGATGGTGTAGAGCAGGATCTGCAGCCGCGTGGCGTCGGGGCCGGCGGTCACCGGCAGCATCGGCACGCCGGCATGGGCGTAGTCGCCGGCGCGGAACAGCGCCAGCGCCCAGAAATGCGGCGGGGTCCAGAAGAAGATGATGGCGAACAACAGCATCGGCTCGACCGACAGCGAGCCCGCGGCCGCGGCCCACGCCACCACCGGCGGCAGCGCGCCGGCGGCACCGCCGATCACGATGTTCTGCGCGGTCCAGCGCTTCAGCCAGATGGTGTAGATCACGACGTAGAAGAAGATGGTGAAGGCCAGTAGCGCGGCGGCGAACCAATTCACCAGAATGCCGAGCGTGACCACCGAGAAGAACGCCAGCACCAAGCCGAAGGTCAGCGCTTCCGGCCTGGTGATGCGGCCACGCGGGATCGGCCGGTTGGCGGTACGGGTCATCTTAGCGTCGATGTCGTCCTCGTACCACATGTTCAGCGCGCCGGAGGCGCCGGCGCCGACCGCGATGCATAACAGCGCGGTGAATGCCAGCACCGGATGAAAATGCCCCGGTGCCAGCAGCAGGCCGACCAGGGCGGTGAAGATCACCAGCGACATCACCCGCGGCTTCAGCAGCGCGACGTAATCGGCGACGCTGGCCTCGGAGATCCGCGGCGCGGCAAACTCGATGTCGTGACTTTCAACAACCGACAAAGCGCATCTCCCTTTCCATTCCCGGCATCCGGCGTTTGGCGGATGCGTGGCCGCTTCGGCTCAGCGCACCCGCGGCAACACCTCGAACTGATGGAACGGCGGCGGCGACGACAAGGTCCATTCCAGCGTGGTGGCGCCCGGCCCCCACGGATTGTTCGGCGCCTTTTCCTTCTTGATGAAGGCCAGCACCATGCCGTAGAGGAAGATCAGCACCGCGAAGCCGGAAATGTAGGAGCCAATCGAGGAGACGAAATTCCAGCCGGCGAAGGCGTCGGGATAGTCGACGTAACGCCGCGGCATGCCGGCGAGGCCCAAGAAATGCTGCGGGAAGAACACCAGATTGACGCCGACGAAGGTGACCCAGAAGTGCAGCTTGCCAATGGTCTCGTTGTACATGTAGCCGGTCATCTTCGGGAACCAGTAGTACCAGCCGGCGAAGATCGCGAACACCGCGCCGAGCGACAGCACGTAGTGGAAATGCGCCACCACGTAGTAGGTATCTTGCAGCACGCGGTCGACGCCGGCATTGGCCAGCACCACGCCGGTGACGCCGCCGACCGTGAACAGGAAGATGAAGCCGATTGCCCACAGCATCGGCGTCCTGAATTCGATCGAGCCGCCCCACATCGTGGCGATCCAGGAGAAGATCTTCACGCCGGTCGGCACCGCGATCACCATGGTGGCGGCGACGAAATAGGCCTGCGTCGCGCTCGACATGCCCACCGTGTACATGTGGTGCGCCCAGACCACGAAGCCGATAACGCCGATCGCCACCATGGCGTAGGCCATGCCGAGATAGCCGAACACCGGCTTCTTGGAGAAGGTCGAGACGATCTGGCTGATCATGCCGAAGCCCGGCAGGATCAGGATGTAGACTTCCGGATGGCCGAAGAACCAGAACAGATGCTGGAACAGCACCGGGTCGCCGCCGCCTTCCGCCGAGAAGAAGGTGGTGCCGAAATTGCGGTCGGTCAAAAGCATGGTGATGGCGCCGGCCAGCACCGGCAGCGCCAGCAGCAGCAGGAACACGGTGACCAGGATCGACCACACGAACAGCGGCATCTTGTGCAGCGTCATGCCCGGCGCGCGCATGTTGAAGATGGTCGTGATGAAATTGATCGCGCCGAGGATCGACGAGGCGCCGGCGAGATGCAGCGCCAGGATCGCGAAATCGACCGCCGGCCCGGGATGGCCGGAGGTCGACAGCGGTGCGTACATCGTCCAGCCGGCGCCGACGCCGTTCGACGACGGCTCGCCCTCGACGAAGGTCGAGGTGAGTAGCAGCGCGAAAGACGCCGGCAGCAGCCAGAACGACACGTTGTTCATCCGCGGAAACGCCATGTCCGGCGCGCCGATCATCAACGGCACGAACCAGTTGCCGAAGCCGCCGATCATCGCCGGCATCACCATGAAGAAGATCATGATCAGGCCGTGCGAGGTGACGAACACGTTGTAGGTGTGGCTTTCGTGGAAGATCTGCACCCCGGGATACATCAGCTCGACGCGGATCGCGATCGACATCGCGCCGCCGATCAGGCCGGCGATGATCGCGAAGATCAGGTACATGGTGCCGATGTCTTTGTGGTTGGTGGAATAGACGTAGCGCCGCCAGCCGGTCGGATGCGCGTGGGCGTGGTGATCGGGAATGTGTTCGTCGTGAGCAACCCGTGCGGCTTCCATTACCATTTTTGTTATCCTGCCTTGCGGTCGTTCGAATCGTGCGGTTCGGGCGTTGCGGCGTGGCTCATTGCGCGGCTGCGCCTGCGGAGGCCAGCGAGGAGTTGCCGGCGCTGGCGGCGAGCTGTTTCTTCTTCCAGCTGGCGTAGTCCTCGTCGCTGACGACGTTGATCACGATCGGCATGAAGGCGTGGTCCTTGCCGCACAGTTCGGAGCACTGGCCGTAGAACTTGCCTTGCTTGGTCGCCTTGAACCAGGTCTCGTTGAGCCGGCCGGGGATGGCGTCGATCTTGATGCCGAAGGCGGGAATCGCGAAGGAGTGGATCACGTCGTTGGCGGTGGTCTGCACCCGCACCACCTTGTTGACCGGCACCACCACCTCATTGTCGACTGCGAGCAGCCGCGGCGGGGTCGGCGTGATCTTGGAGCGTTCCTCGTCGGTCAGCATGATCGAGGTGAAGTCGATCTTGTCGTCGGGGTAGGAGAACGCCCAGTTCCACTGGTTGCCGGTGGCCTTGATGGTGAGGTCGGCTTTCGGAATCTCCAATTCCTGAAACAGCAGCCGGAACGACGGCACCGCCACCGCGACCAGGATCAGCACCGGGATGATGGTCCAGGCCACCTCGATCAAAGTGTGGTGGGTGGTTTTCGACGGCACCGGATGCGCCTTGGCGTTGAACCGGACCACCACGGTGACCAGCAGCGCCAGCACGAACAGCGTGATGCCGATGATCAGCCAGAGCAGGAAATTGTGGAACCAGATGATGTTGTCCATCACCGGGGTGGCGGAGTCCTGCAGTCGGATTTCCCAGGGGGAGGGCTGGCCCAACCCGGCGAACGCCACGCCACCGGCCGAAATTGCAATCGCTGCGATAACCAGACTGAACGACAGCCGGCCGATCCGGCCTCTCGACATCTTCATGTCGCGCGCACTCCCTGTGATCACTTCTTCAATCTCGCTGAACCGCGAGAGTTGCGTAGGCGCTCACAAATCGGCGAACTTTGATATGCGAACGCTTCTTATTCCTTTTCTCAAACCATAATTTCCGCCCCCTCGCAATGCAGGATTGGACTTTCGGCGTAGGATCGCCGAGGTTTGTGCAGGGCTGCGTCGCGATGCCCGGCGCGGCCGCGGTCGGTACGCCGATGTGTGAACCATGCTTGACAGGCGCGCCGCCCGTTGTAGGCACTGGCCGAGCTTGCCGCTGCCGCCTGATTCGCGGCGCGGCCAGGCAATGCGGTGCCTTGGTGGCGCCGTGTTTGCCGTATCAGTCCGCCGTATCAGTCCATTGACCGGATCGTCATGCCATGGGATCGACCCTGATGGGCCTTTCGAAATTGCAGCGCCAGGATGAGCGCCAGGAAATCCGTCAGCGCGCGGCGCCGCGGCGGCGCTGGCTGATCGCGGCCTTGCTCGGTCTGGCGCTTGCCGGGTTCGGTGCGGGGGCCGCGGCGCAGGCGCAGGGCGCGGTGCGCTCGGTGCATGGCGACTGGCAGATTCGCTGCGACACCCCACCCGGCGCGCAATCCGAGCAATGCGCACTGATCCAGAGCGTGGTAGCTGAGGACCGTTCGAACGCCGGCCTCACAGTGATCATCCTGAAGACGGCGGATCAGAAGAGCAAGCTGATGCGGGTGGTGGCCCCGCTCGGCGTGCTGCTGCCCTCCGGGTTGGGGCTGAAGCTCGACAACGCCGATGTCGGCCGCGCCGGCTTCGTGCGCTGCCTGCCGAACGGCTGCGTTGCCGAAGTGGTGATGGACGACAAATTGCTCGGCCAGCTGCGCACCGCCAAGACCGCGACCTTCATCATCTTCGAGACCCCGGAAGAAGGCATCGGCTTCCCGCTCAGCCTGAACGGGATCGGCGAGGGCTACGACAAGCTGCCGTAGCGGCTGTACCGCTCTGGACCCATTCGCAGCGCGCTCTGACTCGTCATCCTGAGGCGCCCGAGCAACGCGAGGGCCTCGAAGGATGACGCCGCGAGGCAAGTGGATCGCGCGGTCCGCCCGCAGCCCGTCCTTCGAGACGCCCGGCTTCGCGCTCCGCGCTTCGCCGGGCCCTCAGGATGACGCGGAAATCGGGTCATGGCCCGATGCCGCCTCTTGGTGGCCCCTCGCGGAACGCTCGCACAACACCTATCTTGGGAGCCAGACCCAAGGGAACAGCGCCCATGACCGATTCCACGTCCACCTCGCTTCTCGACCGCGCTAAGCTCGACCGCGACGCCGTGCGCGGGGAAATCGCCCGCGGCCTGAAGGGCGCCGACGACGGCGAGTTGTTCCTGGAATATCGCCAGTCCGAAGCCCTGATGTTCGACAACGGCCGGCTGAAACAGGCGACCTACGACACCGCCCAGGGTTTTGGCCTGCGCGCGGTGAAGGACGACGCGGTCGGCTATGCCCACGCTTCCGACATGTCGCTGAAGGCGCTGATCCGCGCCGCCGACGCGGTGGCCGCGGTGCGCGGTGGCTATAGCGGCAATCTGGCGGCGGCGCCGGCGCACAGCAATGTGCGGCTCTATGGCGACGACAATCCGCTGGAAGCCCCGGGCTTCGAGGCCAAGGTCAAGCTGTTGGCCGAGATCGACGCCTATGTGCGCGAAAAGGACCCGCGGGTGCGGCAGGTTTCGGTGTCGCTCGGCGCCTCCTGGCAGGTGGTGGAGATTTTACGCCCGGACGGCGAGAGCTATCGCGACATCCGCCCTTTGGTGCGGGTCAACGTCTCTGTGGTCGCCGGCCAGGGCGACCGCCAGGAGAGCGGCAGCAAGGGCTATGGCGGCCGCGAGGGCTATGCTTGCTTCATCGAGACCAAGGCCTGGCGCGACGCCGCCGACGGCGCGATCCGCGAAGCTTTGGTCAATCTCGAATCGGTGCCGGCGCCGGCCGGCGAGATGGACGTGGTGCTCGGCCCCGGCTGGCCCGGCGTGATGCTGCACGAGGCGGTCGGCCATGGCCTGGAGGGCGATTTCAACCGCAAGCAGACCTCGGCGTTTGCCGGCCTGATGGGCCAGCAGGTCGCGGCCAAAGGCGTCACCGTGGTCGATGACGGCACCATTGCGGCGCGCCGCGGTTCATTGTCGATCGACGACGAGGGCACGCCGACCAGCCGCACCGTGCTGATCGAGGACGGCATCCTGGTCGGCTACATGCAGGACCGCCAGAACGCCCGGCTGATGAGCATGGCGCCCACCGGCAACGGCCGCCGCGAAAGCTACGCGCATCTGCCGATGCCGCGGATGACCAACACCTACATGACCGAAGGCGCGCGCGATCCGGCGGAAATTCTTGCCTCGGTGAAGCACGGCATCTATGCGGCGAATTTCGGCGGCGGCCAGGTCGATATCACCTCGGGCAAATACGTCTTCCAATGCACCGAGGCCTACCGAATCGAAAACGGCAAGCTCGGTGCGCCGCTGAAAGGCGCGATGCTGATCGGCAATGGTCCGACCGACCTGCATCGCATCTCGATGATCGGCAACGACGTGCAGCTCGACTCCGGCATCGGCACCTGCGGCAAGAACGGCCAGGGCGTGCCGGTCGGTGTCGGCCAGCCGACGCTGCGGATGGACCGTATCACCGTCGGCGGCACCGGCTCATGAGCATGATCCCGAAAAGTCGATCGCGGATTTCGGAGAACACCATGCTCCAGCAACACCCCCTGCAAAGCCATCCGATGATGGCGACGGCGCGGCGCTGGTCGTCGCAGCTGGTGCAGCTCGCCGCGGTGGTCGCGGTGGTGCTTCTCGCCAAGGGCGCGATCGCCGAGCCGTTCTACGTGCCGTCGGCCTCGATGGAGCCGACGCTGTTGATCGGCGACGCGCTATTGGCGTCGAAATTTCCCTATGGCTATTCCTCGGCCTCGCTGCCGATTCACGTCCCGGTGCCGCAGACCGGACGGCTGTTCGGCGCGACGCCTTCGCGCGGCGACGTCGTCGTGTTTCGCTGGCCGGGCGACCGCGCCCAGGTCTGGGTCAAGCGCGTCATCGGGCTGCCCGGCGACCGCATTCAATTGCGCGAAGGCCAAGTCTGGATCAACGGCGTCGCCGCGTCGATCAAGGCCGACGGCATCGGCGCGGCCGAGGACGACAATGGCGGCACCGAGCCGGCACGGCGCTATGTCGAGACGCTGCCCGGCGGCGTCGCGCATCCGGTGTTCAAGCTGTTCGACAACGGCCGGCTCGACAACACGCCGGAGATCACCGTGCCGGCGGGCCGGCTGTTCGTGATGGGCGACAACCGCGACAATTCCGCCGACAGCCGGGTGCCGGTGAGCCAGGGCGGCGTCGGGCTGCTGCCGCTCGACAATCTGGTCGGTCGCGTCGATTCGGTGGTAGGCTCCTGGGACCCCGGCGTCCGCAGCCAGCCGGTCGCCACTTGGCTGTCCGGCTTCCGCGTCGCACGGTTCTTTACTGGCGTGCATTGAGCGGGGTAGCGCCTCGCGCCGCCTGAGTGCGATCGATTTGGTGGAAACGGTCTGACTGTTACGCCCAATCAGAAACGAGGCGTCATTCCGGGGCGCGAGCAGCTTTAGCTGCGAGCGAACCCGGAATCTCGCAACACAACGCGCACCTGTCGCGCGCGCGCCGACTGCGCCTGCAGCAGGATTCCGGGTTCGCTCGGGCTTTCGCCCTCGCGCCCCGGAATGACGCCTTTCAACTGATGAAGCGCATCGCCGCGATCAGATCATTTGCTCGTCGTCGCAATCGCGACCGCGGCTACCCGCAATTGATCTGCCCGATCGCCGGGTCCGAGCCGTGGATCGCCAGCAGATTGAGCCCCATCGGAAACACCTGATAGCCGAGCCCGCCGACGAAATCGCGCAATTCGGTTTCGTTGGATTTGATCTTCTCGATCATCAGTTGCGGCCGGAACTGGCGTAGCGAGGCTTCGGCGCCGGTCAGCGCCTCGATCTCCATGCCTTCGATGTCGATCTTGATGAAATCGAGCCGCGGCAGCGCTAGGCCGTCGATGCACAGCATCTTGGTTTCGACCGTCGCGGTGTCGGAATAGTCGATCTCCTGGCCGATATATTCGGTGGTTTCGCGCTTGCGGATCTCCAGGCTGCCGAAGCTCGACGGCACCAGGTAGTTCGGTTTCGGCACCCGGATGTGACCGTCCTTGGCGCCGACCGCTGCCCACAGCGCCCGCGCATTCAGGCAATTGTTCAGCGTGATATTGCCGGCCAACGCATAGAACACCCGTTCCTGCGCCTCGATCGCGATCACCTCGCCCCAGCCGTGCATCAGCGCCGCCCATTCGATGCTGTGGACGCCGATATTGGCGCCGCAATCGATCGCCACCACGCCGTCGCCGAAGTGCTTGCGCCGGGTCAGCAGCAATTGCCGCGCGATGTTGACCTCGTCCGGATCGAACGCCGAGCGGGTCAGCAGTTGATAGCCGACACCGAAACCGCCGCCCGGCGTCAGCCGGTAGTCGAAGCGGTTGACCAGCATCGATCCATGCGCGGTGGACAGCATCACGAAGGCGGCGGGGCGCGCGGTGGAAGCGTTCATCGGCAGGGGGACCTTGTGCAGAGAGGGGCTGACACAGTCGCAGCGGGGGGCGGTGGGAAATCACAAAAGGCGGGCACGCGCGCCGTTTCGCGCATCGTCGATTATACGCATCAGCTGCGTGAATCAGGCGCAGAGCGCGTCGACCAACAATGACCAGTCATTCCGGGGCGCGAGCAGCTTTGCTGCGAGCGAACCCGGAATCTCGCAACGCACGCCGACTCTCTTGCGCGGCGGCATTGCACCCGCAGCGAGATTCCGGGTTCGCTCGGGCTTCCGCCCTCGCGCCCCAGAATGACATATTCCTATCTGCGGGGGCCACCCGACGAAAAAAGAGCAACGCGGTGAGCGGTTGGTCAGCGCAGCGAAACAGCGCGACGCTCCCACCGCCCGGCACACCGCGCCGCTACGGGCAGGTCGGCGGGGTGTCGTCGCTCCATTCCGGCGGCGCGGCGCTGAGCTCGTCGAGGCCCAGAAGCCCGATGGCGCGCAGCGCCATGTGGTCGATCATTTCGCTTAAAGATTGCGGCCGCTGGTAGAACGCCGGCGCCAGCGGCGCGACGATCGCGCCATATTCGGTGACGGCCGCCATCGAACGCAGATGGCCGAGATGCAGCGGGCTTTCCCGCACCAGCAGGATCAGCTTGCGGCGCTCTTTCAATTGCACGTCGGCGGCGCGGGTCAACAGCGTGTCGAGATTGCCGGTGGCGATTGCCGACAGCGAGCGGATCGAGCACGGCGCCACGATCATCCCGGCAGTGCGGAACGAGCCCGACGCGATCGAGGCGCCGATCTCGTCGATGTCGTGGTGGCGGTCGACCAAGTCGGCGGTGCGCGCCAGCGCGCTGGCGCCGACCTCATGGGCGATGGTGCGCTGCGCCGCGCGGGTGACGACGAGATGGATCTCGCACGCGCCGGTCGAAGCCAAAAGTTCGACGATGCGGATGCCGACCGCGGCGCCCGAGGCGCCGCTGATGCCGACGATGACGCGCGGGATGCTCATCGCGCGATTCGGCGCAGCGCCGGCGCCGCCGCGGGGCCGAGCCCGAGCGACGACCACATCGCGTCGACCCGCGCCACCACCGCTTTGTCCATGGTCAGCACCTCGCCCCATTCGCGCTGCGTCTCGGCGCCGATCTTGTTGGTGGCGTCGATGCCGAGCTTGCCGCCGAGCCCGGATTTCGGCGAGGCGAAGTCGAGATAGTCGATCGGGGTGTCGGTGATCGACACCATGTCGCGCGAGGTGTCTGAGCGGGTCGACACCGCCCACATCACGTCGGCCCAGTCACGCACATTGATGTCGTCGTCGACGATGATCAGAAGCTTGGTATAGCTGAACTGCGGCAGCATCGACCACAGCCCCATCATCAGCCGGCGCGCCTGGCCGGGGTAGCGCTTTTTGATCGAAGCCACCGCGATGCGGTAGGAGCAAGCCTCCGGCGGCAACCAGAGGTCGACGATTTCCGGAAACTGCCGCTTCGCCACCGGCAGGAAGATGTCGTTGAAGGCCTCGCCGAGCCGCGACGGCTCGTCCGGCGGCCGCCCGGTATAGGTCGACAGATAAACCGGGTCCTTGCGGGTGGTGATCGCGGTGACGGTCAGCACCGGAAACTGCTCGACCGAATTGTAATAGCCGGTGTGGTCGCCGTAAGGCCCCTCCGGCGCAGTCTCGGTGGCCGAGACGATGCCCTCGATGACGATCTCGGCGTCGGCCGGCACTTGCAGCGGCACGCTGACGCAGGGCGTCAGCACCGGGCGCTCGCCGCGCAACAGCCCGGAGAATTTGATTTCGGAGAGGTCTTCCGGCAGCGGCAGCACGGCTGCGAGAATCATCGCCGGGTCGGCGCCGATCACGATCGCCACCGGCATGTCGCGACCCTGCTTCTGCCATTGGTGGTGATGCTTGGCGCCGCCGCGATGCGCCAGCCAGCGCATGATCAGGCGGTCGCGGCCGAGCACCTGCATCCGGTAGACCCCGACATTGTCGGCGCCGCCGTCGTCCTCCGGCGGCTTGGTGAACACCAGCCCCCAGGTGATCAACGGCGCGGGCTCGTTCGGCCACGGAATCTGCACCGGCAGCCGGCCGAGGTCGATCTCATCGCCGCGCCAGATCACACTTTGCACGGCGGCGGTTTTGGCGGTCTTCGGCCGCATCGCCAGCGCGGCGCGGGCCATCGGCAATTTGCTGAGCGCGTCGGACAGGCTCTGCGGCGGCACCGGGGCGCGCATTTCGGCCAAGGCCTCGCCGAGTTCGCCCAATTTGTCCGGGGTAATGCCGAATCCGCAGGCGACCCGTTCCACGGTGCCGAACAGGTTGACCAGGATCGGCATCTCGGACGGCGTGCCGTCGGCCTTGATCGGGTGTTCGATCAACAGCGCCGGGCCGTTCTCGGCCAGCACGCGGCGGTGGATTTCGGTGAGATCATGCACCACCGACACGGGTCTGCGGATTTTGACCAATTGACCGCGGGACTCAAGATACGCCATGAACGCGCGTAAGTCCGGGAAGGGCGGTTTAACGCGGTTCAGCATGTGTTCTCCGTGGGACAGCACTGGTCAGCACGCAGCCCAGGTGCTGTCTTTGATCCTGCGCAAAGAACTTCCTTCCCCGGCAATGGTAACGAGATCATTCAAAGGTGGCCCATGTCGGTATCCAATTCTTCCGTCACAAGGATGCCAGTGCCGCTTGCGCTGGCGGCGCGCGTCCTGCCGCTGTTGCCATTGCAGGTGTTGCTGAACATCTGCCTCGGCGAAATCCGTTCACGGCATCCCCGCATTTTCGATCGTCTCGGTTCGCACACCAGCAAGCGGTACGGGCTCGATCCCACCGACTTGCCGATTTCCTTCGTGCTGGAGCCGCGGCGAATGAACCCGCGAATCACCGCGGTGCGCAACCTGCCGTCCAATCTCGACGCCCGCATCGCCGGGCCGCTGTCGGCGCTGATCGGCATGACCGACGGCTCCTATGACGGCGACGCGCTGTTTTTTTCGCGCGACATCCATGTCGACGGCGACATGGAGGCGGTGGTGGCGCTGCGCAATGCAATCGACGATTCCCGCGTCGATTTTCTGTCTGAATCGGTGGTCTGGCTCGGGCCGCTCGCAGCGCCGATCGAACGGCTGCTGCGGAGCATCGTCGGCTCCTCGTCGCTTCGCCACGAGATGGGCGCCGGAAGCGGAGGATAATCCATGGAATTGATTTGCCCGGCGGGCACTCCGTCGGCTCTGCGTGATGCGGTGGCGGCGGGCGCCGACGCGATCTATTGCGGCTTCAGCGACGAGACCAACGCGCGGAATTTCCCGGGGCTGAATTTCAGCCGCGTGGAAATGGCCGAATCCATCGCCCATGCCCATGACGCGGGCGCCACGGTGCTGGTCGCGATCAACACCTTCGCGCGCGCCGGCGGTTTCGAGCTGTGGCAGCGCGCGGTCGACGACGCGGTCGACGCCAAGGCCGACGCCTTGATCGTCGCCGATGTGGGCGTGATGGAATATGTGGCGCGGGCCCATCCGCAGCAGCGGCTGCACGTCTCGGTGCAGGCCGCCGCCGCCAATCCCGACGCCATCCAGTTTTACGTCGACCGCTTCAATGCCAAGCGCGTGGTGCTGCCGCGGGTGCTCAGCGTGCCGGAGATCGCCGCGATCGCCAAGGCGGTGAAGTGCGAGACCGAAGTGTTCATCTTCGGCGGGCTGTGCGTGATGGAAGAGGGGCGCTGCTCGCTGTCGTCCTACGCCACCGGCAAGTCGCCGAACATGGACGGGGTGTGTTCGCCGGCCAGTCACATCCAGTACCGCGAAGAGAACGGCATGCTGGTGTCGCGGCTCGGCGAGTTCACCATCAACAAATTCGCCAATGGCGAGGCCGCGGCCTATCCGACGCTGTGCAAGGGCCGCTACCAGACCTCCGAGGGCGCCGGCTATCTGTTCGAGGATCCCTCCAGCCTCGACGCCACCACGATGCTGCCGGAGCTGAAGAAGGCCGGGGTGTCGGCGCTGAAGATCGAGGGCCGCCAGCGCGGCCGCGCCTATATCGAGCGGGTGGTGCGCACCTTCCGTCAGGCGCTCTCCGCGCTCGACGAGGGCCTGCCGATTCCGAGCGATGCGTTGCGCGGGCTCAGCGAAGGCCAGTCGACCACGGTCGGCGCCTACAAGAAGACCTGGCGCTGAAGACTGGCGATCATCATGCGGCGGCCGTGACGGCCGCCGAGCAAGAACTGGCGACACGAGAACTGGCGATCACGGCGATGGGCGAAGCAGAGCAACACAAAGCGGGGCCGGAGATGAAGCTCACACTGGGACCTGTGCTTTACAACTGGAAGCCCGAGGCGTGGCGCGATTTCTACTTCCGCATCGCCGAGGAAGCCCCGATCGACACCGTGGTGGTCGGCGAGATCGTCTGCTCGAAGCGTGCGCCGTTCATCGCCGAGCATATCCCGGCGGTGGTCGAGCGTCTGGCATCCTGCGGCAAGGACGTGGTGATGGGGTCGCTGACCTTGATGTCGCTGACCCGCGAGCGCAACGCGATGGCGGAACTCGCCGCGGCGCCCGAGCTGACCATGGAGGTCAACGACCTGTCCTGCCTCGGCATGCTGGGCGACCGGCCGCACGCCATCGGGCCGTTCGTCAACATCTACAACGAGGCCACCGCGAAGTATTTCGCCTCGCACGGCGCCAAGCGGATCTGTCTGCCGCCGGAATTGCCGCTGAGCGCGATCCGCACCATCGCCGCGGCCTTGCCTGACGTCACCTTCGAGGTGTTCGGCTTCGGCCGCGCGCCGCTGGCGATTTCGGCGCGCTGCTATCACGCTCGGCTCAACAAGCTGTCGAAGGACAATTGCAAGTTCGTCTGCGAACAGGATCCGGACGGGCTTGCGGTGTTCACGCTCGACAACGAGCCGTTCCTGGCGATGAACGGCGTGCAGACGCTGTCCTATGCCTGCACCAGCGTGCTCGGCGAAATCGACGATCTCACCGAGGCAGGGGTGCGCTCGCTGCGGCTGTCGCCGCAGCAGTGCGACATGGTCGAAGTGGCCAAGCTGTATCGCGACGTGATCGACGGCAAGCGCAGCGTCGCCGAGGGCGCCGCGGCGCTGACCGCGATCTATCCGGTCCCGGTCGCCAACGGGTTTCTCTACGCCAAGCCCGGCTCGACGTTCATCAATAGCGTCGCCGAGGCTCAACGGACCGCCAGGGCGCTCTGACCCCAGCGGCCGCGCGTTTGCGGCAGCGGTCGGGTCGACCCGCGAGGGGGATTTGCGATGGCCGACCCAAGTGCCGACGGCGACTCGCTCGAACTGGTCGAGCGGATGCGGATCGTGATCCAGGGCACCAATATGGACGGCCACTGCCGGGAGATGCTGTCCTCGGCGTTCGACCGCTTTCTCAGCATGGAAGCGCGGCGGCTGTCGAAGCGGCTGCTCACCCGGGTGCGCGGCCAGCGCGAACGGATCGCCGCGATCGTCACGCTGTTGTCGGAGCTCGATCATCTCAACGAGAACGAAAGCGACCGCAGCGTGTTCGCCGAGATGGCGCTATTGTTCGACGAGATCAGCCTGACCGCGGTGGCGGGCTCGGCGGCGCTGCGCGAGATCGACCGGGTCAAGGCCGAGTTTCCGCTGGAGGACCGCGCCGAGCCGCTGGAGGAGCCGATCGCGCAATGGTCGCCCGGCTGCGCCACGCCGACGAAATAGCGGGCGGCTGAGTTATCGGGCTGGCCAAGCCAAGCGCTGCGCGCTGCCATTGTTGAGCATCGCCTCCCCGCGAGTCGTCCCTGCGCACGCAGGAACCCATACCCCCTGGCGCCGGCGGCGAACAAGCGGCCTTTGCCACCGTGCAACAACGCGGCTCCGCGCCGTATGGGTCCCTGCCTGCGCAGGGACGACCCGCTGAAATGCGGGTGCGCGGATCAGTCGGAGAACCATAGGCCATCGCCCTCCCGCAACGGAAGGGGCGCAGAGGCGCGCAGGGAGGCGGGTGATTACTTCAGCGGCCGCAGGATGCGGGTCAGTTCGCCGTGGACGAATTCGTTGCCGCAGACCACGTTGCCGGTCTTCAAGAGATCGCCGCCGTCGATTTCGCCGACGGTGCCGCCGGCCTCCTTCACCATGACGATGCCGGCCGCGATATCCCAGGCCGACAGGTTGCGCTCCCAATAGCCGTCGAAGCGGCCGGCGGCGACCGCCGCCATGTCGAGCGACGCCGCGCCGAAGCGGCGAAAGCCTGCGACCTTGGGCTGCAACGCGCCCATCTCTTTCAGGGCCAACGGAAAGTCGCCGCGGCCGATATGCGGCAGGCCGCAGGCGATCACGCATTCGTTGAGCTGGCGGCGGCCGGCAACCCGCAGCCGCTGGTCGTTGAGGAAGGCGCCGCCGCCGCGCTCGGCCATGTAGAGCTCGTCGTTGGCGGGGTTATAGATCAGCCCGGCGATGATCTGGTCGTCGCGCTGCAGCGCAATCGAGATCGCGAATTGCGGAATGCCGTGCAGGAAGTTGGTGGTGCCGTCGAGCGGGTCGACGATCCAAGTGTGGCTCTTGTCGGTGCCTTCGCGGATGCCGCCTTCCTCGCCGAGAAAGCCGTAGCCGGGCCGCGCCTTGGTGAGGTCGCTGTACAGCATCTCCTCGGCGCGCTTGTCGGCGAGGGTGACGAAATTCGCCGGCCCCTTCATCGACACCTGAAGGTTCTCGACCTCGCCGAGATCGCGTTTGAGGCTGCGGCCGGCGCGGCGCGCGGCCTTGACCATGACGTTCATGAGGGCGGAATGCAGCATGATCTCGGTCCGAACGACCTGAGCGTCAGGTCTCTTGGGAAAAGGAAGGGGTGGGGATTGCCCTGCCGGGGGGGCGACGTCAAGGGCGCATCACTTGGCGCCGAGCCATTTGCGCGCCGCGCCGTCGACCTTGGCGCGATCCTCGGCGTTGAGCTGGGCCAAAGCCTCGTCGAGCATCAGGTCGCCCTTGCCGGCGGTTTTCGAAATCACGTGCCATTTCAGGCCTTCCAGGCGGTCTTCCGGCGGGCCATTGCCGGTCACCAGCACCCGGGCCAGGCGGTTCTGCGCGATCGGATTGTTCTGCCGGGCTGCCTTGCGCAAAAGCGCCACCGCGGCGGCCTCGTTCTTCGGCGTGCCGGTGCCGTTGTAGAGCGCGATGGCATATTCGACCTCGGCGTCGATATTGCCGGCCAGCGCCGCCGCCTGCAGCAGCCGCACCGCCTGTTCGACGTTCTTCTCGACCCCGGTGCCTTCCTTGTAGAACGTCGCCAGCGCGTATTGCGCCTCCGGATTGCCGGCGTCGGCGGCCAGCCGCAGCAATTCGGCGGCGCGGCGGGTGTCCTGCGGGAAGGTCTGGCCGTCGAGATAAAGCAGCGCCAGATTATAGGCCGCCTTCGGATTGCCGAGCTTGGCCGAGGAGGCGAGCCAGCGCGCCGCGTCCTCGCGGTTGGCGGGGCCGCCGCGGCCGGACAGCCGCAGCATCGCCAGCGCGAACATCGCTTCGCGGTCGCCGAGTTCGGCGGCGCGTTGATACCATTCCGCGGCCTTGGGATAGTCGCGCTTGACCCCGAGGCCGGCGGAGTAGAGCTCGCCCAGCATGGTCATCGCCTTAGGGTCGCTGTAGTCCTCGGCGCGGCGGGTGGCGAGGTCGAACGCGGTCTTGTAGTGGCCGCGCTGATAGGCGCCGAACACCAGATCGACGCGGGATTCATCGATCGGCTCGGGCGGCGGCGCCGGCTCGGCGGGTTTGTCGCCGGGTTTCTTGGCCGTTGCGGCGCCAGGTTTCGGCTTGCTGGCGTCCGGCTTCGGCTTCGGCGGCGCGAGCGGCTTTGCGGCGGGTTTCGCCGGCGCCGGTCTGGGCTGCGCCGGCCGGTTCTGCGGCGCGGCCGGAATCGGCGCCGGCGGCGACAACGAGATTTGCGCCGGCGCCGGCTGCGCCAGCAGCGCACAGCCGAGCAGCGTCGCGATCGCCGGCAGCGCCGTCTTCATCCTCATTGCTGGCCGACCTTGGCGGGTCCCGCGAGTTGCACCAGCAATGCCTGATAGCCTTGCGCGATCGCGGCGCGGGCGTCGCCGAGCGCGGCATTGGCGCCGCGCGGATCGTCCCAGATCACATCGCCGACCAGCACGAAATCGGCGCCGGCGGCGGCGAACTCCCGCGCTTCTGCGAGTGAGGCGGCGTAGCCGACACAGGGCGGCTCGAACAGTTCGGCCCACCATTGCAGCCGCTCGGCGATGGCGTCCGGCGCTGGCCGCTGGCCGTCGGCGTCGGACTCGCCGAACAGCACGTAATCGGCGCCGGCTTCGCCCGCCAGCATCGAATCATGGCGCGTGCGCAAGCCGCCGACCCCGCCGATGCGGTCGGGCTGCAGTTCGGAGAGATGCTCCTGCATCGCCGCGACGCCGTCGAGATGCGCGCCGTCGGCGCCGGCGCGCGCCACCAGTTCGGGATGGCCGTCGAGCAGCAGCGCCGCGCCGGCGGTCTGCACCGGCTGCGCCAACGCCTTGGCGCGCGAGATCATGCCGCGCTGATCGGTCAGCTTCAGCCGCAGCAGCACCGCGGCGACGTCGTGGGCTGAGATCAGCCCGGGCAGGCTGGCCGCGAGCGCCGCGGCATCCTCGACCATGGGGGTGGCAAGATACAGCCGCGGAGCCGGCGGGGGTGGGGCTGGTTTGGCGGCCATCGGGGATCAAGCAGCCTTTTTCTGTTCAAGCTCGGGGGTCCACCGGCCTTGGCTGGCGAGCGAATTCATCCGGGCGCGATGGGCGAAGGCCTGCTGGCCGGCGGCGACGTTCTCGGGCTTGCCGGACCACGCCTGTTGCGGCGCCGCCTGCAGGGCGCGGCCATAGGAGAAGGTCACCGGCCAGGGCAGGCCGCCGATCTTATTGATGGCGTCGAGATGCGCGGTGGCGTCCTCATCCGATTGCCCGCCGGACAGAAACGCGATGCCCGGCACCGCGGCCGGCACGCAGGCCTTCAACAGCCGCACGGTCTTTTCGGCGACTTCGTCGATTGCGGCCTGTTTGGCGGATTTCTTGCCGGCCACCGCCATGTTCGGTTTCAGGATCATGCCTTCCAGCGCGACTTTCTGCAGATACAGCTCCTGGAAGGTTTCCTTGAGCACGAATTGCGTCACCTCATAGCAGCGATCGATGTCGTGGTCGCCGTCCATCAGCACCTCCGGCTCGACGATCGGCACGATCTGCGCGGCCTGGCACAACGCGGCATAGCGCGCCAGCGCGTGGGCGTTGGTGTGGATCGCGGCATAGCTCGGGATCGCCTGCCCCGACGCATTCTGCCCGATGTCGATCACCGCGCGCCATTTCGCGAACCGCGCGCCCTGCTTGTAATATTTCGCCAGCCGCTCGGCGAGCTTGTCGAGCCCGAGCGTAATGGTCTCGCCGGGGCAGTTCGGCAGCCCCTGGGTGCCCTCGTCGACCTTGATGCCGGGGATCGCGCCGGACTGCTCGATCAGCTTGATCAGCGGGGTGCCGTCCTTGCCGTCCTGCCAGATCGTCTCGTCATACAGGATCACTCCGGAGATCGACTGCGCCATCGCGTCCTTGGCGCGGAACAGCATCTCACGGTAGTCGCGGCGGGATTGTTCGGTCGAGGTGACGCCGATGGCGTCGAACCGCTTCTTGATGGTGCCGCCGGATTCGTCGGCCGCCAGCAGCCCCTTGCCGGGCTGCACCATGGCTTTCGCCACCTTGTTGAGGTCAGTGAGATTCATCGGTGTCTCCTGGGGCTTGTCATGGCCGAAAATGCGACGGATGTCAGACGAAACCCAGGAAAATCGCAAGCGCGCGATTGACCAGGGTCATGTCGGAGTCATCGAGATGGCCGATCCGGCGCGAGACCCGCCGCAGCGCTACCGCGGTGATCTTGTCGACCATCACCTGTGACCGCTGCATCAGCCCGTTGCTTGGGTCCGGCTCTATGGGGATTCGAACCGCGGGCACGTCGCGCAATTCCGTTGTCAAAGGCAGCACGGCAAGCGACGGGATCTCTGCGAAGGCGTCCGATTGAATGATGACGGCCGGCCTCGGTTTGCCAAAGTCTCCCTGCATCACGACAAGGACGATATCGCCTCTGGTCACGTCCAACCTTCAGGATCGAACCAGTGCTCCAGTTCCGCGAGAATCTCTTGCTCATGCGGATCGGCGTTCAGTCTCAGGCATTGCCGCTTGATGTCTGCCTTGAACGCCGGCGAATGGACGTCGGGGACCCACAGCGTCACCGGCTTCAGACCCATCGCCTTCATCTTGTCGCGGTGCTTGCGGACCCGCTTGGCGGCGTCGCTGCGCTTGGCAGCCTCCGCCGACTTGGCGCTGTCGTCCATGGCGCGTCTCCCGGAAGTGTTACATGTAACATACTCCCGGGAGCGTCTCGCTTCAAGCGCGGCGCTTTGGCGCGGCCTATTTCGGCCGCAGCACTTCGACGCCGGGCAACGGCTTGCCCTCCATCCATTCCAGGAAGGCGCCGCCGGCGGTCGAAATGTAGGTGAAGTCGGCGGCGACGCCGGCCTGGTTCAGCGCCGCCACGGTATCGCCGCCGCCGGCCACCGACACCAGCTTGTGCGCCTTGGTGCGGGCCGCGGCGTGCTGGGCTGCGGCCACGGTGCCGGCGTCGAACGGATGCAGTTCGAAGGCGCCGACCGGGCCGTTCCAGACCAGGGTGGCGGCGTCGTCGATCGCGGCGTTGATCCGCGCCACCGAGCGCGGGCCGACGTCAAGGATCATGCCGTCCGCTGGGATCGAGTCGAGGCCATAGGCGAAGGCCGGCGCGTTGGGAGCGAAGTGATAGGCCACGGTGGCGTCGACCGGCAGGATGATCGCGCAATTGGCGGCCTCGGCCTTGGCGATGATGCGCAGCGCGGTGGGCGCCAGCTCCTTTTCGCACAACGACTTGCCGACATTGACGCCCTGGGCGTGCAGGAAGGTGTTGGCCATGCCGCCGCCGATCACCAGCGCGTCGACCTTGGCGACCAGGTTTTCCAACAGGTCGATCTTGCTCGACACCTTGGCGCCGCCGACGATGGCGATCACCGGGCGCTTCGGCGCTTCCAGCGCCTTGTTCAGCGCGTCGATCTCGAGCTGCATGGTGCGCCCAGCATAGGCCGGCAGCTTGTGGCCGACGCCCTCGGTCGAGGCATGGGCGCGGTGCGCGGCGGAAAACGCGTCGTTGACCCAGAGGTCGCCGAGCTTGGCCAGTTCGTCGACAAATTCCGGGTCGTTCTTTTCCTCGCCCTTATGGAAGCGGGTGTTCTCCAGGCACAGGATGTCGCCGTCCTGCAGCTTGGCGATCGCCTGCGCCGCGACCTCGCCGATGCAGTCGTCGGCGAAGCCGACCGGGCGCTTGATCACCTCGGCGAGCGCGGCCGCGACCGGGCGGAGAGACTCCTTGGGGTCGACGCCTTTCGGCCGGCCGAAATGCGCCAGCAGGATCACCTTGCCGCCCTTGTCGGCGATTTCCAGGATGGTGGGCGCGATGCGGTCGAGCCGCGTGGTGTCGCTCACGGCGCCGTTTTCCATCGGCACGTTGATATCGACGCGCAGCAGCACGCGTTTGCCCTTCACGTCGGCGTCATCGAGGGTGAGGAATGATTTTTTCATTTTCTGAGTACATTCAGTGCGAAGATGAGGATACCGGAGCCGATGCCCCAGGTGGTGAAGGTGATGGCGAGAAGTGTCCAGGTGGTGGGCAGGCTCGAGAACCGTGCGTCGATGCCGGTTAGACGACCCTTCACCTCTGCCACGTCGGCGTGAATTGAACTGTAGTCCGCGGCTTTCGGCAAATGTTTCAGTTCGGCTTCGATGCCGGCCAAACGCTGCTCGATCCGGCCGAACATATCTTCCAGTTTTCCGACGCGCTGTTCGAGCATGGGATCCTCCGGGCCATCTCCACCGGACTGACCGCCGCCGCTGGTCGGAAACGGCAGAATTTCAGCCACGACGTCAATCCTTTGGAATGGGCTTGGTAGCTTGGCGCAAAAGTCCCGTCAGATGTTGTTCAATATGGCCGCAGCGGGTGCAAGCCAAGGTCACCACAGGCCGGAGCGGATCGTTGAAGATGCTGTGGAGGAGCCGCATCCCATCGATTCCGCCCTGATCATCGAGATAGAACTGATCATGACCGCAACGAAGACAGCGTAGCTCGGGGAAGCTGGCCTTCACCAGGCCGGCCAGCTCCTCGAACTTTGGTGCGTTGTCAGTCGCGTCGGCCATGATCCTCGCTGCAAGGGTCCGTCGGCGTCACCGCTATCTTGTTAGATCAGCTTGCCGATCGCCACGGCGGTGTCGGCCATGCGGTTGGAGAAGCCCCACTCATTGTCGTACCAGGACATCACCCGCACCGAGGTGCCGTTCTGCACCTTGGTCTGGTCCATGTGGAAGGTGGACGAGTGCGGATCGTGGTTGAAGTCGATCGAGACGTTGGGCGCGTTGGTGTAGCCGAGGATGCCCTTGAGCTGCTGCTCGGCGGCGCGCTTCATGGCGTCGTTGATCTCGTCCTTGGTGGTGGCGCGCTGCGCGATGATCTTGAGGTCGACCACCGAGACGTTGGGGGTCGGCACCCGGATCGCCACGCCGTCGAGCTTGCCCTTCAGCTCCGGCAGCACCAGGCCGATCGCCTTGGCGGCGCCGGTCGAGGTCGGGATCATCGACATCGCAGCAGCCCGGCCGCGGTAGAGATCCTTGTGCATGGTGTCCAGCGTCGGCTGATCGCCGGTATAGGCGTGGATCGTGGTCATGAAGCCGGTCTCGATGCCGACCAGGTCGTTCAGCACCTTGACCACCGGGGCCAGGCAGTTGGTGGTGCAGGAGCCGTTGGAGACCACCAGGTGGTCGCGGCTCAGCTTGTCATGGTTGACGCCGAATACCACGGTGAGGTCGGCGCCGTCCGAGGGCGCCGAGACCAGCACCCGCTTGGCGCCCGCGGTCAGATGCAGCGCCGCCTTGTCGCGCGCGGTGAAGATGCCGGTGCATTCCAGCGCGATGTCGACGTCGAGTTCCTTCCAGGGCAGCGTCGCCGGATCCTTGACGGCGCAGACCTTGATCTTGCCGCGGCCGATGTCGATGGTGTCGCCCTCGACGGTTACGGTGCCGGGGAAACGGCCGTGCACCGAATCGAAGCGCAGCAGATGCGCGTTGGTCTCGACCGGGCCGAGGTCGTTGATGGCGACGACCTCGATGTCGTCGCGGCCGGACTCATAAATTGCCCGCAGCACATTGCGACCGATGCGGCCAAATCCATTGATCGCGACCCGAACTGCCATTCAACTTCTCCTCAAGGGCAAGACTAAAGACGTTGTTGTTTGTGATAGCTGATGGGTCGGTTTCATGCCCTGAATGACGGCTGCTGGCAATGCGTCAATGTTGTAAGGGTTATTTTCCGGCCCGCTTTCTCGGATCGCGGCGTTAGTTCCGCTGCAGCCGGGCGGTGGCGGCGGCCACCACGGCCTCGGCGGTGATGCCGAAATGCTTGTAGAGGTCCTTGGCCGGGGCGCTGGCGCCGAACGAACTCATGCCGACGAAGCCGCCGTCCGGCCCGATCACCGCGTCCCAGCCAAACCGCACCGCGGCTTCGACCGCGACCTTGGCCCTCGCCTCGCCGATGATGCCGTGGCGGACCTCGTCCGGCTGTAGCAGCAGGAGGTCGAGCGAGGGCACCGAGACCACCCGGGTCGGGATGCCGCGCTCGGCCAATTGCTTTTGTGCCGCGACCGCGATCTCCACCTCGGAGCCGGAGGCGAACAGCGACACCTCGGCCGTGCCTTTGGCGGCGACCAGCTCATAGGCGCCCTGCGCGCACCGATTGTCCGGATGGGCGGTGGTGCGAACGGGTTGCAGGTTCTGCCGCGACAGTGCCAGCACGGTCGGCCCGGTGCTGTATTCCAGCGCCAGCTGCCAGCATTCCGCTGTCTCCACCGGATCGGCCGGGCGGAACAGCCGCAGATTCGGCATCGCCCGCAGGCTCGCCAGATGCTCCACCGGCTGGTGGGTCGGGCCGTCTTCGCCGAGCCCGATCGAGTCGTGGGTCATGATGTAGACTACCGGGGTATGCGACAGCGCGGCGATCCGCATCGACGGCCGGGCATAGTCGGTGAAGCACATGAAGGTGCCGCCGGCCGGCGCGAAGCCGCCATGCGCGGAGAGGCCGTTCATTGCCGCCGCCATGCCCATTTCGCGAATGCCGTAATGAATGTAGCGGCCGGAGAAATCCCCCGGCTTGACGTCCTTGGCGGACTTGATCCTGGTGTTGTTGGACGGCGTCAGATCGGCCGAGCCGAGCAGCAGTTCCGGCATGATCGGCTCGACCGCCTCCAGCACCAATTCGCTGGCCTTGCGGGTGGCGATGGTCTGCGGCTCGGCGACCAGCCTGTCCTTCAACGCGCGGATGGTGTCGCCGAGCACCGCCGGGCGCTTGCGGTCGACCACCCGGCGCTGGAACTCGCTGCGCTTGGTCTCCTCCATCGCCTCGAAGCGCTGCCGCCAGTCGGCGTGGGCGCTGGCGCCCTCGCGGCCGACATTGCGCCAGGCGTGCAGCACGTCCTCGGGAATTTCGAACGGGCCGTAATTCCAGCCCAGCGCCTTCTTGGCGCCGGCCAGTTCCTCAGGCCCGAGCGCCTCGCCATGGGCCTTCGAGGTGCCGGCTTTGGTCGGCGCGCCGAATCCGATCGTGGTCTTGCAGGCGATCAGGGTCGGCCGGTCCGAACTCTGCGCCTGGGTGATCGCCGCGGCGATCGCCTTCTGGTCGTGGCCGTCGACATGTACCGCGTTCCAGCCGTGCGCCTTGAAGCGGGCGACCTGGTCGACGCTGTCGGACAAGGTCAGCGGGCCGTCGATCGAGATGCCGTTGTCGTCGTAAAGGAAGATCAGCTTCGACAGTTTGAGATGGCCGGCGAGCGCGATCGCCTCATGGCTGACGCCTTCCATCAGGTCGCCGTCGGAGCACAGCACGTAGGTATAGTGGTCGACGATGTCGTCGCCGAATTCCGCCGCCAACAGCCGTTCGGCCAATGCCGTGCCGACCGACGACGCCACGCCCTGGCCGAGCGGGCCGGTGGTGGTCTCGACGCCGGCGGTGATGAAGTTCTCCGGATGGCCCGGGGTCTTGGAATCGAGCTGGCGGAAGTTCTTGATCTGGTCGAGCGTCACGTCCTCGTTGCCGATCAGATAGAACAGCGCGTAGAGCAGCATCGAGCCGTGCCCGGCGGACAGGATGAAGCGGTCGCGATCCGGCCAGCGCGGGTCCTCGGCGTCGAATTTCAGGAACTGGGTGAACAGCACGGTGGCGATGTCGGCGGCGCCCATCGGTAATCCGGGGTGGCCGGACTTCGCCTTTTCCACGGCGTCCATCGCGAGCGCGCGGATTGCATTGGCCATACGGGAGGAATCGACCTGCGTCATGAGAACTACCGCCTGAATGAGAGGATCATGAACGTTGCGGCCCGCCGTACCGACCGGCTGCCATCGCATCAGATGGTGCGGCCGGGCCAATTCTGAAAGACAAGTCGGGGACAAGTCTGCAACATGGGTCTGGAACAGCTGTTGGTCAGCTAAGCGTCGACCAGCAGCTGAATAGCATCTGCATCGGTTCAAGTCCAAATGCCCGCACTGCTCATTCCGCCTTGCGGGAGAAGCGCGCTCGCGCCGCCCGATACCAGCAGATTTGCCGCTTTACGGTGCATAGTTTTGCCATGACGTTGCGCTTGGCTGCGTTGCTGCGTAAATTTAACCCCGTAAAGGCTTGCTCAGACGCCGCTTTTGTCAGGCTTTCGGAGGAAGGCGCGCGCCGCGATGATCGATCGTCCAACAGGTTCCCTGGCTCAGACGTTGTCGTCGGACATTGCCGCGGCGACGCGGCGGTTGCAGGCCGCGCTCGACGCGCTGGAAAGCGCCGCCGAGCGGCGTAGCGAGGCCGACCGCGACGAGGACGAACTGGCATCGCGGATTCACGCGCTCGGCATCGACCGCTCGCGGCTGGCCGATGAGCTCGACGGCTCGCTGGTGCGCTCGCGCAAGCTGGAACGCGCCAATCGCGAGATCGCCGAGAAGCTCGATGCCGCGATCGGCACCATCCGTTCGGTGCTCGATGCCGAGGATTCCGCATGAGCGAGGCCACCAGCCACGTCAATGTCACCATCAACGGCCGGCAATACCGCATGGCCTGCGAGGAGGGCCAGGAGGAGCGGCTGATCCGGCTGGCCGACGATCTCGCCTCGCGCATCGTCGGCTTGCGGGGAAAATTCGGCGAGATCGGCGACGCCCGGCTGATCGTGATGGCGGCGCTGACGGTGGCCGACGAATTGCTCGACGCGCAAGGTCGCATCGTTGCGCTGGAGCAGGAGCGCGACGCGCTGCGCCAGGGCGGCGCCGCGGCGAAGGTGGTGGAGACCGCGGTGGTGGCGGCGCTAAATTCCGCCGCCGAACGCATCGAGAAGACCACCCAGGTGCTCAACCGCACCATCGGCGGCGGCATCGCGATCGGTTAGCGCACGCCGCCGCGTGGCCCGCCCGGCGCGGCCTCACAGCGCGTCGGCGACGCTGAACTGTTCGCTGCGCGCCTTGATCATCTGATGGCATTCGCAGGCGCGGAGCCTCAGCCCGGCGGGGTCGATGATCGTCAGCAGGCCGCGGCTGTAGCGCAGGATGCCGGCGCGCTGCAGCGTGATCGCCACCGCCGAGACGCTGTTGCGCTGCACGCCGAGCATATGGGCGAGGCCGTCCTGGGTCAGTTGCAGCACGTCGCTGCGCGCCAGATCCCGCGCCAGCAGCAACCGCCAGCACAGCCTGGCCTCAACGCCGTGCGAGGCGTTGCAGGCGGCGATCTGTTCGGATTGCATCGCCTGGGCGCGCTGCGCGTGCTGCAAGGCCGCGCGCAACGCCGGGCTGCGCTGCAGCACCTTGTGGAAATGCGCGGCGTAGATGATCGAGGCCCGGCCGGGAAATCGCACCACGCCGCCCATCGAGGAGACCGCGCCGGCCAGCATGCTCGCACCGCCGAACACGCCTTCGCGGCCGATCATCGCCACGTCGATCTTCTCGCCGTCGGCGAAGCTGATGATCTTGGAAATGATGCCGCAATGCGGGAAGTACACCTGGGTCAGCGGCGTGCCGGCTTCCACCAGCACCGCGCCGAGTTTCAGCTCAACCGTGCGCAAATAAGGCATCAGCAGTTCGAAGGCGTCGAGCGGCAGCGCCGCGAGGAACTCGTTGGGTGACTGATTCACCGAGCCCATGGGATCCTTCCGGGGAGCGGTGGGCCGCCCCTCACACGTGAATTCACGATTCTTGATTGCCCCGCCATCGGGGACTCCTGCCAAACGCGACGCGAGTCGATCAAGGGAATATACGCTCTCCGACACTAGTATTAATACATACGCGTGGTGCGGCTTCAAGTTGCATCACCGAACCGACATAATTGCAGCGGCGGGAGATGCGCTAAGGCCTGCACGGCGCCGCGGCGCCATCGACGTGTTGGCTGATCGATATTGCACAGCCGGCCGCGGAACTGCTGCAACGATCGGGCACTCTGCTAGCATGGCGGTTAGCATAGCGCCGTCGCCACCGCGGCCTCGCGCCGGGTCTGTCCGAATGTCCAATCCGCCCGATCGATCCCAGGAGACTTACGATGCAGGTCAATCCCTATCTGTTCTACGACGGCAATTGCGAGGAAGCTTTCAACTATTACGCCCGCGTGCTCGGCGGCGAGATCGAGGCGATGCTGACCCATGAGGGCACCCCGGCGGCCGAGCAGGTGCCGGCGGACTGGGTGAAGAAGATCATGCACGCCCGGATGTCGATCGACGGCGAGGTGCTGATGGCCTCCGACGCACCGCCTGGCAGTTCGGGCAAGCCGGCCGGGTTCTCGGTGTCATTGCAGGTCGAAGAGCCGGCCCGCGCCGAGCAGGTGTTCGCAGCATTGGCCGATGGCGGCGTCATCAAGCTGCCGATCGCACAGACCTTCTGGGCCAAGCGCTTCGGCATGTGCGTCGACCGCTTCGGGATTCCGTGGATGATCAATTGCGATTAGTCTGCGATTAGTGGCTACGCGCCCTCATCCTGAGGAGTCCGGCGAAGCGCTGTAGCGCGAAGCCGGGCGTCTCGAAGGATGGCTGCTGGCATAGCTGCGCTGAGGTCTGGTGCAGCCGTGCCGTTCGGCGCGCCCGCGTTCGTGGCCGCATCCTTCGAGGCCCTCGCTCCGCTCGCGCGCCTCAGAGTCTGACCGAAAAAAGCACAGAGCAAAATAGGGGTCTTGTCGTCATTGCGAGCCGAGGGCGGCGCGCAGCGCCGACTGAGAAGCGAAGCAATCCAGGGGCTTCATGCGTGGCCCTGGATTGCTTCGTCGCAAGAGCTCCTCGCAATGACGCGTTTAACGTCTGATTTCATTGATCACTTT
>NZ_DASWPE010000130.1:0-9530 GCF_036404135.1 Rhodopseudomonas sp. | reverse complement strand
GCTACATGACGCTGGAAACCATCGCCCCGATCGGCGATGATCCCGCCGTCAGCCTCCCGGCTTTCGCCAGCTGACAGGCCCGGACCAACCCGGCAGTCGCGGTGACCCGCCGTCAGCTACACCACTCCCTGGGACACGATCGAGACTATCGCGATTGACGACGTCGACGCGGGCATCGAACAGGCCGGCGATGAAGTCCTTCAGCCCGGCATAATCGAACACCGTGATGTGTGCCTCGGGATCGATCTCGACCATGATGTCGATGTCGCTGTCCGGTCGATTGTCGCCGCGTGCGACCGAGCCGAACAACGCCGCGCGGCGCACGCCGCGGGCGCGTAACGCGTGCTCCGATCGCTGCAAAGTCGCGAGGGCCTCGAGGCGGTTCATCGCCACAATATAGCACGGCGGAGGATTTGCGGGAGAGGTGGTACCCACCCCGTAGCCCGGATGTCGCCGCGCTCATCCAGGCTACGTCGCCCAACAAAAAAAGGGCCCCAGCTTGCGCTGGAGCCCTGGGTGGAGCGGGGCAGAGCCCGGTCCGGAAGTCGGGGCGCGATCCGCGAGGACCGCGCCCTCGGGAGAAGGCTTACATGTTGTAAGCGCGCTCGGTGTGCTCGACGACGTCGAGGCCCTCGCGTTCCACCTCGACGGTGGCGCGCAGTCCGACGATCACGTCGACGACCTTGTAGAGGATCGCCGAGCCGATGCCGGACCACACCAGCGTGGTGCCGACGCCCCAGCACTGCGAGATCAGCTGCGTCACCATGTCGTAATCGGCGATCTTGCCGGTGGTGTAGTCCATGATGCCGGTGCCGCCGAGCGACGGGTTGACCAGGATGCCGGTGCCGATCGCGCCGATGATGCCGCCGATGCAGTGCACGCCGAACACGTCGAGCGAGTCGTCATAGCCGAGCCCGTTCTTCACCACGGTGCAGAAGAACAGGCAGACCACGCCGACCACCAGGCCGAGCACCAGCGCACCCATCGGACCGGAGAAGCCGGCCGCGGGCGTCACCGCAACCAGACCGGCGACCGCGCCGGAGATCGCGCCGAGCACCGAGGGGTGGCCCTTGATCATCCACTCCGCGAACATCCAGGACAACGCCGCCGCCGCGGTGGCGACGAAGGAGTTGGTCATGGCGAGGCCGGCGCCGCCGGTGGCTTCCAGGTTGGAGCCGGCGTTGAAGCCGAACCAGCCCACCCACAACAGCGAGGCGCCGATCATCGACATCGTCAGCGAATGCGGCGACATCAGTTCCTTGCCGTAGCCGGTGCGCTTGCCGATCAACAGCGCGCCGATCAGACCGGCGATGCCGGCGTTGATGTGCACCACGGTGCCGCCCGCGAAGTCGATCGCGCCCTTCTTGAACACCCAGCCGGCGTCGGCATTGACCGCATCAAGCGCGGCCTGAGCGGTGGTCTTGGCGGCGTCGTCGGTCGCCGCGGCAAGCGCCTTGGCGGCGGCGTCGATGGCGTCCGGACCGGCCCAGTACCAGACCATGTGGGCGATCGGGAAATAGATCAGGGTCAGCCACAGCGGGATGAACAGCGCCACCGCGGCGAAGCGGGTGCGTTCGGCGAACGAGCCGACGATCAGCGCCGGGGTGATGGCGGCGAACGTCATCTGGAAGCAGACGTAGATCAGTTCCGAAATGTTGGCGTCGACGCTGAAGGTCGCGGCTTTCGAATCGGTGGTTACGCCGGCCAGGAACGCCTTGGAGAAGCCGCCGATGAAGTCGGAGCCGCCGGTGAAGGCCAAGCTGTAGCCGTACAGCACCCACAGCACGATGGCGATGCACACGGTGTAGAACACCTGCATCAGCACCGAGAGCATGTTCTTGGAGCGGACCATGCCGCCGTAGAACAGCGCCAGGCCGGGGATCGTCATCAACAGCACCAGGACCGACGAGGTCAGCATCCAGGCGTTGTCGCCTTTGTTGACGGTGGGCTCGGCGTAGGCTGCGGTGGCGGCAAACATGCCGACGGCAAGCGCAGCCAGTCCCGCACTGTAGGGACGTTTAAACGTCATATGTTGTACTCCTGATTGAATTTGGGTGAGCGCGAAATCACAGGGCCGCTGCATCGGCCTCGCCGGTGCGGATCCGGACCGCATGGTCGAGAGCGATGACGAAGATTTTGCCGTCACCGATCTGGCCGGTCTTCGCCGCGGTGGTGATGGCCTCAATGGTCTTGTCGACCTGGTTCGAGGCGATCGCGACCTCGATCTTGATCTTGGGCAGGAAGCTGACGGCGTATTCGGCGCCGCGGTAGATTTCCGTATGGCCTTTCTGCCGGCCATAGCCCTTGACTTCCGTCACCGTCAACCCGTGAACGCCGATGGCGGTCAAAGCGTCACGGACTTCTTCCAGTTTGAATGGCTTGATAATCGCCATAACAATTTTCATGGGTCCTATCCCCGCTTGGGCCCGGCCTGAACAAGACCGGGCGATCTCGACTGAGGTTCACCACGCGGAGTCTCACTACGCGGGCACAGCCGCCGCGCTATAATCAAATGCCGTGCCAGAACCCCGGCATTCCCTAACGGTTTATGAACACGTAGTTTTTCGAGTTTTACCGAGATTCGGTTGCAGTGCGCCAAAGCGACCCGCCTAAAGCGCGGTCATGCCTGATCAAGAATCGGGCATGACGCGGTTCCACCATAATCGCTGCTCGCGGGACGGGCAGAATGGCCAGGAATATCGCGATAGATCGCCGGCCGGCCGAGCTTTTACGCGGCGCGGCCGGCGCCCGGTTATTATTTGCGCAGGATCGCCGTCGTCGGCGACGGCGCACAGCGCTACTGCAGCGCCTCGCCGTGCTGCGAAATGTCCAGGCCCTCGCGCTCGTGCTCGCGCGACACCCGCAGCGGCACCATCAGCCGGACCAGCATCAGCAGCATGTAGGTCGCAGCAGCCGACCACAGCAGGGTGACGGCGATGCCGTAAAGCTGGATCACGGGCTGCATCCAGTGGCCTTCGATCAGCCCGGCGGTGCCGCCGATCGCCGCGGTGGCGAACACCCCGCCGAGCAAGGTGCCGACCAGCCCGCCGACGCCGTGGACGCCGAACACGTCGAGCGAATCGTCGTAGCCGAACCGATCCTTCAGGCTGGTGCAGGCCCAGAAACAGACGCAGCCGGCGACGATGCCGATCACGATGCCATGCCAGGGCGCGACGAAGCCCGACGCCGGCGTGATGGTGCCGAGACCGGCCACCGCGCCGGAGATCATGCCGAGCACCGAGGGCTTGCGCCGTGTGATCCATTCGATCGCGCCCCAGGTCAGAGCGCCGGCGCAGGCCGACAGATGGGTGGCGGTGATCGCCATCACCGCATGCGCATTGGCGCCGAGCGCCGAGCCGCCGTTGAAGCCGAACCAGCCGACCCACAACAGCCCGGTGCCCATCACCGCCAATGACAGATCGAACGGCGACAGGTTGTCGGCGCCGTAGCCCTGCCGGCGGCCGATCACCACCGCCGCGACCAGTCCGCCGATCCCGGCCGACAGATGCACCACGAGGCCGCCGGCGAAATCCAGCACGCCGGCCGTGCCGAGGAAGCCGCCGCCCCACACCCAATGGGTCAGCGGCACATAGACCACCACGAACCAGCCGATCGAAAACACCAGATAGGCCGAGAACCGCATGCGGTCGGCCACCGAGCCCGCCACCAGCGCCACGGTGATGATCGCAAAGGTCATCTGGTAGAGCATGAACAGCGCTTCCGGGATGGTCTTGGCCAAGGGATTGACGCCGTCCATGGTCATGCCGGCGAGAAACAGCCGGTCGAACGAGCCGATCAGCGCGCCGTCGCCGGTGAACGCCAGCGAATAGCCGAACGCCACCCACAGGATCGAGATCAGCGCCACCGCGGCAAGACTCTGCGCCATGGTGGCGAGCACGTTCTTCTTGCGCACCATGCCGGAATAAAACAGCGCCAGCCCCGGGATGGTCATCATCAGCACCAGGGCGGTGGCGACGATCATCCAGGCGGTGTCGGCGCCGTTGATGGTGCCGTCGTCGGCGCATGCCGCGCTGGAAAAACAGGTTGCCGCAAAGCAAGCGGCCAGCGCGAGACGCGCTGCGCGACGGATCGATGTCATTGGTGAGCCCCCCAGCTCGGTGGCGCGGCGCGACGCTGCGGCGTCGCTCCGCTCAAGGCGCGCGCGTCAGAGCGCGTCGCTGTCGGTTTCGCCGGTGCGGATGCGCAGCGCGTGATCGATCGGCGTGACGAAGATCTTGCCGTCGCCGATCTGCCCGGTGCGGGCGCTCTTGGTGATGACGCCGACCGCGGCGTCGGCGAGGTTGGAATCCACCGCGATCTCGATCCGCAGCTTGGGCAGGAAGTTCACGATATATTCGGCGCCGCGATAGATCTCGGTGTGGCCGCGCTGGCGACCATAGCCCTTGACCTCGGTCACGGTCATGCCGTGAACCCCGATCTCGGTGAGCGCCTGACGCACCTCGTCAAGCTTGAACGGTTTGATGATCGCGACAACGAGTTTCATGGACCAACCTGGGTTTGCGACAACGGTCCCGGCCGGCAGGCGCCGGCGGGTTTGGCCCCTCTATATGCCGGGTTTGGCGGCAGCGCGCTTGGAAAATAAGCGAATGGACCGACGTCGAAGCGGGATTTCGCCAAGATCCGATGCAGCCCAAAATTTGGGCGGGCGAATCGAGAGCCTCGCGCGCGGGCTAACCGCGGCGTTCGCGGATCGAGCCTTCCTGCGCCACCGAGGCCACCAGCGTGCCGTCGGCCTTGAAGATGGTGCCGCGCGCCAGCGCCCGGGCGCCTTGCGCGGAAGGCGAATCCTGCACGTAGAGCAGCCATTCGTCGGCGCGGAACGGGCGGTGAAACCACATCGCGTGGTCGAGGCTGGCCGGCATCATCCGCTTGTCGAACAGCGTGCGGCCGTAGCGCGCCATCGCGGCGTCGAGCAGCGAAAAATCCGAGGCATAGGCCAGCGCGCACAGATGCAGCGCCGGATCGTCCGGCAGTTTCGCGGCGGTGCGGATCCAGACATGGATCTTGCCATCGTCGATCTTGGTGCCGAAATAGCGGCTGAGTTCGACCGGGCGCAGCTCGATCGGCCGGTCGGTTTCGTAATAGCGGCGGATGAATTCCGGCATCTCCGTGAAGAACGGCTGCTTGGAAATCTCCTCGGCGGTCAGCTTTTCCGGCGACGGCACGTCCGGCATCTTGTCCTGATGGTTGAACGAGGACTCCTCGTCGTTATGAAACGACATCATCATCGAGAAGATCGCCTGGCCGTGCTGGATCGCGGTGATCCTCCGGGTGGCGTAGCTCTTGCCGTCGCGCAGCCGCTCCACCTCGTAGATGATCGGCACCAAAGGATCGCCGGGCAGGATGAAATAGCAATGCAGCGAATGCGGCAGCCGGCCCTCGACGGTGCGGCAGCCGGCGACCATCGCCTGGCCGATCACCTGGCCGCCGAACACCCGCTGCCAGGAGGTCTTCGGGCTGGTGCCGCGGAACAGGTTCACCTCGAGCGGCTCCAGGTCGAGGATCGAAATCAGGTCAATCAGGCTTTTGCACATCGGCATTCACGGCTTTCCGATTATTGCGCGCCCTGCCCGCGGTTTCACACCGCAGCGGATGTCTGATAGACCAAAGGCGGTGCGGCGCGTCTCCCCGCTGCCTGTTTCGCCCAGCTCTGTTCCCCTGGCAAGAGTGAGAACCATCGATATGACGGCACCGCGAGGCATTGTCATCGGAGGCGGCGCGTTCGCCGGACTGGCGCTGGCTTTGGCGCTGCGCCAGGGGCTCGGCCCCGACATCCCGGTGATCGTCGCCGATCCGGCGCTGGCGCTGCGGCCGTCGCGCGATCCGCGCGCCACCGCGATCGTCGCGGCCTGCCGGCGGCTGTTCGACACGCTGGGGGTGTGGCAGGCGGTGGCGCCGCAGGCGCAGCCGATCCTCGACATGGTGGTGACCGACAGCGCGCTGGAAGACGTCACCCGGCCGGTGTTCCTCACCTTCGCCGGCCAGATCGAGCCCGGCGAACCGTTCGCCCATATGGTGGAGAATCGCCATCTGATCGACGCGCTGGCCGAGCGCGCCGAGGCGGCCGGCGTCGAGCTGCGCGCCACCACGGTCGCCAGTTACGAATCCCGGCTGGAAGCCACCAGCGTGACGCTCGGTGACGGCGAGGTGATCGACGCCGCGCTGCTGGTTGCCGCCGACGGCGCCCGCTCCAAGCTGCGCGAGCGCGCCGGCATCACCACCTATGGCTGGGACTACGACCAGGCCGGCATCGTCGTCACCGTCGAGCACGAGCGCGAGCACCATGGCTGCGCCGAGGAGCATTTCCTCCCCGCCGGGCCGTTCGCGATCCTGCCGCTCACCGGCAAGCGCTCCTCGCTGGTGTGGACCGAGAGCCGCGCCGAGGCCGCGCGGATCGTGGCGTTGTCCGACGCCGATTTTCACCGCGAGCTGGAACAGCGCTTCGGGCTGCGGCTCGGCGAGGTCAAGGCGCTGGACAAGCCGAAATCGTTTCCGCTCGGCTATTTCGTCGCGCAATCCTTCATCGGCGAGCGGCTGGCGCTGATCGGCGACGCCGCCCATGTGATCCATCCGATCGCCGGCCAAGGCCTCAATATGGGGCTGAAGGACGTCGCGGCTTTGGCCGAGGTGATTGTCGACGCGGCGCGGCTCGGCATCGATTTCGGCCAGGCCGACGTGCTCGAGCGCTACCAGACCTGGCGGCGGTTCGACACCATGGCAATGGGCGTGGCGACCAATTCGCTGAACCTGTTGTTCTCCAACCGCTCGACGCTGTTGCGCAGCGTCCGCGACATCGGCCTCGGCGTGGTCGATCGGCTGCCGCCGCTCAAGGAGCTGTTCATCCGCCAGGCCGCCGGGCTCGGCGGCGAGGTGCCGAGGCTGCTGAAGGGCGAGGCGCTGTAGCGCGCCTCGCGTGTCCCCGGATACTGCGTCGTGGTTCGCGCGCGCGGCCACCGGCCGCACGGCGATTGAAACCTCAGCCGATCTTGCGGGCTTCCTCCGGCAGCATGATCGGGATGCCATCGCGGATCGGATAGGCGAGCTTGGCGCCGCGCGAGATCAGCTCCTGGCGCGAGGCGTCGAATTCCAGCGGCCCCTTGGTGATCGGGCAGACCAGGATATCCAGCAGTTTGCGATCGACCGCCGCTTCGGGCCGGTCGGAGGAAGAGGTCGTCATTCAGGGCTCCAGCACATTGCATCGAGGGTCGGAAGAGCAGCATCGGATTTTTCCAAATCCTCAGCCTGCTCCGGTTGTCGGATCGCGCCGCATCCCGAAAACCGCCAAAAGTTTTCGGGATCATGCGCCGGCGCCGCGCGCAGCCGCGGCGCGGCCCGCCGCGTCGATCACGCGGCGCCGCAGGGATCGTTGTAACGCATCATTGTAACGGTGGGTCGCCGCTGGTGCGCTTTTTCGCCAGATCCATCTGCGTCACCGCGACCAGGATTTCGGCGCGGGTCTTGAGATCCGGGGCTTCCAGCATCGCCTGCTTTTCCGGCGGGCCGTAGGGCGACATCATCGCCAGCGCGTTGACCAGCGCCTCGTTCGGGGCGCGCTCGATGCCGTCCCAGTCGACCTTGAGCCGGTTGGCCTTGAGAAACTCCCGCAGCACCGTCAGCAGGGTGTCACGGTCGACCTCGTCCTCGCCCTTGCGCGCGGTGAAGTCGTCGAGGAACGCGGCGTAATCCACCCGGCATTGCCGATACGGCGTGATCGCCGCCAGTTCTTCCACCACCTTGAAGCGCACGACCCCGGTCAATTCGAGGATGTAGCGGCCGTCGCCGGCCTCGGCGAACTGGGTGATGCGGCCGACGCAGCCGACCCGGAACAGCTCCGGCTTGTCGGCATTGCTGGAATGCGCCAGATCCGGCTGGATCATGCCGATCAGCCGGTGGCTGTCGCGCAAGGTGTCGTCGACCATCGCCAGATAGCGCGGCTCGAAGATGTTGAGCGGCATCTGGCCGCGCGGCAGCAGCAGCGCGCCGGGCAGCGGAAACACCGGAATCCGCTCTGGCAGGTCGCCGGGTCCGTGATAGTCGGCCTTGATCGGCATGAACGGCCCCGCTGCGCGCGTCGTCACGACACCCGAATCACGAAAACAGGATGGTCGACAGCCGCTTGCGGCCGTCCACGGTGGCCTCGTCGGCGGCGCCCCAGGCCTCGAACAGCAGCACCAGCTGCTTGCGGGCGCCGTCGTCGTCCCATTTGCGGTCGCGCTTGACGATCTCCAGCAGATGGTCGGTGGCCTCGCTGCGCCGGCCGGCGGCATTCAGCGCCACCGCGAGCTCGAAGCGCGCCTGATGATCGAGCGGGTTGGCGGCGACCTTCTGCTCCAGTTCGGTGATCGGGCCGAGGGAGCTCGCCTGTTCGGCGAGATCGATCGCGGCCTGCACCGCCTTGATCGCGCCGTCCTCGCGCTTGCTGTCGGGCACCAGCGCCAGCGTCTGCTTGGCCTGCTCCAGCGCGCCGGTCTCGACGTAACAGCGCGCCAGGCCGGCCAGCGCCGCAAGATGGCCGGGCTCCGCGGCCAGCGCTTCGGCGTAGACCGCGGCGGCGGTCGGGGCGTCGCCGGCGGCCAGTGCAGCCTCGGCCTCCTCGATCAATTCGCCGACCCCCGCCGCGCCGCCCCCGGCGCCCGCGGTCAGCTTGTCGATGAAGGCATTGATCTGGCTCTCCGGCACCGCGCCCATGAAGCCGTCGGCCGGTTGGCCGCCCACGAAGGCGATCACCGCGGGAATCGACTGGATCCCCATCTGGCCCGGAATCGATGGATGCTCGTCGATGTTCATCTTCACCAGCTTGACCTTGCCCTTGGCGGCGCGAACCGCCTTTTCGATCAACGGGGTCAATTGCCGGCACGGCGTGCACCACGGCGCCCAGAAGTCGATCAGCACCGGCTGCCGCTTGGATTCCTCGATGACGTCCTTGACGAAGGTCTGGGTGGTGGTTTCCTTGATGAGATCGGCCGCCTGCGGCGCCGGTCCGTTGCCCTGCTCGATGATCGTCACGTCGCCCTCGCCTTGTTCCAAAGATCGGCCGTTCTAGCACGGCCGCAACCTGTGCGCATAAACTTGGCTCTGCAGACCGAATCGGCTGCGCCGCGGCGCCGCGTGATCCGCGCCGGCGGGCGCGACCTGCGTTGCGGTTTCGGCCTTGAACCGCGTCTTAGGTGGCGTTTGACCGGGCGATTTTCAATCGTCCGGTCGGGCGCCGCGCAGCAGATCGGCCCGCTCAGCGCGGATTTTGCCGAGTTTTTACGCCGCAGCGCAGCGAGCAACGGCGCGGCGAGGCCGATTTGACGGCGATTGGTCGAATCTGCGGCCTTGCGGGTGAAGATAGCGCAGCCGCGCTGTTGCATTCGTCGGCGGCTTTTGGCATAGCTCTGCGCGTCGCCGGTGACCGCGCGTCGCCAGCCACTCGGATGCGGGTGTAGCTCAGTGGTAGAGCACGACCTTGCCAAGGTCGGGGTCGAGGGTTCGAATCCCTTCGCCCGCTCCAAGTTTTCTCGGCA
>NZ_DASWPE010000129.1:0-20828 GCF_036404135.1 Rhodopseudomonas sp. | reverse complement strand
GGGATCGCGTGCCGGGGATCATCCAGCACCACCAGATCATACTTCGCGATCAGCCCGTCGCTGGTATAGCCGGCAATCACATCGACCTCGCCGGAATTGACCGCGGCATACATAAAATCCGGCTGCATCACGCGCTGCGCCTTGAACGACAGGCCGTAGGCTTTCTGCAGTCCCGCCCATTCCGGCCGCGAGAAGAATTCATAATCGCCGGCGATCGTCATGCTGCCGACGTGCGATGCAAGATCGGCGATCGTCTTGATGCCGAGCGCCTGTGCTTTGGCGCGCGGCATCACCAGCGCATACGCATTGGCGAAGCCGAGTTCGCCGAGCAATGTCACTTTCGCGTTTGCTAAATCATTCTTTAGCGCGGCCAATAACTCCGTGCGCGGCTTGATGTCGGTATGGCCGAACTGATTGGCCCACAGCGTGCCGGAATAATCGACATAGACGTCGACGTCGTTCGCGGCGAGCGCGTCATAGATCACGCTGGAGCCGAGGCCCGCGCGCGTCGTCGCTGATAGCCCGGCGTCGCGCAGCCGCTGCGCGATCAAGGCCGACAGCACATATTGCTCGGTGAAGGTTTTGGCGCCGACCACGTAGCGCGCGGCGGGCTGCGTCAGCGACGGCAGCAGCGTCGCCGCCAGCAGCGCCATCAGGCCGAGCGCGCCGGCCGCGACCCGCAGCCGGCTGCGCCGCGCGAGCCCGCGTTCGACCAGCGCCAGCAATTGATCGACCGCGAGCGCCAGCAAGGCCGCGGCGGCGCAGCCGAACAGCACCAGCACCCAGTTCTGGGTCTGCAGCCCTGCGAAGATGTAGTTGCCGAGGCTGGTCTGGCCGATCGGCGTCGACAGCGTCGCGGTGCCGATCACCCACACCGCGGCGGTGCGGATGCCGGCCATCATCACCGGCAGCGCCAGCGGCAGTTCGACCATCAGCAGCGATTGCCGCGGCGTCATGCCGACGCCTTGCGCGGCTTCGATTAGCATAGGGTCGATGCCGTCGAGCGCGGTGATGGTGTTGCGCAGCACCGGCAGCATCGAATACAGCGCCAGCGCCAGCACCGCCGGCAGGAAACCGAACGCCGAGAAGCCTGTGCCGAACCAGTTGAGCGACAGCGCCGCCAGCGCCAGCAGCAGCGGGTAGAACAGCGCCAATAGCGCCAGCCCGGGCACGGTCTGCACGACGCTGGCGAAGCCGAGCAGGGCGCTGCGCCACAGCGGCCGGTGCCGCGACAACATCGCCAGCGGCAGGCTGACGACGAGCCCCAGGCCGAGCGCCGCGAGGCTGACGCGGACGTGGCTTCCGAGATAGTCCGGCAGATGCGCCAGCGCCTCGCCCCAGCGCGGATCGGCGAAGGGAGTCATGCCGCGCCATCCCGCGGCAGCAGCGCCTGCAGCCGCGCCGCCTGCCGCCGCGGCGTCTGCAGCATCTCGTTGACGTAGCCGTCGTCGCTGCGCGCCAGCTCAGCCGGGGTGCCCTGCGCCAGGATACGGCCGCCCTGCATCACCGCGATGCGGTCGGCCAGCAGCAGCGCCTCGGTGATGTCGTGGGTGATCATGATGGTGGTCAGCCTGAACCGATCATGCAGCGCGCGAAACTCCTCGCCGAGCGCGTCGCGGGTCAACGGATCGAGCGCGCCGAACGGCTCGTCCATCAGCACCATGGCGGGATTGGCGGCGAGCGAGCGGGCGACGCCGACGCGCTGGCGCTGGCCGCCGGATAGTTCATGTGGAAAGCGATTGCGATAGCGCGCGCGGTCGAGCCGCACGAGATCGAGCAGTTCGTCGACCCGCGCTGCGATGGCGGGTTTGGGCCAGCCGAGCAGTTTTGGAGTGATGCCGATATTGCTGGCGACGCTGAGATGCGGAAACAGCGCGCCGCTCTGGAACACGGTGCCGATCCGCCGGCGCAGCGCCACCGGATCGGCGGCGGCGACGTCCTCGCCGTCGATCCGCACCATGCCGCGGTCCGGCGCGATCAGCCGGTTGGCGAGCCGCAGCAGCGTGGTCTTGCCCGAACCGGAGCCGCCGACGATCACCAGCAACTCGCCCCTGGCGACGGTGAACGACACGTCGTTGACCGCCACGATAGGGCGGCCATCGCCGCCGCCGTCGAAACTCTTGTCGACGTGATCGAAAGCGATGAGGGGCGCAGCGCCGGTCATGTCTTGTGGCTAGCACAACCGCCGCGATCGATAAAGCCGAGCCGGGCTCTTGCAAGTTGCCGCGCAGCGCTTCAAGACAGCCGGCATCATGCACGGCGTTCGACAATCATCTCGGGGCAGGCGGCGATGACCGCGCCGATCTTTCACCGGGTGGCGCAACTCGAGTTGATCCGCGACGGCTGGCGCTGGCCGTTCGCCGACGACCAGCGTGCGGCGATCGACGCGCATTTTGCGCAGCGCCAGCTCGAGAAGCCGGAGCTGTTCAACGGCCGGGTGCTGCTCGGGCGCAACGCGCGGTTCACGCGGGAGAGCTTCAGCGCCGATATTTTCGAGACCGATTTCGCGAGCTTCCTGGCGTGGCGCGACTGGGGCTATCCCGATCAAGGCGTGTTCAACGGGTTCGGCATGGGCGCGCTGCGTAGCAGCGACGGCGCCTTCGTGCTCGGCGAGATGGGCCGGCACACCGCCAATGCTGGCCGGGTTTATTTCCCCGGCGGCACCCCGGACCCGTCCGATCTGCGCGGCGACCGGCTCGATATCGAAGCCAGCATCAGCCGCGAGATCGCCGAGGAAACCGGCTTGCTAAAGACCGACTATCGATCCGGCACCGGCTGGTGCTGCGTGGTGAGCGGCACGGTGATCGCGATACTGCGGGTGCTCGAGGTCGATCAGCCCGGCGCGGCGTTGCGCGACAGGATCGCGGCCAACCTGGCGCGGCAGGTGTTGCCGGAACTTTGCGCGATCCATCTGGTGCGCGCGCCGGGCGATTTCACCGCCGCGATGCCGGGCTTCGTCACCGCGTTCCTGGCGACGCAATGGCCGCCCGGCTGAGCGCGGGCTGGCCTCGGCGGGGCGCGCGCGGTAGCCTTAGTGCGGTAAACCCGGAGCGCCGCCCGCATGCCTGACACCAAGAAGTCCTCGCTCGCCGCCAAGCTGAAACCTTTCATCGCGCCGTTCCGGGTCGACGGCACCCAGCGCTTTCATCTCAAGGCGCACAGGGCCAACGAGAAGGGCGGGCTCGACAAGGACAAGGGCGAGCAGATCATCGAGGCCAACCGCAAGCGGCTGAACGATTTCCAGGAGATGCTCTACGCCCAGGACCGCTGGTCGCTGCTGCTGATCTTTCAGGGCATGGACGCCGCCGGCAAGGACACGGCGATCAAGAGCGTGTTCGACGGCGTCAACCCGCAAGGCTGCGAGGTGTATTCGTTCAAGACCCCGACCTCGCACGAACTCGATCACGATTTCATGTGGCGCGCCGCCACCAGCCTGCCGCAACGCGGCCGGATCGGCATCTTCAACCGCTCCTACTACGAGGACGTGCTGGTGGTGCGGGTGCATCCGGAGATCCTCGCCAAGCAGAAGATTCCATCGGTGCTGGTGACCAGGAAAGTGTGGCGCGAACGCTTCGAGGACATCGCCGCATTCGAGCGTTACTTGGCGCGCAACGGCACCGTGGTGCTGAAATTCTTCCTCAACGTCTCCAAGGAAGAGCAGCGCCAGCGCTTCCTCGACCGGCTGGAAGATCCGTCGAAGAACTGGAAGTTCTCGATGGCCGACGTCTCCGAGCGCGCGCTGTGGGACCGCTACCAGGCGGCGTATCAGGACGCGATCGCCCACACCGCGACGCCGGCGGCACCCTGGCACATCGTGCCGGCGGATCACAAATGGTTTGCCCGGGTGGTGATCGGCTCGACCATCGTGGCGGCGCTGGAAAAGCTCAATTTGCACTTTCCCAAGACCGACAAGGACTCGCTGAAGGAGTTCAAGCAGGTCCGGCTGGCGCTGGAGCAGGAGGGCAAGAAGCGCACCCGGCTGCGCAAGCCGGCCGGCAAAGTCGTGGAGGCCGCGGCGGCAAGAGCCGCCAAGGCCGCGGTGAAAGCCTAGAACTCCGGTTCAGATCGAATCAGAACCGGAGCTCTGGATCGTTGTTTTGACGCGTTTTCTTTACGCGAACCGGGATCCACGTCGCTCGAAAACACGATAGCGACGGCGTCGCGTCGGCAGAGCCGCGCCCGCACCCCGTTACGCGGGGGCGAGCGCTCGCTTCGCGTTACTCCGCGGCGTGGCTGTGGCCGTGCGAACCATGATCATGGCCGTGATCGTGGGTGTGGGTGTGCGAGCTGTGCTCGTAGACGCCGTGATCGTCGCGCGGCTCGATGCCGAGCCGATCGAACAGGGCGCGATCCTTGTTGTCGCCGGGGTTCGGCGTGGTCAACAGCTGCTCGCCGATGAAGATCGAATTGGCGCCGGCGAGGAAGCACAGCGCCTGCATCTCGTCGCTCATCGCGGTGCGGCCGGCGGCGAGCCGGACGTCGGAGTTCGGCATCAAGATGCGCGCTAGCGCGATGGTGCGGACGAAGGCGATCGGGTCGACCGGCGTCGCGGTCGCGGCGATCGGCGTGCCCTCGATCGGGATCAGCAGGTTGATCGGAACGCTGTCGGGATGCTTCGGCAGGTTGGCGAGCGTGCGCAGCATTTCGACGCGATCGGTCGGCTTTTCGCCGAGCCCGAGAATACCGCCGCAGCACACCTTGATGCCGGCGTCCTGCACCTTCTGCAGCGTGTTCAGCCGATCGCCATAGGTGCGGCTCTTCACCACCGAGGGATAGAATTCTTCCGAGGTGTCGAGGTTGTGATTGTAGTAGTCCAGCCCGGCGTCCTTGAGCTGTTTGGCCTGATCGTCGCTCAGCATGCCGAGCGTCACGCAGGCTTCCATGCCGAGCGCCTTGACGCCCTTGACCATCTCGATCACCGGCGCCATGTCGCGGTCCTTCGGCGAACGCCAGGCGGCCCCCATGCAGTAGCGCGTCGCACCGTTGGCCTTCGCCTCCTTGGCGGCATCGATCACATCTTTCGGAGCCATCAGTTTCGACGCCGGCAGCGCGGTGTCGTGATGCGCCGACTGGCTGCAATAGCCGCAATCCTCGGCGCAGCCGCCGGTCTTGACGTTCAACAGCTGGTTGCACTGCACCTTGTTGGGATCGAAGCTCTGGCGATGGATGGTCGCCGCCCGGAACACCAGGTCCATGAAGGGCGAATGATAGATCTCGCCGGCTTCCGCGCGCGTCCAGTCGTGACGAATGCTGGGGGTGGCTTGTGCCAGTGACGGCAAGTCGATGGTGTTCACAGGAAGCTCCATGGCGGGAATGTGAATTTCGCGGGGAGCAATAAGGGCTTTCCAACAGCCGCGAAACCCCCAGATACGAGGATCTGGTGTGCGTTAATACCAGCGGTTAGGTCAGCCAGGCTGACCCACTTTGCCGTTGCGGCTCCCGGCTTTTGTCGTTTACAACAATTTGCGTGCGTCGCCGGCAAGGAACCGTCAATGGTTTTGGCTGACGATGCGGACCGCAAGGTGGAATGATGCTGAATCGCAGCGAAACGACTGGAATGGGCGAGGGCGCGGCGCAGGCCGCTGGTTCCCGCGCGATTCCGGCTGCGTTGCTCTCCACCCTGCTGCTTGGCGGGCTGCTTCTTATTCGCCCCTGAGGGCCGTCTGGGCGCGTGCGCCTGGGCACTCAGGGGTTCGAGATCAATCGCAGATCCCTTCGCGTGCCGAGCGCCGCACCTGACACAAGGAACATTCCCATGACCGTGACCCCGACGTCCGACAAGGACCGCGTTATCATTTTCGACACCACCTTGCGCGACGGCGAGCAATGCCCCGGCGCCACCATGACCTTCGAGGAGAAGCTGGAGGTCGCCGGCCTGCTGGACGCCATGGGCGTCGACGTCATCGAGGCCGGCTTCCCGATCGCCTCCGACGGCGACTTCGAGGCGGTGCACGAGATCGCCAAGCGCGCGAAGAACGCGGTGATCTGCGGATTGTCCCGCGCCGGCGCCAAGGACATCGACCGCTGCGCCGAGGCGATCCGCCCGGCCAAGCAGGGCCGCATCCACACCTTCCTGTCCACCTCGCCGGTGCACATGAAGTACAAGCTGCAGATGGACGCCGAGCAGGTCTATCAATTGGTGATCTCCGCGGTGACCCGCGCCCGCAACCACACCGACAACGTGGAGTGGTCGAGCGAGGACGGCACCCGCACCGAGTTCGACTTCCTGTGCAAATGCGTCGAGGCGGCGATCAAGGCCGGCGCCACCACCATCAACATCCCCGACACCGTCGGCTATTCGGTGCCGGAGGAATATTACGACCTGTTCAAGCGGGTGCGGGAGAACGTGCCGAATTCCGACAAGGCGATCTTTTCGGTGCACTGCCACGACGATCTGGGCATGGCGGTGGCCAATTCGATGGCCGGCATCCGCGGCGGCGCCCGGCAGATCGAATGCACCGTCAACGGCATCGGCGAGCGCGCCGGCAACGCCGCGCTGGAAGAGGTCGTGATGGCGATGAAGGTGCGCAACGACAAATTGCCGTACTGGAACAAGATCGACACCACGATGCTGACCCGCGCCTCCAAGGTGATCTCGGCGGCGACCTCGTTCCCGGTGCAGTACAACAAGGCGATCGTCGGCCGTAACGCCTTCGCCCATGAGAGCGGCATCCATCAGGACGGCATGCTGAAAAACGCCCAGACCTACGAGATCATGCTGCCGGAAACCGTCGGCGTGAAGCAGACCTCGCTGGTGATGGGCAAGCATTCCGGCCGCCACGCCTTCGTCCACAAGCTGGAGGAGATGGGCTATCAGCTGGGCCAGAACCAGCTGGAAGACGCCTTCGTGCGGTTCAAGGCACTGGCCGACCGCAAGAAGGAAATCTACGACGAGGACATCGAGGCGTTGGTCGATCAGGAAATCGCGCAGTCGCACGATCGTATCAAATTGCTGTCGCTGACGGTGATCGCCGGCACCCACGGCCCGCAGCGCGCCACCATGAAGCTGGACGTCGAGGGCCAGACCAAGATCGAGGAGGCCGAAGGCAACGGCCCGGTGGACGCGGTGTTCAACTGCATCAAGGCGCTGGTGCCGCACGTCGCCAAGCTGGAATTGTATCAGGTGCACGCCGTCACCCAGGGCACCGACGCGCAGGCCGAGGTCTCGGTGCGGCTGGCGCATGAGGGCCGCTCGATGACCGCGCGTGCCTCCGATCCCGATACCCTGGTGGCCTCGGCGAAAGCCTATCTGAGCGCTTTGAATAAAATCGTCATGAAGCGGCAGCGCGACGTCCCGGTGGCGGAAGCCGCGGCGAGCTGATTGCGACCAAACGACGCGACCGGCCTCATGATCAGCAAACGCGGCGCCGCAAAGCGCCGCGTTTTTTGCGTTGCAGTGCGGTGACCGGCCAAGATCCCTGCTAACGGGCAATAGCCATTACATTCGACTACCTGTATGGAAGTGATGCAGTGAGGCTGGAACCGGGTACCGGGACGGTCTGAGGAAATTTGGGAGGTCAAATGCGCAAGTTGATTTTGGCCGCGGCGTCAGTCGCGATGTTCGCCCTGGTCGGGCCGGCCTCGGCGCAATCGCCGATCGTCATCAAATTCAGCCACGTGGTGGCGCCCAACACGCCGAAGGGGCTGGCCGCCGACAAGTTCAAGGAGCTGGCCGAGAAATACACCGCCGGCAAGGTCAAGGTCGAGGTCTATCCGAACTCGCAGCTCTACAAGGACAAGGAAGAACTCGAGGCGCTGCAGCTCGGCGCGGTGCAGATGCTGGCGCCGTCGAATTCCAAATTCGGTCCGATCGGGGTGCGCGAATTCGAAGTGTTCGATCTGCCCTACATCCTGTCCGACCTGCCGACGCTGCGCAAAGTCACCGACGGCCCGCTCGGCGCCAAGCTGCTCAAGCTGCTCGATGCCAAGGGCATGACCGGCCTCGCCTATTGGGACAACGGCTTCAAGGTGATGAGCGCCAATAAGAAGCTGGTGACGCCCGCGGACTACAAGGGGCTGAAATTCCGCATCCAGTCCTCCAAGGTGCTCGACGCCCAGTTCCGTGCGCTCGGCGCGATCCCGCAGGTGATGGCGTTCTCCGAAGTCTATCAGGCGCTGCAGACCGGCGTGGTCGACGGCCAGGAGAACACCCCCTCCAACATGTACACCCAGAAGATGCACGAGGTGCAGAAGTTCACCACGCTGACCAATCACGGCTATCTCGGCTATGTGGTGATCGTGAACAAGAAGTTCTGGGACGAATTACCGGCCGAGCTGCGCACCGAACTCGACAAGGCGATGAAGGAAGCCTCGGCCTACGGCAACAGCCTGTCCGCCAAGGAGAACGAGGACGCCTTGGCTGAGATGCAGAAATCCGGCAAGACCGAATTGGTCAAGCTGACGCCGGAGCAGGACGCCGCGATGCGCAAGGCGATGGAGCCGGTCTACAACGACGTCGCCAACCGGGTCGGCAAGGCGCTGATCGAGGAATTCCAGAAAGAGACCAAGACCACCACCAACTGAGCTGACGTCGAACCTGCGCCCGTGCGGTCCGCACGGGCGTCTTGCTATCTTGCGCCGGTGGGCGGCGCGGCACGGCGCAGACCGTTCCGTCATTTGAAAATGGCTCTAGCGTTTTCGAGCGAAGTGGATCCCGGTTCGCGTGAAGAAAACGCGTCAAAATAACAATCTCGAGCTTCGGTTCTGATCTATCAGAACCGGAATAGCTCTAGGCTCCCTGGGGGAATGATGCTGCTTCGCGTCCTCGATCGGCTTGAGGAAATCCTGATCACGTTTCTGATCGGCGCCGCCACGGTGATCATCTTTTTCGCGGTGCTGCACCGCTATCTGGTCGGCATTCCGCTGTTCTATCCGCTTTTGTTTCCGATCAACATGTCCTGGGCGCAGGAACTGTGCATCTACATGTTCGTGTGGATGGCGAAGTTCGGAGCCGCCTACGGCGTGCGCACCGGCATCCATGTCGGCGTCGACGTTTTGGTCAACCAGCTGAACGATCGCTGGCGCAAGGTCACCATCCTGTTCGGGCTGTTCTGCGGCGCGCTGTTTACCGCGGTGATCGGCACCATGGGCGCGAAATTCGTCTACGGCCTGATGCAGACCGACCAGGTCACCCCGGACATGGAGCTGCCGAGCTGGATCGTCTATCTGTGCATTCCGCTCGGCTCCTATCTGATGTGCTTCCGCTTTCTGCAGGTGGCCTGGGGCTTCGGCCGCGGCGGCGAGTTGCCGCATCATGACCACGCCTATGTCGAAGGCATCGAGGCGGAAATCCCAGCCACCGGCGGCCGGGAGATCATCCGATGAACAGCGCGCTGATCTTCGTTCTGCTGATCACGCTGATGCTGACCGGCATGCCGATCTCGATCGCGCTCGGTCTCACCGTGCTGTCCTTCATCTTCCTGATGACCTCGGTGCCGATCGAATCGGTGGCGCTGAAACTGTTCACCGGGATCGAGAATTTCGAGATCATGGCGATCCCGTTCTTCATTCTCGCCGGCAATTTCCTCACCCATGGCGGCGTCGCCCGCCGCATGATCAATTTCGCCACCTCGATGGTCGGGCACTGGTACGGCGGTCTCGGGCTCGCCGGCGTGATGGCCTGCGCGCTGTTCGCCGCGGTGTCGGGTTCCTCGCCGGCGACCGTGATCGCGATCGGCTCGATCATGATGCCGGCGATGGTCAAGCAGGGCTTTCCGAAGCGGTTCGGCGCCGGCGTCATCACCACCTCCGGCGCGCTCGGCATCCTGATCCCGCCTTCCATCGTGATGGTGGTCTACGCGGTGGCGACCGGCGGCAGCGTCGCGCTCGATCCCGCCGGCCACCGGGTGTCGTCGGCCTCGGTCGGGCAATTGTTCATCGCCGGCGTGATTCCCGGCATCATGCTGGCCTCGCTGCTCGGCCTCACTACCTTCTACCGCGCCTGGAAGAACGACTATCCGCGGCTGCCGCGCGCCAGCTGGCTGGAGCGCTGGCAGGCGTTCCGCAAATGCGTCTGGGGTCTTTTGCTGATCGGAATCGTGCTCGGCGGCATCTATGCCGGCTGGTTCACCCCGACCGAAGCCGCGGCGGTCAGCGCGGTCTACGCGTTCTTCATCGCGGTGTTCGTGTATCGCGACATGTCGCTGAAGGACGTGCCCAAGGTGCTGCTCGGCTCCGCCAATATGAGCGCGATGATCCTCTATATCATCACCAATGCGGTGCTGTTCTCGTTCCTGATGGCCAATGAAAACATCCCGCAGCAGATCGCCAACTGGATGTCGAGCGCCGGCGTCAACTGGGTGGTGTTCCTGCTGGTGGTGAACCTGCTGCTGCTGCTGGCCGGCAACGTCATGGAGGCGACCTCTATCGTGCTGATCATGGCGCCGATCCTGTTTCCGGTCGCGGTCAAGCTCGGCATCCACCCGGTGCATCTCGGCATCCTGATGGTGGTGAACATGGAGGTCGGGATGTGTCACCCGCCGGTCGGCCTCAACCTCTATGTCGCCTCCGGCATCGCCAAGATGGGCATCACCGAACTCACCATCGCGGTGATGCCGTGGCTGCTGACGATGATCGCGTTCCTCGGTCTCGTCACCTACATCCCGGAACTGTCGCTGTGGCTGCCGCGCGCGCTCGGCATGTTGTAAGTGTTACTTGCAGCAACATCGCGACACCGAATTACATGTTGGTAACACAGCCGTTTCTGTCCAAAACGTAAGTTGATCGGGCAGCGCAGGGCGCGCATCTTCGCGGCAGCTTTGAAGGAGGTTGCCATGAAGAAAGCTTTGCTCGCCGGCGTCGCCGCGCTGCTGCTCGCCGGATCCACCGCGGTCTATGCGCAGCATCGTCCGTGGTTCGATCAGCATCACGCCCGGATCAATCCGGAAGACCGCGCGGCGTTCGCCGACGCCAGGATCGCCGCGGTGAAGGCCGGGCTGAAACTGACGCCGGACCAGGACAAACTCTGGCCGCCGGTGGAAGCCGCGGTGAGGGATTTCGCCAAGCTCAAGTTCGAGCACGCCGAGGCGCGGATGAAATCGTTGCGCGACGACGACACCCAGCAGCGCGATCCGGTGACGCGGTTGCGGGACCGCGCCGACGCCATGGCCAGCGCGGCCGCGGCGCTGAAGAAGATCGCCGACGCCGCCGACCCGCTCTACAAGACGCTGGATGAGGGCCAGAAGCGGCGGCTGGCGGTGCTGACCCATGACGGCGGCCGATTCGGCGGCGGGCGCGGCCATATGCGCGGCCCCGGCCGCGACGGCGACCATGGCGAGCGCGGCTTTCGCCCGCTGGATGATCGCGGCCCCGGCCAAGATGACTGGCGCGACGACGGTCCGAACCGCCTGTAGAGGCCGATTTGCCGGGTGATCTCGCCCGGCCCGATGTGGCGCGATAAAGCCGCCGGCGGTCGGCGGCTTTGGGTTCTTTGAGGCCGGTTGATCTTTTGACAATGGCGGGAAAAATCCGCCGGCTTGCTGGACATCCGGGATTCGCTTTGTTAAACGGACGCCGTCCTGCAGAGGACTTCCGGACTTGGTCCGGGCGCATAGCTCAGTTGGTAGAGCAGCTGACTCTTAATCAGCGGGTCGTAGGTTCGAGCCCTACTGCGCCCACCAACTCCTGAAATCGCTGATTGCAATTTGGCTTTGTTGACCGTCTCTGCACGTCGCCCCGCTTCACTCATCCGTCGTCCAGCCATCGCTCGCTGACCGCGCCAAACCGGCGCGACGGACGCGCGGCTGCGTGCCACCGCCTGATCGGATCGCGGGCCGGGCGATCCGGCGTGCGATCAGCCCCCCGCCGCCACGCATCGAAGCCGCCCATGCGCACGCCCGGTTCGATGGTATAAAAGATATATCTTTACATCGATCGTTGCTGTTCTATTCTAAAAGATATATCTTTTAAGGATCGCTGCGATGGACGAGGGACTTGGTCGAGGATGTGGCGGCATCGGATGCCGTGGCCGGCGGGGTGGCCGCGGCGCCGGCGGCGAGATGATCCGCGTCGGCCGCGTGCTGGGGCAGGGTGATCTCAAGCTGATCGCGCTGGCCTTGATCGCCGAGCAACCGCGCCACGGCTACGACATCATCAAGGTGATCGAGGAAAAGACCGCCGGCTGGTATGCGCCGAGCCCCGGCGTGGTCTATCCGACCCTGACCTTTCTCGAAGAGCTCGGCCAGCTCGCCGCGCAGCCGGAAGGCGCCAAGAAGCTCTATGTCATCACCGCGGAGGGCGCCGGCTATCTCGCCGCGCATCGCGCCACCGCCGAGGCATTGTTCGGCCGGCTGGCGTCGGTCGGCGAACGCGCCGCGCTTCGGCATCAGCGCAGCGAGGCGGCCGGGCGCGACCAGGCCGAGCCCGGCGCGCTGCCGCCCTTGCTGCGCGCGGCGCTGGACAATCTGCGCGACGTCGCCGGCAAGCAGTTCGCCAAGGATGCCGAGGCCGAGGCCGAACTGGTGGCAATTCTGGCGCGCGCCGCGGGCGAACTGCGCAAGGTCTGACCCGCCCGGCGCAACGTGCGCCACTTCGAACCCAACCGCGTCGTCGACAGCACGGCGCATCCAAGCCCAGCAGGAGACCCCGATGACCACCGCAACCCTTCTTCCGCAGCAACCGACAAGGCGCGACGTGTTGATGATCGCAACCGGCGCGGTCGCCGCCGCTGGCGCCGCCGCCGTGGCCTGGCCGCTGCTGGCGCAGCTCACCCCGGACGCCTCCACCGTCGCCGCCGGCTTTCCGCTCGAGGTCGATCTGGCGCCGATGGTGGTCGGTCAGGTGATCAAGGTGTTCTGGCGCGGCCAGCCGATCTTCATCAGCCACCGCACCGCGCACGAGATCGAATCGGCGCAGACCGCCGATTGGCAGAGCTTGCGCGATCCGGAGCCGGATTCCGCGCGGGTCAAGCCCGGCCACGAGCAATGGCTGGTGGTGTCGGCGATCTGCACCCATCTCGGCTGCATCCCGACCGAGCATCAGGGCAATTACGACGGCTGGTTCTGCCAGTGCCACGGCTCGCAATACGATTCCTCGGGCCGCGCCCGGCTGGGGCCGGCGCCGCGCAATCTGCCGCTGGTGCCGTATGAATTTATCTCCGACGCCAAGATCCGGATCGGCAGCGCCGGCTGAGCGGCCGCGTTCCGACCGCGCCGGCTCGGTTCCAGGCGGCCGGGTCGGCGCGAAATAGTTACGTGTGATCAATATGGTACGGATCGCACGCGGATTCGGCACTAGGCTTGGATTCGCGCTGCGGCGCGGTCCGGAACAATCCGTGACCCAGACCGCTCAAGTTCCGACGCGGTTTTTCACCACAGGCGGCGCCGCAAGGTTTAAGGTGGCATCAATGCAGCGCGCGACCGCATCGCGTTGCTTGGTGAAAGCGGTTCCCAATCACGAGGCTCAGATGTCACACGCCTATGCACTCAACGAAGACGTCCTCCACCGGGGGCAGGGGCCTCAGGGGCGCGTCACGGTCGAGCAGCCCAAGGTCTATACCATCATCCAGCGACTGCCGATCGAAGCTGATGGCCGGCTGCGCTACCGGATCCGCAGCAAGCTGGAGAATATCGAACGCGTCGCCACCGAGGATCAGCTGTCCTACTGCCTGTAGCACCGCCTCGATCCTGCCGCGCTGCAGCGTAAAATCGCGCCGGTGTGTTGTTTCACTTACGGAATTGGCACCGGCCCGTCGTCACAATACCCGTCGTCACAATAGTGGTATCGTTTGTGCGTTAATTGGCTTCACGCTTTTTCAGGAGTGGAGTGCATGAACAAGCTCATTGCGATCCGCAGTCAGGAAGCGATGTGCCGGGAGCGCGCCGTGCTGGACCACGACCGCCGCGCGTTCTGGTTGGCCAAGGCGGAAGAGTGGCAACAGATCGCGCTCGACGAAATTGCATTCCATTTTCGCGAATGCAACGTCGCGCGCTTTGCCGAACCGGCGTGCGATGAGTTCGCGGCGGCCTGATCCTCCGTGCGCCGCCGGCCGTCCGCCGCGCTGTGAGGGCGCGCGGCATTGAACCGCGGATGCCGCGGCTTATCTGCCGAGCATGCTGCAGTCGGTGCTCAATGTCCTGCAATCGGTGGTGTTCGGCATGATTTCGATCTTCGGGATCAATCTGGGCACCGAGCAGCCGCGCTACGAGGTGCTCGCGCGGATCGGCGACAGCATCGAAATCCGCCGCTATCCGCCGCGGCTCGCCGCCGAGACCACCGTGCCCGGCAATTCCGGCAATCCCCGCGGCGAGGCGTTCCGCATCGTCGCCGGCTACATCTTCGGCGCCAACGCCGGCAAGCAGAAGATCGCGATGACCTCGCCGGTGGAAATCACTTCGCCCGGCCAAAAGATCGCGATGACCGCGCCGGTCGAAGTCGGCAAGGCCGCTGACGGCTTGGTGATGCGGTTCTTCATGCCGGGCGAGTTCACCCGCGCGCAGCTTCCCGAGCCCTCCGACCCGCGGGTCCGGCTGGTCGAGCTGCCGGCCGCGACGGTGGCGGCGTTGCGGTTTTCCGGCTCGATCGGCGACGCCGCGGTGGCGGCGCGGACCGCGGAACTGATCAACGCGCTGGCCGCCACCGAATGGCGCGCCGCGGGCGAAGCGACCGCGCTGTTCTATAATCCACCATGGACGCTGCCGTTTCTGCGCCGCAACGAGGTGGTGGTGCCGCTGACCGCACCGTCGGCGCCGCGCTGACGGCGGCGTGACGGGGCGGCGAACGATCCAGGCTTGAACCGCAGGAGGCCGGCATGACCCACCGCATTGCGATCGCCGCCATCGTCACGCTGCTCGGCGCGGGGCTTAGCGGCCCGGCGCGCGCCGCGCCGCCCACGGTGACCCCGTCGCCGGGCTATGACCAGCGGCTGATCGACTCCTCGCGCCGCGATCTGGGCGCGCGGGTGCTGGTGCCGCCGCCGGGCCACGCTCTACCGCGGCCGCCCCGCAAGGCGGTCCGTCCGCGACGTTAGCGCGGCGGTCGCCGCGCACTACACCATTCGGTGATACCATAATCTCGTCGGAATTATTCCCTAAGTAACCATCATTGCCGAGCAGCGGGGGCGTTGTTCATGCGATCCGTCGCAGCCTTTGGAAAGCCTGATGCCCCCAGACACCGTCTCCTCGGCCTCCGTTTTCGCGGCCTCCGTGCCGCCGGCCTCGACCGCTCCCGCCGCCGTTCCTACTAAGGCGGTTCCGACCGCGCTGCTGTTGTCGCGCGGTGTCGAGCGGCTCGAAGCCACCTTGAAAATCACCACCGCGATTCTGGCGCTGGCCGCCGGGGTCTACACCTATCTCGGGGTGCGCGAACTGTTGAACGGTAGCCCCTCGACGGTGTTCTTCGCCGCGGTGATCTATTCCATCGCGGTGTCGGTCGGCATCTACGCGTTCTGGATCTTCCTGATGCAGTTCATGCCGCATGTGGTCTCGACCAAGGGCCGCAACCTGATGTTCGCCTGCATGCTGCTCGGCTCCTTGATGATCGTGGCGATGTCGTCGTGGTTGAACGCCTCGGCGCTGGCCGGTGCCGCCGCGATCCAGCAGCATCTGTCGATCACCGTGCAGGACTACACCCGCGATCTCGACACCGCCAACACCAACGCCATCGCCGCCCAGGGCCTGTTGCCTGATATCCAGCTCTCGGCGTCGCGGTTCGCCAAGCTGGCCGACGCCGAAAAGGCCGGCTCGCTGACCGGCACCTCCGGCTCCGGCACCGTGGTGCAACTGATGACGCAGATGTCCGGCCAGCTCGACAGCCTGGGACAAGAGGTGCAGGCCTCCGCCAAGCGGGTCTCGGCGCTGTTCGAGCAGGGCGGCAAGCATCTGGCGAAGATGCGCGAACTGATCTCCGACCGCGGCCCGATCGCCACCCGCAGCGATGCCTTCGCCACGGAATCGCTGGCGCTGATGGGGGTGATCGCCAATCTGCAGCAGACCTCGGTGGCGCCGGCGGTGAAACGCGCCGCGACCACGTTGTCCTCGGGCTTCATCGCCCCGGTGGCGGGCGGCCGCACCGTCGATCTGGCCGACCGGCAGAGCGCGGTGGTCGGCAAGGTCGAGGGCGTGATCGCGATGCAGGCGGCGTCGCTGTCGGACGCCGCCGACAAGATCCTGGCGATGCCGCGGGTCGAGCCGGCCCGGTTCCAGTCGATGTCGCCGGCCGAAGCGGTGCTGCGCTATGCCGGCGACTTTATCCCGAGCTGGGCCGGCGCGATCTCGATCGACCTGATGCCGGCGGTGCTGGTGCTGATCCTCTGCGTGGTGCACGCCGCGATCCGCCGCGAAGGCCTGCCGGCGGCGAGCGCCTCCAGCGTCACCGTCGGCGACATGCTGGCGGCGCTCCAGATGGCGCGCGAAGTCGAAACCGCGCGCCGCGCGGTGCCGAGCGAGGCCGAACCCGCCGGCGCACCGGCGTCGGCGCCGGTGGTGACGGAGCCCGCCGCGGCCGCCGACGAGAACGTCACTGCGCTCGCCTCGGCGCGGCACACCAAGTAACCGGCCGGGTGATTTGCGATGGCGCAGAGCTCGATCTTGCAACGCCGGTTCCAGGCCTGGCTGTCCGACAATCCGGACCAGTCGGTGCTGCGCTGGATCTTTCGCACCACGCTGGCGGTGACGTTGGCGGTGCTCGCCGCAGACCTCGCCACCATCAACGGCTGGCTCGATCCGCCCGACATCGCGCTGACCCCGGCCGAGCAGCGCGATGCGTCGCCGGGCTTGGGCCTGCCGGCGCTGCCGGCGATCCTGTCGCCATGGCTGCCGGGCTCCAATCCGCGGCTGGCGCCGATGCCGCAGCCCGACGGGGTGATGAACAAACCGATGACGTTCGAACTGGTGAGCGGCGGCCGGCTGCTCGCCACCGGCACCATCACGCCGGGCATTTCCGAGGCCTTCGCAGCGGAAATCGCCCGGCACGGCGACTATATCAGGACCGTGGTGTTGAATTCGCCGGGCGGCTCGGTCGGCGACGCGCTGGCGATGGGCCGGCTGATCCGCGACAAGAAACTCGCCACCGAGGTTGCCGCCGGCAAATATTGCGCGTCGTCCTGTCCGTTGGTGTTTGTCGGCGGCGTCGAGCGCCGCGCCGGCGACAAGGCCGCGGTCGGCGTGCATCAGGTGTTCGCGATGAGCCAGGCCGCCAACGGCGCGCCGCGCGACGAGATGAGCGACGCGCAGCGGATCTCGGCGCGCTGCCAGCGCTATCTCGGCGACATGGGCGTCAATCTGCAGGTCTGGGTGCACGCCATGGAGACGCCGAAGGACAAGCTGTTCGTGTTCACGCCGGAGGAATTGAAGACGCTGAATGTGGTGACGCCGGCGCCAGCCGCGGCACCCAGTGCGTCAACCGCGCCGTCGGCCCGAGCGAAGTAGCTGTTGCGAGTTAGGTCGTCATTCCGGGGCGCGAGGGCGCAAGCCCGAGCGAACCCGGAATCTTGCCACAGGGCGATGCGTGGCGCTGGCGGCATGCGTCGCGAGATTCGGGTTCGCTTGCCGCTGTCGCGGTGCGCGCCCCGGAATGACGGCGTGATGCTTGGCGCTCGCCAGCCGCATGCGGGCCTCACGTCGACATCCGCAGCGCTCGCCGACGCGTCACCCGATCGCCAAGCCTCACGCCACCGCGACGCCGATGCGGCCGAGCCCCGGCAGCTTGATCGCCGGGCGCCGCAGGTCGAAGCCGAGCACCGCGCCGAGCACGTTGAGTTCGACGCCCTCGACCCAGCCCAGCGTCAATCCGAAGTAGCCGCCGAGCGTGGCGCGGACGCCGGTGCCGGACGGCGTCAGCCCGAACCAGCCGCCGTCATAGGGATAGTCCTTGCCGATCGCGGTCGGCGGCAGCGTGGTCTTCAGTTCCGGCACCGCGGCCAGCGCTGCTGCGACGAAGGTGTTGGAATTCGGCCCCGGCCAGGCCCGATAGTCGCCATAGGCGCTGAGCTTGTAGCCTGCGATCGCGGCGCGGATCTTCGGGATCATCAAGGCGGCCTCGTCGCCGTCCGCGGCGGCGATCACTTGCGGCAGGTCGCCGAACCAGCGGCCGTCGGCGGCAAAGCCGTTGACCCGGATCGGATCGCCCCAGGCGGTGTAGTCGTAGCGGGTGTATTTGCGGGCGTTGGCCTCCTTGGTGACGATCCAGCTATGCACCGCGAAGATGCCGCGCCAGCGCACGGTGCGCGCCGCGAACACCCGCACCAGGGCGCCGGGATGCTCGGCGGGCGGCGGCAGCAGCCCGGCGCTGGAGCGGTCGGCGGTCTGCCAGTCGACGGTGCGATCGCCCAGCCAGTATTTTCCGGCCGAGACGGCGATCGGCGTGAACAGCAACAGCAGGAGGATCAGCAAGGGTTTTCTCACGGGGTGGGAAATGCTTCGTTGGATCAGCAATGGATATATTCACCGCGGCAGGATTTGCCATGCGGCGCAGGCTCCCCAGATCGGCAGCGCGCCTCCGATGACCGAAGTGTGATCCGCTGCCGGTTCCGGGCGGCTCGCGCGACCATTAAATTTCCAGGTGGCGCAGCTCGACGCGCCGAGTTTCTGCAACCTTTGAAATCGGAACTCGTTGTCGCCAGCTAACGTCTCATGTGTAACGTCAAGAGGACATCGACCATGAAGAAAACAGCTTTGGTTGTTGGCACCGTGGCGGCCCTGGCGATCGCCTCGGCCGCTCCCGCCGAGGCCCGCGGCGGCTTTGGTCCCGGCCTGATCGGCGGACTGGCGGTCGGTGCTATTCTCGCCGGCGCGGCCTCCAGCGCCTATGCCTATGGCCCCTACGGCTATTACGGCGGCGGGCCGTATTATGGCGGCTATGCGCCGGCCTATTATGCGCCGCGCTATGCCTATTACGGGCCGCGCTATCGCCGGGCGTATTACGGCTATGGTCCGGCCTATTACGGCTACGGCGGGCCGGTCTATGCCGCGTGGGGCGGGCCGCGCTACTATGGCGGCTATGGCGGCTATGGCGGCTGGCACCGCGGCTGGCGTGGCTGGTAACAGCCGAGGCCTCACGGCAACGCGGCGACGCTCAATCGCGGCGCCGCGTTTCGGGCATCAAGAGCACCACCATGGCAAGCCCGCTCGCCGCCACCGCGGCAAGAGCTACGAACGCCACGCCGGTGCCGAACTGATCGGCGACATAGCCCGCCGCGACGGTGCTGAATGAGGCGCCGATGCCGCCCGCGGTGCCGACGATGCCTTGCGCGAAACTGAAATGCCCGGAGCCGAAGGCGACGTCGGCGACGATCAGCGGCACCAGCACCGCGAACACCGCCGCGGTGATGCCGTCGAACACTTGCACCGCGACTAGCAGATAGGGATCGCTGACCACAGCGAACAACAGCCCGCGCACCGCCAGCGCCGCGAAGCCCGCGACCAGCAGCGGCCGGCGGCCGAAACTCTGCGCGAAGCGGCCGACCGAGGGTGAGGCCAGCGCCACGATCGCCTGCGGCACGATGATGCAGAACGCGATCAGCGCCGGCGCCGCGGCGCTGGAGCGGGTGGTGACGACCCCGGCCATCAGCGGCAGCATCGCGGCATTGGCGAATTGTAACAGCAGCATCGCCGCGGCGAACACCAACAGCGGGCGCTGCCGCAGCAGGCTGCTGATCTTGGTGGTGGCGCCATGCGCTTCGGCCGGCGGCAGCGCGCCATGGGCGCGCTCGGCGTCGATCTCGCGGCCGCGAATTCGCGATAGCGCCAACAGCGTCGGCACCGCCAGCACGCAGGTGACCAGAAACACCGAGCGGCTCGACACCAGATAGCCGCAGGTGCCCATCACCGCGGCGGCGACGCCGTTGCCGAGCGAGGCGTAGCGGGCGTTGCGGCCGAGCCGCTCGCCGATCGCGGCGCGGCCGACCAGACCTAAGCTGATCGCGGCGATCGCCGGGCCGAGCACGCAGCTCGCCGCGGCGTGCAGCGTGGCCGAAGCCATCACCACCGGGAACAGCGGCCAGGCGGCGTAGCCGAGCGCGCTGAGCGCGATCAGCGCCACCGCGAGCCCGGCGACGAAGCGTTCGGAGCGCGCGGCGTCGACGATCGCGCCGCCCGGCATCTGTCCGAGCAGCCCGACGATGCCGCCGACCGACAGCACCAGGCCGATCTCGACCTGGGTCCATTTCTGCGTGGTCAGATACACCGCGACAAACGGGCCGAACCCGGTCTGCACGTCGGCGAGAAAGAAGATGAAGCAGTCGAGCCCGCGCTGGCTTTGCCGCGACGGCGGGGTGAAGGAGGGCCCCGGCGCTGCGCCCTGTTGGTCCGGCGGTGCCGGCGGCGCGGGGCGGTCGGCGCCGGCGGCGGGGCGCGGATCGATGCCGTGATCGGGCGACGGCCAGCTCAGTTTAATGCTCCATCGCCGGCGCGAAGCGCAGCGGCTCCAGGCTGCCCGAGGCGCCGAGCACCACGATCGGCTGGTTCTCCTTATATTCGGGCGCTGCGCGGACCTGGTTGCGGGTCAGTTCCAGCGTCATCTTCTCGTCCTTGCTGGTGACGTTGCCGAACCGCAGCGCCGACCAGTCGACCACGATCTTGCGGCTGCCGACGCCGAGGAAACCGCCGAAATCGATCACCACGGCGCGCGCGACACCGCCGCGGTCGACGATCACATCGGCGATCCGGCCCATGTTCTCATTGGCAGGGCTGCGTACGTCGCGGCCGAGAATGCCATGGGCATCGAAGGCATCGATCACCGTCACCGAAGGCGGCTTGGCCACCGTCGCCGGGGGCGTTGCCGGAACGGGAGGTCCAGCGGCAGGCGGTGTTTCGGCGGTGGGCGGTGCGGCCGGCGTGTCCTGCGACGTCGCCGGGGCCATGGGTGCAGGCGTCGGTTCGTCTGCGGCCCGCACC
>NZ_DASWPE010000128.1:0-44020 GCF_036404135.1 Rhodopseudomonas sp. | reverse complement strand
AGCGCCTGATCAGCGCTGGTAAGCCCAAAATGGTCGCCCTGATCGCCGTCGCCCGAAAGCTCCTCACCACCCTCAACGCAATCCTGCGGGACAATCAGCCATGGCAAAACGCTTGACAACCAAGACAGTCGCTGAGGCGCTCGCCGCCCCGGATCGCCGCATCACCCCGCTATGGAAACAGGCGAGCCTCGAAGGATGACGAGGGAGAGTCGGCGGTAGCCGGAGCGCATCCTTCGAGACGCCCGGCGCAGCCCTTCGGGCTTCGCCGGGCTCCTCAGGATGACGCCGAGGGGTGTGGCAGGTGAAATAATTATCGGTTACTAGCAGCTATCCCTGCGCGGCGGCGCAGTGTGCCACGATGCGCGACCATTCTGCTGATACGCGACTATTCCGCCTGTGCGGCAGCGCAACGCGCCCGGCTCAGCCGTCGATCTTAGCCGGCGAGAGCTGCACCGATTCGCCGCAGCCGCAGGCGCTGATCTGGTTCGGATTGTTGAACACGAACTGCGCCGACATCTTGTCAACCTTGTAGTCCATCTCGGTGCCGAGCAGGAACAGCACCGCCTTCGGCTCGACCAGGATCTTGACGCCCTTGTCCTCGACCACCTCGTCGGAGGGGCGGATGTCGTGGGCATATTCCACGGTGTAGGACTGCCCGGCGCAGCCGCCGTTCTTGATCCCGACCCTGAGCCCGATGATCGCTGCGTCGGCGCGCTGGGTCAATTGGCGGACCCGCTCGGCGGCGGCGTCGGTCAGCCGCATCACCTGCGGACGCGGCCGCGGCGCGGGCTTTACGGGCGGCGTGGTGGCTTGCAAGTTCATATCGGTCATGTACGTCGTCCTCGCCGCGGTTCAAGGCCGCCGCTGGTTATCCCGTTTGGTGGGCGCGCAGCCGCCTCACCACATGTTCAGCACCAACCGCGCCTCGTCGGTCATCCGCTCCGGGGTCCACGGCGGCTCCCAGACGATGTTGACGTTGACGACGCCGACCCCGGGCACGCTGGCCACGGCGTTCTCCACGGTGATCGGCAGCTCGGCCGCGGCCGGGCAGTTCGGCGTGGTCAGCGTCATCTCGACGTCGACGGTGCGGTCGTCCTTGATGTCGACCTTGTAGATCAGCCCGAGCTCGTAAATGTCGGCCGGAATCTCCGGATCGAACACCGTCTTCAGCGCCGCGACGATGTCGCTGCCGAGCCGCTCGGTTTCCTCCGGCGGCAGCGCCGAGGAGGTTTGCATGTTGCTGGTTCGGGCTTCGGCCGTATCTGTCATGAGAACAAATCCCGCGCCTTGATCAGCGCCTGTACGAATTGGTCGACTTCCTCGCGCGTGTTATACATCGCAAATGAGGCGCGGCATGTCGCGGTGACGTGGAATCGTTCCAAAAGTGGCATCACGCAATGCGTTCCCGCGCGCACCGCGATGCCGGAGCGGTCGATCACCGTGGCGACGTCGTGCGGATGCGCGCCCTTCATCTCGAACGAGATCACCGGCCCCTTGTCGCGGGCGGTGCCGATGATGCGCAGCGAATTGATGTCGCGCAGCTGCGCCTGGGCGTAGTCGAGCAAATCGTGCTCGTGCGCAGCGATCCGCGCCTTGCCGATCGAATTGACGTAGTCGATCGCAGCCCCAAGCCCGACCGCCTCGACGATCGCCGGGGTGCCGGCCTCGAATTTGTGCGGCGGATCGCCGTAGCTGACGGCGTCGCGCGACACTTCGCGGATCATCTCGCCGCCGCCGCAATACGGCCGCATCGCCACCAGGTGATCGTATTTGGCGTACAACACGCCGATCCCGGTCGGGCCGTACAGCTTGTGCCCGGTCATGATGTAGAAGTCGCAGTCGATGTCCTGGACGTCGATCGCCAGATGCACCGCGCCCTGGCTGCCGTCGACCAGAACAGGAATGCCGCGGGCGTGGGCGATCCGCACCACCTCCTTGACCGGCACCACGGTGCCGAGCGCGTTCGACATCTGGGTGATCGCCACCAGCTTGGTCTTCGGCGTCAGCTGCTTTTCGAATTCCTCGAGCAGGAAATTGCCGTCGTCGTCGACCTCCGCCCATTTGATCACCGCGCCTTGGCGCTCGCGCAGAAAATGCCACGGCACGATGTTGGAGTGGTGCTCCATGATCGACAGCAGGATCTCGTCGCCCTCGGCGATATTCGGCGCGCCCCACGACGACGCCACGAGGTTGATCGCCTCGGTGGCGTTGCGGGTGAAGATGATCTCTTCCGGGCGCCTCGCGTTGAGGAAGCTGGTGACCCGGGCGCGGCCGCCCTCATAGGCCTCGGTGGCGGCATTGGCGAGGTAGTGCAGCCCGCGATGCACGTTGGCGTATTCGCTCTCATAGACCTCGGTCATGCGGTCGAGCACCGCGCGCGGCTTCTGCGCCGAGGCGGCGTTGTCGAGATAGATCAGCGGCTTGCCGTAAACCTTGAGGGCCAGCGCGGGGAAATCCTCGCGCACCCGGCTGACGTCGTAGGAGCCGTTGGCGACGGCGGGATGCGTGGTCATGAGCGCGCCTCCAGCCAGCGTTCGCCCGCGGCGATCGCCAGATCGCGCAGGCCGTCGTCGACGATCGATTCGATCGCCTCGCCGATGAAGGCCTGGATCAACAGCGACTGCGCGTCCTTTTCGGTGAGCCCGCGGGCGCGCAGATAGAACAGCAGCGACTCATCCAAAGCGCCGGTGGTCGAGCCGTGGCCGCAGGTGACGTCGTCGGCGAAGATTTCCAGCTCCGGCTTGTTGTCGGCCTCGGCCTCGTCGGACAACAGCAGCGCCCGGGTCATCATCTTGGCGTCGGTCTTCTGCGCCGCCTGATGCACGTTGATGCGACCCTGGAACACGGAGTGGCCGCGATCGTCGAGCACCGCGCGGAACACCTCGCGGCTCGTGCAATGCGGCACGATATGATTGAGCACCAGCGTGGTGTCGGCGTGCTGCGTGCCTTTCAGCAGGTTGACGCCGTTGGTGGCGACCGCGGCGCCCTCGCCCGCGATGCTGACGAAGCCCTGATAGCGGCTGACGCCGCCGCCCGACGTCAGGTTCAGCGTGTTGAGCTTGGCCTTGGCGCCGACCGTGAACACCGCGGTGGAGACGTTGATCGCATCAATGGCGTCTTCCATCAGCCGGACGTGCTCGAGTTCGGCACCCTCGCCGATCCAGATCACCACCGCGTCGTTGGCCTGATAGGCCGCAGCGCCCTCGGCTGCGACAAAGCTCTCGACTAGGGTGGCGCGGGCGGCGTTGCCGAGCTTGAAGAACGAGCGGCTGTAGGTCGCGGCCTTGGATTGCGTCGCGACATGGACGATGTGGATCGGCTTGCCGATCGCGGCGCCGTCGGCAACGGTGATCAGCACGCCGTCGGTGGCCATCGCCGCGTTCAGCGAAATCATCGCGTCGGCGCTGGCATTGATGTTCAACAGATCGGCGCGGCTGGCATTGCCGTCGTCGCGCAGCACCTCGGCCAGCGAGCGCAGCTCGATCGCCGGATCGAGCCCGGCGCGATCGGACAGTGCCGGCGCGAACACGCCGTCGACCAGCACCAATCTGGTGGTGTCGCCGGTCGCAAGCTTGGCGACCGCCGCGCTGGCGCGCTGCAGCGCCGGCTGATCCGGCGCCGCCGCCAGCGGCAGCACCTCGCGCATCAACACGCGCAGGTCGGTGTATTTCCAGTCCTCGATCCGGCGGTTCGGCAGGCCCTGACGGGCATAGGCCTCGAACGAGGCCTGGCGCCGCTCCGCCACTGGCGCGCTGCCCGGCAGCCGGCCGCGCACCGCGTCGAACGCATTGCCCAACGGGGTGGGATTTAGCTGTGTCGCTGCAACATTCATCACAAAATCCGTTTCAGTCGACCAAGGTCAGGCCGCGGCTTCGGCGTATTGCGCATATCCGGTGGCTTCGAGTTCGAGCGCCAGTTCCTTGCCGCCGCTCTTCACCACCCGGCCCTTCGACATCACATGCACGACGTCGGGCACGATGTAGTCCAGCAGCCGCTGGTAATGCGTGATCACCACCATGGCGCGATCCGGCGAGCGCAGCTTGTTGACGCCGTCGGCGGCGACCCGCAGCGCATCGATATCGAGCCCGGAGTCCATTTCGTCGAGGATGCACAGGCTCGGCTGGAACAACGCCATCTGCAGCACCTCGTTGCGCTTCTTCTCGCCGCCGGAGAACCCGACATTGACGCCGCGGCGCAGCATCTCCTGCGGAATGCCGAGCGAGGCGGCGACCTCGCGCACCTTCTTGAGGAAATCCGGGGTGGAGAATTCGCCCTCGCCGCGCGCCTTGCGTTGCGCGTTCAGCGCGGTGCGCAGGAAGGTCATGGTGGCGACGCCGGGAATTTCCACCGGATACTGGAAGGCCAGGAACACGCCCTTGGCGGCGCGCACGTCCGGCGCCATCTCCAACAGGTCCTCGCCTTTGAACAGGATCTCGCCGCCGGTGACTTCGTAGCCCGGCTTACCGGCGATGACGTGGCTCAGCGTGGATTTGCCCGAGCCGTTCGGCCCCATGATGGCGTGCACTTCGCCGGCGTTGACGGTGAGCGTCAGGCCGTGAAGGATCTCGCGTTCCTCGACCCGGACCTGGAGATTTTTGACTTCAAGCAATGCCATGATGTTGTCCGTCCTCTATCCTCGCCGCCATTCCGCGCTGCGCTTCGACGCCCTCACGGGATGATCGTAAATTCCGTCGCTCACTCAAGTTCGTCTTAGTTCGAGTTCGTTTTAGTTCGCGTAAGTTCGAGTTCTTCGTTCATTGTCCGGGATGTCCGCTTTGCGACCATCCCGGGCGATGAGCCATGGCCATCTGTCGCCGTGCAAATCCTGCACCAAACAAGTTTTGACCAACAAGTCCTGCACCAAACAAGTCCTGCACCATTTTGCTGAGCGACTTGCCGTCCAGGACGATCTTGAATTTGCGCACCGTCCATTCCGTTATCGTATGACGCGGACTTCAATGGGCAGGTCGATCTTCGCCCACGCCCGATCCGCCGTGTAGGCCACCGCGCCGGACTGCACCGCCAAAGCGAGGCAGGCCCGATCTCCCAGCGACAACCCCAAAGCCCGGGTCACCGGCCGCAATTCCGCGGATAGTCTCGCCTGCGTCTCATCAAATGCAACGACCGACATCTTGATTCCCGTCAGTAACTCGTCGACAGCCGCCGACGAACCGGCCTTGTCCCATAGGCGCGATCGCACCTCAGCGAGATTGACGGCAGACACCAAGCCGACAGTTTCGAGTCCGCGAAGCGCCTGATGGCCCGGCTCGTGCAACGCCACCGCGAGCACCGCAGAAGCGTCGAGCACGATGGGTTGGCTACTCCGCGGCATGGTGTTGCGCGCCGAACTTCGGTTCCTCCCGCAAAAATTCAAGTCGACGTTCCACGATGAGTCCGTCCACGCCTGGAAGCGCCTGCAACGTCGGGCTGGGATCGGCCCCCTTCTCGATCTGGCGCTGAATTTCCCTCGCCAGGGTCATGTGCGACAGAAGTTGCACCACACCGTCAACCACTCGGACCATCACCCGGTCGCCCGGCACCAGATGCGCGGCGGCAATCGCTGCGCTCGGCAGCGTCACGCTGCCGTCCTGAGCAACGTCAAGCCAAACCTGGCTGACATCGTCATCCGAATGACTCATCCGACGCTCCCCTCCAGCGAGATCGAGATCAGCTTCTGCGCCTCGACGGCGAATTCCATCGGCAATTGCTGCAGCACGTCCTTGACGAAGCCGTTGACGACGAGGCCGACCGCCTCCTCTTGGGAAAGCCCGCGCTGCACGCAATAAAACAGCACGTCCTCGGAGATCTTCGAGGTGGTGGCTTCGTGTTCGAACAGCGCCGAGGAGTTCTTGGCTTCCACGTAAGGCACGGTGTGGGCGCCGCATTGATCGCCGATCAACAGCGAATCGCAGGCGGTGAAGTTGCGCGCGCCGGTGGCCTTGCGGTGCGCGGTGACCAGGCCCCGATAGGTGTTCTGCGATTTGCCGGCGGCGATGCCCTTGGAGATGATCCGGCTGGTGGTGTTCTTGCCGAGATGGATCATCTTGGTGCCGCTATCGACCTGCTGATAGCCGTTAGAAATCGCGATCGAGTAGAACTCGCCGCGGGAATTATCGCCGCGCAGAATGCAGCTCGGATATTTCCAGGTGATCGCCGAGCCGGTCTCGACCTGGGTCCAGGAGATTTTCGAGTTCTTGCCGCGGCAATCGCCGCGCTTGGTGACGAAGTTGTAGATGCCGCCGACGCCTTCGGAATTGCCGGGGTACCAGTTCTGCACCGTCGAATATTTGATCTCGGCGTCGTCATGGGTGACCAGCTCGACGACTGCCGCGTGCAGCTGGTTCTCGTCGCGCTGCGGCGCGGTGCAGCCTTCGAGATAGGAGACGTAGGCGCCCTGGTCGGCGATGATCAGCGTGCGCTCGAACTGCCCGGTGTTGCGCTCGTTGATGCGGAAATAGGTCGACAGTTCCATCGGGCACCGCACGCCCGGCGGCACATAGACGAACGAGCCGTCGGAGAACACCGCGGAATTCAGCGTCGCGAAATAGTTGTCGGTGGTCGGCACCACGCTGCCGAGATATTTCTTCACGAGGTCGGGGTGTTCGCGGATCGCCTCGGAGATCGGCATGAAGATCACGCCGGCCGCCTTCAGCTCCTTCTGGAAGGTGGTGGCGACCGAAACCGAATCGAACACCGCATCGACCGCGACGCGGCGCTCGCCCTCGGGGCGCACCACGCCTTCCAGCACCTCGACCTCGCGCAGCGGAATGCCGAGCTTCTCATAGGTTTTGAGAATCTCCGGGTCGATCTCGTCGATCGAGGACAGCTGCGGCTTCTTCTTCGGCGCCGAGTAGTAATACAGGTCCTGGTAATCGATCTTGGGGTAGTCGACCCGCGCCCAGGTCGGCTCGGTCATCGTCAGCCAGCGGCGATAGGCCTCCAGCCGCCATTGCAGCATCCAGTCGGGTTCGTTCTTCTTTGCTGAGATGAACCGGACGGTGTCTTCCGAGAGACCCTTTGGGGCCTTGTCGGATTCGATGTCGGTCTCGAAACCATACTTGTACTGATCGACGTCGACACGGCGCACCCGTTCGACCGTCTCTTGTTCAGCCGGCATTCTGTCCTCCGCTCGCGGTTTCAAGGACCGCGGTGGAACGGTTGAAGTGTATTACGCAACTGCGAGCATGAAATCAGCTAGTTTGGAACCGTTCAAGCTCTGTTTCATCATCCCTTCTAATTAATGTTGCGGCGAGCTTTCGCCAAGCCTCGGCGCAGCGTTCGATGTCAGCATCCGTGGTCGCGGCGCCAAGGCTGATGCGAATCGCGCTGCGCAACAACCGATCCTCGACCTGCATCGCCTTCAGCACATGCGAAGGTTGCACTTTTCCGGATGAACACGCCGAACCCGAGGACACCGCGATCCCGGCGAGGTCGAAGCCGATCACCGCGGTCTCCGCCTTCAGCCCCGGCAGCCCGACCAGTATGGTGTTGGGCAGCCGCGGCACGTCCTGCGCAAAGATCACGCTGCCTTGGGTTTGCCGCAAGTTTTTTTCGAGCTTTTGCCGCAGCTTTGCCAGCCGCGCGGCGTCGGCCGGCAGTGCTGCGATCGCCGCCGTGACGGCTGCGCCAAATCCGGCGATGCCGGCGACGTTTTCGGTTCCGGCGCGCCGACCCTGTTCCTGGCCGCCGCCGCGCAGCAGCGGTTCCGCAAGTGCCATGCCATCGGCAAGAATCAGCGCGCCCACGCCCTTCGGGCCGCCCAGCTTGTGCGCCGACACCGACACCAGATCGGCGCCCAATTGTTTGATGTCGATCGGGATTTTTCCCAGCGCCTGCACCGCGTCGACGTGCAGCAGGCCGCCCGCCCGATGCACCAACTCGGCGACCGCTGCGATCGGCTGGATCGCGCCGGTCTCGTTATTGGCCAGCATCACCGACACCAGCGCCGGGCCGTCACGCTCGAGCAAGGCTTGCAGATGGCCGAGATCGACGAGGCCGGATCGGTCGACCGCGATCGCGCTGACGCGGTCGGCAGCAAACCGCCCGCCGCTCACAACCGAGGCGTGTTCGATCGATGAAACGATCAGACGATCAAGCGACTTGGTGGAAGTCTTCAACCCAGGTGTCAGCGCCAGCGCATTGGCCTCGGTGCCGCCGGAGGTGAAAATCACCTGCTGCGGCCGCGCACCGACAGCGGCGGCGACCGCGGCGCGGGCTTCTTCGACGACGCCGCGCGCCTTGCGGCCCTCGGCATGCACCGACGACGGATTGCCGAGCTCGAACGCCGCAGCCTGCGCCGCGCGCGCCTCATCGCGCAGCGGCGTGGTCGCGTTCCAGTCGAGATAAACCCGTGACGCCGTCAAACCCCTGCTCCGTTCTGTCCCCGCACATCTAGGAAGCGTCGGCGCAAATGCCAACGGAACCCGGTGCTTGCTGCTCAATATGCTTGCATTTGGCCCCTGGCCCTATGCTAGAACGCGGCCTCCGTTCAATCGCCGTTGGCCCGCTGTCATGGCGCTGATCGCACCTTTCGCACGGCCTGGTCTGCGCGGCGTCCGCGCCCCCGCCCCATGTCGGCTGCTTCTGCCAAGGAAAATCAATGCCTGAAGTCATTTTCACAGGTCCCGCAGGTCGATTGGAAGGCCGCTATCATCCGGCCAAGCAGAAGAATGCGCCGATCGCCATGGTGCTGCATCCGCATCCCCAGTTCCACGGCACCATGAACCACCAGATCATCTATCAGTGCTATTACGCCTTCGTGCATCGCGGTTTTTCGGTGCTGCGCTTCAATTTCCGCGGCGTCGGCCGCAGCCAGGGCTCGTTCGATCACGGCACCGGCGAATTGTCCGATGCCGCCTCGGCGCTGGACTGGGCGCAGACCATCAATCCGGAAGCGCGCGCCTGCTGGGTCGCCGGATTCTCGTTCGGCGCCTGGATCGGCATGCAGCTCTTGATGCGCCGCCCCGAGGTCGAAGGCTTCATCTCGATCGCGCCGCCGGCCAATCTCTACGACTTCTCGTTCCTGGCGCCCTGCCCGTCCTCGGGCCTGATCGTGCATGGCGAGAAGGACGCCGTGGTGCCGCCGAAGGACGTCAACACCCTGGTCGAAAAGCTGAAGACCCAGAAGGGCATCGTCATCGACCAGCACATCATCCCCGGCGCCAACCACTTCTTCGACGGCAAATTGCAGCCGTTGATGGAATCGGTCACCGGCTATCTCGACATGCGGCTCGCCAACGTCCGCTAAGATCAGTTCATCCAAACCGGCTTACCTATGTGGTCTTTCCGGGGCGCGAGCAGCGAAGCTGCGAGTGAACCCGGAAACTCGCCGCACACAAGGGGTCGCTCCACTCGGCTGTTCTGCAAGATTCCGGGTTCGCTCGGCCTTTCGGCCTCGCGCCCCGGAATGACGATGCTGTGGGTTCGTCCGGTTGGAAAAGCTCCGAATCCGCGCCGCATCAAGGCCGCGCGATCAACCCGCCGGTCATCGGGATCGCCACCCCGGTGGTCGAGGGATAGGTCAGCGGCAGGCCCTTCAGCCCGCGCGCGGCGAGAAAGCCGAACGCCTGCGCCTCCATGGCATCGGCCGACCAGCCCAGCGCATCGGCGCTCTCCACGCCAGCCGGCGAAAGCTTGTCGCGCAACATCCGCAGCAAAGTCAGATTGCGCGCGCCGCCGCCGGTGACGATCCAGCTTTGCGGCGGCTTCGGCAATAGCGGCACGATCGCTGCGATCGCCGACGCGGTGAACGCGGTCAGCGTCGCCGCGCCATCGGCCGGTGCGAGGTCAGGCAAGGCGAGCGCGGCAAATTCATTGCGGTCGAGCGATTTCGGCGGCGGCAGCACAAAGAACGGCTGTTGCAGCGCCGCTGCCACCCAGGTCTGATCGACCGTGCCCTGCGCCGCGAGGCGCCCCTCGGTGTCGAACGGCTGGCCGGAGGTCCGGAACACGAAATCGTCGAGCAGCGCATTGCCCGGCCCGGTGTCGCAGGCGATCAGCAGGTCATTGCCGTCGATATAGCTGATGTTCGAAACACCGCCGATATTCACCACCGCGATCGGGCCGGCGCGATCCAGCGCCTGCGCCAGCGCGCGGTGATAGACCGGCACGAACGGCGCGCCCTGGCCGCCGGCGGCGACATCGGCGGCGCGAAAATCATGCACCACCGGAACCCGGATCGCCCTGGCCAGCGCCGCGGCGTCGCCGATCTGCACCGTCAGCCGTTGCGACGGGCGATGCAGCACGGTCTGGCCGTGAAACCCGACGATGTCGACCTGCTCGCGGGTGATGCGGTGCTGCGCGGTGAAATTGGCCACCGCCTCGGCATGGGCCAGCGTCACCATCCGTTCGGCCTCGCCGAGCACGCCCGGGCGCTCCTCGCGCCGGGTCAGCTCCACCGCCTGCGCCAGCGCCTGGCGCAGCAGGCTGCGTTCGGGCTCGCTATAGGGCCGATAGCCCGACGGGCCGAGCGCTGTGACCCGCCGGCCGTCGGTCTTGATCAGGGCGACGTCGACCCCGTCGAGCGAGGTGCCGCTCATCAATCCGATTGCGGTCATCAGCATGGGCACCTCCGGCGCGGCGCGCCAACGTCCAACTTGTGTCACGCAACCACATCTTATAATGCCACAGGACGCCAAAACACGGCAGCGCCTTACGATCGCCTCTCGCATTTGATGAGAGAGAGCGTGAAATAAGAATGATCAGAGTCGCAGAATCATGGTCGCCTTTAAATCAGATTTTCTGAATGTCCTGCAGAGCCGGGGCTTCATCCACCAGATTTCCGATCCGGAATCGCTGGATGATTTGGCCTCGCGCGGCGAAGTGGTGTCCTATGTCGGCTACGACTGCACCGCGGCCTCGCTGCATGTCGGGCATCTGCTGTCGATCATGATGCTGCATTGGCTGCAGGCCACCGGCAACAAGCCGATCGCGCTGATGGGCGGCGGCACCACCAGGGTCGGCGATCCGTCGGGCCGCGACGAGACCCGCAAGATCCTCAGCTACGAGCAGATCGACGCCAACAAGGACTCGATCAAGGGCACCTTCGCCAAATTCATCAGCTTCGGCGACGGCAAGGCCGACGCCATCATGGCCGACAACGCCGAATGGCTGACCAAGCTGAACTACATCGAGATGCTGCGCGACGTCGGCCGGCATTTCTCGATCAACCGCATGCTCACCATGGATTCGGTGAAGATGCGGCTGGAGCGCGAGCAGGAGCTGTCGTTCATCGAATTCAACTACATGATCCTGCAGTCCTACGACTATGTCGAACTGGCGCGGCGCTACGGCTGCAATCTGCAGATGGGCGGCTCCGACCAATGGGGCAATATCGTCAACGGCGTCGATCTCGGCCGCCGCATGGGCACGCATCAACTGCACGCTTTGACCTGCCCGCTGCTCACCACCTCGTCCGGCGCCAAGATGGGCAAGACTGCGGCCGGCGCGGTCTGGCTCAACGGCGACATGCTGTCGCCCTACGACTACTGGCAATATTGGCGCAACACCGAGGACGCCGACGTCGAACGCTTCCTCAAGCTGTTCACGCTGCTGCCGCTCGAGGAAGTGGCGCGGCTTGCGGCGCTGCAGGGCCAGGACATCAACGAGGCCAAGAAGCTGCTGGCGACCGAGGCCACCGCGCTGATCCATGGCCGCGAGGCCGCCGACAAGGCCGAAGCCACCGCGCGCACCACCTTCGAGCAGGGCGGCACCGCGAGCGAACTGCCGACCGTCGAACTGCCGCGCGCCGAGCTCGACGCCGGACTCGGCGTGCTGGTGGCGTTTGCCGAAAAAACCGGGCTGGTCGCCTCCAACGGCGAGGCGCGGCGCCAGATCAAGGCCGGCGGACTCAAGGTCAACGACGTCGCGGTGACCGACGAAAAGATGGCGCTGACCGCGGCGAACCTCACGTCGGACGGCGTGATCAAGCTGTCGATGGGCAAGAAGAAGCACGTCTTGCTGCGCCCGGCGTAACCGCCGGCGCCCGCAATGTCGCTGTTGGCGGGACATGAACCGCCAACGCGAGTGGCGGCGCATCGCGCGGCTCGATTAGCTTGATGTAGCCATCAAGAAGTCAGCCGTCATTCCGGATCGCGAACTCGAAGAACGAGCAAGCCCGGAATCTATAACCCCTGCGGTGGTTATAGATTCCGGGCTCACTCGCAGCCAGAGCTGCTCGTGCCCCGGAATGACGTGGGACTTGTGAAGCGCACCCCGATCAGTTGTTCGGCATCGGGAAATCGGCGTTGTTGTTCTGCTTGCCGGTGCCGAATTCGAAGATCTTGCGCAGCACGCCGGGCGCCATCGCCGAGATCGGGTTGATCCGCCACACCGGCTGCCCCGGCGAGCCGACGATCTCGTAGGTGATGCCGATCAGTCCCTCGTTGCCGCCGCCGAGGAACAGGCCGACGATCGGGATCTGGCCGAACATGTTGTTCAGCCCGTACATCGGCACGAAGGTGCCGCTCATCCGTACCTGGTTGGCCGGATAGTCGATGCTGCCTTCGATGGTGGCGCCGACCATCGGCCCCTTGACCACGCCCTCGCGGATGGTGAGCTGGCCGTTCTGCCGGGTGAACTCCGCGCGCATCCGCGAAAACACCACATTGGACGGCGCGCCGTTGGTGCCGCTGGCGGCGACGCGGTCCAGCGCAGTTTCGCCCTTGATGGTGAAGTCCCGGACGTTGATCAGCCCTTCCCGCTCGCGCGGTTCGGCGGTCGGCGGATCCATCGCCAGCGACAATTGCCCGCCGAACATCTTGGCGTAGGTGTCGGTGAAGCGGAAGAACGCCCCGGCGTCGTTGGTTTCCAGATAGAGCACTTCGCGGCCCTGGCCGCGGCCGCGCAGATCGCCGGTCAATGCGGTGTCGCGGCCGAGCTTGCCGCTCAGCGAAAACGTCCGGATGGTGCCGTTGCGGCGCGACAATTTGGCGTCGACGCTGCGCACCGCTTCGCCGAAATAGCCGGCGACCGCGCCGAGCTTGACGTCGATGTCGTAGTCGATCGCCTTGGTCTTGCTCTTGGCGTCGCTGTCCTTGCCGGACATCGCGGATTTGATGAAGCCGCGGCCGTCGAACACGTCGCCGCGCATCGTCACCTTCATCACCCCGTCGGGGCCGCGCTCGGCCTTCAACGAGGCCTTGTCGCCATCGGACGGCGCATAGCTCGGAAAATTGGCGTTCAACAGATCGCTGTTCTGATCGATCTCGATCGATCCCTTGATGCTGGAGCCGCTGCCTTCGATGACGATGTCTTCCAGCCGCGTCGACTGCGGTTTCTGCACCAGATTGAACACCGCGCGGCCGGCCTTGCCCGGCAGCTTGACCCAGCCCGGCAAAAGGTTGTCGAGCTTCATCGCGGTGAGATCGGCGTCGATGCCGAGACGGTTCTCCTTGTCCGGACCGCCGATCTTGCCGCTCAGCTTGATCGGCATTGCCCCGGTCACCGCGGCGCCGAGGTCGAAGCCGAGCTTGGCGCGGCTGGCGTCGTCCAGCGTCGCCTGCAGCTTGATGTCGGCGTCGCCGTCGACCGGCTTGCGATAGTCGAGCGCCGCCGCCTGGCCGTTGATCTTGACGTCGCCCTTGACCTGATAGCCTTGATTGTTGGCGAGCACCTTCAACGCGGTGGCCTCCAGCTTCTGGTTCATCACCAGCTTGTCGGCGGAGAAATTGCTGACGTCGGCGCTGATGTTGTAGCTGGTGTCGGCCTTGGTCAGTTCGCGCTTGATCGGCATGCCGAGCGCGACCTGGGCCGTCACTTTTCCGCTGCTGGAATTCGGATCGAGCGGCACCGCGCTGAATTCGCTCAGCCGATCCGATGCCAGAATTTCCGCGACCGCGGCCACCGGGCCGTCGATCTTGAATTTCACCCGCGCCGGCGCCGGCTTCGGCGCCAGATCCGGCACCTCGAACACGATGTCGGAGAGGTTGAACCGGCGCGCCTGCGCGGTGTCGGCGACCGCCTGACCGATCGTCACCGTGGCGGTGCGGCCGGTGACGCGGGCCTTGAGATCGCCGTCGCGGATCGAGGGCATGTCGTCGACCGGATGAATCATCGCGCCGGTGGCGACGATGTTGACGGCGAGCCCGTCGTCGGGAATCGGCGGGCCGCGGCGCGACAGGTTTCGCAGCGGCGAGTTGACGCCGATGTCGATGCGCTGGATCGAGCCCTTGTCGATGCGGTCGATCACCCATTCGCGCAGTTCTGGGACGATCAGGATCGGCCACATCCGCTTCAGCGCCGACAGCGACATCGGGGTGCCGGCGAACCCCAGTTTCAGGCGCGGCTCGCTGGAATAGTCGATGCTGCCGGTGCCGGCGAGGCCGATCTCGCCGTTGCTGATGTCAGCCTGGGTGAGAATGATCCGGCGGTTATCAGTATCGAAGCGCAGCCCGATGGCGATGCGGTTGAAGATCAGCGGCGTCTCGTTCTCGCCCCCTGGCAGCACGATGGTGCCGCCGCTGAAGCCGAGCCGCCAATCCGGAATGTTGTCGTTCGGCGGCTCGAGATGCGCCAGCAGCGTGACCCGGTTGGCGCCGGAAATCACCTTGAACGGCGCCACCAGAACCCGCCGTCCGGAATCCCATTCCAGATTGATCTCGCCCTGGTCGATCGCCATCGGATAGTCCGGGGTGTCGCTGTCGGTGATATGGCCGGAGCCGGCGGTGATCTTGCCGCGGAAATAGGTCGGCAGGCCGTCGCGGCCAAGCTCGCCCTTGAGTTCGCCGCTGAGCGGCAGATCGGCGCTGTAGGTCACGTCCTTCAGCCGCAGCGCCAGCAGGATATTCTTGGTCGACACATTGGCGGCGCGGATCTCGACCGAGCGCACCCCGTTCGCGGGCGGCCCGACCGCCACCCGCAGCGACCAGGCGCGCGCATTGTCCTCGCCGGCGACCGCCTCTTCGCCGACGCTCATGGCGACGCCGCCGTTGCTGGGACGGCGCAGGCTGAGCGTGATGTTCTCGAAGTTCCAGCGATTGCCGCGCTGCTGATCGTCGACCACCAGGTTGCCGTTCTTCAGGCCGATCTCGTTGAGATTCTGACCGTCGAGCCCGGTCAGGCTCAGGCTGTCGAGCCAGTCGAGCCCGGCGAGCAGGCCGGAAAACGCCTCCTGGCTGTCGGCGGGCGTGGCGGGCGGCGCGGCCGCTGGCGACCCCGCGGCCGGTGCGGATGGCGCGGCAGCCGGAGCTGGCCCGCCGATCCGCCGCGGCGACGCCACCCCGGTCGCCAGCGGACGGTTGGTCTCGCCGGTCGATACCGTGACCTGGCCGTCCGGGGTGATGCGCACCGCGAGTTCGGCATCGACCAGATTGAGGCTCTCGGCGCGCAGCCGGCCGGCCAGCAGCGCGGAGCCCGACAGCCGCACCTCGGCCTTCGGCGCGGTCGCGACGATGACGTGGTCGCGGTCGCGGACCACGATGTTGCGCAGCCGCACCGCGACGCGAATCCGGCCGGCCCGCTCGATCTGCGTGCCGCCGACCTCGACGGTGTTGCCGTTGCCGATATTGTCCTCGATCGCCGCGGCCAGCCACGGCGTCGCCATGTCGAGATTGATCGGCCCGGCGCCGAGCCGCAGCCACAGCCCGCCGAAGCAGGCGGTGAAAATAACCCCGAGCACCAGCAGCGTGACCAGGAGACGCGTCACCCAGCGTTCGCCGGCGACCCAATGCGCGGCCGACCTCAGGCTGTCGCCGGCATGGTGAAACCGCAGCCGCGATCCCGACAGCAAGGTGCGCGCCCGCTGCCAGCCGGCCTCGTCATGGTCATGATGCCAATAGTCATCATCACAATGCGGCAGCGGGTGAGCAGCGCGCGACTCCGGAGCTTGGGTCGAATGATTGTTGGCCATTGCCTCTCGGTGGGAGCGCGGATTGAAGGCCTGTTCGCCGCCGGGCGGTCGCTCGCCGCTGAGCAGGCTGCGCTCCTGTGGCGGCATTGCTGCCAATCCTTGTTGAAAACCAAATTCCTCATCGGTCCCTGCGGACCATTCAACGCGCGGGGATGGCTGGCGTCTCGAATCCCTTGTAACCATACCCCGAGGTCGGCGGACTTGCCCAGCAGCGGCAGCCTCGCCACGACATCCGCAATCTCCCGATTATTGACCTGCCGAAAGCGACGAAAGGAAGGCGCATGTCCAAGCAAACGCGTAACAATTCCTCCACACCGGCCACCGTGAAGAAGACCGCGATCGGAAAATCCCGAGCGGCAAAGTCGCCGGCCAAAAAGCCGGCGGCGAAGCCAGCCGCGATCACGCCCGCCAAGACCACAACCGCGACGCCGGCCGGCGGCAGCAGCCGAAAGCCCGCGGCCGAATCATCCCGCCGCGCGCCATCAGCGACCATAAAGCCGCCGCGCGCCAAGGCCGCTGCGACCAAAGCGCCCGCCAGGGCGGTTGCCAAGCCGACTACCAAGCCAATGACCAAGCCGGCAGCGGCCGCCGAGTCTCCGGCGCCGCGTGGCAAGAGCATTCTCGCGGAAGGCGACCAAGCGCCGGGCTTCGAGCTGCGGCGCGACGGCGGCGGCACCGTGTCGCTGCAGAGCCTTGCCGGACGCAAGCTGGTGATCTTCTTCTATCCCCGCGCCAGCACTCCGGGCTGCACCAAGGAGGCGATCGACTTCACCCGGCTGGCGCAGGACTTCGCCGCCGCCGGAATCGGCGTGCTCGGCCTCTCCGCCGACAGCCAGAAGGCCCAGGACTCGTTCCGCGACAAGTACCAGCTGACCACGCCGCTACTCTCCGACGAGACCCATCAGGTCCTTGAGGCGTATGGCGTCTGGGGCGAAAAATCGATGTACGGCAAGGTCTTTTACGGCATTGTTCGGACCACGGTGCTGATCGGCGCGGACGGCCGGGTGGCGAAGATCTGGCGCAATGTGAAGGTCGACGGCCATGCCGACGAGGTGCTGGCAGTGGCGATCGCATTGGAATGACGGCATTCTCCAAATATTAACCATGACGGGGTCAAATCCGCCCGCGAGTTGAGCCGACGGAAGCTGTTTTCTGACCGGCGCGGGAGCCCCCATGTCCTACCGTTCCGGTCCCTATTCCGAAGCCCTGCAGCATCACGCACACGATCACGGCCGAGCCCAACCGCGACGCCCCGCCCCCGCCCAGCAGCAACCGCATCCGCAACCGACGAAGAACGGTTACGCGCTGGTGCATGCCGGCCGGCAGGTCCGGTTCGGGCCGGTGGTGTTCTGGATCGTGGTCGGCAGCGTGGTGGCGCTTGGTGCCTGGACCGCCGCGACCGCGACCTACTTCGCGTTCCGCGACGACGTGCTGACCCGGCTGATCGCCCGCCAGGCCGAGATGCAATACGCCTATGAGGACCGCATCGCCGAACTGCGCGCCAAGGTCGATCGCACCACCAGCCGGCAGATGCTCGACCAGGAACAGTTCGACCAGAAGCTCGACCAGGTGATGCGCCGCCAGAGCCTGCTGGAATCCCGCGCCAGCGCGCTGAGTGGACTACCCGACGTCGCGGTGACCGGCTCGATCAAGCCGCAGCGCGGCGCCTCGGCCAGCGACGTCGGCGGCTCCGCGATTCCGAAGCCCTCGCCGATCAGCGACACCGTGACCTTCGTGGCACCGCCGGACCGGGAGGCGCGGCTGGAATCCCGCAGCCCGCAGATCGCGGCCCCGGTGGTTAATCAATTCGCCAAGAACCAGGGCGTCGACAGCGTGATCGGCAAGCTGCAGCGCTCGCTCGACCAGGTCGAGTCCAAGCAGATCGCGGTGCTCGGCTTCGTCGAGGAGAATTACGACTCCCGCGCCCGCCGGATGCGCGGCGTGCTGAGCGATCTCGGGCTCGACGTGGCGCAGATGGAGGCCGCGGCGCCGCGCGGCGGCATGGGCGGCCCCTACGTGCCGGTGAAAGCGCCCGGGGCGGACTCTGGCGCGTTCGAACGCCAACTCTATCGCATCAACATCAGTCGCGCCCAGGTCGAGCGGCTGAACCGCACGCTGTCGCTGGTGCCATATCGCAAGCCGGTGGTCGGCGAAGTGGAATTCACCTCGGGCTTCGGGGTGCGCACCGATCCGTTCCTCGGCCGGCCGGCAATGCACACCGGATTGGACTTTCGTGCCGCGATGGGCGATCCGGTGCGCGCCACCGCCAACGGCAAAGTGACATCGGCGGGTTGGGCCGGCGGCTACGGCCGCATGATCGAGGTCGACCACGGCAATGGCCTGGCCACCCGCTACGGCCATCTGTCGGAGATCAGCGTCAAGGTCGGCGACCCGATCAAGATCGGGCAAGTGATCGGCGAAGTCGGCTCCACCGGCCGTTCCACCGGACCACATCTGCATTACGAGACCAGGATCGACGGCGAAGCGGTCGATCCGCAGAAGTTTTTGCGCGCCGGGGTGCGGCTGGCCGGCGCGGGTTAAGGAATAGGGTTGACTAAGCGCCTGCTTCGCAAAACACTTTGCTCAGGCTCACCGAATTCGAAACGCCCATGTCAGCCCTCGATATATTACCCGATTTTTCTCGCGCTAGTTCATTTGATGAGATGCGCGACAGTTACTATCGCGCCGCCAAGACGCTTATTACTGAATACCAAATTCTATTTAATGAAAGGAGATGGCCCATTGAGGCCATTGAACTCTATGTGTATCATCCAATACATTGGCGTGATTGCACTACCCACGGGGTTCGATACTGGGCAGATGAGCAGTTAGATCGGGGAACTTGGTATGTTCACCGGAAGGGTACTCCTTCCCCAGATCGATGTGGCATCGATATAACAGCAGGATCCAAAGAAGCGGGGATCTTTTGTGGCCTCCTTATCGCCGGTATCGGAGATACAAAAGGATCATCAAGCGCTCTCAAGAGAATGATCCGATCAGATTCCAACAATTTCGACGATTCACGATGGTCTGATGAGGAACGTAAGCTCCTAGACGAAGTAAATGCCAAATCTATTGACAAAGGCAAGCTTCGACTCGAGCGGTACCCCTCTTCGAGAAGCACTCCGCTCTATCTCTGTGAGAGGCGTCTTAGCGCGCCCCACATCCCAGCCCCATTCAAAAATGAACCTCTGAGGATTGCTGCACAGCGGTGGCGGTGCAGTCAGGATGCAATCGTATTCAGCTGAGAACCGGAAGAGCCGGAAGTTTGCTCAGCGCCTAACAGGCCGCGACACTACCTCGATGATCCGGCCCTCGTCGTCGTCGGGCGCGTAGGCTTTGGCCTTGCCGTAAGCTTCCACGGTGGCGCGCGCGACCGGCACATCCGGCAACAGGGTTTCTGCGAGCTGCACGGCATAGGCGGCGTCCTTGTGCCGAAGCGCCGCCGTAAACGTCGCGCCGGAAAAATCCCGCGCCACCATGCGCCGCGAATGTCGGATCACCTGCGGACTGGCCGCGACACCCTGCTGGATCGATTCCAGCACCAGCTTCATGTCGAGCCCGGCCTGGTCGGCGATGGCGAGGCCTTCGGCGAGCCCGGCGATCTGGATCGCGCCCATCAGATTGTTGATCAGCTTGTAGACCGTGCCGGCGCCGATCGGTCCGAAATGCCGGATGGTGTCGCCGAGCGGCGCGAGGAACGGCCGGGAGCGTTCGAGATCGGCGGGCTCGGCGCCGACCAGAAGAGTGAGTTTTCCGCTGGCCGCGGTATCCGGCAGCCCGGTGACCGGGCAATCGATTGCGACCAGGCCACGCTGACGCAGCGCCTGCGCAAGATCGAGCGCGTGCTGATAGGAGACGGTGGAACACTCTATCGCAATCGCGCCCGGCGTGGCCGTGGTTGCGGCGCCATCTGCGCCGAGCCACACCGCGGTGGAGGCGGCGTCATCGGCCACCATGGTCACGATGGCGTCGGCACCTTGGGCGGCATCCGCCGGCGACGCGGCAAAGCGCGCGCCGCGCGCGATCAGATCTTCGGCCTTGGCCTTGCTGCGATTCCACAGCGCGACGCTGAAGCCGGCGTCGAGGTAGCGGCCCGCCATGCCCTGCCCCATCCGTCCGAGACCGATGAAGGCGACGTGCGACACGGCGGCCTGTGCCATTAATCCACATCCTCGATCGAGGGCGGCGGCGTGCCGAAGGCGCGTTGCGCCAGCGTTGCGCCCATGAACTCGTCGAGGTCGCCGTCGAGCACGCCGGCGGTGTCCGAAGTCTGCACCCCGGTGCGCAGGTCCTTAACCATCTGATAGGGCTGCAGCACGTAGGAGCGGATCTGGTGGCCCCAGCCGATGTCGGTCTTGGCGGCCTGATCGGCGGCGGCCTGCTCCTCGCGCTTCTTCAGCTCGATTTCATAGAGCCTGGCGCGCAACATGTCCCAGGCCTGCGCCTTGTTCTTGTGCTGCGAGCGGCCGGCCTGACACACCACCGCGACGCCGGTCGGAACGTGGGTCAGCCGCACCGCGGATTCGGTCTTGTTGACGTGCTGGCCGCCGGCGCCGCCCGAGCGCATGGTGTCGACGCGGACGTCGCTTTCGGCGATGTCGATCTTGATCGAGTTGTCGACCACCGGGAAGATCTGCACGGATGAGAACGAGGTGTGGCGCCGGGCGTTGGAATCGAACGGCGAAATTCGAACGAGGCGATGCACCCCGGCCTCGGTCTTCAGCCAGCCATAGGCGTTGTGGCCGGAGATCTGGATGGTGGCGGATTTGATGCCGGCCTCTTCGCCCTGGGTCTCTTCCAGATATTCGATCTTGAAGCCGTGCTTCTCCGCCCAGCGGGTGTACATCCGCAGCAGCATCGAGGCCCAGTCCTGGCTCTCGGTGCCGCCGGCGCCGGCGTGCACTTCGAGATAGGAATCGAAACGGTCGGCTTCGCCGGACAACAACGCTTCCAGCTCGCGGCGCGCGACCTCTTTTTTCAGCGCCTTCAGCGCGGCTTCGGCCTCGGCGACCACGCCCTCGTCGTTCTCGGCTTCGCCGAGCTCGATCAGATCGACGTTGTCGCTGAGCTCGCGCTCGACCTTGCCGATGCCGGACAGCGAATCCTCCAGCGAGGTCCGCTCCTGCATCAGTTTCTGGGCTTTCTGGGGATCGTTCCAGAGATTGGGATCTTCGGCGAGCTTGTTCAGCTCTGCGAGGCGGGCCGTGGATGCATCGACGTCAAAGATGCCTCCTCAGCAGCCCGACTGACTGCTTGATCTCTTCAACGAGTCGTTCGATTTCAGCGCGCATGGCAGCCCTGATGTGCGGCGTGGCCGCGGTTGGAATGGCGACAGCGGTGTAGCGGCGACTGCGGCAAAGCGCAATCGCCCGAACCATCAATAGTGGCTGGCTAATACAGCCCGCCGGTGCCGGGGCGCAGGATCGAGCGGTCGGCGTCGGGCGACACCGTCAGCGAGCGGCCTTCGGCGTCGGCGACGCCGATCACCGAATAATTGTCCGGCGGCGCGGTGCCGGGCTTGAACGCCTCGAGGATGGTACGGCCGCCGTCGCCGGGGCCGGCGCGCATCCCGCTCTTGGCGTCGACCCGGATCAGCTTGATACCTGCCGGCACGCGGAACGGCACCGCCGGCTTGTCGGCGAGCGCGAGCTTCATGAAGTCGCGCGCGATCGGCGCCGCGGTATGGCCGCCGGAGGCGCCGCGGCCGAGATTGCGCGGCTTGTCGTAGCCGACATAAAGCCCGACCACGAGGTCCGGCGAGAAGCCGATGAACCAGGTGTCCTTTTCGTCGTTGGTGGTGCCGGTTTTGCCGGCGATCGGCTTGCCGACGTCGCGCATCACCGTGGCGGTGCCGGCCTGCACCACGCCCTCCATCATCGAGGTGATCTGATAGGCAGTCATGGCGTCGAGCACCTGCTCGCGGCGGTCGACCAATTGCGGCTCGGCCTGATTCTTCCAGCCCTCCGGCGCCTCGCAGCCGCGGCATTCGCGCGCGTCATGCTTGAAGATGGTGTGGCCGTAGCGGTCCTGGATGCGGTCGATCAGCGTCGACTTCACCCGTCGCCCGCCATTGGCGAACATCGAATAGGCCGTCACCATCCGCATCACCGTGGTCTCACCGGCGCCGAGCGCATAGGACAGATAGTTCGGCAGTTCGTCATAGACTCCGAAGCGCTTGGCATATTCACCGATCAGCGGCATGCCGACATCCTGCGCCAGCCGCACCGTCACCGTATTCAGCGAGCGTTGCAGCGCGTTGCGCAGCGTGGTCGGGCCGTAATATTTGCCGGTGGAATAGTTCTCCGGCCGCCACACCCCGGCGCCCTGCCCCTGGTCGATTTCGATCGGCGCGTCGACCACCACGGTCGACGGCGTATAGCCGTTGTCCATCGCCGCCGAATAAACCAGCGGCTTGAACGACGAGCCGGGCTGCCGATAGGCTTGCGTGGCGCGGTTGAACTGGCTCTGGTCGAACGAGAAGCCACCGACCATCGCCAGCACCCGGCCGGTCCACGGATCCATCGCCACCATGGCGCCGGACACTTCCGGCAATTGCCGCAGCCGGAACTGGCCCTCGACCAGGCTGCCGTCCTTGGCGATCAACGGGTCGGCATAGATGATGTCGCCGGGCGACAGCACCTGCGACACCGAGGTGGGCGTGCGGCCGCGCTGCGGGCCTGCGGCCGGCCGCGCCCATCTCACGCCGTCCAGCGTGATGATGCCGATCTGGCGATCCTTCAGCACCGCGCCGCCGAGTTCGCGGCCGGGCTGGAAGCCGATTCGTGCCGACTGATCCGAGGTCTCCAGCACCACCGCCATCCGCCACGGCGAGATGTCCGACAGCGATTTGACGTCGGCGAGCTTGACGCCCCAGTCGCCGGAGATGTCGAGCTTGGAGGTCGCGCCGCGCCAGCCCTGCGCCTCGTCGAAGGTGACGAGGCCGGCGCTCATGGTCTTGCGCGCGATCACCTGCAGCTTCGGATCGAGCGTGGTGCGCACCGACAGCCCGCCTTCATAGAGCTTCTTCTCGCCGTAGCGCTCGAACACGTCGCGGCGCACTTCCTCGGCGAAATATTCGCCGGCGAAGATGTGCGCGGCGTTGGTGCGGTTGGTCACCGCCATCGGGTCCTTGCGCGCCTTGTCGGCATCGGCCTGCTTGATCCAGCCGTTTTCCAGCAGCCGATCGACCACGTAATTGCGCCGCTCGATGGCGCGGTCGCGGTTGCGGATCGGATGCAGCGCCGCCGGCGCCTTCGGCAGCGCCGCCAGATAGGCGGCTTCGGCGACCGTCAGCTCGTTGACCGACTTATCGAAATACACCAGCGAGGCGGCGGCGACGCCGTAGGCGCCGAGCCCGAGATAGATTTCATTGAGATACAGTTCGAGGATCTTGTCCTTGGAATAGGCGCGCTCGATGCGCATCGCCAGCAAGGCTTCCTTGATCTTGCGGGTGAACGACACCTCGTTGGTCAGAAGGAAGTTCTTGGCGACCTGCTGGGTGATGGTGGAGGCGCCCTGCGGCCGGCGGTTGGAGCCGAAATTCTGCGCGTAGAGAATCGCCGCGCGCGCCATGCCGGAATAATCGATGCCGCCGTGCTCGTAGAAATTCTTGTCCTCGGCGGCGAGGAAGGCATTGATCACCAGCTTCGGCACCGCTTGGATCGGCAGATACAGCCTTCGCTCCTTGGAATATTCGCCGAGCAGCGCGCCGTCCGCGGCGTGCACCCTCGTCATCACCGGCGGCTCATAATCCTGGAGCTGCGAATAGTCCGGCAAGTCCTTGGAGTAATGCCAGATCAGCCCGGCGGCCGCGGCCACGCCGACCAGGAACAGGATCGTTCCGGCCGCAAACAGGAAGCCCATAAACCGAAACAGCAGCCGCATCAGACGATGTCCGTTCAATCCTGAAGGCCGCCTCGCGCGGCCAAATCCCGGGATACAAGTCCCATCGCCCGCTTCCAATCGAAGCGGCGGGGAATTTTAGACGATTTTTCAAATCGCACGCCGACTTTTTATAGGACAGGCTGTGTCTAAACTAGGGCTTGCGGGCGCTTTTTCAGTTCGGCGCGCCGACCGAGACCACCCGCTTGGCAAAGAAGGCGTCGACCGCCTGCGCCACCGAGCCGACGGTGCGGCTCCGCCAGTTCTCCGACACCAGCTGCTGCAGGTCGCTCTTGTTGGAGACATAGCCCAATTCCAGCAACACCGAGGGCACGTCCGGGGCCTTCAACACCTTGAAGCCGGCGGATTTCAGCGGATGCTTGTGCATCCTTGCCGCGCTTTTCAGCTCGCTCATCAGCAGTCGGGCGAACCTGTTCGAGAAGCTCTTGGTCTCGCGCTGCGCCAGATCGATCAGGATGTCGGCGACGTCGGTCGGCTCCTCGGTGAGGTTGAGCCCGCCGATGGCGTCGGCCTTGTTCTCCGATTCGGCCAGCCGTTCGGCCTCGGCGTCGGAGGCGCGGTCGGACAGCGTATAGATCGTGGCGCCCTGGGCGTCGCCCTCGCCGCGCGGCAGCGCGTCGGCGTGGATCGAGACGAACAGCGCCGCGGACTGCGCGCGCGCGATTCGCACCCGTTCCGCCAGCGGAATGAAGGTGTCGTCGGTGCGGGTCATCACCACGCGGTATTTGCCGGCCTTTTCGATCCGCTCGCGCAGCGCCAGCGCGAAATCCAACACCAGCGTCTTTTCCGCCTCGCCGCTGGCCGCCTGGGTGCCATTGTCGATCCCGCCATGGCCAGGGTCGAGCACCACCACCGGCCGGGCATCGAGTGGCGCCACCGCGGCCACCGCGCGGGGCGTGGTCGCTACCGAGGCGACGGCGTCAAGATCGCCGACCGCCGGCCGTAATTCGGGGCGGCTGTCGGCGTCCAGCGATTGCACGAAGGTGGTGCGATCGACCGCCGCCAGTTCGATCACCAGCCGCGGCGGCTGGCCGTTGGCGGCCTCCAGCACATAGGCGTTCTCGATCTTGGCGGGACCGTTCAGCTCCAGCACGATCCGCGAGCCGCCCGGCATCACCAGACCGTAGCGGAACGCCTTGACCAGGCCGCGCCCGGTGGTGCCGGCGCCGGCCGGCAAGCGGAAATTGACCTGGGGAATGTCGACCACCACCCGGTACGGGTCGGCAAGAGTAAAGACCCGGTGCTGCAGCTTGCCGTCGAGATCGAGCACGAAGCGGGTCTGCTTGTCGTCGCCGGCGAGCCGTGCGTCGGAGACCACCGGAAACAGTCCGGCGGCGGTCGTTCCGGGCGACTCGGCGCGGGCCGGTGCGATCAGCGTGGTGCTCGGGCACGCCATTGCTGCAGCGCACGCAACGAGCGCTCCCAACACAAATTTATGATTTGCGCGGCCCGCCAACGAATCCGGTCTCCCTGCATAGCTGTTTACCGCATTAGAACCGCACGGTTAACCGGAGCTTAAGCGGCCGGCGCCGATTCCGGTGCGGTGTTGCCGGCGCGCGACGCGTCGCTTGCCAGCGTGATCCATTCGACGTATGTAAAAAGGGCTGACGGTATAACTTACGGTTGTGTCGCGTCCAGCCTCCCGGTGCAACGCCGGATCCTCTCGGATAGTCTCAAGAGGATTCAGCGTCTTCCGCCCTCCCAAGCCAGCGCAGCGCGCGGCTGAGCAAGAGCGGCGGTTTTCTGCCGGGCGGCTTCCGATCCCAGGTCCATTCGCTCCAGGGGCGGTACCAGACACTTCATGACCGATTTTCGGCCGCAAGGCCGCGATATCCCTAGCCGGCGAGCGCTTCGGCGCCGCGCTGGTCCTTCAGCGAAACCAGGCGGCGCCCTTGCCGCCAATCTGATCAGACGGGCCGACGCTTGATGCGCCAGACTGTGTTGCCGACAAGATCCCACGCAAAGGCCGCGCTGCTGCGAAGCAATAGCTTCGCGCGCTGCAACGCCTCGGGCTCAGCGTCGGCACGGCGCCCCGGGTTGCGTTTCGGCCTTCCCCTCACCCCCGAATCAGGTGGACCATCGCGTCACCCGGCCGCGCTCTGCGCGCGTGTCGTCATGCGCGCAGGCCGCCGTCAAGAGTTCAGAAATGCCCAACAAAATGTTGATCGACGCCACCCACCCGGAAGAAACCCGGGTGGTCGTGGTTCGCGGCAATCGCGTCGAAGAATTTGATTTCGAGACTGCCCAGCGCAAACAACTGCGCGGCAACATCTACCTCGCCAAGGTCACCCGGGTGGAGCCGTCGCTGCAGGCGGCGTTCATCGAATATGGCGGCAACCGCCACGGCTTTTTGGCCTTCAGCGAAATCCACCCGGATTATTATCAGATTCCGGTCGCCGACCGGCTGGCGTTGATCGAAGCCGACGAGCGCGCCCACCGCGAAGCCGAGGAAGAGACCGAAAACCGCTCCAACCGCCGCCGCCCCCGGCATCGCAATTCGCGCCGCCGCGGCAATGGCGAGCGGGTGCAGAGCGACGTGGTCGATGGCAGCGATCAGCCGCAGCCTTATGACCAGGGCGAAGGCGAGCCGCAGCCGCTGGACCAAGTCGCAACCGGCGCCGAGCAGCCGTCGCAGGACGATCACGCCGAGCAGCCGCCGCACGAACATCACGACGCCGCCGACAGCGCGACCGGCGAGCAGCCGATCGCTGCCGAAACCACGGCGCCCGACCTTGCCGCCGAGGCGCCCGCCGCCGCGTTCGATCCCGCCACCGCGATCGCGCCGGTGGTTCCCGAAACCGACGCCGAAGACGACGGCTATGTCGAGGACGCGCCGTTTCCGATCGAGCCGCCGCAGGCGGTGCAGGTCGACGCTGACCATGACCTGATTGCTGACCTCGACGGCGCGCTGCCGGCGCAAGCCGAACAGGGTCACGACGACGCCGATGAGGATGACGAAGACGACGGCGAAGAGGCCGAGGAAGACATCGTCGAGTCGGTCGGCGGTGACGACGTGCTGGAAGAAGTGCCGGAGCGCGCCTTCCGGCCGCGCCGGCAGTACAAGATTCAAGAGGTCATCAAGCGCCGCCAGGTGATGCTGGTGCAGGTGGTCAAGGAAGAGCGCGGCAACAAGGGGGCTGCGCTGACCACCTATCTGTCGCTGGCCGGCCGCTACGCCGTGTTGATGCCGAACACCGCCCGCGGCGGCGGCATCAGCCGCAAGATCACCTCGGCGCAGGACCGCTCGCGGCTCAAGGAAGTGGTGCAGGATCTCGACGTGCCGGAAGGCATGGGGATCATCCTGCGCACCGCCGGCGCCTCGCGTACCAAGCCGGAGATCAAGCGCGACTTCGAATATCTGATCCGGATGTGGGAAACCGTCCGCGACATGACGCTAAAGTCGCAGGCGCCGACGCTGGTTTACGAGGAAGGCTCGCTGATCAAGCGCTCGCTGCGCGACCTCTACAACAAGGAGATCGACGAGATCCAGGTCGCCGGCGAAGCCGGCTATCAGGAAGCCCGCGATTTCATGCAGATGCTGATGCCGTCCAACGTCCGGGCGGTGAAACAGTATCGCGACGGCCAGCCGCTGTTCTCGCGGATGGGGGTCGAGAGCCAGCTCGACGCGATGTTCTCGCCCACCGTGCAACTGCGCTCGGGCGGCTACATCGTCATCAATCAGACCGAAGCCTTGGTGTCGATCGACGTCAACTCCGGCCGCTCGACCCGCGAGCACCACATCGAGGATACCGCGCTCAAGACCAATCTCGAGGCCGCCGAGGAAGTCGCAAGGCAGCTTCGCTTGCGAGATCTCGCCGGCCTGATCGTGATCGACTTCATCGACATGGAGGAGAAGCGCAACAACCGCGCGGTCGAACGCAAGATCAGCGATTGCCTGCGGCAGGACCGGGCCCGGATCCAGATCGGCCGGATCTCGCATTTCGGCCTGTTGGAAATGTCGCGGCAGCGCATCCGCGCCAGCGTGCTGGAGAGTTCGACCGAGCCCTGCCCGCATTGCGGCGGCTCCGGCCACATCCGCTCGGTGGCCTCGGTGGCGCTGCAATTGCTGCGCGGCCTGGAAGAAATTCTGATGAAGGGCGCGACGCATAATCTGATCGTGCGCACCCGCAACGACGTCGCGCTCTACGTGCTGAACCACAAGCGCGGCCATCTGCGCGATCTCGAGGACAGTTTCCGGGTCTCGCTGACGGTGATCGCCGATCCGACCGTGACCGGCCAGCAGTCCTTCGTGATCGATCGCGGCGAACAGGTGCATACGCTGGAAGCCGCCAAGGCGTTGCTGGCGGCGCAGGTCGCGGCGTTCCCGCCTCCGGTCGACGAGCCCTATGACGACGACGAGTCCGAATTCGAGGCCGAGATCGAAACCGATGAGACCGTCGGCCTCGCCGACGATCAGCAGGGCGCCGAGCCCGGCGAAACCGAGGCCGAAGCCGAGGTGCGCAAGCGCAAGCGGCGGCGGCGGCGGCGTGGCCGCTCCGGCGAGGCGCGCGACGGTGCGCCGCTGCGCGACGAGTCGGATCTGGCGACAGTCCCCGCCGATGCGATCGAGAAGATCGAAGGCACCGAGCTGGCCGATGGCGATGACGGCGACGATGGTGCCGAGGCCGATGGCGAGGCCCGGCTCGAGCCGGGTCCCGATGGCGAGCGGCGACCGCGGCGACGCGGTCGGCGCGGCGGTCGGCGCCGGCGCGGCGGTCCCGAGGACGGGCTGCCCGGTGACGGGCTGCCCGGTTCGATCGCCGACGATCTGGGATACCCTTCGGCGTCGGAATCGGCGCTGGCGGTCGGAGATCTCGACGGCTCAGCGCCCGAGTCGGTCGGCGATCAAGAGCCGCGTGAGGATTTCGAACGCCAGTCCGAGCCGGAACAAGCGGTCGCGGTCAGCGAAGCCCTCGCTCCCGCTGCTCCCGCTCCGGTGCAAGAGCCGCGCAGCGAGCCGGTTCAGGAAGCGCCTGCCGAGACCGAACGATCGGTGCGGCGGCGCTCCACGGTCCGCGAAAAGGTCCACTTCGGCGGCGAGACCCCGGCTGTGGTCGACCCCGTGACCACCGCTCCCGCCGAACCGCAAGCTCCAGCCGCGGCGCCCGTTGACGCCGCTCCGAACGAAGCCGCTCCGGCGGAGCAAGCAGCGCCCGCTCCGACCCCGGCGCCCGAGACTTCGGCGCAGCCGCGCCGCGCCGGCTGGTGGTCGCGCCGCTTCGGCGGCGGCGAATAACTCCAGGGCTCACGTAACACCCAAACCGCCCGGGCAACCGGGCGGTTTTTGTTTGCGCTGTCACCGCCGGCCGCGTCGCCGTCACGGCACACGAAAAAACCGCCCAGCCAAGGCCGGGCGGTTTGTTTGGAGTGATCGACGATCGCCGGCCTGCGCTGCCGCGCGCCGGACGTGCCGGATCAGGACATGCCGGATCAGCCGGTGGAGACCGCGGTTTCGATGTCCGACGGGTCGACCGTCTTGTTCAGCGCGGACGCCAACATGTCGTGATCCAGTTCGTTCTCCCACCACGACACGAACACCGTGGCGACGCCGTTGCCGGTGATGTTGGTGAGCGCGCGCACCTCGCTCATGAACTTGTCGACCGAGAACACGATCGCCATGCCGGGCACCAGCGCCGGGTTGACCACCGACAGCGTCGCCGCCAGCGTGATGAAGCCGGCGCCGGAAACGCCGCTGGCGCCCTTCGAGGTCAGCATCGCCACCAGCAGGATGGTGAGCTGTTCGGTCCAGGTCAGATCGACGCCGAGCGCCTGCGCGATGAATAGCGTCGCCAGCGTCATGTAGATGTTGGTGCCGTCGAGATTGAAGGAATAGCCGGTCGGGATCACCAGGCCGACCACCGACTTCGAACAGCCGAGCCGCTCCAGCTTCTCCATCAATTGCGGCAGCGCGCTTTCCGACGAACTGGTGCCGAGCACGATCAGCAGTTCGTCCTTGATGTAGGCCAGGAACTTGAAGATGTTGAAGCCGACGATCTTGGCGATCAGGCCGAGCACCAGCACTACGAACAGCGCCGCGGTGATGTAGAACACCGCGATCAGGCCGATCAGATTGCCGAGCGCCGCCGGGCCGAACTTGCCGATGGTGAACGCCATCGCCCCGAACGCGCCGAACGGCGCCGCCTTCATCACGATGGCGATCACGCCGAACACCGCATGCGAGGCGTCGTCGATGACGTCGCGCAGCCGATGGCCCCGCTCGCCCAGCGTCATCAGCGCGAAGCCGAACAGGATGGCGAACAGCAGCACCTGCAAAATGTCGCCCTTGGCAAAGGCGCCGACCACGCTGTCGGGAATGATGTTGAGCACGAAGTCGACCGAATGCTGCGCCTCGGCCTGCTTGACGTAGCCGGCGACCGCGGCGGCGTCGGCCTTGGCGCCGAGGCCGCGGCCGATCTGCATCACGTTGCCGACGATCAGGCCGATGACCAGCGCGAACGACGACACGATCTCGAAATACACCAGCGCCTTGACGCCGACCCGGCCGACCTTGCGGGCGTCCTGGATATGGGCGATGCCCGAAACCACGGTGCAGAAGATGATCGGCGCGATCACCATCTTGATCAGTTTGACGAAGCCGTCGCCGAGCGCCTTGACCCATTCGTTGGTGGCAATATGCGGCGACAGCCAGCCCAGCAGCACGCCGAGCCCGATCGCGACCAGCACCTGCAGATAGAGCAGCTTGTACCAGGGTTTTCTGGCTGCCGGCGGCTCTGACTTGGCCGATCGCATGGGCCGAAAACTCTCAGTCACCGCCGACATGGGCATTCTCTCCGGATTGCTGCAAGGATGTGCCTGTTATTGTTGTAGGCTTGCACTCCGTCGACCCAGGCAGGTCCGATCGTCGAAGCATCGGAAGCCGGCGATCACGCCCCGGGCATGACATTGCGCCGATGCAACGCCGCCAGCGCCGCCTTCTTTCCTTTCGCGCATCCGGGCGCGGCTGAAACGATCGGCACGGCTTTTCTCCGGGAACGAAATGATCGGTCCCGCTATAGCGGGCAAGCGAGGCGCGGCGCAAGTATTCTATGGCCTAATTCAACCATGCAGTGCAGTTTGCAGGCCGAGCCAGCCTGTGATCCGCGCCACCGCCTCGTGCATGTCGGCGGCCGAGCGGGCGTAAGAGAACCGCACAAAGCTGCGGCCATGGACCGGATCGAAATCGACCCCGGGGGTGGCAGCGACATGCGCCTCCTGCAGCATTCGCTGGGCGAATGCAAAACTGTCCTGGGTGAACCTGGAGACGTCGGCATAGAGATAAAACGCGCCGTCGGCGGGCAGAAACTCGCGCAATCCGGCTTGTGGCAAACCTGTGATCAGGATCTGGCGGTTTTCCTCATAGCCGCGCTTCACCAGTTCCATCTCGGCACGGCCGTCGAACGCCGCGGCGGCGGCGATCTGCGACAGCGTCGGCACCGAGATCGCGAGATTTTGCTGCAGCCGCTCGATCGGCCGCACCAAAGCCTCCGGCACCACCATCCAGCCGACCCGCCAGCCGGTCATGCAGAAATATTTCGAGAACGAATTGATCACCACCGCATTCGGCGACAGTTCCGCGGCGCTCACCGCCGGGAAGGCATAATCGAGGCCGTGATAGATCTCGTCGGAGATGAAACGGATGCCCTCGCGCTCGGCGACTTCCATTAGCTCGGTCAACGCCGCGCGCGTCATCATGGTGCCGGTCGGATTGCCCGGGCTCGCCACCAGCACGCCCTTCAGCGGCGCCTTGCGATGCGCCGCCAGCAGCGCCTCGCCGGTCAGCGCGTGGCGGGCCTCGCCATGGGTTTCGATCAGTACCGGCTCGCAGCCCAGCGCGGTGAGGATGTGGCGATACGGCGGATAGCCCGGTACCGTCACCGCGACGCGGTCGCCGGGCTCGAACATCGCCAGAAACGCCAGGATGAAGGCGCCGGAGGAGCCGGTGGTGACGACGACGCGGCCGGCGTCGACCGCGCAGCCATAGGCCTCGCGATAGTGCTGCGCGATCCGCTCGCGCAAGGCGGCAATGCCGAGCGCCGAGGTGTAGTCGATGCGGCCGTGCTGCAGCGCGGCATGGGCGGCGTCGATGGCGCTGCGCGGCGCCGAGGCGGCGGGCTGGCCGACTTCGAGATGGATCACCTGGCCGCCGGCGGCCTCGATCCGCTCGGCCGCGGCCATCACGTCCATCACCATGAACGGCGGCACGTCGCTGCGCCCGGACGGCGTCAACACCCGTTCGATCAACCGCCTGGCGCGTTCGGCCCCTGTCGCATCGTGCATCGAAATCTGCTATCTCCGGCTGTATTCACCATCGGGGGTGGACCCCGCAGCGCCGCGCTGCTGCCCCATTCCGGGGCTTGCTAGGGCATATCCCGCAATCGAACCATGGCCAATGATTAAACCACAGCATTTGTCGGCCCGCGCGGCCGTTCATCGTCTCGGACTTCGGTTGACCGCGCTGGGCGTCGCCGCGGCGTTGGCGTTTGCGCCGGTTCCGGCGTCGGCGCAGAGCAATAACGGCCCGCGGCTATTGCGCGACACCGAGATCGAGCAATTGCTGCGCGACTACACCAGGCCGATCCTGCGCACCGCCGGGCTGGAAAAGCAGAACATCCAGGTCGCGATCATCAACGACCCCACCTTCAACGCCTTTGTCGCCGACGGCCACCGGATCTTCGTCAATTACGGCGCGCTGATGCAGTCGCAGACCCCGAACCAGCTGATCGGCGTGCTGGCGCACGAGACCGGCCATCTCGCCGGCGGCCATCTGTCCAAGCTGCGCGAGCAATTGGCGCAGGCGCAGACCCAGATGATCGTGGCGATGATGCTCGGGGTTGGCGCCATGGTGGCCGGCGCCAAGAGCGGCGGCGAAGGCGCCGCCGGCAATATCGGCATGGCGGCGCTCAGCGCGCCGCAGGAGATGATCCGCCGCAACCTGTTGTCCTACCAGCGCCAGCAGGAGGAAAACGCCGACCGCGCCGGGGTCAAGTTTCTCACCGCCACCGGGCAATCGCCGAAGGGCATGTACGAGACCTTCAAGCGCTTCACCGACGACAGCCTGTTCGCGTCGCGCGGTGCCGACCCCTACGCGCAATCGCATCCGATGCCGGCCGACCGCGTCCGCGCGCTGGAGGATCTGGCGCGCTCCAGCCCCTATTGGGACAAGAAGGACGACGCCGCGCTGCAACTGCGCCACGACATGATGCGGGCCAAGACCTCCGGCTTCATGGAGAAAGCCGACACCGTCAATCGCCGCTATCCGCTGTCCAACGACACCTTGCCGGCGCGCTACGCCCGCGCCATCGCCACCTATCTGCACGGCGACCTGCGCGCGGCGCTCGCCCAGATCGACGGCTTGATCCAGCAGCAGCCGAACAACCCGTATTTCTACGAGCTGCGCGGCCAGGCGCTGTTGGAAGGCGGCCGGCCAGCGGACGCGGTGGCGCCGTTGCGCAAGGCGGTGGCGATGACCAACGGCGCGCCGCTGATCGAGATGCTGCTCGGCCAGGCGCTGGTGGCCTCCGACAACAACGCCAATACCGAGGAGGCGATCGGCATCCTGCGCGCGGCGCTGGCGCGCGAGACCGAGGCGCCGCTCGGCTATTCGCAGCTGGCGATGGCCTATGGCCGCAAGGGCGATTACGCCCAGGCCGATCTCGCCGCGGCGCAGGCCGCATTCCTGCGCGGCGACAACAAGACCGCGCGCGAACTGGCCTCCCGCGCCAAGACCCGCTTCGCGGTCGGTTCGCCGGGCTGGGTCAAGGCCGACGACATCGTCGCCACCAAGCCGATGCCGGGGCAGAAGGAGTAGAGGCGCCGTCCGGCCCGCGCGCCGCCCGCGGCGCCGCGGGCTCCATTCACAAATTCCGCGTAATCCGGTCGCAGAATCGGCCTTCAGCATTTAACAACAGACATTCCGCAAAAGGATTTGCCCATGCCGCCGCTTCGCCTGCTCGCCTCCGCCCTGTTCGCGCTCGCCCTCGCCGGGGTGCCGAGCCTCGCATCGGCGCAGGCGTTTTCCGACGACCAGCGCGGCCAGATCGAGAGCATCGTGCGCAGCTATCTGTTGGCGCACCCCGAAGTGCTGGAGGAGGTCTCCGCCGAACTGAGCAAGCGTCAGGCCGCGGCCGAAGCCGAGAAGCACCAGGCGGCGATCGCGCAGAACGCCCAGACCATCTTCAACTCGCCGCGCGGCGTCACCCTCGGCAACAAGGACGGCGACGTCTCCTTCGTCGAGTTCTTCGATTACAATTGCGGCTACTGCAAGCGCGCGATGGGCGACATGCTGGAGCTGATGAAGGACGATCCCAAGCTGAAGGTGGTGCTGAAGGAATTCCCGGTGCTCGGGCCGGGCTCGGTGGAAGCCGCGCAGGTCGCGGTGGCGGTCAGGATGCAGGATTCCGGCGGCAAGAAGTATCTCGACTTCCACCAGAAGCTGTTGGGCGGCCGCGGCCAGGCCGACAAGGCCCGGGCGATGGCTGCGGCGAAAGACGCCGGCCTCGACATGGCCAAGCTGGAAAAGGACATCGCCTCGCCGGAAGTGCGCGCCACCATCGAGGAGAATTTCAAGCTCGCCGAGGCGATGGGCATGAACGGCACCCCGAGCTACGTGATCGGCAAGCAGGTGGTGGTCGGTGCGGTGGGTCTCGAGGCGCTGAAGGAAAAGATCGGCATCGCCCGCTGCGGCAAGGCGACCTGCTGAGCAAGGCGACCTGCTGAGCAAAGCCATCTGCTGAGCCCGGCTCGCCGGCGGAATTTGCGACGGGGGCGGCTGATCAGTCCGCCCTCGCCCCGGCGGACATTCAGTGCGCGCATCTCGCGCAGATTCAGTAGCGCGCTTCTTCGGTGAGCGCGTTCAGCGCGCTTAATGCGGCGCTTGGCGCTCCGCCGGCCGCTCGCTCTCCGAAACCCGCAGCCGGTCGGCATGCAGCGACCAGTCGCTCAGCCGTTCGATTTCGCAGAACTTGCGCTTGGCCAATTCGCCGGCGTCGCCGCTATTGGCGGCTTCGACCTCCAGCAAGTGCTGGCAGACCTCGGCGTGATGGCCGTTGTCGCCAAGAATGTCCTTGAAGAATTTCACCATGTAACGAGCCATGAAACCTCCAGCGTCGCCCCCATCGGTGAAGCACGCTGATGATGCATTAGTCCGGGCCAAACACGAAGCACGATTTTGACCTTCGTCAATGAATCTTTAATCGGTGCGGAGAAACGCGGTCGCTGCAGCGACCGAGTCGCATTGCTTCGCACTGCAGCAAGACGGATTCCGCGGCGCTATTGCGCAACTAACAAACACGATGGAACTCAGCTGCATAGGAACAGGATGCCGCGACCGCGGTTGTCGCCGGCACATGCAAAACCAACCAGGAGGAATCCCAATGAGCAATCGTTTCCTGATGTCGATCGCCGCCGTGGCATTGATCGCTGGAACCAGCGTGGCGAGCGCGCAGAGTTCGGGCGGCACGCCCGGTAGCGCCGGCTCGTCGAGCACCGCCGCTTCGCCCAACACCACGTCGAGCAACCAGCCGAGTTCGCAGGGCACCGAGTCCAGCCGCGGCGCGGCCGATAGCCTGAAGTCGAGCCAGGGCATGACGCCGGGCGCAGCGGGACAGACCTCCGGCATGAGCAACGAGCCGTCGTCCGGCAAGGCCAGCAAGAAGTAAGCTCTCGCCACCGCCGCGCAGGATCGCCACGGCGACCCGGCGCGGCGGTCGATCCTTCGACATCGCAATCGTCTTAATCCCCTCACCTCACCGATCAGGTCTCAGCGCGCGGCGCGGCCCGTCGCCTCGCTTCGCGCAGCGACGTGACAGCGTCGGCGCGTTCCTTCTTCATCTCGCATTCACAAAACAAACCCGCCGGAACCCGGCGCGCGCAGGAACGGGATGCGACGGCTCCGGTTGATGCGCGGGCAGATGCAAACGAGGAGCAACCCGATGAGCAAACGTTTTCTGATCTCCGTCGCCACCGCCGCATTGATCCTAGGAACCGGCGCCGTCTGCGCGCAGAGCCCGAGCGGCTCTCCCGGTAGCGCCGGCGCGTCGAGCGGCGCCGCGGCGCCGAGCGCCGGCAGCTCCAGCAACCAGCCGAGTTCGCAAGGCGCCGAGTCCGGCCGCGGTGCGTCGGAAGGCGCCAATTCCGCGCAGTCGAGCGAGCGGCCCGCGGCTGGCGGCGGCGCCAGCCAGCGCGCCCAGGAGTCGAGCCCCGGGCAGAAATCCGGCGTCAGCGCCGACAAGTCGGACAAGGCCGCCGGCAAGGACATGAAGGCGGAAGACCGCGGCCGCGACGGCAATCGCAACGCCGAGAACAACCGCGAACGCTCGTCGACGACCACGGGCCAGGCCGGCGCCGGCGCCAAACTGTCCGGCGAACAGCGCAGCAAGATCACCACCGTGATCAAGCAGCAGCGCGTCGAGCCCGCCACCAACATCAACTTCTCGATCTCGGTCGGCACAAGGGTGCCGCGCGAGGTCCGCTTCCACCCGCTTCCGGCGGAAATCATCTCGCTCTATCCGGATTGGCGCGGCTACGAGTTCTTCCTGGTGCGCGACGAGATCGTGGTGGTCGACCCGCGCACCCTGGAGATCGTTGCGGTGCTCGACGCCTGAGCCTGACCGGGCAAACTGTTGCGAAGGGCGGCGGCACGCCGCCCTTTTTCGTGCTTAGACCAAAGCAGGACCGCGGCGCCGGCGCTCCGCCGGCGCCGGCCTCAACGATGGTTAATCAGTCGTTTCCACGGCTTGCCGGGCTCTGCTGGCAAACCGATTGAGTGTCATTGCCGCGGCTTTCTCGGCTCGGGAGGCTTTCCCTTCGGCGGAAGGTTACTTATAAACCGCCAGGAAAACGGTGCGTCGCTCGGATCGCGTGGCTCTGCGGTCGAGCGGGGCTTTGAAAAGCCGCAAAAGACATCTGATTTCTCGTTGCCCCATCGAAAGAGAGGTCCGCCAGAGAGCCGCGCCGAAGGCGCGCCTGTCGGACTTCGATCGTTCATCGGTGGCTGCGACAGGTCGCAGACGAAACCAGGATTGTGATGCCGCAGACAGTCTATGTGCTCAATGGTCCGAACCTCAATCTGCTCGGGTTGCGCGAGCCTGAGATTTACGGACACGCGACGCTGGCGGATGTCGAACGGCTGTGCGTCGAGACCGCGGCGCGGTTCGGGTTGGTCGCCGATTGCCGGCATTCCAACCACGAGGGCGAATTGATCGACTTCATCCACGACGCTCACGCCACCAAGGCGGTCGGCATCATCCTCAACGCCGGCGGCTATTCGCACACCTCGGTGGCGCTGCACGACGCGCTGGTGGCGGTGCGGATCCCGACCGTCGAGGTCCACGTCAGCAACATCCACGCCCGCGAGAGCTTCCGCCAGCATTCCTTCACCGCTAAAGCCGCCTTTGCCAGCCTGTGCGGCTTCGGCATCGACGGCTATCGCCTTGCCATCAGCGGCCTCGCCGCAAAAATCGGCGCCAGCGCGCAAGCCTGACGCCCCCCATCACCACCAAAATTTGGATCGAGAATATGGCCCGCCCGCCTGAACACAAAGCCGCCGCGACCCCCAAGGCGGCTGACGACAACGCGCTGATCCGCGAACTCGCGCTGCTGCTCGACGAAACCAACCTGACCGAGATCGAGATCGAACGCTCCGGGCTGCGGGTGCGGGTGGCGCGCACGCTCACCGTTTCCGCCGCGGTGCCCTCCGCGCATGCGCCGGCCGCTGCCGCGGCGCCAGCCGCGCCGGCGCCGGACGCCGACGTCGCCAAACACCCCGGCATGGTGGCCTCGCCGATGGTCGGCACGGTGTATTGGGCCTCCGAGCCCGGCGCCAAGCCGTTCGTCGAGGTCGGCAGCAAGGTGCGCGCCGGCGAGACGCTGTTCATCATCGAGGCGATGAAGACGATGAACCAGATCCCGTCGCCGCGCGCCGGGACCGTCACCCAGATCCTGGTCGAGGACGGCCAGCCGGTCGAATTCGGCGAGCCGTTGGTGGTGATAGAGTGAGCGACTACGGAGTGGCGAATAGCGAATAGCAAAACACGAGCTGCTGTTCGCTTCCATTCGCCACTCGATATTCGCCACTCGCCGCTTTCCGCATTTCACCTCCGCGCAGTCTGGTACAGCCATGTTCGACAAAATCCTGATAGCCAATCGCGGCGAGATCGCGCTGCGCGTGTTGCGGGCCTGCAAGGAGCTCGGCATCTCCACCGTGGCGGTGCACTCCACCGCCGACGCCGACGCCATGCATGTCCGGCTCGCCGACGAGAGCGTCTGCATCGGGCCGCCGCCGTCCAAGGACAGCTATCTCAACATCCCGGCGCTGCTCGCCGCCTGCGAGATCACCGGCGCCGACGCGGTGCATCCCGGCTACGGCTTTCTGTCCGAGAACGCCCGCTTCGCCGAGATCCTGGCCGAGCACAATCTGCATTTCATCGGCCCGAAATCCGAGCACATCCGGCTGATGGGCGACAAGATCGAGGCCAAGAAGACCGCCAAGCGGCTCGGCATTCCGGTGGTGCCGGGCTCCGAGGGCGCGGTCGGCCCCGAGGACGACGCCATGGCGATCGCCAAGGCGATCGGCTTTCCGGTGCTGGTCAAGGCCGCCTCCGGCGGCGGCGGCCGCGGCATGAAGGTGGCGCAGACCGAAAACGACCTGATGCTGGCGCTGTCCACCGCCGGCAACGAGGCCAAGTCGGCATTCGGCGACGCCTCGGTCTATCTGGAAAAATACCTGCAGAAGCCACGCCACATCGAGATCCAGGTGCTCGGCGACGGCCGCGGCGGCGCCATCCATCTCGGCGAGCGCGACTGTTCGCTGCAGCGCCGCCACCAGAAGGTCTGGGAGGAAGGCCCCTCGCCGGTGCTCAGCGCCTCGGCCCGCGCCAAGATCGGCGCCACCTGCGCCAAGGCGATGCAGGACATGCAATATCTCGGCGTCGGCACCATCGAATTCCTCTACGAGGACGGCGAGTTCTACTTCATCGAGATGAACACCAGAATCCAGGTCGAGCATCCGGTGACCGAGATGATCACCGGCATCGACCTAGTGCTGGAGCAGATCCGGGTCGCCGCCGGCGGCGACCTGCCCTGCACACAGGACGAGATCGTGCTGAACGGCCATTCGATCGAATGCCGGGTCAATGCCGAGAACCCGGTGACTTTCCGGCCGTCGCCGGGCCGGATCGCGCGCTACCACCCGCCCGGCGGGCTCGGGGTGCGGATCGATTCGGCGGCCTATCAGGGCTATGTGATCCCGCCTTATTACGACTCCATGGTCGGCAAGCTGATCGTGCACGGCAAGACCCGGGCGGAATGCCTGATGCGGCTGCGCCGGGCGCTCGACGAGATGGTGGTCGACGGCATCGACACCACGCTGCCGTTGTTCCGTGCGCTGGTGCGGGAGCCCGGCATCATCGACGGCGACTACCATATCCATTGGCTGGAGCATTATCTGGCGGCGGGCGACACCAAGAAGCCTTGAGGACCGCGGAACCATTCGCGATTCATGGCGTTGAAGCTTGATTTTGTGCGGGTTCCGCCGGGGGATGGATTGATCGTCGGTTTTGATGGTTTGGGTGCCGCGTGGTGACACAGGCCCGCGCGCGGCGACGCTCATTGCTGCAAATCGTCTTGCTCGGGATCGCCTTTGCGGTCTTGGTGGTGATCAGCATCGCCTCGCTGTATTGGCTGCAGCGGGCGCGAGAGGACGCCGGCTGGGTGGCGCATACGCTGGAAGTGCAAAACCAGATCTCGCTGTCGCTGTTGCAGATGCGCCGCGCCGAAAGCGCCGAGCGGGGCTATCTGCTGACTCAGGAACCGGGCTTTCTGACGGATTACGAGGACGCCGCCGGAGGCATCGTCCCGCTGTTGCGCAAGTTGCAACAGCAGACGCTCGACAATCCCCGTCAGCAACAGGCGGTGACCGAGATCATGGCGATGACCGAGTCCCGGCTGGCGCAATTCCGCCGGGTGCTGGAATTGGGGCGCGCGAGCAAGCTCGACGCCGCCACCGAAATTATCCGGGTCAACGCCGGCCGCGACACCATGAACCGGATTCGGGTGCTGTCGGAGGAGATGAGCGCCGAGGAGCAGCAGCTATTCCGGCAGCGCACCGCCACCGCCGACCGCAGCCAGGCTTTGGCGGCGATCGTCACCACCTCGGGCTCCGCCCTGGTGCTGCTGCTGGCGGCGATCTCGATCTTCCTGGTGCGCCGCTCCGCCGCCGCGCGCGACGAGGCCGAGACCAGGCTGCGCGACACCAACCTCAACCTGGAATCCACGGTGCTGGAGCGCACCGCCGACCTGCGCGAGGCCAATGACGAGATCCAGCGCTTCGCCTACATCGTCAGCCACGATCTGCGCTCGCCGCTGGTCAACATCATGGGCTTCACTAGCGAGCTCGAGGAATTGCGCGGCGACATCTTCCGCCGCATCGCCACGCTGGGCCGCGCCGCCTCCCCGGAGCCGATGCCGGAAAGCGCCGACAACGACGCCGAACCCAAACTCGACGTCGCCGACCAGCAGCTGTCGCAGGACTTCACCGAGGCGCTCAGCTTCATCAAGTCCTCGATCGCCAAGATGGACCGGCTGATCAGCGCCATCCTTAATCTGACCCGCGAGGGCCGCCGCGAGTTCAAGCCGGTGTTAATCGACACCCGCGAGCTGATCGAGGGCATCGTCTCCACGGTGGCGCATCAGGCCGCCGAGGCCGAGGCCGAGATCCGCATCGAACCCTTGCCGCAGATCGTCAGCGACCGCCTGGCGCTCGAGCAGATCTTCTCCAATCTGATCGACAACGCCTTGAAATATCTCAGAAACGGGATTCCCGGCGACATCCGCGTGCGGGGCCGCCAGAAGCTCGGCTTTGCGATTTTCGAGGTCGCCGACAATGGCCGAGGCATCGATCCCAAGGACCACCAGAGGATCTTTGACCTTTTCCGCCGCGCGGGTACACAGGACCGTCCCGGACAGGGAATCGGACTGGCCCACGTCCGCGCCCTGGTCCGGCGGCTCGGCGGCACCATGACGGTGTCGTCCGAACTGGGCACCGGCAGCACGTTCACGATCACCCTGCCGGCCAAATGGTCGGCGGCAAACCGGGATTCGCAAGCATGAGTAAGCCTGTCACCATCATCATGATCGAGGACGACGAGGGCCACGCCCGGCTGATCGAGCGCAATATCCGCCGCTCCGGGGTCAACAACGAGATCATTCCGTTCACCAACGGGACAGCCGCGCTGGATTATCTGTTCGGACCGGACGGCAGCGGCATCGAACATCAGGGCCGCGCGCTCTTGATCCTGCTCGACCTCAACCTGCCGGACGCCTCCGGCATCGACATTCTGCGCCGGGTCAAGGAGAACGATCACCTCAAATGCACCCCGGTCGTGGTGCTGACCACCACCGACGACGCCCATGAAATCAAGCGTTGCTACGAGCTTGGGTGTAATGTCTACATCACCAAGCCGGTCAATTACGAGAGCTTTGCCAACGCCATCCGCCAGCTCGGGCTGTTCTTCTCTGTGATTCAGGTGCCTGAAACCGTCGCATGACCACCTCCGCGCCCACGCTGCTCTATATCGACGATGACGACGCGCTCGGCCGGCTGGTGACCCGCGGCCTGCAGCGGCACGGCTACAGCGTGGTGCATGCCTCCAGCGGCGAAGCCGGCCTCGCCCGGCTGCGCCAGGGCGGCATCGACGTGGTGGCGCTCGACCAGTACATGCCCGGGCTCGACGGTCTGGAGACGTTGGAGCAGATCCAGACCGTTCCCAATCCGCCGCCGGTGGTGTTCGTCACCGCCTCGCAGGATTCCTCGATTGCGGTCACTGCGCTGAAAGCCGGCGCCGCCGATTACTTGATGAAGGATACGCTCGGCGATTTCGTGCCGCTGCTGCACGTTGCCACCGAGCAGGCGCTGCAACAGGCGCGGATCCGCAAGGCGCGCGACGACGCGGTGGCCGAAGTACACGCCTCGCGCGACCGCTTCGCAGCGCTCGCCGCCGAGCGCGAGGTGCTGCTGCGCGAGGTCAACCACCGGGTCGGCAATTCGCTGCAGATCATCGCCTCGCTGCTGCATCTGCAGGCCTCCTCCAGCAAGCAGGCCGACGTCAAGGCGGCGTTGACCAATGCGATGGGCCGGGTCGCCGCGGTGGCGCAGGTGCATCGCAGGCTTTACACCTCGCACGACCTGAAAAGCGTGCTGCTGAACCAGTATCTCGAAGCGCTGCTGGAGGATCTGCGGCGCTCCGCCGAGGGCAACCGGATGTCGCGGCTGACGCTGAAGTCGGAAGCCGTCGAGATCGATCCCGACCGCGCGGTGGCGATCGGTATCATCGTCAACGAGCTGGTGATGAACGCGGTGAAATACGCCTATCCCGACGGCGCCGGCCCGATCCATGTCGAACTGCACGCCGACGGCGACGATGTCGAATTGTCGATCAGCGACGACGGCGTCGGGCTCAACGTCAAGGTCAACCCGGACTCCACCGGGATGGGCCAGCGCATCGTCAATGCGATGGCCAGCAAGCTGGAAGCCGCGGTGGAGCGCGACCCCAACCACAGCGGCACCCGCATCGTGCTGCGCTTCCGCCGCACCAGCGCTCCGGCGGCTAGCCTCGCCGCCTCCGCGCATTAGGGTCGACGGCGCCCCGTGATCCCCTGGTCCCTGCTCGACAGCGCGCTGATCCCCGGCGGCGGCGAATTGCGGCTGCTGCGCCGCGGCGCCGAGTTCTCAATCCGGCTCGATGGCAACGAACTGATGAACAGCCGGCTCGGCGGCTCGGAAGAAGCGCTGGCGACGCTGGCGTTTGCCCGCCTCGCCGGCGCGCCGTCAAAAGCTAGCCCGCGGATCCTGATCGGCGGGCTCGGCATGGGGTTCACGCTGCGCGCCGTGCTGGCCGCGCTGCCGCCCGACGCCGCGATCGAGGTCGCCGAACTGGTGCCGGCGGTGATCGACTGGGCGCGCGGCGCGATGGCCGAGGTGTTCGGCGACAGCCTCGCCGACCCGCGGGTTCGCATCATCACGGGCGACGTCGGCGCGGCGATCCGCGCCGGCCGGTTGCGCTACGACGCCATCCTGCTCGACGTCGACAACGGGCCGGACGGGCTATCGCGCACCGCCAATGACGCGTTGTACGACGCGGCCGGGCTGCGCGCCGCGCAGCAGGCATTGCGCGACGGCGGCGTGCTGGCGGTGTGGTCGTCGGGGCCGGACCCGGCCTTCACGCGAAGGCTGCGGCAGGCCGGCTTTGCGGTCGAGGAACTCCCGGTGCGGGCGATGGGCAAGCGCGGCGGCGCGCGGCATCTGATCTGGCTGGCGGTGCGCCGCGGCGCGGCGGCGTGATCGGCCGCCCCGCGGCATCGGCGCTGGGCGAAGCCGTCGCGGCCGGCGCTGCGGCCTGCTATGATGGCGCATGACCGGCCGCGACTCCGCCTCGTCCGACATTACCCCCGAAGTGCTGCTGCGCGCCTATGCCTGCGGCATCTTTCCGATGGCAGAAAGCATCGACGACCCGACGCTGTTCTGGGTCGAGCCGGAACGCCGCGGCATCATCCCGCTCGACGGCTTCCGGGTGGCGTCGCGGTTGGCGCGCACGGTGCGCTCGGATGTGTTTGCCGTCAGCGTCGACCGCGCCTTCAACGACGTCATCGACGGCTGCGCGGCGCCGCAGCCCGGCCGCGAGGACACCTGGATCAACCGGCGGATTCGCGAGCTCTATATCGGGCTCTATCAGCTCGGCCATTGCCACAGCGTCGAGGTCTGGCAGCATGGCGAGCTGGTCGGCGGGCTGTACGGCGTCAATCTCGGCCGGGCGTTTTTCGGCGAGAGCATGTTCCACCGCGCCCGCGATGCTTCCAAGGTGGCGCTGGTGCATCTGGTGGCGCGGCTGATCGAGGGCGGCTTCGTGCTGCTCGACACCCAGTTCGTCACCGAGCATCTGCGCTCGTTCGGCGCCACCGAGGTGCCGCGGCGGCGCTACCGGGCGATGCTCGACGTCGCCGTCACCGGGGCTGCGGATTTCGCCCGGCTGCCGACCGAACAGCCGGTGGCCGGCGCGCGGGCGCTGGCGATCATTGCCGGGCGCGACGCGCGCGGGTAGCGATGGATCTGTACTGCCTGAACAACGCGCTCGGCGTCATCCTGAGAGCCTGGCCGAAAAAGAGTTGAGTGATTTCAGTCTGTTGTGATTCCGTCGGATTTGCGAAGATTCGATGGAGGCACAGATGTGGACTGAAACCACCCGCCGCTATTATCAGCGCAGCAGCCCGCGCTAC
>NZ_DASWPE010000127.1:0-13892 GCF_036404135.1 Rhodopseudomonas sp. | reverse complement strand
CGAGCAGGATGACGACGTCGCGGCCGTGTTCGACCAGCCGCTTGGCCTTCTCGATCACCATCTCGGCGACCTGGACGTGACGCACCGCCGGCTCGTCGAAAGTCGAGGATACCACCTCGCCTTTCACCGAGCGCTGCATGTCGGTGACTTCCTCCGGCCGCTCGTCGATCAACAGCACGATCAGGTAGCATTCCGGATGGTTGGCGGTGATCGAATGCGCGATGTTCTGCATCAGCACGGTCTTGCCGGTGCGCGGCGGCGCCACGATCAGCGCGCGCTGGCCCTTGCCGATCGGCGCCACGATGTCGATCACCCGCGCCGACAGATCTTTGCGCGTGGAGTCTTCCAGTTCGAGCCGGAAGCGCTGGTCCGGAAACAGCGGCGTCAGATTGTCGAAATTGACCTTGTGCTTGGACTTTTCCGGGTCCTCGAAATTCAGCGTATTGACCTTGAGCAGCGCGAAGTAGCGCTCGCCTTCCTTCGGGCTGCGGATATGGCCCTCGATGGTGTCACCGGTGCGCAACCCGAAGCGGCGGATCTGCGACGGCGAGACGTAGATGTCATCCGGGCCGGGCAGATAATTCGCATCCGGCGAGCGCAGAAAGCCGAAGCCGTCGGACAGCACTTCGACAACGCCTTCGCCGATGATGTCGGTTTCCTTGATCGCCAACTGCTTGAGGCTGGCAAACATCAGCTCCTGCTTGCGCATCGTGCTGGCGTTTTCGACCCCGAGTTCTTCGGCGAACGACACCAGTTCAGCCGGCGTCTTCGCCTTGAGGTCTTGAAGCTTCATTTCCCGCATTGGGAGGATCCTGTGGAAAAACGGAGAGGGATGGCGAGGAGTTCAACGACGCGAACGCCAGAAAGATCAGGAAAGTCCGCAGGTCTTGTGGCAGGAAGTCTCGAGGCAGGACGTTTATCCAAAGGAAGGTGCCGGGAGGGGGCTTCAAACCTTAAGAGGCGTCCGGTCAAACAACCAAACCAGAATGCGCCTGCATCCGCCTGCGTGGGTGGGATGGCCACAATATAGAAAATCGAACGCCGGGACGCAAGAAATTCCCCATCGGCCGGCCGCGACGCCCCAAAACGCTACGGCTTGACCACCACCAGGATCACCGCGACGATCATCAGCAGCGTAGGAATCTCGTTGATAACGCGATAGAATTTGTGGCTGTGCGTGTTCCGGTCAGAGGCGAAATCGCGCACATAGCGGCCCAGCAAAATGTGGATCACGGTCATCAGCACCACCGCGGCGAGCTTGCCGTGAAACCAGCCGTCCATCAGGAAACCGCGATCCCAGGCGATGTAGAGCCCGGCCACCCAGGCCAGCATCATCGCCGGGTTCATGATCGCCTTGTAGAGCCGGCGCTCCATCACCTTGAAGGTTTCGGACTGTTTCGATCCGACCGTCGCGCTGCAATGATAGACGAACAACCGCGGCATGTAGAGCATGCCGGCCATCCAGGAGATCACCGCGATGACGTGCAGCGCCTTAACCCACGGGTAAATCAACTCGGCCATACAACTCTCACTGCGGTGTCCGGTCGCTCGGATTTTTTCCAACGCCCGGAACGCCATGCCTAACACGGGCATTATCGAAATGCTCGAACAACGCGTTTTCCGCAAGCCATCCTTTTCTAAAACAATAGTTATAGAATCTTAGGTTAGAGTCTAAGTGGCAGTGGATTAGGCCCACGCAACACAATCCGGAATTGTCCCGGGCTTGTGCACAACGCGGCGGAGTTTTCCCGGCCCTCCACAGCGCGCAAGAATCCGCCCAGCCTCAGCGACTTGCGCCAGGTCTCGGCTGTCTTATCAAGAGACAAGCCGACATAACCCCGCTACCATTCCTAACGATCCCCGATAAGATCCCCGCGAGGAGTCCTGTGTAGAAAATTCCGGCTTATCCCGGGTGCCGCGCCAGCGACGCCGCGACCGCCCGAACGCCCCACAGCGATTCACAGGATATACAGGCTTATGATGCCCACCGACGGCAGCTATTTTCATCTCCATCTGGTGTCCGATTCGACCGGCGAGACTTTGATCACGGTGTCCCGCGCGGTCGCGGCGCAATACGCCAATGTCAGCCCGGTCGAACACGTCTATCCCTTGGTGCGCAGCCAGAAGCAGCTCGACCGGGTGTTGGCCGAGATCGAGGAAGCGCCGGGCATCGTGCTGTTCACGCTTTTGGAAAAGGATCTGGTCGAGCGGCTCGAGGCCAAATGCGAGGAAGTCAACATTCCGAGCCTGTCGATCATCGGCCCGGTGATGCAACTGTTCCAGGCCTATCTCGGCTCCTCCACCACCGGCCGGGTCGGCGCCCAGCACACCCTCAACGCAGAATATTTCAAGCGCATCGACGCGCTGAATTATTCGATGATCCATGACGATGGCCAGCACGTCGAAGGCCTGGAAGACGCCGACGTGGTGCTGGTGGGCGTGTCGCGCACCTCGAAGACGCCGACCTCGATCTATCTCGCCAACCGCGGCATTCGCACCGCCAACGTGCCGCTGGTGCCCGGAATCGCTATTCCGCACCAGCTCGAGACCCTGACCAAGCCGCTGGTGGTCAGCCTGCACGCCACCCCGGAGCGGCTGATCCAGGTGCGGCAGAACCGGCTGCTGTCGATGGGCGCCACCGTCGGCAACGAGGATTACATCGACCGCCAATCGGTCAATGACGAGGTCTCGTTCGCCCGTAGGCTGAGCGCGAAATATGGCTGGGCGCTGCTCGAGGTCACGCGGCGCTCGATCGAGGAAACCGCGGCCGCGGTGATGAAGCTGTTGGCCGACCGGCAGCGGCAGCGACAACAGGAATGACGATCTGGCTCGGATCGCAACCGCTGGTTCTGGCGTCGCAAAGCTATGCGCGACAGATGTTGCTGCAAAACGCCGGCATTCCCTTCGAGGCGATCCCCGCCGCGATCGACGAACGCGGCGTGCAGCAGGCCTCCGGCCTGAGCTCGCCGGCGGAAATCGCCGCCCGGCTCGCCGAGGAAAAGGCCCTGGTGGTGTCGCAGCGGCTGCCCGGTCGCCTGGTGCTCGGCGCCGACCAGACGCTGGCGCTCGGCGAGCGGACCTTCATCAAACCCGCCGACCGCGCCAAGGCCACCGCACAATTGCGCACGCTGTCCGGCCGCCGCCACGAATTGCATTCGGCGATCGCCTTAGTGCGCAACGGCAAGACGGTGTTTGCCGAAACCTCGGTGGCGCGGATGACGATGCGCCAGCTCACCGAGGCCGAGATCGAGGCCTATCTCAACGAGGCCGGCGATGCCGCGACCTCCAGCGTCGGCGGCTATCAGGTCGAAGGCCTCGGCGTGCATCTGTTCGACGGCATCCATGGCGATCACTTCACCATTCTCGGCCTGCCGCTGGTGCCGCTGTTGAGCTATCTGCGGCAGCAGCGGTTGCTGGCGTTCTGAATCAGGGGACGGCGCCATGCGGATCCTGGGACTGACCGGCTCGATCGGCATGGGCAAGTCAACCACCGCGCGATTGTTCGCCGAGGCCGGCGTGCCGGTGTACGACGCCGATGCCACCGTGCATCGGATCTACGACGGCGAGGCCGCACCCGCGGTCGAGGCGGCGTTTCCCGGCACCACGCTGAACGGCAAGGTCGACCGCGCGCTGTTGTCGGCGCGGGTGCTGCATGATCCTGCGGCGATGCAGCGGCTCGAAGCGATCGTGCATCCGCTGCTGCGTGCGCACCACCAGCAATTCCTCGCCGACGCGGAACAATCCGGCGCTCCGGTCGCGGTGGTCGACGTGCCGTTGTTGTTCGAGACCGGCGGCGACGCCCGGGTCGACGCCGTGGTGGTGGTCACCACCTCGCCCGAAGTGCAGCGGGCGCGGATTCTCGCTCGCCAGGGCATGACCGGCGACAAGCTCGACGCGCTTTTGGCGCGGCAATTGCCGGATGCCGAAAAGCGCAAGCGCGCGGATTTCGTGGTGGATACCTCGCACGGTTTGGAGCCGGTGCGGGCGCAGATCCGCGATATCCTCGCCGCCACTGCTAGAATGCCGCGGCGGCGCCCCTGATTCGCCGTCGCCAAAGGGCCGTCATTCCGGGGCGCGAGCAGCTTTAGCTGCAAGCGAACCCGGAATCTAGCGACAAGCGAAGCGCCCGGCCCCGCGCCCCGGATGACGACGCGGGGAGCTGATCGAATCAACCGGACTGAAAGTTGCACCGATGCGTGAAATCGTCCTCGACACCGAAACCACCGGCCTCGATCCGCTGCGCGGCGATCGGCTGGTCGAGATCGGCTGCGTCGAGATCTTCAACCGGATGCCGACTGGGCAGACCTTTCACCGCTACATCAATCCCGAGCGCGACATGCCGCAGGAAGCCTTTGCGGTGCACGGGCTGTCCGCCGAATTTCTCGCGACCAAGCCTTTGTTCGCCGAGGTGGTCGACGAGTTTCTCGACTTCATCGCCGACGCGCCCTTGGTGATCCACAACGCCTCGTTCGACATCGGCTTCATCAACGCCGAACTGGCCAAGATCGCCCGGCAGCCGATTCCGCGCGACCGGCTGGTCGACACGCTGTTGTTGGCGCGGCGCAAGCATCCCGGCGTCTCCAACCGGCTCGACGATCTGTGCTCGCGCTATGCGATCGACAATTCGCGGCGCACCAAGCACGGCGCGCTGCTCGACGCCGAACTGTTGGCCGAAGTCTATATCGACCTGATCGGCGCCCGGCAGTCGCAACTGATTCTGGCGGAAGCTGCGCCGTCGCGCTCGCACCGGCCGGGCGACGCGCCGCGGCGGCAGCGCGAGGTGCCGTTGGCGCCGCGGGTCAGCGACGCCGACCGCGCCGCGCACCGCGCCTTCGTCGCCACGCTCGGCGACAAGCCGCTGTGGAACGAGTATTTCGGCGAGGCGTAGCGCGTCGTCGATCTGGCTGTATGTAGTCGGCTACAGCCAACAACGAGTCATTCCGGGGCGCGAACAGCGTCAGCTGTGAGCGAACCCGGAATCTCGCAACAACGATAGATTCCGGCATGCGCGGCAAGATTCCGGGTTCGCTCGAGCTTCGCTCTCGCGCCCCGGAATGACGACTTGATATGTGGCCGGCGTAGTAAGCCAAGCCGCGCCGCAAACGAAACAAGCCGGGCTGCAAAGCCCGGCCTGTTGAAATCCAATCTTGTGACTTGTGTGAAGAAGCGCCGCTCGATCAGCTCGGCTTGGCCTCGTCGGCGGCGGCAGCCGCGGCGGCCTGGCGCTCCATGTTCTGGCGATACAGGCCGACGAAATCCACCGGATCGAGCATCAAGGGCGGGAAGCCGCCGTCGCGCACCGAGGTGGCGATGATCTCGCGGGCGAACGGAAACAGCAGCCGCGGGCATTCGATCATCACCAAAGGATGCAGGTTTTCCTTCGGCACGTTGAGGATGCGGAACACGCCGGCATATTGCAGTTCGAAGCTGAAGATCAGCGAGCCGGCATTGTCGGCCTTGCCCTCGATCGAAAGCGTCACCTCGAATTCGCTGTCGGCCAGCGTATTGGCGGTGACGTTGATCTGGATGTTGATCGACGGCTGCTGCGCCTGCGGCGCCAGCGAGGCCGGGGCGTTCGGATTCTCGAACGACAGATCCTTGGTGTATTGCGCCAGCACGTTGAGCTGGGGAGCCTGGGCCGCTTCCGGAGGCGCGCCGTTGCCGTTGGTCATAAGGGTTCTCCTGAAGCGTCGCCAAAGCGGACGCCGCCCGGCGATGTCGCGATTGCGAGAAGGTGTTGTCGGGCGCAGTGGCTATCATAGCCCCGCCGCGTTCCACAAGGACGGAAGCGGCGCCGCGCCGCACGCCGCGCTGGATCGGCTCAAAATCCGCCGCTGCTGCCGCCGCGGCTCCTGCCGTGAGGCCGCGACCTTCGGCTAAAGCATTGAAGGCGAGGCATTTTCCGTGAAACCTTGGGGTTTCCCCTGAATCGCAAAACGCGCTACAATTCAAGCAAATCAAGGGGCAGCATGACGATACCTTCGCCGCCGAGCCGCTTTGTGCCAAATCCCGCCATTGGCTGGGCTCGGTTCATGCCTACATGCTAAGAGCTCAACCTTCGAGATCATCAACTCCGTCTTCCCTCGGGATGCATTGACGCCGGATGTGTCCGGCGCTGACCAGAAAGCGAATGCGACGTGGATATTTACACCATCATCTTCTTGGCCCTTGCGGTGTTTATCTTCCTGCGTCTCCGCAATGTGCTCGGCCAGAAAACCGGCAATGAGCGGCCGCCGTTCGATCGCGCCGCCCGCGACGTGGTGCGCGGCGCGCAGGACAACGTCGTGCCGTTGCCGGGCGCGGTGCTCGATCCGGCGCCGCTGACCCCCTCCGCCGACGTGGCGCCGCCGATTGATCGCTGGAAAGGCGTGGCCGAACCCGGCACGCCGCTGGCGCAGGGGCTCAACGCCATCGCGGCGCAGGATTCCTCGTTCGATCCGCAGCACTTCCTGAGCGGCGCCCGCGGCGCCTATGAGATGATCGTGCTGGCCTTTGCCAATGGTGATCGCCGCGCGCTGAAGGATCTGTTGTCGGCCGAAGTCTATGACAGCTTCGAGGCGGTGATTCGCGAGCGCGAGAAACACGACCAGAAGACCGAAACCCGCTTCGTCTCGATCGACAAGGCCGAACTGGTGTCGGCCGAGGCGCGCGACCGCGCGGCGCAATTGACCGTGCGATTCGTCTCGCAGATGATCACCGTGACCCGCGACAAGACGGGCGCGATTGTCGATGGAAACCCGGACAAGGTCGCCGATATCACCGATGTTTGGACATTTGCCCGAGACGTCGGATCGCGCGATCCGAACTGGAAGCTGGTCGGCACCGGCAGCGTGCACTAGCCGCGGCGGCTTGCGCGCCGCCGTCTGCGCGCTGCTGGCGGCGGCGCTGTCACTTGCCCAGGCTCCGGCCGAGGCTCGGCATCAGCATTCGCGCCCGCACCCTCGTCCGGTGGCGGTGTGGCCGCCGGAAATCCCCAACGGCCAATATATGCCGGTCGGCTGGGCCGAGGTCGCCGGCTGGAGCGACGACGACCAGCTCGCGGCGTTCAAAGCGTTTCGTGCAAGCTGCAAGCCGATCGCGGCGCAACGCGGCCCCGCCAGCGACGCCAAGCCGCTCGGCGGCTCGCTACGTGAGCCCTGCCTCCTCGCCCGCACCGCCGACATCACCGATCAGACCGCGGCCCGCGCGTTCTTCGAGCGGCATTTTGTGCCGGTGCGAATTGCCAAGCTCGGCGAGACCGACGGCTTCGTCACCGGCTATTACGAGCCGGTGCTCGACGGCTCGCGCACGCCGACCGACGTCTACACCGTGCCGGTGTATCGCCGGCCCTCCAATCTGTTCGTGCGCGGCGTCAGCCAGGGCGCGGTCGGGCTGCCCAACAAGGGCGAGGTGTTTCGCAAGATCGGGCGGCGCAAGCTGGTGCCGTATTACGATCGCGGCGCAATCGAGGACGGCGCGGTGGCCGGCCGCGGGCTGGAATTGTGCTGGCTGAAGAGCCAGACCGATCTGTTGTTCACCCAGATCCAGGGCTCGGCGCGGGTGCGTTTCGAGGACGGCACCACGCTGCGAATCAATTACGACGCACATAACGGTTATCCCTACACGCCGGTCGGCCGCATCCTGATCGAGCGCAACATCATTCCGAAAGAGCAGATGTCGATGCAGCGGATCCGGCAGTGGATGGAGGACAATCCCGACGGCGCCAATGAGCTGCGCCGGCAGAACCGCTCCTACGTGTTCTTCCGCGCGGTCGATCTGTCGGACCAGGACGAGGCGGTCGGCGCGCAGGGCGTGCCGCTGACGCCGGGGCGCTCGATCGCGGTCGACAAATCGCTGCACGTCTACGGCACACCGTTTTTCATCGCCGCCGATCTGCCGCTTGAGTCCGAGCAGACCACGACGCCGTTTCATCGGCTGATGGTGGCGCAGGACACCGGCTCGGCGATCGTCGGGCCGGCGCGTGCCGACCTGTATTTCGGCGCCGGCGCCGAGGCTGGGCGGGTGTCCGGCCGGCTGCGCCACGCCGCCCGCTTCGTGATGCTGGTACCGAACAGCCTCGATCCCTCGACGCGGGGCCGCACCATGCCGCTGCCGGAAGCGCGGCCGTCGGCCAAAATCGCCAGGCTGTTTCCGCAAGCGCAGCAGCCGAAGCCCGCCGGCGATCAAAAGTCGGCCCAACCGCCGTCTGCGCCGCCAGCCAACCCGGCAACGCCGGGCGCGGAGGCCGCAAAGGGTGCGCCGCCGGCCGCCGATTCATCCAAAAGGCTCGCCGCAGCGGCGGCCGGCGTGCCGTTGCCGGAGGCGCGACCGGCGACGGCGCCAGAGCTTCGGCCGGTGCCGGTCAGGCGGCCGCATCGGCATCGGCGGCATCATCGCCGTTGGCATTGGGCGCGATGAGCAAGGACCCGCCGCAGATTTCCGAAGCGCTAGTTTCGCCGCGGCGGCGCCGCGCGCTGAGCGAGCCGGAGCGCGAGCTGTGGGAGAGCGTCGCCAAACAGGTCAAGCCGCTGCGCAAGAAGCACCGCGTCGCCAAAGCCGCTGCCGTCGCCACGCCGCCCGAACCGGCGCTGCGGCGTTCGAAGCCCGCCGCGGCGGTGAAGCCGGTCGCCCCCGGCAAGACCAGGCCGGCGGCGAAGCTCGATGCGCCGCGGCCGGCGCCGCCGTTGGCGCCGATCGGCCGGCGCGAGCGCGCGCATCTGTCGCGCGGCAAGAAGAGCATCGACGGCCGCATCGACCTGCACGGCATGACGCAGAGCCGGGCGCATGGCGCGCTATTGTCGTTCCTGCATCGCGCCAGCTCCGAGGGCATGACCTTCGTGCTGGTGATCACCGGCAAGGGCCGCAGCGTCGGCCCGGACTCCGAGCGCGGCGTGCTGCGCCGCCAGGTGCCGCATTGGCTCGGCCTGCCGGAATTCCGCGCGCTGGTGGTCGGCTTCGAGGAGGCCCATATCGGCCATGGCGGCGAAGGCGCGCTCTATGTCCGGGTGCGGCGGCTGCGATAGTGCTCACAGCCCCACGCTGTCATTGCCGGGCTTGACCCGGCAATCCATCCTCTTGAAAAATCATCTCGTGAGGGGCGATGGATCCGCGGGTCAAGCCCGCGGATGACGCCTGCAAGTGCGGCGACGCCCTACGATACAGCAGCTCACAAAATGAACCGGCTGAGATCGGCGTTCTTGGCGAGGTCGCCGACGTGCTTCTGCACATAGTCGGCGTCGATCCGGATGGTCTCGCCATCGCGGTCCGGCGCGGTGAACGAGATCTCGTCGAGCACCCGCTCCATCACGGTCTGCAGCCGCCGCGCGCCGATGTTCTCGACGCTGGAATTCACCGCCACCGCGACGTCGGCGAGCGCGTCGACCGCCGCGTCGGTGATGTCGAGCACCACGCCCTCGGTCTGCAGCAAGGCGACATATTGCTTGATCAGCGAGGCCTCCGGCTCGGTGAGAATCCGCCGCATGTCGTCGCGGGTCAGCGCGTCGAGTTCGACCCGGATCGGCAGCCGGCCCTGCAATTCCGGCAACAGGTCGCTCGGCTTGGCGATGTGGAAGGCGCCGGAGGCGATGAACAGGATGTGGTCGGTCTTCACCGCGCCGTGCTTGGTCGACACCGTGGTGCCCTCGATCAGCGGCAACAGGTCGCGCTGCACGCCCTCGCGCGACACCTCGCCGCCGCTGCGGCCGTCGCGCACGCAGATCTTGTCGATCTCGTCGAGGAACACGATGCCGTTGTTCTCGACGGCACCAATCGCCTCCTGCACCAGCTGATCGCTGTCCAGAAGCTTGTCGGCCTCCTCGTTGACCAGGAGCTCGTGGGAATCCTCCACCGTCAGCCGCCTGGTTTTGCTGCGGCCGCCCATCTTGCCGAAGATGTCGCCGATCGAGATCGCGCCGAGCTGGGCGCCGGGCATGCCGGGAATTTCGAACATCGACGGGCCGCCACCGCTGGACTGGATCTCGACCTCGATCTCCTTGTCGTTAAGTTCGCCGGCGCGCAGCTTCCTGCGGAACGAATCCCGCGTGGTGGCGCTGGAATTGGCGCCGACCAGAGCGTCGAGTACGCGCTCCTCGGCGGCGATCTGGGCGCGAGCCTGGACGTCCTTGCGCTTGCGCTCCCGCACCTGGGCGATCGCGACCTCGACCAGATCGCGGATGATCTGCTCGACGTCGCGGCCGACATAGCCGACCTCGGTGAATTTGGTGGCCTCGACCTTGATGAAGGGCGCGCCGGCGAGTTTCGCCAGCCGCCGCGCGATCTCGGTCTTGCCGACCCCGGTCGGCCCGATCATCAAAATGTTCTTCGGCAGCACCTCTTCGCGCAAGTTGCCTTCGAGCTGCAGCCGCCGCCAGCGGTTGCGCAGCGCGATCGACACCGCACGCTTGGCGTCGTGCTGGCCGACGATGAAACGGTCGAGTTCGGAAACGATTTCGCGGGGGGAAAAGTCGGTCATGTCTCTGCTTCTTTCCCTCTCCCCTTGTGGGAGAGGGTGGCGCGGACGACGTCCGTGCCGGGTGAGGGGTTGTTGCGAGTCGGTGAGGCAAACCCCTCACCCGCCCTCGCTTCGCTCGGGCACCCTCTCCCACAAGGGGAGAGGGAAGAAAGCGCGCGTCAGCCGCTCAGCGTTTCCACGGTGACGTTGCGGTTGGTGTAGACGCAGATGTCGGCGGCGATATCCAGCGAGCGGCGCACGATCGCCTCGGCGTCCTTGTCGCTGTCGATCAGCGCCCGCGCCGCGGCCAGCGCGTAATTGCCGCCGGAGCCGATCGCCATCACGCCGGCTTCCGGCTCCAGCACGTCGCCGGTGCCGGTCAACACCAGCGAGACCTCCTTGTCGGCGACGATCATCATCGCCTCCAGCCGGCGCAGGTAGCGGTCGGTGCGCCAGTCCTTGGCGAGCTCGACCGCGGCGCGGGTGAGTTGCCCGGGATATTGTTCGAGCTTGGCCTCGAGCCGCTCGAACAGCGTGAAGGCGTCGGCGGTGGCGCCGGCGAAGCCGCCGATGACGTCGCCCTTGCCGAGCTTGCGCACCTTTTTGGCGTTGGATTTGATCACGGTCTGGCCGATCGAGACCTGGCCGTCGCCGCCGATCACCACGCGGCCGCCCTTGCGGACGGTCAGAATGGTGGTGCCGTGCCAAACCTGGGGCGATGCTTCGCCGGAGGCCGTATGGAATGGGGTCATGGGATTCCTCGTGAGAGCGCTGATCTAGGCACGCCGGGCCCGGGATGCAAATCGCGGCAGGCCGACGGTTTTTCGCTCACCATAGCCGCAAGAGGGATCGCGTCGGCTTGTTCGGCTGTAGCGAAGCCGTCATCGGCCTGTTAAAAGGGCCGCGTTTTCAGCCCGGGAGCCCGCTTCATGCGCACGGCGACGATCAAGCGCAAGACCAAGGAAACCGCGATCGAGGTCGCGGTCGACCTCGACGGCAGCGGCGTATCCAATATCTCCACCGGGATCGGGTTCTTCGACCACATGCTGGATCTGTTGGCGCGGCATTCCCGGATCGACATCACCGTCAAGGCGGTCGGCGATCTGCACATCGATTATCATCACACCACCGAGGATGTCGGCATCGCACTCGGCCAGGCGGTCAGGCAGGCGCTCGGCAATATGGCCGGGATCACTCGCTATGCGAGCATCCATCTGCCGATGGACGAGACGCTGACCCGGGTGGTGATCGACATCTCCGGCCGCCCGACGCTGGTGTTCAAGGCCGAGTTCCCGCGCGACAAGATCGGCGAATTCGACACCGAGCTGGTGCGGGAATGGTTCAACGCCTTCGCGATGAATGCGGCTGTGACTCTGCATGTCGAGACCCTATATGGCGAGAACAGCCACCACATCGCCGAATCCTGCTTCAAGGGTCTGGCGCGGGCGCTGCGCGCGGCGGTCGCGATCGATCCCTCCGCCGCCGGCGAAGTGCCGTCCACCAAGGGTCAGCTCGGCGGCTGATCGGTTTTGAGTATCGGTTGGAGAACCGCGATGTCGGTTTACACAGTGCACGCGCCCGTCGCCGCCCCGACGAACCGGCCGAGTTCGGCCGAGCGCTTCGTGTTCGTGCGCGACGGGTTTCATGTCTGGGCCTTCCTCGCCGGGCCGTTCTGGCTGCTCTATCACCGGCTGTGGCTGGCGCTCGCCGGCTATGTCGCGTTGAACGTGGTTGCCACCGCGGTGCTGAGCGCGGCGCAGGCCGACGCCGGCAGCCGGCTGGCCGTGATGCTGTTGATCGCGCTTTTGATGGGGCTGGAAGCAGCTAGCCTGCGGCGCTGGACGCTGTCGCGGCGCGGCTGGCGCCAGCTCGATCTGGTGGTGGCCGACGATGAAGAAACCGCAGAGCGGCGGTTCTTCGACCGCTGGGCGAGCGCGCCGCGGGTCGAGGATTATCGGCCGGTGGAGCGCGGCGCGCCGCCGCCGACCCGCTCGCCGAGTTCGCTGCAGCCCGACATTTTCGGGTTGTTTCCGCGTCCGGGGTCGTCGCGATGAGCGTCGCCATCATCGATTACGGCTCCGGCAATCTGCACTCCGCCGCGAAAGCCTTCGAGCGCGCCGCGCGCGCCATGGAGGTGCCGGACAAGATCGTGGTGACCCGCGATCCCGAAGTGGTTTACCGCGCCGATCGGATCGTGCTGCCGGGCGTCGGCGCCTTCGCCGATTGCCGCCGCGGGCTCGACGCGGTCGACGGCATGGTGCAGGCGATGACCGAAGCGGTGCGCGACAAGGCGCGGCCGTTTTTCGGGATCTGCGTCGGCATGCAGTTGATGGCGACCCACGGCAAGGAGCACGTCACCACTGACGGGCTCGACTGGATCCGCGGCGACGTGGTGAAGATCACGCCGCGCGAGGAGAATTTGAAGATTCCGCATATGGGCTGGAATACGCTGGAGATGGTGCGCGAGCATCCGGTGCTGGAGCGGCTGCCGCTCGGCCCGAACGGCCGCCACGCCTATTTCGTGCACTCGTTCCATCTCGCCGCGGTCAACGAAGCCGACGTGCTGGCGCGCGCCGATTACGGCGGGCCGGTCACCGCGATGGTCGGTCGCGACACGGCGATCGGCACCCAGTTTCACCCGGAGAAAAGCCAGCGCTTCGGGTTGGCGCTGATCTCGAATTTTCTGAAGTGGAAGCCGTGATGGCTTTCCGCGGAGATTGCGCCGTCACCCTGAGGAGCCCGCCGAAGGCGGGCGTCTCGAAGGGCGACGGCTCTTCCAATTGGGCCATCCTTCGAGGCTCGCCGCGAGTGCGGCGAGCACCTCAGGATGACGCCGGAGCGAGTTGCTAGCTATGATTCTGTTTCCCGCGATCGACCTGAAGAACGGCCAATGCGTCCGCCTCGAGCAGGGCGACATGGACCGCGCCACGGTGTTCAACCTCGACCCCGCAGCGCAAGCCAACAGCTTCGCGGCGCAGGGCTTCGACTATCTGCACGTGGTCGATCTCGACGGCGCCTTCGCCGGCAAGCCGATGAACGCCAAGGCTGTCGAAGCGATGCTGCAGGTGGTGACCATGCCGGTGCAGCTCGGCGGCGGGATTCGCGATCTCGCCACCGTTGAGGCCTGGCTCGGCAAGGGCGTCAGCCGGGTCATCATCGGCACCGCGGCGGTGCGCGATCCTGCGCTGGTCAAGGACGCCGCGAAAAAATTCCCCGGCCGCGTCGCGGTCGGGCTCGACGCCCGCGACGGCAAGGTCGCGGTGCAGGGCTGGGCGGAAAGCGCCGAAGTCACCGCGCTGGAAATCGCGCAGCGCTTCGAGGATGCCGGCGTCGCCGCCATCATCTTCACCGATATCGCCCGCGACGGGCTGTTGAAGGGCCTCAACCTCGACGCCACGATCGAGCTTGCCGAAGCGATCTCGATCCCGGTGATCGCCTCGGGCGGGTTCGGCTCGATCGACGA
>NZ_DASWPE010000126.1:0-9609 GCF_036404135.1 Rhodopseudomonas sp. | reverse complement strand
GAGGATTCGATCGGCTTGCCGCTCTGCAGCATCTCGCGAATCAGCCTCGCCTTCGACTCGGCGTCGGATTTCAGCGCCCGCGCATTGTTCAACTGGGTGTTCAGTTCCCCCATCTGCTGGTTGGAGAGCGTGGTGTTGTTGGTGCCGACAAAGAGGCTGGACTTGGAGCGGAAATCCTCGACGCGCGATTCGTCGTCCGCGACCTTCTTGCGCAGGCTGTCGATTTCACCCGAGAGCCATTGGCTGGCGGCCTTTGCCTGCTCCTGTCGCGCATTCTGCTGCATGATCAGATAACCATCGGCGATCGAATTGGCGACGCGGGCAGCAAGCTCGGGATCGCGCGACTGGAATTCGACCACGATGACGCGCGACTTGTCGACGGCATAGGCGGTCAGCCGCTCGTTATAGGCATCGAGCACCCGCTCTTCCGGCGTCATCGAGAACGGATCGCGGCCGATGCCGATCAGCGCCAGCAGCGATTTCAGCGGCGACAGGCCTTGCAGCACCGGGTCGAATTCCGGCCGCTCGGCGAGCTTGTTCTTCTTGATGATCTCGCGCGCCAAATCGCGTGACAGCAATAGCTGCACCTGGCTGGTGACCGCTTCGGGGTCGAGCGCGGTGCGCTCCTCGTTGCGCTCGCCGCTCGGCCGCAAGAACACGTTCTCGCGGCCGTCGATCAGGATGCGGGCTTCGGATTTGTAGCGCGGCGTGATCAAGTTAACGAGCGCCAGCGAAATCACCAGCGCCAGCAGCGTCGGTGCGATGATCAGGTGCTTCTTGCGTCCCAGTGCCTGCAGGATGGCGCGGGCGTCGATGTCGCCGAGCGCGGCTTGCGGCGGGCTCGGCACCACGCTGACCCGCGCCACAGGCGTTGCGGGAACGGGCGGCACTTCGGGGGCAATCTTGGCGGGCGGATTGCCGCTCTTGCGCCAGAACACGAACCGCATTGCTCACTCCCGCTTAACGCGACCACTGCTTCAACTACCAGCGATTACACTCCATTAAGGTTGCTGCCGGGTTAATTCGGCCACAGCGCCGCAATCTGCCATGCCGCCGCGGCGGTCATGTTTTGTTAACCGTGGAAGTACTTAATCAAAACTTGAGTCCGTCCTGGAACACCTTCGATGCAACGCGGCCGCGCCGTCATCCCCTTCCTTTTCTGCGCGCTGGCGCTTGCCGGCTGCGCGCACGGTTCCGGTCCGCTCGCCAGCGCGCCGCCGCAGGGCGATCTCGACGCCCTCGCCTATGGCCCGGCGCCGGCGCCCGCCGGGCGCGGCCTGTTCAGCGGCGTTGCGTCCGCGCCGCGGCGGGCTTATGCGGCGATGCCGGCGGCCTATGCGGCGCCGGCTTACGATCCGGATTACCGGCTCGACGCCGGCGACCGCCTGCGCATCGTGGTCTACGGCCAGGAAGGTCTCACCAACACCTACGCGATCGACGCCGGCGGCTCGATCACCATGCCGCTGATCGGCGCGGTGCCGGCGCGCGGCCGCAGCCCCGCCGGGCTTGCCGCCGACATCACCGCGAGGCTGCGCAACGGCTTCATCCGCGAGCCTTCAGTGGCGGTGGAAATCGAATCCTACCGGCCGTTCTTCATCCTCGGCGAGGTCGCCGCACCCGGCGCCTATCCTTACGTACCGAATATGAGCGTCGAAAGCGCGGTGGCGGTGGCCGGCGGATTTTCGCCGCGCGCCCGCCGCGACCAGGTGATTCTCACCCACGGCGACGCCCGCGGCATGGTGCGCGCCGCGGTGCCGCTCGGCACCCCGCTCGGCCCCGGCGATACCGTGCTGGTCGGCGAGCGCTGGTTCTAACCGCGATGGCCGAGCTCTCGCATCGCCCGCTTCGCATCGTTCACGCGGTCCGTGCCCCGGTGGGCGGCATCATCCGGCACATTCTCGATCTCGCCAACGGCCAGGCCGACCGCGGCCACCAGATCGGCCTGATCACCGACAGCCTGACCGGCGGCGCCCGCGCCGAGGCGGCGCTAGCCGAGATCGCGCCGCGGCTGGCGCTCGGCCTGCATCGATTGCCGATCCGCCGCGCGCCGAGCCCGGCCGACCTGCTGGTGTGGATGCATTTTTGGCAGCTGCTCGGCCGCCTGAAGCCGGACGTGCTGCACGGCCACGGCGCCAAGGCCGGCGCGTTCCAGCGCTCGCAGCCGTACCGGCCGAGCAGCATCCGGGTCTACACCCCGCATGGCGGCTCGCTGCACTATCCGCCCGACACCTTGCAGGGCGCGTTCTACAGCCGGCTGGAACGCGTGCTGATGAACCGCACCGACCTGTTCCTGTTCGAAAGCGCGTTCGCCCGCGACACCTATCAGCGCATCATCGGCACCCCGAGCGGCCTGGTGCGTTGCGTCTTCAACGGCGTCGACGCGGCAGAATTCGATCCCGTGGAGACCGCCGCCGACGCCACCGACCTCGGCTATGTCGGCGAGTTCCGCAAGATCAAGGGCGCCGACCTTTTGCTCGACGCGGTGGCGCGGCTGCGCGGCGCCGGCCGGCCGGTCACCCTGACGCTGGGCGGCGATGGCGAGGAGAGCGCGGCGCTGCAGGCACAGATCGCCCGTCTGAAGCTCGGCAACGCGGTGCGGCTGCTCGGTCACGTCAAAGCCCGCGACGGCTTTGCCAAGGCCCGGCTGCTGGTGGTGCCGTCGCGCGGCGATTCGATGCCCTATGTGGTGATCGAGGCGGCGGCGGCGGGCGTGCCGATGCTGGCCGCCAATGTCGGCGGCATCCCGGAGATCTTCGGCCCGCACCGCGACGGGCTGTTTGCGCCCAACGACCCCGCGGCGATGGTGGCGGCGATCGAAGCGGCGTTGGCCAATCCGGCGATCGCGGCAATCCGCGCCAAGGCGCTGCGGCAGCGGATCTTCCAGCAATTCTCGCAGAATGCCATGGTGGAAGGCGTGCTGGCCGGCTACCGTGAGGCGTTTGCCGGGCTTAATAAGTCGCGGGTGCGCTAACTAATTGTTCCGACTTTTCCATTAAGCGGTCGCGTGGGGGCTTTCGTTCCCGCGCGGCTTGCTGTGCGGCGGACAACAACGGGTGTGGTGCCGTGGAACCAATCGACGCACGCTCCATGATCGATGCCGCGGCGACGCTCGGCGCCGACGCGCCTGTCATCGAGCGGCGCCGCAAGCTGTCGGCGGCGGCGCTTGCGGTCGCCAATCTGAAGGTCCGCCCGGCCTATTCGCCGGTGGTGATCGCGGGCCTGGTGCGCATGGTCGATCTGCTGCTGATCAACATGGTCGGCATCGCGCTGTATCTCGGCTATGTGGCGCACGGCGATCCGCCGAGCTGGGAATATCTCGCCGCAATTTTCGCGATGTCGCTGGCCGCGGTGGTGGCGTTTCAGGCCGCCGATATCTATCAGGTGCAGGCGTTTCGCGGCCAGCTCAGGCAATTCACCCGGATGATCTCGGCGTGGTCGGTGGTGTTTCTGCTGTTCATCGGGGCGTCGTTCTTCGCCAAGCTCGGCGGCGAGGTGTCGCGGGTGTGGCTCTCGGGCTTCTATATCGCCGGGCTCGGCGCGCTGATCGGCGACCGGCTGCTGCTGCGCACGCTGGTGCGGCGCTGGGCCCGCGACGGCCGGCTCGACCGCCGCACCGTGGTGGTCGGCGCCGACGACAACGGCGAACGGCTGATCGCGGCGCTGAAAGCCCAGGACGATTCCGACCTGCACATTCTCGGGGTGTTCGACGACCGCAACGACGACCGCGCGATGGACAGCTGCGCCGGCAGCCCGAAGCTCGGCAAGGTCGACGACATCATCGAATTCGCCCGCCGCACCAGGGTCGATCTGGTGCTGTTCGCGCTGCCGATCGCGGCGGAGACCCGGATCCTGGAAATGCTGAAGAAGCTGTGGGTGCTGCCGGTCGACATCCGGCTGTCGGCGCACACCAACAAGCTCCGGTTCCGGCCACGCTCCTATTCCTATCTCGGCAAGGTGCCGACGCTCGACGTGTTCGAGGCGCCGATTACCGACTGGGACCTGGTGACGAAGCAACTGTTCGACCGCCTGGTCGGCGCACTGATCCTGCTGCTGGCCTCGCCGCTGATGGCGCTGGTGGCGCTCGCCATCAAGCGCGACAGCCCGGGCCCGGTGCTGTTCCGGCAGAAACGCTTCGGCTTCAACAACGAACGCATCGACGTGTTCAAGTTTCGCTCGCTGTATCACCACCAGGCCGATCCCACCGCCGCCAAGGTGGTGACCAAGAACGATCCCCGCGTCACCCGGGTCGGCCGCTTCATCCGCAGGACCAGCCTCGACGAGCTGCCGCAGCTGTTCAACGTGGTGTTCAAGGGCAACCTGTCGTTGGTCGGACCGCGGCCGCACGCCGTTCAGGGCAAGCTGAAGAGCCGGCTGTTCGACGAGGCGGTGGACGGCTATTTCGCCCGCCACCGCGTCAAGCCGGGCATCACCGGCTGGGCGCAGATCAACGGCTGGCGCGGCGAAATCGACAGCGACGAGAAGATCCAGAAGCGGGTCGAACACGATCTGTATTACATTGAGAACTGGTCGGTGCTGTTCGACCTCTACATCCTGCTGAAGACGCCGCTGGCGCTGCTCAAGGGCGAGAACGCCTATTGAGGCCGCGCAAGCGGTAACATACTGCGTGCGCCGCCTTCGCGTTGAACGCCGCCCGCCCTGCCGGCAACGCGCTTTCCCGGCGGTCAGAATCATTCTATGTTGCGCTGTCAAGCTTGGTAGACAGTTGAGGAGATCGTCATGCTGGTCACCGTCGTCGACGTGCTGTCGTCGCTGTTTCTCGCCGCCATCGTGGTGATTCTTTTCAGCCTGCTGGTGGCGAATTTCGCGCCGACGATCAAGTCGACCCAGCCGGGATTTGTCACCGTGCTGGCCTATCTGGTGGCGGAACTGGCGGCGCTGGTGGTCGCCTTGTGGATCGTCTCCGGCGTCGCGCAATACGACCTGCTGCCGACCTTGCTGGCCGCCGGTATCGCGGCGCTGATCTTCGTCCCGGGCTTGGCCGCCAAGCTGCCGAGCCCCGCCGCCGTCACCGGGCTGTTCAAGCGGAACTAACAGTTGGCGCGGCACCGTGTCGCAGTTTCTGCGCGTTGGCGTGTCGCCCGATAGATAGCTCGATCAGTTAGTTCGGAACATCAAGAACCGCCCGTAAACCGGGCGGTTTTTCGTGTGCCGGCATGGCGCGGCGAGTCAAAATCTTGCGACCTGTGCTATTTTGCACATGCGACGACAGCGCCCGACGTTAGTCTCGCGCGGCGCCTATCAGCAACCATTCCGCGATGGAGAAAGGTCATGAGCGATAGCGTATTGTCATTTCCGCAGATCTTGCAGCCGACCGCGAGTTTGAAGACGATCGCCCCGATCGGGGTTAAATTCTGGGAGAGCCAGGAAGCCGTGCTCGCCGGCCTCAAGCATTACTCCGACGGCTGGTTCGTGCGCCGTCAGCAAGGAACCAAGGCCGCGATCGAGGCCGCGAGACGGATCGGCGAAGCCGCGACGCCGGTCGATGCGCTGCGGGAATATCAAGAATGGCTCAACGGCGCGGTGAGCCGCCTGATCGAGGACGGCAACGCCTATCAGCACCATGTGCTCAATGCCGGGAGCAAGGCCGGCGCCAGCTTGTCCGCAGGGGTCGAGTCGGCGGCGAAATCCGCGTCCCGCGCCTATGAGGAGCAGAGCACCGGCTGACCCGCGCGGACGCCTGGATCCGCGACGATGCGCGCCGCCGCGAGGTGGCGACGTGACTGACGTGCACAAAAGGGGAAAACGGCAGTCGACGACGCCGGATCGGCGACGGGCGCCAGCCCGCAAGCGCATGGTCAAGCCCATGAGCTGACAGCGAAGCCGCCATGCGCAGGGCTGCGTGTTCGGCGCTCGGCATTCCGAGGCCGGCTGTTATGATCCTCGATCAGCGCCGAAGGCGCGCCGACCGAGGAGCCCCGCGGATGAAGCCTGCCACTCTTGCCGTCCACGCCGGAGCCGCCGCCGCGGTGCCGGGCGAGCCGGTGCTCAGCCCGCTGGTGCCGGCGACCAGCTTCCACGCCCATCCTGACGCGATCGGCTTCTCGGCCAACGATCTGACCAGCGCCGCGCCGCATTTCTACGCGCGCTGGAGCAATCCGACCGCCGAGCTGCTGGAAGCACGGCTGGCGGCGCTGGACGGCGGCGAAGCGGCGCTGAGCTTCGCCAGCGGCATGGCGGCGGTGTCCGGGCTGTTTCTGCATCTGCTGCAGAGCGGCGATCACCTGGTGCTGTCGGAGGTCTGCTACGCCGGCGTCGCCGAGCTCGCCCACGACATCCTGCCGCGCTACGGCATCGCCGTCACCGCAATCGACAGCTCCGATCTGGCCGCGGTCGCCGCTGCGATCCGGCCCGAGACCAGGCTGGTGCATATCGAGACCCCGGCCAACCCGATCCTGCGGCTCGCCGACATCGCCGCGATCGCCGAGATCGCGCATGCCCGCGGCGCGGCGCTGTCGGTGGATTCCACCATGGCGACCCCGGTCGCCACCCGGCCGCTCGACCTCGGCGCCGACTTCGTGGTGCATTCGCTGACCAAATACGCCTGCGGCCATGGCGACGCGCTGGGCGGCGCGGTGATCGGACGCGCCGCCGCGATTGCCGATTTGCGCAAATTCGCCGGCATCCATTTCGGCGCCACGATCTCGCCCTTCGCCGCCTGGCTGATCCTGCGCGGGCTGGAAACCCTGCCGGCGCGGATGGCGCTGCATCAGGCCAATGCCGCCGCGGTGGTCGCGTTTCTTAACACCCATCCCCGCGTCGCCCGGGTGTGGTGGCCGGGCTCCGCCGATCATCCGCAGGCCGAGCTGGCGCGGCGGCAGATGCGCAATTTCTCCGGCATGGTGGCGTTTTCCGCGGCCGCCGGCGCGGCGCTGTCGCGGCAGATCGCCGACCGGGTCAAGCTGTTCTCCTACGCGGTGTCGCTCGGCAAGACCCGCAGCCTGATCTTCTACATCCCGACCGACGATCTCCTGCGCTCCTCGTTCCACCTCGAAGGCGCCGCCGCGCAGGCCTATCGGGCGGCCACCGGCAACGGCACCTTCCGGCTCTCGATCGGGCTGGAAGACCCAGAAGACCTGATTGCGGATCTGGCGCAAGCGCTGGCGTAACGCCCTGTCCCGCCTGCGCGTGTCGTGGCGTCGGGATTGGCGCCGTCAGGTCGGCTGATCGCCGTCGCTTGGCTCGGCGGCATCGCGGCCGGTCGGCGGAAACATCCGGTCCAGCATCAGCCCGACCACCGCGATCGCCGGCGCGAGTTTCACCGTGACGATCGGCAGCACGACGCGCAACACCAGGAAGATCAAGACGATGGCGACCAGAACTTCAACCAGAATATTGTCGGACAGCGCGATCGCCAGCCGCAGCGCGCCCCAGGTCAGCATCGTCAGCAGCGCCAATTCCACCGCGGCATTCATCGCGGCAAAGGCGATGCCGCGGCGCGGGTTGTCGGGGTTGCTTTGCCGCGCCTCGGCGATGCGCGCGGCCGGCCAGCTCGCCACCACGCCGAATACCACGCCGAGGGTCGGCGATCGCGCCAGCGCCCAGGCCGGCTTTTGTGCCGGCTCCGCGGTGATGCCGTTGGCGGCGCGGGTCAGGCCGAGAAACAGGTAGCTCAACAGAAGACCGAGGGTGAAGATCATCGACCGCTCCGCGCGATGCAGCAAGCATGCCGCCCACCGATGTCACGTCGGCGACCGACGCACCCTGACCGCGGTCAAATTTGCGTAGCCCGCAGCCTACTCCCCGGCGCCGACGCGCGCTGGATGTTGGACAGCCGGATGCCGCGGCGGGCCGAAACCGGCAGGCCATGGGCGTCCTGATCGAAGTGGAAGGAAATTGGTCGGAGCGAAAGGATTTGAACCTTCGACCCCTAGTCTCCCAGACTAGTGCGCTAACCGGGCTGCGCTACGCTCCGATGCCAACCGGCACCGTTCCTGTAGCTTCGTTCAGCCCCGGGCGCAAGAACCGCGGCGCCGAATTGCCGCCGATCACGGCGAACGGCGGGCGCCCTCGCCGCATGCGCGCCGGCGATCAGAGCGCCGCCGAGGGCGAGCCGTCTTCGAAGGCGCTGTCGAGCATCTGCTTGCAGGCGACCAGATCCTGCAACGCGGTCTCCAGCCGCGCCAGATCGAGTTCCCGGCGGCTCGTGCCAGCCGCAGTGACCAGGTGCGAGGCGGGATGGGCGGGCGCGCGGAGATCCTCGACGTGCCGCGGCCGCGTGGCCCCCAGCGCCGCGCCGAGTTCGGGGTCGCGACGGGCCGGACCAAGCGGCGGACCCAGGGCTGGACCAACAGAGGGACCAAGGGCTGGCCCGAGCGTTGGTTCGCGCCGCGACGCGCTCAGCGGCGCTCCCGGCGCCGGTTCGCGCCGCACCAGCACCGGCGCTGTGACGCCGGCCTCGGGCGCCTCGTCGGGATCCAGATAGGCCTGCGGCGGCAGCTCGGCCGCGTCAAATCCGCCGGCCTGCGGTTCGCCGTCGCGCGGGTCCGGAGCGGCCGGCCGCGAAAGCCCGCTGGCCAGCCCCTGCACCGCCTTGATGCCCTGCTCTTTCAGGATGCGCTGCACGCCGCGGATGGTGTAGCCCTCGCCGTACAACAGCCGGCGAATGCCGCGCAGCAGATCGACGTCGTCCGGGCGATAATAGCGCCGGCCGCCGCTGCGCTTCATCGGCTTGATCTGGACGAATCGGGTTTCCCAGAACCGCAGCACATGCTGCGGGATGTCGAGGTCGTCGGCGACCTCGCTGATGGTTCGGAATGCATCCGGCGCCTTGTCCAAATGCTGGATCCCCAATTTCACTGGCCGCTGGATGGTCGCGAACGGGCTCGCGGACTCACTCTTCGTGCGTGTCCTTGCCGTTGCCGGCCGAGGTATCGCCGTTGATGCGCTGCTTGAGGATGGCCGACGGCTTGAACACCATCACGCGGCGCGGCGAGATCGGTACTTCGGTGCCAGTCTTCGGGTTGCGGCCGATGCGCTGGCCCTTCTTGCGCACCATGAAGGAGCCGAACGACGACAGCTTCACCGTCTCGCCCTTCTCCAGGCAATCGGTAATTTCCTTCAATACCAGCTCCACGAACGCAGACGACTCCGTGCGCGAAAGACCCACCTTCTGGTAGACCGCTTCGCACAGATCGACGCGTGTGACTGTTTTTCCCGTGCCCGTCATCGCCTGCCCCAACTCTCGGCGAACAAAATTGTTGTCAGAAATTATGAGGTTAACGACCAATGGTCAACAGCGCTCATCGATGCAGACGCATCGAAGTTCATGACAATGCGAGATAATTTGTACTCAGCCTACCAGCGGATCAGCGCCGAGCCCCAGGTGAAGCCGCCGCCCATCGCTTCCAGCAGTACCAGGTCGCCCTTCTTGATGCGGCCATCGGCTACCGCCACCGACAACGCCAGCGGAATCGAGGCCGCTGACGTATTGCCGTGCAGGTCCACCGTCAGGACTACCTTTTGCGGTGCAATATGCAGCTTGTGCGCGGAGGCATCGATGATCCGCTTGTTGGCCTGGTGCGGCACGAACCAGTCGATGCTCTCGGCGCTTGCGCCGGTGGCGTTGAAAGCATCGACGATTACGTCGGT
>NZ_DASWPE010000125.1:0-67005 GCF_036404135.1 Rhodopseudomonas sp. | reverse complement strand
ATCGTCTTCGTCAGAAGTGAGTTCGCGCTCATACAAGCCGTCGCGGTACAGCCAGAACCGCAGGCCGGCCTCGTCCTCAACGCGGAAGTAGTCCCGCGTCAGCAGCGCGGCTTCGGATCGCCACCATTCCATCGCCACCCGCTCCGGGCCTTCGACCCGGATCACCGCGTGGCTGACGCGGCGCCAGCGAAACCGCGCCGGCGGGCCGTCCGGCACTTCGGCGATCACCTTGATCGGCTCCGGATGCGCGAACAGCCGCAGCGGTCGCAGCGGCGGCTCGCCAGCGATCCGCGCCGGCCACGCCGCCTGCGCGGCTTGCGCGAGATGCTGCTGCGCGCTCAACGCCCGCGCCGCGTGTTCGGGGATGTGGGTGTCGCGCGGCAGGTGCACCACGACGCGGCGGCCGCCGATCCGCGCCGCGATGCGGTCGATCAACGCCGACAACTCGTCATTGTCGTGGACGTGGGCGTCGAGGTCGCGCTGCTGCTCTACCACGATCTCGGTCTGGCTGGCGGAGAGCCGGATCAGGTCGAAGCCGAAGCCGGGATCGAGCGGATCGGCGATGGCGTCGAGCCGCTCGCGAAACAGCCGGTCGATCACCGCGACCTTGGTGACCGGCTGGCCGGTCTGCAATTCGACCGTGCGCAGCGCGCCGTCGCTGCGAAAGAAGCTGGCCCTGAGTTGTCGCGCGCCCTTGCCGTGGCGGGCCATCGCCTCGACCAGCGTCGCGGCCAGCGCCGACAGCGTCGCCGAGATCACCGTGTCGGTCGCCACCGGCTCGGCGAAGCGCTTTTCCACGATGTAGTCCGGCAGCGGCTGGCGCGGACTGATCGGCGCCTCGCACTGCCCCAGCGCCTGCTCCAACAGGCTGGTGAAGGCGGCGCCGAACCGCGCGGTGATCTCCGGCCGCGCGCGGCCCGCCACCTCGCCGATCGTCTTCAGTCCGGCGCGGCGCAAGCCATGGCTGATCGCGGGATCGGCGCCGAGCGCCGCCACCGGCAACGCGCTGACGGCGTCCGCTTCGCCGCCGACGCCGACGATGCGGCCATGCTGATAGCGACTGAGCGTGCGGGCGGCGACCGCGGTGCCGGCGATCGCCGCACTCACCGCAAAGCCTTGGGCTGCGAGCGCGCGACTGACGCTCTCAAGCATCAAAGCCTCGCCGCCGAACAGATGCGCGCAGCCGGTGATATCGAGCAGCAAGCCATCGGGAGCATCGAGCGCCACCAGCGGCGTGAAGCGGTCGCACCATGCGGCGATCGCCTCCAGCGCCTGGGCGTCGGCGGCGGGATCGGCGTCGAACACCATAAGGTCGGGACAGATCGCGCGGGCATTGGCGAGCGGCAGCCCGACGTCGAGGCCGGCCTTGACCGCGGCGTCATCCAGCGCGGCAATCTGCAGCGCGTTGGCAAGCCTTGCGACCACCACCCAAGGGACACAAGGCACGCCGCTAGGCGTCTCGTCAGCCGGCGCGGCGCTGCGCGAGGGCTGGCGGCGCAGGCGGTCGGTCGGCAATCGCGGCAGCCACAGGCTGAGGATCCGCCGCGTCATGGAAAACGCAGGCATCACAGTTCCATTCAATGATCCAACGGCCGTTCGGGCCGTGACGGTTGCGGACAAGTTCGGTGTCGAGCCTTGGCGCGCCCCAAGGCGCAGGCTGCCAGCGCCCGGCCGGCGGCGAATGCGCCGCTCGGACGATCCAGCGGGTCTCTGCGGTGGAGGCGGTCGGGGTCGCCGCCACCCGCAGCACGAGCGCTGTGACGCCGGAGCCGCGCGCCGCCAGCGTCAGCTTGCGGCTGGCGACCAGATCGAACGGCTTGGCCTCGCCCCAGATTTCCAGCACCACGCAGCCCAGCGCGTCGCAGGCTAAGGCATCGGCGGCGCTGCGCAGCGCGCTCTCGAGATCGGCGGCGCGCACCGTCACGAGGAGCCGCGGGTCGAGCCCGAATTCGCCGAGGCCCCGCAGCGACAGCGCGCCGGATTCCAGCTCGGCGAAATCCTGCCGCACCCATAACAGCGGCCGCCGCGGGCTGACCCGGCGCGCCAGGCCGGCGATGAAGCCGGTCGCCGCAGCCACTTGGCGGCCTTCATCCGCAAACACCTCGTGGATCGCGCCGAGCGCCAGCCCGCCCTGCAGCGCGGCGTCGGCCTCGGCATGGCCGAGCGCCGCCCGCGGCAACAGCCGCGCCTCGCTTTGGCTCTCGATCCGTTCGATGTCGCCTCGCAAATGCGCAAGCGTGCTCAGGCGCGCGCTGGTCATGCGCTCGCTCCTTTGTGTTGCCACTGGCAGGTTTGGGATGAACCTGCGGCTGGCTCATTTGTTCATGGTATGTTCTAATATAAAGCTAACCCTGGCGGACGAGTCAATCGGGATCGCGACAAAGTTTTTTATCCGAACAGAATCAAGAGGATTCGCTCCATGGACGTGCAGCGCAAACTGGCCATCCTGGCGGACGCGGCGAAATACGACGCCTCCTGCGCTTCCAGCGGCACCGAGAAGCGGGACTCCCGCGACGGCCGAGGCCTCGGCTCCACCGACGCCGGCATGGGGATCTGCCACTCTTATGCGCCGGACGGCCGCTGCATCTCGCTGCTGAAGATTCTTCTCACCAATGCCTGCAACTACGACTGCCTGTATTGCGTCAACCGCGCCTCGTCGAACGTCACCCGCGCGCGCTTCACCGTCGACGAGGTGGTGCAGCTGACGCTGGATTTCTATCGCCGCAATTATATCGAGGGGCTGTTCCTGTCCTCCGGCATCATCCGCAGCGCCGACTACACCATGGAGCAGGTGGTCAGCGTGGCGCGGCAATTGCGAGCGCAGCAGTTTCGCGGCTACATCCATCTGAAAACCATCCCGGACGCCGACGACGCGCTGATCGCCGAGGCCGGGCTGTATGCCGACCGGCTCAGTATCAATATCGAACTCTCAGATCCGCAAAGCCTGTCGAAGCTCGCGCCGGAGAAGAACGGCCGCGCCATCCGCCGCAGCATGGGCCGGCTGCGGCTGAAACTCGACGAAGCCCGCGACGGCCGCAAAGCCACGCCGCAGGGCCGCGTCGCGCCGCGCTTCGCGCCGGCCGGGCAAAGCACGCAGATGATCGTCGGCGCCGACGCCGCCACCGATCAAAACATCCTTGCCAGCAGCGCCAATCTGTACGGCTCCTACAATCTGAAGCGGGTGTATTATTCGGCGTTCAGCCCGATCCCCGATGCCAGCCGCGCGCTGCCGCCGCAGGCACCGCCGCTGTTGCGCGAACATCGGCTGTATCAAGCCGATTGGTTGATGCGGTTCTACGGCTTCGACGCCGGTGAAATCCTCGACGACAGCGCGATGCTGGCGCTGGAGATCGATCCGAAGCTCGCCTGGGCGTTGCGGCACCGCGACCGCTTCCCGCTCGACGTCAACCGCGCCAGCCGCGACGAGCTGTTGCGGGTGCCGGGGTTCGGCCGCCGCGCCGTCGATCGCATCCTCGCCGCGCGCGGCCAGGCGGCGCTGCGGCTCAGCGATCTGCCGGCGCTGCACATTCCGAGGAACAAGGCGCTGCCGTTTATCGTTCTGTCCGATCACCGGCCGGCGCGGCAGCTGTTGGAAAGCGCTCAGCTCGCCGAGCGCTTCAAGCCGAAAGCCGTGCAACTGGGATTTGGATTCTAGCCGGAGATTGGATGCACCTCGTTGCGCTCGACAGCGACATCGACTTCGCCGGCTGGCGCGCCGCGGCGCGCCGGCTGGCGCTCGGCCACGTCAAGCCGGCCGAGGTGAGCTGGACGGTGCGCGGCGACGAACCCGAACTGTTCGCGCCCGCCGCGCTGCCCCCGCCGCCCGCGGTGCCGGAAGCCAGCTTCAACGTGCCGGCGAAATTCGTCGAACTGGCGCAGAACGTCATCCTGCACAGCGACCCGCAGCGCTTCGCGCTGTTGTACCGGGTATTGTGGCGGCTGCGCGCCAACCATGAATTTCTGCAGCTCGCCTCCGATCCCGACGTCGCGCAGCTTTCGACGCTGGCGCGTGCGGTGCGCCGCGACTGTCACAAGATGAAAGCCTTCGTCCGGTTTCGCGAGATCGGCCGCGAGCCGAACAACCGCTTCGTCGCCTGGTTCGAGCCGGCGCATCACATCGTCGAGGCCACCGCGCCGTTCTTCGCGCGCCGCTTCGCCGATATGGCGTGGTCGATCCTGACGCCGGAAGTCTGCGCGCACTGGGACGGCCATAGCGTGATGTTCACGCCGGGCGTCAGCCAGGCCGAGGCGCCGTCCGAGGACCGGCTGGAAGAGACCTGGCTGACCTACTACGCCAGCATCTTCAATCCGGCGCGGCTGAAGGTGAAGGCGATGCAGGCGGAGATGCCGAAGCGCTATTGGCGCAACCTGCCGGAGGCGGCGCTGATCAAGCCGTTGATCGCGCAGGCCGGGCGCGCCACCGGCGCAATGATCGACACCGCCGCGACCGAGCCGAAGACATCCATGCAGCGCCGGGAGCCGCCGATGAAACACCGGGCGACGACCGATCATGACGACAACGCAGGAGCTGCGAGCCTGGCGGCCCTGCGCGAGCAAGCCGCCGACTGCCGCGCCTGTCCGCTGTGGAAAGACGCGACGCAGACCGTGTTCGGCGAAGGCCCGCACCACGCTTCGGTGATGCTGGTCGGCGAACAGCCCGGCGACAAGGAAGACCTCGCCGGCCAACCGTTCGTCGGCCCCGCCGGGCAGATGCTCGACCGCGCGCTGCGCGACGCCGGCATCGACCGCGGCAAGGTCTATGTCACCAATGCGGTGAAGCATTTCAAATTCGTGCCGCGCGGCAAGATCCGGCTGCACCAGAAGCCGACCACGCCGGAGATCCGCGCCTGCCGGCCATGGTACGAGCGCGAACTCGCCGCGGTGCGTCCCGCTTTGGTCGTCGCGCTGGGCGCCACCGCCGCGCAAAGCGTGCTCGGCAAGATCACGCCGATCAACAAGACCAGGGGACGGCTGATCGATACCGAGGGCGAAGCGGAGCATCCGGTCCAGGTGCTGGTGACCGTGCATCCGTCCTATCTGCTGCGACTGCCCGACGAAGACGCCAAGGCGCGCGAATACGACCGCTTCGTCGACGATCTGAAGATCGTCGCCAAATACCTGAAGCGCAAGGATGCGGCGTGAGCAGCGTCGGTGGGCACGGTCCCCAGATCAGTCATTGCGAGCCGAACTCGCCGCGCCGGGCGAAGGCGAAGCAACAGCTCCCCGCAAATGACGCGTTTAATGCCTGCCGTCTTGATCGCTCTTTGGCGAGGCTCTTACGATACGAAAGCGCGCTCCCCCGGGGAGAAGCGCGCTGTCAACGCACGATAACTGCGCCTCGGATCAGCGGATCGCTTACGCCGCCGCCGCGACATTGACCGCGGAATCGGCCAGCGTGGTCAGCGCCTGGTCGGTCTTCTTTTCTTCCTGCAGGGTCTGGTCGAGCAGCCGGGCGGCGTCCTTCAAGCCGAGCTGGGTGGCCCACTGCTTCAACGTGCCGTAGCGCGAAATCTCGTAGTGTTCGACGGCCTGGGCGGCGGCGAGCATGCCGGCGTCGAGCGCTTCTGTGCCCTTGTACTCGTCCATGATCTCCTTGCCCTCGTCGAGGATGCCCATGATCGCGTCGCAGGTCTTGCCGCGCGCCGGCTTGTCGATCAATTCGAAGATCTGCTCGATGCGCTCGATCTGGCCTTCGGTCTCGCCGTGGTGCTTCTCGAATGCGGCGCGAAGCTTATCGGAGGTCGCAGCCTTCGCCATTTTCGGCAGCGCTTTCAGGATCTGCTTCTCGGCGAAGTAGATGTCCTTCAGGGTATCGAGGAATAGATCGTTGAGGCCCTTGTCCTTGGTCGGCATGATGCGCTCCATTTTGCGGATGTGGCGGGGGTATTCCATTGCCTCAACGCAACGTGAAGATCATCGTTCCTTCGCCCGCTACCGACTCTACCATCTGTCGTGCAGACGACTGATGTGGCCCCTCAGGCCGCCAGCGTGGTCTCGACCAGCTTGATCCAATACGAGGTGCCGTAGACGATGGCGTCGTCGTTGAAATTATAGGCCGGGTGATGCAGCCCGGCGCTGTCGCCGTTGCCGATGAAGATGAAGGCGCCCGGCCGGGCTTCCAGCATATAGGAGAAATCCTCGGCGCCCATCAGCGGAGGCATATCGTGGACGTTGCCGTCGCCGGCGATGGCGCGGGCGACGCCGCCGGCGGTCTCGGTCTGCGCCGCGTGGTTCACCAGCACCGGGTAGCCACGCTCATAGACCATATCGATGCTGGCGCCGGTCATCAGCGCGACCCCGGCCACCACCTCGCGGACCCGCTGTTCGGCGAGGTCGCGCACCGCGGCGGTGAGCGTGCGCACTGTGCCCTTCAGTTCCGCGGCATGCGGAATCACGTTGCGGGCGTTGCCGGCGTGGAACTCGCAGATCGAGATCACCGCGGACTCCAGCGGATCGACGCTGCGCGACACGATCGATTGCAGCGCGGTGATCAGTTGCGCGCCGGCCAGCACCGGGTCGACGCATTTGTGCGGCCGCGCGGCGTGGCCGCCGACGCCGTTGATGCGGATGTCGATCGCGTCGGTGGAAGCCATGATCGGGCCCTGCCGTAGCGCGAAACAGCCGACCGGCAGGCCGGGGCCATTGTGCATGCCGTAGACCTGGTCGATCGCAAAGCGCTCCATCAGCCCGTCCTCGAGCATCGCCGCGGCGCCGGCGCCGCCCTCCTCGGCGGGCTGGAAGATCACCACCGCGTCGCCGGCAAAATTACGGGTCTCGGCGAGGTAGCGCGCCGCGCCGAGCAGCATCGCGGTATGGCCGTCATGGCCGCAGGCGTGCATCAGACCGGGCGTCTGCGAGGCGTAGGGCAGATCGTTGGCTTCCGTGATCGGCAGCGCGTCCATGTCGGCGCGCAGTGCCACGGTCCGCAGCTCGGCGTCGGGCGCCGGCTGGCGGCCCTTGATCACGCCGACCACGCCGGTGCGGCCGATCCCGGTGGCGACCTCGTCGCAGCCGAATTCGCGCAGCCGGTCCGCCACGAAAGCCGCGGTGCGGTGCACCTCGTACATCAGCTCCGGATGCGCATGAAGATCCCGGCGCCACGCCATGATGTCAGGCTGCAGGTCGGCGACGCGATTGATCACGGGCATGAGAGGCTTTCCAACTGGTTCCAGGCTCCGTTACCATTACCACGGCTGCGGGGGTGACCCAAGGTCGCGCGCGCCCGCCCGTTGCGACAAGCAGGCTTGACCGCAAATAGATCGCCCGTTGCGGGAATAAACCCGGCACTCGCCCGATCCCCTCGATACGCCCAGTTCAGGGCGATGGAGGATGCGATGCGCGAATTCGACCACCAACCCAATCGCCGCAAGATCCTGGAATGCATGACCTGGGCCGGCACCGGCGTGCTGTGGAGCCTCTCTGGCGGCGTGCCGCGCTCGCTCGGCCTGGTCGGTGAGGCCAATGCGGCGGAACCGGCAGGGCTGAGCTTCCTGCAGATCAGCGACAGCCATGTCGGCTTCGACAAGCCCGCCAATCCCAACGCGATCGGCACGCTCGAGGAGGCGATCGGCAAGATCAAGACGCTGCCGATCCGGCCCTCCTTCATGATCCACACCGGCGACATCTCGCATCTGTCGAAAGCCTCCGAATTCGACGACGCCGACCGCATCATCTCGCAGGCAAAACTCGACGTGCATTACGTGCCGGGCGAGCACGACCTGATCGACGAGGAGGTCAGGCTGTATCGCGAGCGCTATGGCCGCGGCAGCAAAGGCGCGGGCTGGTATTCGTTCGACGCCGGCGGCGTGCACTTCGTCGCCCTGGTCAATGTGGTCGACCTGAAGGCCGGCGGGCTCGGCAATCTCGGCGCCGATCAGCTCGCATGGCTGGAAGACGACCTCCGGGGCAAATCAAAATCCACCCCGATCGTGGTGTTCGCGCACATTCCGTTGTGGACGGTGTATCCGGCCTGGGGCTGGGGCACCGAGGACAGCGCCCGCGCGCTCGACATCCTCAAGGGCTTCGGATCGGTCACCGTGCTAAACGGCCACATCCATCAGGTGATGCAGAAGGTGGAAGGAAACGTCACCTTCCACACCGCGCGCTCCACCGCGTTCCCGCAGCCGGCGCCGGGAACCGCGCCCTCCCCGGGCCCGATGAAGGTCGCCGACGACAAGCTGCGCGGGCTGCTCGGCGTCGCCAGCATCAACTTCCAGCCCGGCCAAGAGCGCCTCGCCATCATCGACACCCCGCTGCAGGGTTGAGGAGCGTCCATGACCATGTTCAGCTTTCGACATCTCGGCGTCCGCCTCGGCGTGGCGGCGATCATGGCTACGCAGATCTCCGTGGCGCGTTGTGAGGACGCGGCGGTCATGATCGACAACTTCACCTTCGAGCCGGCGCAATTGACCATCAAGGCCGGCAGCACCGTCACCTGGAAAAACCGCGACGACATTCCGCATGCGCTGGTGTCGGTCGGCCATTTCAAGTCCAAGGTGCTGGATACCGACGACAGCTACGCATTCAGCTTCACCCAGGCCGGCAGTTACAGTTATTTTTGTTCGCTGCATCCCCATATGACCGGGACCATCAAGGTTGAGTAACGAGCCAAGGCAAGGCGGCACAATCATGCCCGGCCGGTGCAGCGCCGCCGGCCGGGGAATGGTGCAACACGGGGCGATGCCGGTGAAGCTGCAACGCGACGATGCCGAACTAGGGCGCCGGTTCCGCGAGGCGGCGTTGCCCTTGCTCGACGAGGTCTACACGCTGGCGCGCTACCTGCTGCGCGATGCCAGCGACGCCGAGGACGCCGTGCAGGAATGCTACCTGCGCGCCTTCAAGAGTTTCGACAGTTACCACGGACCACAGATCAAGCCATGGCTGTTTGCGATCCTGCGCAACGTCTGCCGCGCGGAATTCGCGCGCCGCGCCGCCGCCCCGTTGCTGGCGCTGTCGGACGACGCCGACGACACCACCGCGCCCTTGTGGCACGAGGCCGAGGAGACGCCGGAATTGCAGCTGTTGCGGCGCTGGGACGCCGCCACCATCCGCCGTCTGCTGACCGCGCTGGCCGAGCCGTTTCGCGAGACCATCGTGCTGCGTGAAATTCACAATCTGTCCTACCGCGACATCGCCGGCATCGTCGACGCGCCGGTCGGCACCGTGATGTCGCGGCTGGCGCGCGCTCGCGCGATGCTGCGCGCCGCCTGGCTCGCCGAACAGGAGCACACTCCATGACATGCGACGAGGCCGAGATCCTGCTGCACGCGCTGCTCGACGGCGAACTCGACGCCGGCAACAGCCGCGCGGTCGAACAGCATCTCGCCGACTGCCCGCGCTGCGCGGCGCAGCTGCGCGGCTATCGTCAGATGCAGGCAATCATCGCGGCAACCGAGCTGCGCGAAACCGCGCCGGCCGGCCTGCGGCAGCGCATCGAGGTTGCCATGCCGCAGCCGCGGGCGACCAGCCGGCGCGCGGTGTTGAAAGGGTTTGCGATGGGATCGGTGCTATCGGCCGCGGCGGCCGCGAGCGTGGTGGTGGTGGCGCTGCGCGGCGACGACGAGCAGCGCATCGTCGCCGAAATCGTCTCGGCGCATGTCCGCTCGCTGCAGCCCGGCCACCTCACCGACGTGTTGTCGAGCGAACAGCACACCGTCAAACCCTGGTTCAACGGCAGGCTCGACGTCGCGCCGCCGGTGGTCGATCTGACCGCGCAGGGCTTTACGCTGATCGGCGGGCGGCTCGATTACGTAGACGGCCGCGCGTTCGGCGCCATCGTCTATCGCCGGCGCATCCACGTTATCAACCTGTTCGTGACGCAGGCCCCCGACGTCGCGCAGCACGCCGCGAAGACCGAGACGATCCATGGGTTCAACGTCCGGCGCTGGCGCGAGGGCGGCCTGGCCTATTGCGCGGTCAGCGACCTCGGCGTCGAGGAGCTCAATGATTTCGCCGACAGGATCGAGAGCGCGCTGCGCGCTCCCGGCTGAGCCTCACGCCGATTTGCGCACCGCGTTGTCGACCAGCGTCTTGCCGAGCGACCAGATCGCGCCGGGCACCTTGTGGCTGTCGGCGATCACCGCATCGAACGAGGTCTCGATCCACTTGCAGTCGTCTTCGGTGATGGTCAGCGACGGCAACAGCTTGATGGTGTGGCTGCCGTGGCCCGACACCTGGGTCAGGATCTTGTGATCCTTGAACAACGGCACGGTGATCAGCTGGCAGAACAGCCCCTTGTTGGCGGTTTCCAGCATCGACCACGAGGCCTTCAGCCGCAGCGATTGCGGCGGGCCGAATTCGACGCCGATCATCAGCCCCTTGCCGCGCACTTCCTTGAGCAGTTCATAGCCCGGCACCATGCGGGTCAGCGCCAGCCGCAGTTCGGCGCCGCGCTTGGCCGCGGCCTCGACCAGCTTCTCGTGCTTCAGCACTTCCAGCGTGGCGATGCCCGCGGCCATCGCCAGATCGTTCTTGGCGAAGGTCGAGCCGTGCACCACCGCGCGATCCATGCGGTTGAAGATCTTGTCGAAGATCGATTTGCGCGTCAGCACCGCGCCGACCGGGACGTGACCGCCGCTCAACGCCTTCGACAACAGCACCATGTCGGGCTCGACGTTCCAATGCTCGACCGCAAGGAAACGCCCGGTGCGGCCGATCCCGGTCTGGACTTCATCGGCGACGAACAGCGTGCCGTAGCGTTTGCACAGCGCCGCAGCGCCCGGCAGAAACTCGTCGGTGGGCATGTTGACGCCCTTGCCCTGGATCGGCTCGACGATGAACGCCGCGACTTGCTTCGTCGACAGCACCTTTTCCAGCGCTTCGAGGTCGTTGAACGGGATCGTGGTGACGCCCGGCAACAGCGGGCCGAAGCCGCCCTGGAAATTCTGGTCGTCGGTCAGCGACAACGCGCCGTAGGTCAGGCCGTGATAGCTGTGTTCGCAATTGACGATGCCGGTGCGGCCGGTGGCGACGCGGGCGAATTTGATCGCCGCCTCGACGCTCTCGGCGCCGGAATTGGCGAAGAACACCTTGTCCAGATACGGCATGTGCTCGAGCAGCCGCTCGGCCAGGATGCCGGCCAGCGTCGAGACATCGAGTTGCACCAAATTGGGCATCTCGGCGTCGAGCACGGTTTTCAGCGCCTGACGCAGCACGGGATGGTTGCGGCCGATCGCGAATACGCCGAAACCGCTCAGCAAATCCAGATACCGTGCACCGTCGCGGTCGAACAGATACTGTCCGGATCCGCGCTGGAAGCCGACATCATAGCCGATGGTCTTCAGGACTCTCACGAGTTGTTCGTTGAGATGGCGCGCGTGCATGGAACTGCGCTGCGACTGCCGGTCCGCGAACATCTCGGATAGGTCTAAGTTCGGATACAGCATCAGCTACATACTTCGGTTGATGGGCAGGTCGTCAACTGAAAACGCGGCATTGCGGCGTTTTGACTGATCTACCACAGTTTAAAGATCGCGGATCTGCACAATGTTGCACAACCCACGGAATAACATGCGGAGTTTGGCCTGTTGCGGAGTTTTTTTGACTGGCAGCTTGGTCCCCGCGCTCGCCCCGATCCCACTGTGACTGGAAAGTTGCAGACGGCGTCGCCACCGGGATGCTCGATGCGAGCATGGGGCGGTGCTGTCGTCTGGCAGGATACCGGGCGGAAGGGATAAGAACAATGCCGATCCGGCAAAACAAGGGCAGCCGGCGCCGGCGCGACGATTTTATTCGAGATGAAGCGAACCCGCACGCCGCAGATCGAAAACTGCATCGTGGCTTCTACTCCTCGATATTTTCGAGACTGCGCGGCTTGCCCATCAGCGCCGGCTGGAACAGCAGTACCGCCGCCAGCGTGGTAATCAGCGACAGCGCCAACAGCTTGCCCATGCTCGCGGTTCCCGGATGGCTCGACAGCCACAGGCTGCCGAACGCGGTCGCGGTGGTCAGCGCGCTGAAGAAGATCGCCCGGGTCAGCGCCGACTGCAAAAGGTTGGTGTGGCCGGCGCGCCACGCGGTCACGTAATAGATCTTGAACGCCACGCCGATGCCGAGCATCAGCGGCAGGGCGACGATGTTGGCGAAGTTCAGCGGCAGCCCGATCAGCACGCAGATCTCCAGCGTCACCGCCCCGGCGACCAACAACGGCACCAGCGTCAGCAGCACGTCGCCGATCCGGCGCAGGCACAGCCACAACAACAGCCCGATCACCAACAGCGCCCACAGCCCGGCCTGGATGAACGCCGAGACGATGGTATCGCCGGACTTCAGAATCGATACCGGGCCGCCGACCGCCTCCGGCGCCGCCGACAGCACCGCGCCGGCAAAGGCACGCAGCGTGTCGTTGTCGTTGGGATCGCCCTGCGGCAGCACCTGGATGCGGACCTGGCCGTCCTTGGTTCTCCAGGCCGATACCAGACTGGCCGGCAAGTTCTGCACCGTCACCGGCGACGCCTGCAGCATGTTGCGCAACTGCTCCAGCGCCAATTGCAGCGGCGTAACGAATACCGCCTGCACCTTGTCGCGGGTCGGCTGATCTGCCGCCACCAGCTTGCTCAGCGCGTCCGCAAGCCGTCGCGACGCCTGCGCGCCGGGGCCGGCCTGCTCGCCGGCGGTCTTGCGCAGATTGTCCGCGGTACTCTGCAGCGCCGCGACATTCTCCTGGTCGGACGGCGCCGGGTCGACCGAGTCCGGATTAAGCGCCGGATTGAGAATCTTGGCGCCGTCGTGGATCAGCTTGATCTTCTCGGGTTGGTCGTCCGGCACGAAACTGTCGAGCGACATCGTGCGCAGCACCTGCGGCAGCTTCTGCAGCTTGGCCTCGGCCTGTTTCGCCGCCTCGACCGAGGGCGCCATGACGTTCACGGCATTGGCGCCGGCGTTCGGATCCTTGCGCAGATCGAGGAAGGTGGCGATCGATTCCACCTTGGGATTGCGCAGGTTGATCGGGTTGAAGTCGAAATGCAGGAAGTACAAGAGCGGCAGGCCGAGCACTGCGATCGCCAGCGTACCGCCGACGATACCGACGCGATGGGTCTCCAGGAAGTTATCGACCGGGGCGAGGAAGGCGTAGCCCAGCGGCTCCTTCTCGCCGGCCGGGTTGAGCAGATCGAGCAGCGCCGGCAGCACGGTGATGCTCGACAAGAACGCGATCACCATGCCGGCGCCGGCGATCTCGCCGAGTTCGGAGACGCCCTTGTAGTCGGTCGGCAGGAAGGAGAGGAATCCCGCGGTGGTCGCCATCGCCGCCAGCGACAGCGGAATCGCGGAGTATTGCGCGGCTTTCACCAAGGCCAGCCGCAGATCGCCGCTCTTGTAGCGTTCCGAGCGATAGCGGACGCTGAACTGGATGCCGAAGTCGACGCCGAGCCCGACGAACAGCACCGCGAAGGCGATCGACAGCAGGTTGAGCGATCCGACCATCATCAGCCCCACCGCGGTGGTGATCGACAGCCCGACGAACAGGTTGACGAACACCGCGAAGATGATCTTCGGCGAATGCAGCGCCAGGAACAGGATCAGCAACACCACCAACACGGTGCCGACGCCGTTGACCAGCGCACCCTCCTGCACCGTGGCGAATTCCTCGTTGGCGATCGGAACCGGGCCGGTGAGCCGGACCCGCGCGCCGTACTCCCCGGCGAGGTTGAGATCCTCGGCCGCCTTGCGAATCGCATCGGTCGCGGTCTTGCCGGGCTGCAGCGCCTGGAAGTCGAGCACCGGCTTGACCTCGATGAAGGCCCGGCGGTCGCTGTCGGTCAGCGGGTTCGGGCTGGCCAGCCCGCGCCAGGAAAAGTAGCCCGAGCCGGTCTTCAGCACGGTCTCGATGGTCTCGGCGATGGTTGTGAACGGCTTGGCGGTGCCATCGAGCGTGATTTCGCCGCGCTTGACGCCGGCCAGGCCGGTTTCCAGCGCGCCGGTCAGGCCGCGTAGGCTGGGGTCGCCGGCCATGATTTCCAACAGCGGGGCCGCCTGCTGGAACTGGCCGGTCAATTCGGCGACCTCCTTGGTCGGCAGAAACAACAGTCCGTTTTTGTCGAAAAACTCTCCGCCGCCGAGCCGCTGCACCGAGTCGAAGTCTTTGTTATTTTGAGATAATTTCTCGGTAAGAGCGTTCCCCGCGGCGTTCGCGAATTCCGGCGTCGGCGCATCCACCACGGCCAGAATCAGGCGCTCCTGGTCGAAAGCCTTGTCGAAGGAGATATCGCGCTTGCGCCAGTCGAGGTCCGGGGAAATCAGCCGGTTGATGTCGGTGTTGATGCCGAAATTCCGCGCGGTGTAGACCCCCGCGGCGATCGCAAGGATTATTGCGATCAGGACAGTAAAAGCGGCGAAGCGGGTGCAAGCTTTGACAATGGATACGACAAGACTTGTCAGCACTTTTTCTCTTTCTATTGCTCTCGGCTCGCCTAAAATGCGCCTGATCTATCGCAGTTCCAAAAGCCGCTCCGGCTCCGCGAAGTCTTGCCTTCAATGACGCGACAAAATGGCTTAAGACGATCGGACGGATCGCTGCTGCCGAATTAATCGCTTGAGGCTCGGTTGCCAACCGCGTTGAATCGCGGCGGGGACCGTATATGTCGACGGCACACCACACCAGCCGTACCGTGGTAAGGTTGGTGGTTTAGTTTTCACCGCACGCACAAATCAGGACGGTGCCCTTGTATAATGTTCGCCCCCTTGAGGTTTTTCTGGCGCAGCCGCGCGGATTCTGTGCCGGCGTGGTGCGCGCGATCGAGATCGTGGAACGCGCGCTGGAGAAATATGGCCCCCCGGTCTATGTGCGACACGAAATTGTGCACAACAAATACGTCGTCGAAAGCCTGAAGGCCAAGGGCGCGATCTTCGTCGAAGACCTCTCCGAGGTTCCGCCGAAGGCGGTGACGGTGTTCAGCGCCCATGGCGTGGCGCGCAGCGTCGAGGAAGAGGCCGCAGCGCGCGGGTTGCCGGTGCTCAACGCCACCTGCCCCTTGGTCACCAAGGTCCACAATCAGGGCAAGCGCTATATGTCGAAGGGCCGCGCGCTGATCCTGATCGGCCATGCCGGCCATCCCGAGGTGGTGGGAACCATGGGCCAGGTGTCCGGGCCGGTGCTGTTGGTGCAGAACGTCGAGGATGTTGCCGCGCTGACGCTGCCGGCCGACACCCCGGTCGCCTACATCACCCAGACCACACTCAGCGTCGACGACACCAAGGACATCATCGCCGCGCTGGCTCAGCGGTTCTCCGACATCCAGGGACCCGACATCCGGGATATCTGCTATGCGACACAAAATCGCCAATCCGCGGTAAGAGATCTCTCCAAACTGGTTGATCTCATCCTGGTGGTGGGCGCCACCAACAGTTCCAATTCCAACCGGCTTCGCGAGATCGGCACCGAGGTCGGAATTCCAAGCTACCTGATTGCCGACGGCAGCGAGCTCAATCCGGACTGGCTGAACGGCGTCAAGGCGGTGGGGATCACCGCCGGCGCATCGGCCCCCGAGGTTCTGGTCGATGACGTAATCGAAGCGCTGCGGCGGATCGGACCCGTCGTGGTGTCGGTGTTGCCCGGGCGTGAAGAAAACATCGAGTTTCTCCTGCCGGCCGAGTTGGCCCCGGCCTGAAGCACTCCCCTGAAAATCAATTCCAGGAAAGAAAAGACTAGTAATGGCAATCCCGTTTTTCAAAGAGCTGCGGATCGGCGGCTACCTGATCAAGCAGAAGATGCTCGGCCGCAAGCGCTACCCGCTGGTGCTGATGCTGGAGCCGTTGTTCCGCTGCAATCTGGCCTGCGTCGGCTGCGGCAAGATCGACTATCCCGACGCCATTCTCAATCGCCGCATGACCGCGCAGGAATGCTGGGATGCCGCCGAGGAATGCGGCGCGCCGATGGTGGCGATCCCGGGCGGCGAGCCGCTGATCCACAAGGAGATCGGCGAGATCGTCCGCGGCCTGGTGGCGCGCAAGAAATTCGTCTCGCTGTGCACCAACGCGCTGCTGCTCGAGAAGAAGCTGCACCTGTTCGAGCCCTCGCCCTATCTGTTCTTCTCCGTGCATCTCGACGGCCTGAAGGAGCATCACGACAAGGCGGTGTCGCAGGACGGCGTGTTCGACCGCGCGGTGTCGGCGATCAAGGCGGCGAAGGCCAAGGGCTTCACGGTCAACGTCAACGCCACCGTGTTCGACGGCCATTCCGCCGCGGACATCGCCAAGTTCATGGACTTCACCACCGAACTCGGCGTCGGCGTCTCGATGTCGCCGGGCTACGCCTATGAGCGGGCGCCGGATCAGGAGCACTTCCTGAACCGCACCAAGACCAAGAACCTGTTCCGCGACGTGTTCGCGCTGGGCAAGGGCAAGAAGTGGAACTTCATGCATTCCGGGCTGTTCCTGGACTTCCTGGCCGGCAACCAGTCCTACGAATGCACCCCCTGGGGCATGCCGGCGCGCAACATCTTCGGCTGGCAGAAGCCCTGCTATCTGCTCGGCGAGGGTTACACCGCGACCTTCAAGGAACTGATGGAGACCACCGACTGGGACAGCTACGGCACCGGCAAGTATGAGAAGTGCGCCGACTGCATGGCGCATTGCGGCTACGAGCCGACCGCGGCGAATGCCTCGCTGGTCAATCCGTTGAAGGCGCTGTGGGTGTCGATCCGCGGCATTCGCACCGAGGGGCCGATGGCGCCGGAGATCGATCTGTCGCAGCAGCGTCCGGCGCAGTACATCTTCTCGGAAGAAGTGCAGAAGCGGCTGTCAGAGATCCGCCGTGACGAGGCCGCCGACGTCAAGCATCAGTCCTCGACAGCCGCGTAGGCTGCGCAGGGCGCGATTGAAGTCGATCCCGGTCGACACCAGGGCCTTGATGGTCGCCGGGTTCCGCGCAATGCCGCGCAGAACCTTGGCGACGTCGATATCGCCATTTGGCTTGATCGCGGTCGACACCAGCGTCGGCAGCGCCCGGCTGGCGGGGTCGCTGATCACCCGCAGCGCGGCGAACGGCAGTCCGGATTTGTCGGCATAGGCGGCGGCGATATGGCTTTCCATGTCGACCGCCGCGGCTCCGGTCTCGGAATGCAGCGCGGCCTTGGCGGCGCGCGCGCCGATCACCTTTTCGGCCCCGGCGAGGCCGCCGCGAATCACCCGGCGGCCGCCGATGCCGATGCCGGCCAGCAATTCCTCGCTGAACTCCAGCGCGGTGAGCCAACGGCGGTCGCCCGCCATGACTTCGGTCGCCACCACGATGTCGCCGGATTTGAGTTTCGGGTCGAGGCCGCCGGCGACGCCGAAGCTGACCACGCCGCGGATCGTGGTCGGGTCGAAGCCCGCCAGCAGCACCCGCAATTGCTTGGGATCGCTACTGCTGCAGATGACGGTCAGTCCCGGGCCCGCTGCGATCCGGGCTTCCTGCACCAAACCAGTCACGATCAACACCGGCCGCGGATCAAACGAATTGCCCGCGGACGAACGGTCCCCCGCCCCCAAAATCACATCCCGACCCCTACCACCTTACTGTTGGTGCTCCTCAGGTTTCGATACCGCGCCAGCGCCCACAGCGGAAAGAACTTCGCATAGCCATGATAACGCAAATAAAACACCCGCGGAAAGCCCGTAGCGGTATATCGTTGCTCATCCCACAGTCCTTTTCCGGTCTGTGTGCTTTTTAGGTACTGCACCCCGCGGGCCACGGCGGCGGAGTCGACCTCGCCGGCCGCCATCAGCGCCAGCAGCGCCCATGAACTCTGCGAGGCGGTGGTCGGGGCCTGCACATATCCCTTGTAATCCAGCCGGTAGCTCTCGGCGCCCTCGCCCCAGCCGCCATCCGGGTTCTGGATCGACGTCAGCCACGCCACCGCTCGGCGAATCACCGGATCCTGATGGTCGAGCCCGGCGGCGTTCAGCGCGCACAGCACCGACCAGGTTCCATAGATGTAATTCAGCCCCCAGCGGCCATACCAGGAGCCGTCCGGCAATTGGGTGCGGCGCAGATAGGCGACGCCGTCGGCGACCGCCTTGCTGCTCGCCACGGTCTCGCCGAGCTGCGCCAGCATCGAGACGCAGCGCGCGGTGACGTCCTCGGTCGGCGGGTCGAGCATCGCGCCATGGTCGGAGAACGGGATGTTGTTGAGATAATATTCCAGATTGTTGACGTCGAAGGCGGCCCAGCCGCCGTCGTCCGACTGCATGCCCTCGATCCATTCGCGGGCCCGCGCGATCGCCTCGTCATAGTCGCGGCTGCCGGCGGCGCGGCGCCAGCGGTCCATCGCCATCACCACCACCGCGGTGTCGTCGAGATCCGGATAATGCGCGTTGTTGTACTGGAACGCCCAGCCGCCGGGGCGCAGCTGCGGCCGCTTCACCGCCCAGTCGCCCTTGAGGTCGAGCACCTGCTTGGGCAGCAGCCAGTCCAAACCGTTGCGCGCCGGCACGCGGGCCTGTTCGTCGCCGGATTCCAGCAGCGCGTGGCAAGTCAGCGCGGTGTCCCACACCGGCGAGACGCAAGGCTGGCAATAGGCTTCGTCGTCGCCGATCACCAACAGCTTGTCGATGCCGCGCCTTGTGATCGCGCGCGGCGGGTGATCCTCGGGAAAGCCCAGCACCTTGTACATCATCACGGTGTTGGCCATCGGCGGATAGATCGCGCCGAGCCCGTCCTCGCCGTTCAGCCGCTCTTCGACGAACGCCACCGCCTGTTTGATCGCATGCTGGCGCAGCCGCTTCGGGAACCACGGCTCGATGGTCCGCAACACCGCGTCGATGCCGGCGAACAGCTTGAACAGCGCCCAGCCCTGATGCGGCGCCTTGGCCGGCATCTTGATCGACTTCGGATCCTGCAGGAACAGTTCGTCCAGCCCGATCTCGAGCCGGTTGACCGCGCACGGCTTCAGCGCCGCCAGCACCATCAGCGGCACGATGGTGGTGCGCGCCCAGTAGGAAATCTTGTTGAGATGGAACGGAAACCACATAGGCAGCAGCATGATCTCGACCGGCAGCACCGGCACGCTACGCCAGGTGGTGATGCCGAACATCGACAGCAAAAAGCGGGTGAACACGTTGCTGTGGATCGCGCCGCCGCGCGAGCGGATCGCCTCGCGGGCCCTCGCCATATGCGGCGCGTCGATATCGTCGCCGATCATCTTCAGCGCGAAGTAGCCCTTGACGCTGGCGCTCATGTCGAATTCGCCGTCATGCACCAGCGGCCAGCCGCCATGGGCGCCCTGCACCCGCCGCAGATAGTTGGCGATCTTGGCTTCCAGCGCGACATCGACCGGCTCGCCGAGATAGTGCCGCAGCAGCACGTATTCTGCCGGAATCGTGCAGTCGGCCTCGAGTTCGAACACCCAGTGGCCGTCGGCCTGCCGATAGCTCAGCAAGGCGTTGGTCGCAGCCGCGATGCTGGCATCGAGCGTGTCGCCGTCCCTCATCGGCTGCTTGTGAATCCCGGACTGCATTGGCTCGTGGTCTCCGTAACTACTCGACTCATTGTTGCCAGGGCGGCGCCGTTTCGGGCGCTCAGCTTCGGCCGGCCGCCTGCACGAGGTCAGCCGCACGGTTGCCCGAGCGCACCGATCCCTCGATCGTCGCCGGCAGCCCGGTATCGGTCCAGTCGCCGGCAAGAATCAGATTCTTCCACGCCGTGACCGGCCCCGGGCGCAACGCGTTCTGCGCAGGCGTCGCCTCGAAGGTGGCGCGGCGCTCGCGCACGATCTGCCACGGCGGCAGCTCGGCCGCGATCCCGGTCAGCGTACAGATCTCCCGCCAGATGTCCTGGGCGAGTTGCTCGCGCGGCAGTTCGACCAGCCGGTCGCCATTGCTGATGGTGACCGAGAGCCGGTTCGGAAATGCGAATAGCCATTCCACGAGGCCGCCGACCACGCCGACCAGCGCCGGCTGGCCGGGCGGCGGCGCATAGTTGAAATGCGCGTTGACGATCGCGCGATATTTGCCCGGCGTTTTCAGGCCCGGCAGCAGCGACGCCGCCGGCCGCGGCGGCACCGCCAGCACCACGGCGTCATCGGGGCCAAGCGCGATGCTGTCGTCGCCGAAATCCAAGCCGCTGACCTTGCCGTCGACAAAGCTGAGTTTGCGCAATTCGTGGCCGAATTGCACGCCGGCGCCGGCGCTGCGCAACTGATCCACCGCGGGCTCGACCAAGACCGCGCTCAAGCCGTCGCGCGCGATCAGCGGCCGGCAGGCCTTGCCGCCGGCCAAAAGCGTTTCGCGCACCACGGCGCCGGCGAGACCCGCCGAGCCTTCCGGCGGATCGACGTTGAGCGCGGCCAACAGCAAAGGCTGCACCAGGTTGCGATACAGAGGGCCGTCGCAGCGGATCGCATCGCCGACCAGCCGGCTGGTCGGCGCCCAGATCAAGGGCATCAGCGCCAGATAGTCGCGCAGCTTGGTGCCCGGCACCCGGCGCGCTTCGTCGAGCACCCACAGCGGCAGCCGGCCGTCGCCGAGCTGCAACGTCCAGCGCCGGTCATTGGCGAGATCGACGAAGGGAAACTGCGCGGTGGCGGGGCCGACCAGCCCGGCCTCAGTGCCGATCGAACGCGCATAGCCGACCGCGGCGCTGTTGCCGGACAATAGCAGGTGATTGCCGTTGTCGATGGTGAGCCCGGTCGCGGCGTCGAAATACGAGCGGCAGCGGCCGCCGGCCTGCTGCATCGCCTCGTGGACGTGAACCTGGTAGTCAGCCTTGGCGAGGCGGATCGCGGCCGACAGGCCCGAGATTCCCGCTCCGATGATATGCACGGTCTTATGCAAGGTCTTGGGCATCAGATGATCGCGTATTGCAGCAGGATCGCGATCCGCGAGGCCTTGCCGAGTTTCACCGGCGCGCGCGGCAGGTCGAATCCGCGCGCGATCAACAGTTGCAGGATCGAGTGATAGTATTTCGACATGATCCGCGGCGCCCGGACCACGCGGCGCGGATTGCGGTTCATCACCTCGTCGGCGCGCTTGAAATGAGCCTGCGCCCGCGCCACCAGCGGCACGCAGACCTTGGGCAGCGCCGGCTCGGCGATCACCACCTGCGGATCGGTGCTGGTGATGCCGGCGGCGAGCAGGCCTTCGCGCGGCAGATACAGCCGGCCGATCCCGGCGTCCTCGTCGATGTCGCGCAGAATGTTGGTCAGTTGCAGCGCGCGGCCGAGATGATGCGCGAGCGAAATGCCGTCATTCTCCGGCAGGCCGAAGATCCGCACCGACAGCCGGCCGACCGCGCTGGCGACGCGGTCGCAATACAGGTCGAGCGTCGCCTCGTCCGGCGCACGGATGTCGGCCGGCACGTCCATTTCCATGCCGTCGATGATGTCGAGGAAATCCTGCCGCTTCAGCCCGAAGCGCTGCAGCGAAGCCAGATAGTCGCGCAGCCGCGCCGGCGGAGTGCCGCGATACAGCGCGTCGATGTCGTCGCGCCATTGCTGCAGATCGGCGAGCCGCTGCGGCCGCGGGCCGTCGGAATCCGCGATGTCGTCGACATAGCGGCAGAAACTGTAGACCTGAAACATCGCCTCGCGCTGTTCACGCGGCAGGATGCGCATCGCGGCATAGAACGAGCTGCTCATCGCGACGCCCTGATGCTTCGCGGGGGTGGCTGTGGCTTGCTGGTTCATGCCCGCGGCGCCGGTTTGGCGGCCGCGCGGCGACCGAGGGTGCGGCGGATCAGTTCCGCGGAAATCCCGCCGGCGCTGGACAGTGCCAGATCAAGCGGCTTGAGGTGGACATTGTCGCAGAGCGGATCGCGGACCTTGAGCATCCCGACGATCTTGTCGGCGAACGCCTGGATCACCGCGACCTCGAGCCCGAGCCGGACATCTTTGATCTCGGCGCTGAGCGATCTGGCCTCGTCGAGCAGGGTCTCGGTGCGCAGCGCCAGCGCGTGCAGGCATTTTAGCAACGCCGCCGAGGCGTGCGGCTGCGCCAACTGTTCCACCGTAGCGCCGGCCTCCGCCAGCGCGTCGCGCGGCAGATAGACCCGGTTGAGGGCCCTGTAGTCCTTGCCGCAGTCCTGCAGGTGGTTGTTGATCTGCAAGCCGGCGCACAAAGCGTCCGACGCCGCCCAGGTCGCGCGGCTCTCGCCATGGACGTCGAGCATGAAGCGGCCGACCGGCATGGCGGAATAGCGGCAATAATGGATCACCTCGTCCCAGGTCTCGTAGCGCGATTTGGTGACGTCCATGCGGAACGCGGTCAGCACGTCGAGCGCGTGGCGCGGCGGCATCGCCCGCGCCGCCAGCGCGCGGCGCAGATCGACCGCTTCCTTCTGGCTGTCGCCCTGCCCGAGCAGCTCGGCTTCCATCAGATCGAGATAGCCGAGCTTGGCCTGATCGCTGAGCTCGGCGTGGTCGGCGATGTCGTCCGCGGTGCGGACAAAATTATAGAACGAAAGGATCAGCGCGCGGTGCCGCGGATGGATGATCCACGAGGCCACCGGAAAATTCTCGTCCTTGTGGGTCTTGCCGGATCGCAGCTCGCTCGCGGTGGTCATCGGGACGGGTAACTCGCTCAAAACAGGGGTGACGCCGCGCGCCATCGCTCCCTGGCCAAGCCCGGGAGCGGGACGATCGCGACGCCATATAAGGGAAAATCGCCGGCTTCACCAACGATATCTAAGGCTTGGTGCCGGTTCCGGGGATTTCCCGGACTGCCGCGCGACGCGGCAGCCGGGTGAAACGCCGGGCTTATTGGCCGTGGTTGAGCAACACCTGGTTGCAGGCCTTGGTCAGCTTCGGCCGGTTCTGCTGCAGGCACGCCAGAATGACGAAGTCACCCTGATCCATCAGCGGCCGGCAGAACCGGGTGACGTCGCGCGAGCAGGCTTCCTGCTCCTCTTTGGTGCCGCTGCGTTGTTGCTGGGCATCGGCGCTGGAAATGGCAACGAGCAGCAAGGTCAGTGCAAGAATAAATTTCGGCATTGGTGTCCTTCACGGTGGGGCAGAGAGGAATTCCATAACCAGCGGATCATCGCAGTGCAGACCCAAAATGCGCGGCCTGCCGCGCAGACGACGTTCGTCCACCGATGACACGCGCGCTGAGCCAGCGCTGGTCGCATCAAGGCCGGACGTCGTTCACGGGCCGAGGACGCTTACGCGGATCTGCCCTTGCGGTAAACCCGTCTTGGGGACGGTTCGCAAGCAGATGCGCCTGCAAATGCGGCCAAATTTGCGGCGCCGTCAAAATCAGACAGCTTTCGCCAGTGACAAGGCGGCCGAGCGTTGCGGCCTTGCAAATTTGAATGAGTTTGCGGCGCAACGGAACCTGACGGCTGGTTTTGCGTCAAACTGCATCCGCGAATCTGATCGCGCGGCCTGCGCGATGCGGCGCATCCCCGCGCATCTGGCGTTGCGCGGGACGCGACCCTACTTATATGGGCTTGAACCAAACCATCTTCGTCCCGACTAACGCTCACGGGTACGGCGAACCTCCCTCGCGGGAACGGCAATTTTCAGAGGTAACGAAATATGAGACTGCTTCGCTCCGGATTCTCCATGCCCGCGCTGAAGGCCGCCGGCGTCGCCGTGGCGCTCGTGCTGTCGGCTTCAGCGAGCCAGGCGCAATCGGGCGGCCCTTTCGCGGGATTTGACGGGGTCTGGTCCGGCACCGGAACGGTCTCGCTGTCGGACGGCACCAACGAGCGGATTCGTTGCCGGGCGACCTATAGTGTCGGCGGCGGCGGTCAGGGCTTGAACCAGACCCTGCGCTGCGCCTCCGACAGCTACAAATTCGATCTCAGCAGCCGGGTGATCAGCCAGGGCGGCAACGTGTCCGGCACCTGGACCGAGGCCAGCCGCAACATCAACGGCAATCTGCAGGGCCGCGCCGGCGGCGGCCAGATCGAGGTGTTCGTCGAAGCCGCGGGCTTCGCCGCCAACCTGACGCTGACCTCGCGCGGCAACAAGCAGCAGGTCTCGATCAGCTCGAAGGGCGAGATCCGCGGCGTCAACATCAGCATGGTGCGCAGCTAAGCCGGCCGCGCCGCGCGGGGAATCTCCCGGCGCCGTGCTCCGACGATCTGAAAGCGCGGTCGAGATTGGCGTGGTCGTCTTTCTCGGCCGCGCTTTTGTTTTGCCTTGCGGCGCGACGTTTACAGCTGGCCGGGCTTCGGGCTGCGATGCATCGCGGCGCTGAGCCGCTGCGACAGCGTGATCAGGAACATCGCGGTCGGCCGCAGGATGAACAGATCCGCGACCAATGCTGCGACCATCGCAAAGGCGCTCAGCCAGCCGAACAGCCGCAGCGACGGCAGATCGGAAAACACCGTCACCACCAGGCCGCAGGCCAAGACCACCGTGGTCAGGATCAAAGCCGGACCGACCAGCACCGTGGCGCGCTCCACCGCCTGCGCCGAGCCGACGCCGGGGCGGTCCTCCAGCCGCAAGCGGTTGAGGAAGTGGATGGTGGCGGAAAGGCCCAGCCCGAACGACACCGTCAGCGCCACCACGCTGGCAAATTGCAGCCCCTCGCCGAGTGCCCACAGCACGGTGCCGGACAGCACCACCGGGAAGATGCCGGGCAGGATGCAGGCGAACATCACCACGAAGGAGCGGAACGCCAGCCCGATGAACACCGCGACCAGCGCGAATTCGATGGTCAGGCCGCGATTGAGCTTCTGGATCATGTTGGCCGAGTTGCGCGCCGCGATCGCCGACAGCCCGGTGACCGCCACCTCATAGCCGGGGTGTTTGCTGCGCACCGCGTCGAGCGATGTGTCGAGCTTCTCCACCACCGGCAGGATTTCGCTGGAGTCGAGGTCCGGCACCCGCCCGGACACCACCACCGCGGTCTGGTCGGCGGAGATGAAGCGGCGCACCAGATGCTCCGGGATCACGTTGACGTATTGCTGCAGCGTCGCGACGTCGGAGCTGCCGGCCTTCTCGGCGAGCCAGCGCCGCAGGGTTTCCAGCGACCAGACGTTGCCGACGCCGGCCTGCTTTTCCACCATGGCGTGGACGTCGGCGATGGTCTGCAGGGTTTCCGGCGAATACAGCGTCTCGCCCTTGGGGAATTCGACCAGGATGTCGATCGGGTTGGCGCCGGTGAGCTTGGCGTCGAGCCGACCGGAGGCCTCGACCGCCTGCTGCTTGTCCGGCACCTGATCGGCCAGCCGATAGCGCGGCTCCAGATTGGCATAGATCACCGCCAGGCCGCCGACCACGATCACCGCGATCAGGCTGAACAGCCCGGGGCGGCCGACCATCCGCACCGCGATCCAGTAGCAGAACCGCCGCAGCGCGTTGACGCCGGCGTCGGCAGCCTGGAATTTCGCGGCGAACACCTGCTCGTTGCGCACCAACAGCACGCCGAACACCGGCACCAGCGACAACACCGCGATCAGCGCGATGACGGTGGCGGCGAGCCCAGCCTCGCCGAACGCGCGGATCAGGTCGGAATCCGAGAACTGCAACGCCAGAAACGAAATTCCGGCGGTGGCATGGGTCAAGACGCAGGCCGGCCCGACCACCAGCACGGCGTTGCGAAACGCCGTGAAGCGATCCTCGCCGGCCAGCAATCGATCGCGCGCGGCAAAGGTCAGCTGCATCGAATCCGAGAAGCTGATCACCATGATCAGCGGCGTCATCACGTTGAGAAACATGTTGAGGCTGAAACCGGCCCAGCCCAATACGCCGAGCGCCAGCAGGATCGCCAACAGCGGCGGAAACGCCGCCACGATCATGAACGACACCTTGCGGAAGAAGATGATCGCGATCAGGCAGCCGGCCAAAATGCCCGCGACGTTGTAGATAAGCCCGTCGCGCTCGACCGCGTTGCGGATTTCGAGCTGCATCACCGGCACGCCGGACAATTGCTTGGACAGTCCGGTGTCGGCGAGATCGTCGGTCATGATCTTGCGGATTTCGCCGACGGTTTTGTTGAGCCGGTTGTTGCCGACCACCTCGGGATCGAGCGACAGCACGATCAGCGCCAGCGTGCCATCTTCCGACAACAGCTTGCCGCGGATGATTTCGTTGCTCTTCACGGTCTCGATGAATTTGGCGTAGTCGGCGCCCTCGGGCAATTCGTTAGGAAACAGCGCCGCCGGCAGCTTGCCGGGCGCCGGCGCCTGCCGCGCCGAAAACAGCGAGATCAGGCCTCGCGTGCCCTCCACGAGTTGCAGGTCGGTGACGAGGTCGCGGACTTTTTCCAGGTTGTCGCGTTCCAGCAGCGTCTTGCCTTCGACCACCACCAGCACGTCGAATTCGGTGGAGGGAAAGCGCTTGGTGACTTCCTCGTACTGGCGATATTCCTTGGAATTGGAGCGAAACAACTGGCTCAGCGAATCGTCGATCTTGATCCGCTCGATGCCGAAGATCGCGGCGACCACCAGGGCCAGCAGAATGATGCAGGACAGGATCGGGGTCTTCACCGCGATCAGCCCCAGCCGCTCGATGCCGAAGGCGATGCTGACCGACCGGCGCTTCAATTCCTCAACGTCGGATCCGTTGGCGTTCTTATCAAGCATACACTATCCCGTCCTGTCGGCGTCTGCGACCTAGCAGCTTTTCGGGGCATCAATGCGACGCCGCCGAACCCGCGTTAGTCCTTGAAAACAAGCGATAAAACGCCACGACACGGTCTAGCAGGTGTCGATCAGGTCCGGCAAGCAGGCGGCGCGGCGCCGGCCGCATGGGGCAGCGAGGTTTGTCACCTGCGCTCGACCAGGGGCGTGGCGGCGTCAGGTCCCTGCAAGGCGCTGTCGTCCTTCAGCGCGACGCCGGAGATCTGCCGCGCAAAACTCTCACGCACCAGCCAGCCGATCTTGAACGCCGCCTCGTCATTGCTGATGCCGGCGGCGTGAATATTGGAGACGCAGTTGCGTTCGGCATCGGTGAGCCCCGGCCGCGGCCCGAAGGTCAGATAGGCACCCATGCTGGCCGGCGCCGACATTCCCGGCCGTTCGCCGATCAGCACCAGCACCATCCGCGCCCCGAGCAGCACGCCGATCTCGTCGCCGAGCGCCACCCGCGCACCGGTCGCCACCGCCACCGCGCCGAGTCGGATTTGCGCCGCAGCCAGCCGCGGCAGCAACGCGCGCACCACCTCGACGGCGCGGGCGTTGACCGCGGTGGGCGACAATCCGTCGCCGACCATCAGCGCCAGGTCGCAAGCGCCGCCAAACGCCGCAAGCACATCGCGCGACGCCGGGTCGAGTTGCCGGCCAAGGTCGGGCCGCACCAGATAATCGTGGCGGCCGCGGACGCGGCTCGACACCTCGCAGCTCGCAAGCCCCAACGCCGAAAGCTCGGCGGCGAGCCGTTCGCTGTCGAACGCCGAATGCACCGCGTCGCGGGCGCGGGCATGATCCAGGGTGAAGTCCAGCAACGCCTGGGTCGGCAGGCTGCCGCCGGCGCGGCCGAGCCCGACCCGCGCGGGCGTCAGCCGGCGCAGGTCGCGCAGCGATGGCAGCGGAGAGGGCGGCGGTTGCGTGGTCATCGCAGGCGTTTCATTCGGCAGGCACCGAGGCCTGGCTGAGCCGCAGTGAATAATTCGATGCGGCGGCCTGCCCGATGCAGGCTTTGCGGGCGTACACGATCAGATGATGCGCCACCAAGATGACGCTGAGAAAATGCTCGATCTCGCCGCGGCGCAGCCGCTGCCAGGCAAACTTCCAGAACGCCCGCCGATAATCGCCCTTGACGCCGACCTGCCAGAGCACGTTGCGCAGCATGATCAGGCCGCGCTTGATGTTGGCCCATGACGCGCGCTGCGGCGACGCCGGCAGCGGGCGCCGGTTGCCGTAGGTGTGCTGGATTTGATATTCGAAGCGCGCCAGCAGCTTGTCCGGCTGATAGGCCTCCGCCATGCAGTCCTTCCAGGTCGCCACCACGTCGTCATAGGGCAGCAGGAAATCGACGTTGGAATCGCGATCCTCGTCGACGACCAGGCGATGCTCGCGCTCCAGCCGGTCCCACAGCGGCGTCTTCGGCAGCGCCTGCAACAGATTGATGGTGAGCAGCGGGATCTGCGACTGCGCGATGAAGTGCAGCAGATTGGCGCCGGTCTCCGGCTTGTCGGTGTCGAGCCCGAGAATGATTCCCGATACCACCTCGAGCCCGTAACCGTTCAGCGTCTCGATCGCCTCCATGATCGGGACCATCATGTTGTGGTCCTTGTGCATCGCCCGCAGCGCCTCGGGCTCCGGGGTCTCGATGCCGCAGAACACCGTGACGAAATAGGCCTCGCGCATCAATTGCAGGATTTCCGGCCGCTTGGCGATATTCAGCGTGGCCTCGCAGGCCAGCCGGATCGAAAACCCGGTCCGCTTCTGCCATTCGACAAGATGCGGCAGCAAGTCGAGCGCGGCCTTGCGGTTGCCGATGAAATTGTCGTCGACGAAATACACCGAGCCCTGGATGCCGCATTCCAGCATGCGGTCGAGTTCGGTGACGATCTGCTCCGGGGTCTTCAGCCGCGGATTGCGGCCGTAGAGTCCTGGAATGTCGCAAAACTCGCATTGATACGGGCAACCGCTGGAATATTGCACGCTGCCGAGGAAATACTTGCCGCATTCGGCGAGCTCATAGGCCGGGATCGGAAACAGCGTCATGTCGAGGCGGTCTTCGGTCTGCAGCACCACCTGCTGATCCGGCCGCGACGGATCGCGCGCCAGCCGCGCGATCAATTGATCGGTGGCGTCGCCGAGCTCGCCGATGTGCAGATAATCGAAGCTCGGATAATGATCCGGACAGGCGCTGACCGAGGGGCCGCCGATCGCCACCGCGAGATCATAGGCGTGGGCGCGCCGGCAGATGTCGTTCATCTGGTTGCGCTGGATGTGCATGCCGGAGACGAACACCGCCTCGGCCCATTGGAAATCCTCCGCCGAGGCGACGCGGATGTTTTCGTCGACGAAGCGGACCTCCCAGTTCTCCGGCAGATAGGCCGCGATCACCAGAATGCCCTGCGGCGGCATGAACGCCTGCACCCCGTCGGTCAGCGGATAGGCGTGTTCGAAGGTGCCGAATGAGGAGGTGTAACGCGGAAACACGCACAGGATGCGTCGGGCCGTCTGGCCACCTTCAGCTCTCATCGGACTCCCCCTGCAACAAACTCATCGACCCGCGGCAACTCCCGGTTCGTCCAGCGCGATTCTCGCGAGTCTTGGGAGAGGTGGCAAATGCTTGACGCCAAGGCAATCCGCAGTGTGCCGAACCGTTCCACGCATCGAGAACCGCTGAGCCACCGTAATTAAGCATGGCTGCCCAGACTGGGCCAGAAATTCCTCAAGATTATGGCGGCATCGTTGCGTCAGTCGCGACTGCGACGGCTGCGGTTCAATGCGCCGGCTGCCGTCAGGCGATCAGCCGCGCGGCGAATTCCGGCAGCAGCAGTTCGGGCTCGGTGAGCCGGAAATCCGCGCCGGCGAGCCCGCTGCGCTGCAGCCAGGCGTCGAATTCCGGCGCGCGCTTGAGCCCGAACAGCTCGCGGACATAGAGCGCATCGTGGAACGATGTCGACTGGTAGTTCAGCATCACGTCGTCGGCGCCCGGTATCCCCATGATGAAAGTGACGCCGGCGGCGGCGAGGCAGGTCAGCAAAGTATCCATGTCGTCCTGGTCGGCCTCGGCGTGGTTGGTGTAGCAGATGTCGACGCCGAGCGGCAGGCCGAGCAGCTTGCCGCAGAAATGATCCTCCAGCCCGGCGCGGATGATCTGTTTGCCGTCGGCGAGGTACTCCGGCCCGATGAAACCGACCACGCTGTTGACCAACAGCGGATCGAAGGCGCGCGCCACCGCATAGGCGCGAGCCTCGCAGGTCTGCTGGTCGACGCCGTGATGGGCGTTGGCGGACAGCGCCGAGCCCTGCCCGGTCTCGAAATACATCACATTGTTGCCGACGCTGCCGCGCGCCAGCGACAGCCCGGCATCATGCGCCTGTTTCAAGAGCGCCAGGTCGATGCCGAAGCTGCGGTTGGCGGCCTCGGTGCCGGCGATCGACTGAAATACCAGATCGACCGGCAGGCCCTGTTCGATCAGCGCCAGCGTAGTGGTGACGTGGGTCAAGACGCAGCTCTGCGTCGGGATCTGCAGCCGGCCGATCACGTCGTCGAGCAGTTGCACCAGCCGGCCGAGCACCGCCGGATCGTCGCAGGCCGGATTGATGCCGATGCAGGCGTCGCCCGATCCGAGCAGCAGCCCGTCGACGATCGAGGCGGTGATCGCGCGTTCGTCGTCGAACGGATGATTCGGTTGCAGCCGCACGCTCATGCGGCCGGGCAGTCCGATGGTATTGCGAAACCGGGTGATCACCGCGCATTTCTTCGCCACCAGAATCAGATCCTGGTTGCGCATCAGCTTGGCGGCCGCCGCGGCCATTTCCGGCGTCACCCCGGCCGCAATGCCGGCCAGCGCCGCGGGCGTTGTGGCCTCCGACAGCAGCCAGTCGCGAAAGCCGCCGACGGTCAGCGCCGCGATCGGCGCGAACGCCGCGGCATCATGGCTATCGATGATCAGCCGCGTCACCTCGTCGGTCTCGTAAGGCACCACCGCCTCGGTGAGAAACTGCCGCAACGGCAGCTCGGCCAGCGCCATCCGTGCGGCGATCATCTGTTCGGCGCTGTCGGCGGCGAGCCCGGCGAGACGATCACCGGAGCGCGCCGGCGTCGCCTTGGCCAGCAGATCGCGCAGATCGGCGAAGACAAAGCTGTGATGATCGATGGTGTGGCGATAGACCATGGCGGCTCCGAACCGGCCGCCGCGCCCGCGCGCGACGGCTTGGCCGCAAACTATCATCGGAGCGCGCGTTAGGCGACCCTGACGGTCGCCAGGAACTTGTGCACCTCGGCCTTCAGCCGCTTGTTCTCGCTCGACAACAGCTGCGCCGACGACAGCACCTGCGAGGAGGCCGAGCCGATGTCGGTGGCGCCGCGGCTGACGTCGCCGATATTGTTGGCGACCTGGGTGGTGCCGATCGCCGCCTGCTGCACGTTGCGGGCGATGTCGCGGGTGGCGGCGCCCTGCGCCTCGATCGACGCCGCGATGGTCGCGGCGATGCCCGAGACCCGGGCGATGGTGCCGCCGATTTCCTTGATCGCCAGCACCGATTCCTCCGTCGCGGCCTGCATCTCGGCGATCTGCGCGCTGATCTCGCCGGTGGCCTGCGCGGTCTGCTGCGCCAGCTCCTTGACCTCCTGCGCCACCACGGCAAAGCCGCGACCGGCCTCGCCGGCGCGGGCGGATTCGATCGTGGCGTTGAGCGCCAGCAGATTGGTTTGCGCTGCGATCTTGGCGATCATCTCGGTGACGTCGCCGATCCGGCCGGCGGCCAGCGCCAGCTTGGCGATACGGGCGTCGGTCTGTTGCGCCTGTTGCACCGCCTCGTCGGTGATCTTGCCGGACAATTGCACCTGGCTGCCGATCGCGCTGATCGAGGCCGCCATCTGCTCGGTGGCGTCGGCCACCGATTGCACATTGCTCGAGGTTTCTTCCGAGGCCGCGGTGACCACGGTGCTGAGCTGCTGCGTCGCGGCGCTGCTTTTCGCCAGAACCACCGCCGAGCTTTCCAATTCGCCCGACGCGGTGCCGACGTTTTCGATGATCTCGCCGACCGCGGCTTCGAAACGCTCGGCGAGATCGTGCAGCTCGACGCGACGCGCGGCAGCCAATTCGCGGGTCTTGTCCTCGCGCTCGGCGACCTCGCGCGCGGCCTTGGCGGAAGCCTGAATCTTGAACTCCTCGACGGCGCGGGCCATCTGGCCGACCTCGTCGTGACGATCGAGGCCGGGCAATTGCACGGCGAAATTGCCACTGGCGAGTTCGCGCATCGCCCGCGCCATCACCACCACCGGGCGGGAAATATCGCGGCCGATCAGGAACGAGACCAGCACGCCGATGAGCGCCACCGCCACCAGGATCGCCAGCAGCACGGACTGCTGCTGCTCCAGCCGGAGGCCGGAACGCGCCACTTCGAGATCGCGGCTTTCGTTGCTGGCCAGCGTCAATTGGTCGGTCAACGAATCGATCTCGCCGAAATGCCGCTCCGCGCCTTTGATGAACATCATCGCCGAGCCGGGATCGCCGTCGGCCATGTCGATGGCGCCGCCGGATTGCTTGAGATAGCCCGCCACCGCGCTCTTCAGCTTGGTCAGCACCTCGGGCTTGACCGTGGCGGGGTCGAACACGCCTTCGATCGCCTGCAGCGCGCCCGGCACCTTGGCGGCGGCCGCGGTGGCCTCCTTGGAGGCGGCGGCAATCTTGCTGGCGTCGGTTTCGTTGGAAGCCATCGCGGCCAGCCGATACAGCTTGGCGTGGGCTTCCCACAAGGTGGAATCCAGTTCGCCGGCGAGTTCGGACTGCCGCACGGGTCCGGCGATCAGCGCGTCGGCGTTTGCCCGGTTGAGCTTCAGCGTCTGCAAGGTGTAGAGGCCGACCGCCACCAGCGCGACGATCAGCACAGCCGGGGCGAGCTGCACCTTCCACGGCAAACCGAGGTTCCTGATCAACTTCAGCATGGCACTCTTCGCTCGGTCTGGTCGTTGCGGCGGACTTACGGTGCCATGGTTACTTGTAGATCCCGGCACAGACCGCGGTGTTGTCCAACTTCTCGCAATACATCTGCTTCGGCTCGACCTTCTTGCTGACCGGATTGACGAATTTATAATCCTGCCAGAACGACGGCTGCTTGGCGGCGAGTTCGACCCGTTCCTTCACATACAGCTTGCCGTCGACGTCCTGGGCGTCGATCATGTCCTTGCCGACGAATTTCTGGTTGGAGCCGTGCGCCAGCACCTTGCCGTCGAGCTGATAGACCACGACGTAGAGGTCGCCGGCGACGAATTTGCCGGTCTTGTCGCTGATCGCCGTATAGGCCTGGTCCGGCCCCTGCGCCTTGATGAAGTTGACCGCGCTCTTCACCATCGCCACGGCGTCGTCCTTGCCGGCGCCTTCGGCGGCGTAAGCCGCGAACGGGACGGCAGCGGCAAAAAGCGCGGAGCGCAGCAACAGCGAGGGACGCATCATCACATTCATTCTCCATGACTCATGCAGCGGCGGTTCGCACCGCCACGCTCGGCCATAGACTTTCACAAGAACACCAATCAGGCGTTAAAGCAGGACTGGTATAAACCCTAGGTAATAGCAACTGATCGATCAGTTTGCGCTTTCTTGCGGTGACTCCAGGCCGGATCATTCGATGCGCCCGATACAAACAAAGGTCGTCATTCCGGGGCGCGAGAGGCGATAGCCGCAAGCGAACCCGGAATCTTGCGACGCGACGACGCGCTGCGGCTGCCTGTTGCGAGATTCCGGGTTCACTCGCAACCAAAGCTGCTCGCGCCCCGGAATGACCGAGGGTCTTTGTGAGGTGCAGAGAACGGAACGAGGGTCAGACGGATCGCAATTACCGCGACCGCGCCAACTACACCGCGCGGCCGGCGGCGGCGCCCGACGACCAGGCCCATTGGAGGTTGAAGCCGCCGAGCTGGCCGGTGACGTCGACAACTTCGCCGATGAAGTACAAGCCAGGCACCGCGCGGGCTTCGAACGTCTTCGACGACAGCGCGCTGGTATCGACGCCGCCCAGCGTCACCTCGGCGGTGCGGTAGCCTTCGGTGCCGTTCGGCTTGACCCGCCATTGCTTGACGTCGGCCGCGGCGGCCGCCAGCGCCTTGTCGGAACAGTCGGCGATCCGCGCCGGCGGCTGCTGCCGCTCGGCGATCGCCTGCGCCAGCCGCTTCGGCAACAGGGAGCCCAGCGCCGCCGCCAATTCCTGCCGCGGGTGCACGCGGCGCGCCGCTTTCAGGGCCGCAAGCACGTCGATGCCGGGCGCCAGGTCGATCGCGATCTCCTCGCCGTCGCGCCAATAGGACGAGATTTGCAAGATCGCCGGCCCGCTCAGGCCGCGATGGGTGAACAGCAGCGCCTCGTCGAATCTGGTCTTGCCGCAACTCACCACCGCGTCGACCGCGATGCCGGAGAGCTCGGTGAATTGAGCGAGTTCGGCCGGGGCGAAAGTCAGCGGCACCAAGGCGGCGCGCGGCGGCACGATGCTAAGCCCGAATTGTTCGGCCACCTTGTAGCCGAAGCCGGAGGCGCCGATCTTCGGGATCGACGGCCCCCCAGTGGCAATCGCCAGCGCGCGGCTACAAACCCGGCCGTGATCGGTCGTGAGCGTGAAACCATCCGCGGTCTTCGCAATCTGTGGGCTGCGAATTCCGCAGCGGATTTGCGCCCCGCCGGCACGCATTTCGGCCAGCAGCAGGTCGATGATCTGCTTGGCCGAGCCGTCGCAGAACAATTGACCGCGGGTCTTCTCGTGATAGGCGATGCCGTGTTTTTCAACCAGCGCGATGAAATCGTGCTGGGTGTAGCTGCTCAACGCCGATCGGCAGAACCGCGGATTCTGCGATTGGAAATTCGCCGGCGTGGTGTGCAGATTGGTGAAGTTGCAGCGGCCGCCGCCGGAAATCCGGATCTTTTCGCCCGGATGCTGGCCCTGCTCGATCACCAGCACCGAGCGGCCGCGCTTGGCGGCGATGCCAGCGCACATCAGCCCCGCGGCGCCGGCGCCGAGGATGATCACGTCGTACGCCGCCGCGCCGCCCGCTTTGCTCATTCGACCGGCACGACGTCGACGGCGACCCCGAGCTTCTGCCGCCGCGATCCGACGATCACCCCGTCGACCGGCGAGACGTCGGAAAAATCGCGGCCCTGCGCCAGCACGATGTGATCGTTCTCGACCAGAATGTCGTTGGTCGGATCGAAGCCGACCCAACCGATCGGCTCGCCGCACCACACCGCGACCCAGGCGTGGGTGGCGTCGGCGCCTTGCAGCCGCGGCTGGCCGGCCGGCGGATAGGTGCGCAGATAGCCGCTGACATAGGCGGCCGGCAGCCCGAGCCCGCGCAGCCCAGCGATCATCACATGGGCAAAATCCTGGCAGACGCCGTGGCGCTTCTCGAACACTTCCTTCAGTGGGGTGGAAATCTCGGTGGCCTTCGGATCATATTTGAAGCCGGTGCGGATCCGATGCATCAGATCGACCGCGCCGCGCAAAATCCCTTCGCCGCGGGAAAAACTCGCCGCCGCGTAGTCGGTGACCGGCTGTTCAATCGGCGCCAGCGGACTGGCGAACACGTAGCCGATCGGCGAGCCGGCGACGAGGCTCGGCGAGGCAAAGGCGGCTTCGCGCACGTCTTCCCATGCCGGACTGTCGGCAGAGCGACTACGCGCCTCGCGGTTGACCTCGACCCGCGACCGGGAGTCGATGCGCAGCACGCGATGCGCGGTTTCGATCAGCACGCTTTCGGTATCGGTGCCGAAGAAATCCAGCCGGCTTGCGCGATTGATCGGCCGCGGCCTGATCTCCACGCTGTGCGAGATCAGTTGCTGGCCGTCGCCATTGACCGGCTTCAGCCGCAGCGAACAACGCGCGTAGGTCACCGCGCTGCCGTAACTATAGGTGGTGAGGTGCCGGATATCGTAGATCACGCCAGCCCCATCAGCTTCTCCGGCCGCATCGCGCTGGCGCCATGCGGGAAGTAGCGCGAGCCGATCGCGTCGGCCAGTTGTAGCAGATCCTGCTCCAACGCAAACAGCGCTTTGCCGTCGAGCGTCGCCGCCTCCGCGGTGATCATGTCCGCCTGAAGCGCCACCGCAAGCCGCTGCGGCCGCTCGATCAACCCGCCAGCGCGCAGCGGCGGCAGGCTGGCGATGTGGTCGTTGAGCTCCTGCACCTGGAACGCGACCGAGCGCGGATTGTAGGGATCGAGCACCACCAGATCGCGCACCGGCGGCAGCAGCGCGCCGACCAGATAGCGCGACCGATAGGTGATCTGGCAGTCCACCAGCGTCAGCAGGATATCGAGATCTTCGGCGCTGGCCTCGTCATAGGCGAATTGTCGCGCAAACCGCGTGGTATTGATGGCGCGCTCGATACGGCGGCCCATCTTCAGGAAGCGCCAGCCGGCGGCGCGGTTCATGTTCTCCTGGGCGAGGCCGGCGAAGCTCGCCAGCTCCTGCAGCGTCAGGTCGGCGGCGCTGACCACGCCGTCGTCGTCCTCCACCGGCTGCGCCAGCCGCTCCGCCATCTGGGTGATGACCTGCCAGGCGTCCGGCGACAGCCGCTCGCGCAAGGACGCGGCATTGCGCTGCGCGGCGCGTACCAAAGACAACGCCGAGCCGAATTCCTTGTCGTTCTGCAATGCCTCGGCGGCGATCTTCGAGGGATTGGCGCGGGCACCCAAGGCGGTCGCACCCCAAGTCACCAGCAGCCGCTGGATCCGCTCCAGCGAATGATGCTGCGGACCCTTGCCGGGATCGCGCTGCGGCACGCTGAGTGCGCGCACCAGTCGCAGCGTGCCCTCGGCGCGCTCCAGGTAACGGCCGAGCCAGAACAGATTGTCGGCGGCGCGGCTCGGCACCCAGCCGGTGATCCGCTTGATCCGCACCATGTCGACGGTCGGCAGCAGCGTCGAGGCGGTGACCGCCTTCTCCGACACCACCCAGACGTCGGCGGCGCGTGCGCCCTGCCCCATCGACACCGCGCGGGAATCCAGCCGCTCGGCGATCCGGCAGAACCCGCCGGGCATCACCGTCCAGCCGTCGGCGGTGGCGGCGGCGAACACCCGCAGCACGAACGGCCGCGGCGCCAGCTTGCCATTGTCCCACACCGGGGTGGTCGACAGGCTGACCAGCTCCTGGCCGACATAATCGATGCCGCGGTTGCCGATCGCGCTGCGCAGCCGGTCGCGCTCGGCCGCGGACAGATTGCCGGCGAGCACCGGCCCGGGACCGGGGAAGCCCGGCACCGCGCCGCCATAGGCGCCTTCGATGGCGAAATCGTCGAGCCGCGCCAACACTTCCTCGCGGGCGTTCTTCTGGCCGCACCACCAGGTGGCGATATGCGGCATTTTCAGCTCTTCGCCGAGCAGCCGGCGCGACAGGCTCGGCAAAAATCCCAATAGCGCGCGGGATTCGATCACGCCGGAGCCCGGCATGTTGGCGACCACCACGCCGCCCTTGCGGATCACGTCGATCAGTCCTGGCACGCCGAGCTGCGAGGCGGCGTCGAGTTCGAGCGGATCGAGCGAGTTGGAATCCACCCGCCGCAGCAGCACGTCGAGCCGCTTCAGCCCGGCGACGGTGCGGATATGAATGCGGTCGCCGGACACCGCGAGATCGTCGCCTTCCACCAGCAGGAAGCCGAGATAGCGCGCCAAGGTGGCGTGTTCGAAATAGGTTTCGCTGAAGCGGCCCGGCGTCAATACGCCGATCCGCGGCTCGTCGCGGTCGGCGCTGGCGCGCAGATGGTCGCGGAACGCCTCGAAGAACGGCGCCACCCGCTCGGCATTCATCGATTTGTACAGATCGGCGAAGGCGCGCGACAGCACCAGGCGGTTTTCCAGCGCATAGCCCATGCCGGACGGCGCCTGGGTGCGATCGCCGAGCACCCACCAGCGGCCATCCGGGCCGCGGCCGATATCGGCGGCATAAAGATTGAGATAGCGCCCGCCGGGCGGCTTGATGCCGCACACCGAGCGCAGATATTCGGCGCTGCCGGCGATCGCCGCCGCCGGCACCGCGCCGTCGGCCACCAGCCGGCCGTCGCCGTACAAATCGGTCAGCACGCTTTCCAGCAGCGTGGCGCGCTGGGCGATGCCGGCGGCGATCTGCTGCCACTCGACCTCGTCGATCAACAACGGCACGTGGCTGAGCGGCCAGGCGCGCTCGCTGGTTTCGCCGGGCGCGCGATACGACACCCCGGCTTCGCGCAGATGCCGGTCGGCGGCGCCGAACCGCCGCGCGATCTCCGGCGGCGTCAGACTCGCGAAATAATCGAAGAACCGGCTCCAGACCTCGCGCGGCGCACCGTCCGGGGTGATGAACTCGTCAGGAATGCCGGGCAGCCGCACGTAATCGCGGGTCCACTGCGCGACCTTGCGGTCGCGCGGGCGCGCCTTGCTGCCGTGGGCGGCGGATTCCGCCATGACCTGGTCTCCTGACTCGTGCGCGCTGAAGTTGCGAGAGACGTTCTCGTTTGCGCAGCGGCCGGTCAAGAGAACAATTGAACTAGGCCAGAGCTGTACGAGGTTTCTTCAAACCGTCATCCTGCTTCGGCTTTCGGATCATGCGCTAATGCGGCAGCGGCGTCCGCAGATCGAGGGTGAGCGGAAACTCCAGGCTGCGCTCCTCGCGCGGCGGGTCGATCTTGCCCGGGGTGTGGCCGTGGTCCTGAAACCGCGCCAACCGCCGCGCCTCGGCTTCATAGGAGTTGACCGGCTTGGTCTCGTAGGAGCGCCCGCCCGGATGGGCGACGTGGTAGACGCAGCCGCCGAGCGAACGGCCGTTCCAGCTGTCGACGATGTCGAACACCAAAGGCGTATGCACCGGAATCGTCGGATGCAGCCCCGACGCCGGCTGCCAGGCCTTGAACCGCACCGCCGCCACCGCCTCGCCGGAGCGCCCGGTCGGCGTCATCGGCAGCCTGCGGCCGTTGCAGGTGACGACATGGCGGCCCTCGACAAAACCTTCGGTCTTCAGTTGCAACCGCTCGACCGAGGAATCGACGTAACGCACGGTGCCGCCGGCCGAGCCTTCCTCGCCCATCACGTGCCACGGCTCCAGCGCCTGGCGCACCTCCAGCGAGACGCCGCCATGGCTGACGCTGCCGAACACCGGAAAGCGGAATTCAAGCTGCGCCTCGAACCATTCCGGCGAGAAAGCGTAGCCGGATTCACCGAGCTCGGCGAGCACGCCCTTGAAATCCTCCCACAGATAGTAAGGCAGCATGAAGCGGTCGTGCAGCGTGGTGCCCCAGCGCACGAATTTGCCGTCCAAGGGCTCGCGCCACAGTTTGGCGACCAGCGCGCGGATCAGCAATTGCTGCGCCAGACTCATCCGCGGGTCCGGCGGCATCTCCAGCGCGCGGAATTCCACCAGGCCGAGCCGGCCGGTGGCACTGTCCGGCGAATACAGCTTGTCGATGCAGATCTCGGCGCGGTGCGTATTGCCGGTGATGTCGACCAGGATGTTGCGGAACAGCCGGTCGACCAGCCATAGCGGCGCCTCGACGCCGGGCAGCGGCACATGCGCGATCGCGATCTCGAGTTCGTAGAGCCCGTCGTGCCTCGCCTCGTCGATCCGCGGCGCCTGGCTGGTCGGGCCGATGAACATCCCGGAGAACAGGTAGGACAGTGACGGATGCCGCTGCCAATACAGCACGAAGCTCTTCAGCAAATCGGGGCGGCGCAGGAACGGCGAATCGGAAGGCGAGCCGCCGCCGACCACGACGTGGTTGCCGCCGCCGGTGCCGGTGTGGCGGCCGTCGATCAGGAAGCGGTTGGCGCCGAGCCGGACCTTGGCGGCCTCCTCATAGAGCCCGAAGGTGGTCTCCACCGCCTGCCGCCAGTTTGCCGCAGGATGAATGTTGACCTCGATCACCCCTGGATCGGGCGTCACCTTGATCACCTCGACGCGGGGATCGAACGGCGGCGGATAGCCCTCGACATGGACCTGCATCTGCATGTCTTCGGCGCTGGCCTCCACCGCCCGGATCAGCTCGAGATAGTCTTCCAGCTTTTCCACCGGCGGCATGAAGGCGCACAGCACGCCGTCGCGAATCTCGACCGACATCGCGGTGCGCACCGGGACCGGCTTCTTCTTCGGCTTTTCCTTCGCCGAACGCACCGCGGCCGCGGCTGCGGCGTCACCCTCCGCTAACGGATCGCGCGGCTCCAGCGGGTCCTGCTCCACGGTGTAGGGGAATTCGTCCTCGGGAATGTGCGGCAATGACGAGATCGGCAGCCGCAGCCCGAGCGGCGAATCGCCCGGCGTCAGAAACAGATTGCCGCGGCGGAATTTCCAGCGCTCGCTGCGCCAGCGATCGGCCTCCGCGTTCCAGCGCTGGATCGGCAGCACATAGCCTTTCGGCACGTTGAGCCCTTCGTCGAACACCCGCGCCATCCGCGCGCGCTCTTCCGGATCGGCGAGCTTGGAATCGCTGGGATCGACGTTCGGCGGCAGCCCCGCCTCTTTCTGCAGCCAATGCGCCGGATCTTCGAACGCCGGCAGGATGTAGTCGGAATGGATGCCGAGCCGCTTGGCGGTGTCCACGGCGAAGCGTTGGGCCTCCGCGATCCTGACCGGGCGCTTGCCGTCGACCGGCGCGATCAGCGCCGGATTTTTCCAGATCGGCACGCCGTCCTTGCGCCAATACAGGCCGAACGCCCAGCGCGGCAGGCTTTCGCCGGGATACCATTTGCCCTGGCCAAAATGCAGCAAGCCGCCCGGCGCGAAGCGCTCGCGCAGCCGGCGCAGCAGATCGTCACCAAGCACCCGCTTGGTCGGGCCGACCGCGGCGATATTCCATTCCGGCGATTCCAGATCGTCGATCGACACGAAGGTCGGCTCGCCGCCCATCGTCAGCCGCACGTCGTGCGCTTTCAGATCGGCGTCGACCTTCTCGCCAACCTGGTCGAGCCGCGCCCAGGCTTCGTCGGAGAACGGCTTGGTGATCCGCGGCACCTCGCGGATCCGCTTGACGTTCATTTCGAAACTGAAATCGACATTGGCGAAGCCGGCCATGCCGGAGATCGGCGCCGCCGAGCGATAATGCGGCGTGGCGGCGACCGGGATGTGGCCCTCGCCGGCCAGCATCCCCGAGGTGGCGTCGAAGCCGATCCAGCCGGCGCCGGGGATATAGACCTCGGCCCAGGCGTGCAGATCGGTGAAGTCGTTCTCGACCTCGACCTTGCCGTCGATCGGAGCGATGTCGGGGCGCAACTGGATCAGATAGCCGGAGACGAACCGCGCCGCGAGGCCGAGTCGGCGCAGCGTCTGGATCAACAGCCAGGCCGAGTCGCGGCACGAGCCGGCGCCGGTTTCAAGCGTATGTTCCGGGGTCTGGATGCCCGGCTCCATGCGGATGATGTAATTGATGCGATCGCGCAGCCGGGCATTGAGGTCGACCAGGAAATTGACCGTGCTCGGCGCCTCGCGCGCGATCTCGGCGAGGTAAGCCTCGAACAGCGGGCCGCTCGGCTCGGTCGCCAGATAGGGCGCGAGTTCGATCTGCAAATCGTTAGTGTAAGCGAACGGGAAGGATTCCGCATAAGGCTCGACGAAGAAATCGAACGGGTTGATCACCGTCATCTCGGCGGAGAAATCCACCTCGATCTTCAGCTCAGTGGCCTTCTCCGGAAACACGAAGCGCGCCAGCCAGTTGCCCTGCGGGTCCTGCTGCCAATTGACGAAGTGATTCGAAGGCGTGACCTTGAGCGAATAGCTCAGGATCGGCGTCCTGGTGTGCGGCGCCGGGCGCAACCGCACGGTTTGCGGGCCGAGATCGATGGGACGGTCGTATTTGTAATGCGTGACGTGGTGTAGGGCGACGAAGATCGACAAAGCGGGCAACTCCAGCAGCTTTTTTGAGCAGAACACCGGAGCCTGCGCGGATCAAGCTTTAACAACGGGCAGCGCTGCCCAGGCGGCGTGCGATTTTGCTCACCGATCGCGTAAAGGCGCGCCGCGCAGCCGCAAGCGCTACGCCTTGCCGCCGGAATTCTTGCGGGTTTCACCGATCCACTGCTTCGCCGCGGTGGCCATGATGCCGCTGTCGTTGAGCAGCGTCACCAGCTTGAACCCGAGGCCGATGGCGCGGGCGGCGCCGGCCGGACCCGAACAATGGATGCCGGGATAGATCCCGCGCTTGTCGCATTGCTTCAACAGCCTGTCGTAGATCGCCAGAATTTCCGGCTCGTCGCGGTCGAGCTTCGGCACCAGGCCATAGGAGAAGCCGAGATCGCTTGGCCCGACATAGACCCCGGCGATGCCCTCGACGTCGAGGATGGCTTCCATGTTGTCGACCGCGGTCCTGGTCTCGATCATCGGAAGACACAGCGTCTCGGCATTGGCCGTGCTCTGGTAGTTGCCCGCCGAGCCATACAGCCCGGCGCGGATCGGGCCGTTGCTGCGGGTGCCGCGCGGCGGATATTTGCAAGCCTGCACGAAGGCCTCGGCCTCGTCCTTGCTGTTGACCATCGGGCAGATCACGCCATAGGCGCCGCCGTCCAGCACCTTGCCGATAATGCCGGGTTCGTTCCACGGCACCCGCACCATTGGCGTCACCGGATGCGCCTGCATCGCCTGAAAACAGCCGACCATCGTCTGATAGTCCTGCACGCCGTGCTGCAGATCGACGGTGACGCTGTCGAAGCCGCATTGCGCCATCACCTCGGCGGAGAAGCCCGACGGAATCGCCAACCAGCCGTTGACCACAACCTTGCCGGCCGCCCAGATTTCTTTGACCTTGTTGACCATCGGTTCCCGCTCTCTGTTGCTGGCGCGCACCGCGCCGAAAATACGCCTGACGAAATCAGGCGGTTCAACGCGTCATTGCGAGGAGCGCTTGCGACGAAGCAATCCAGGGCTCCGTGCTTGGCGCCCCTGGATTGCTTCGCTTCTCGCTCGGCTCGCAATGACGATTCGGCGTGACTCACGCCACCGCCGTCTGCACCGCGCGCTCGGAAACGCCGAGTTCACGCGCGATGCTGACGATCGCCGCCCAGGTGTCGTCGGGCAGCGGCACGCCATTCTTGCTGCGCTCGGCGCGGGTGCGGGCTTCCGGATCGCCGGGGATCAGCACCTCGGTTGCGCCGGCGGCCGGTTTGGTGTCCTTGAAATATTTGACGTAGCGCGCCACGTCGGCGTCGAAGAAATGTTCCGGGTCGATGCGCTGCGGGTCGACATAGATCGCGAACATGCCGTTGGCGAAGCGGCGGTCCGGGCCGGTGGCGCCGGTGCCGGTGAGCGCGCCGCCGAGCAATTCGCAGATCAGCGCCAGGCCCGAGCCCTTGTGCTCGCCGAAGGCGCGGATCGCGCCGGTGCCGTTGTCGTGAATCCGCGGACTGTCCGGCGTATAGGGGCCATAGAGCAGTGCCGGGTCTTCGCTGAGCGTGCCGTCGCTGTCGATCAAGGCGCCGGTCGGCAGCTTCTTGCCGCCGCGGCTCGCCACCAGCACCTTGCCCTCGGCGACGATCGAGGTGGCGAAATCCAGCACGATCGGCCGCTGCGCCTCGCGCGGGATGCCGACGCAGAACGGCGCGGTGGACAATCGGCGTTCGACGCCGCCGAACGGCGCCACCAGGATCGAGCCCGCGGCATTGACGAAATGGATCGACACCAGACCGGCGGCCGCCGCCATCTCGGCCCAGTCGCCGACCCGGCCGATGTGGCCGGAATTGCGCAGCGCCACCGCCGCCAGCCCCGACGCCTTGCATTTGTCGATGCCGATCTGCACCGCTTGCGGCGCCACGGTCTGGCCGTAGCCGAACCGGCCGTCGACCACCGCCAGCGCCGGGGTGTCGACCACCATGGCGATGCTCTGGTTCGGAACGACCGCGCCGGCTTGCTTCCAGCGCACATAGACCGGCACCCGGATCACGCCATGGCTGTCATGTCCGGTGAGATTCGACGTGGTCAGATAGCTGGCGATGCGCTTTGCCTCGGCCTCCGAGGACTCCGCGCGGACGAATACTTCAGTTACGAAATCGATCAACTTCTCGACCTGGATAGTCACCATCACAAAGTTTCTTCTTGTTAAGCGCGGACCTTGGCGTGGCCGCCGAGATAGGCCGCTGCGATTGCTTCATTGCCCCACAATTCGTCGGGTTTGCCGCCGAGCACAATACGCCCGGTCTCCAGCACATAGCCAGTGTCGGCAACGGACAGCCCCATGCGCGCGTTCTGCTCGACCAAGAGAACCGTGGTGGTGCGGCGAATCTGCGAGATGATTCGGAACACCGCCTGCACGATCACCGGCGCAAGCCCCAGCGACGGCTCGTCGAGCAACAACAGCCGCGGCTTCGCCATCAGCCCGCGCGCCACCGCCACCATCTGCAACTGCCCGCCGGACAACGTCCAGCCGAGCGAATCGGCGAATGGCCGGAGGTCGGGAAACAGATCGAACATCGCGTCGGCCTCGCGCGCGAGTTCGGCCTTCTTCACGCGGCGATTGGAGGCGCCGAGCATGATGTTCTCTTTCACGGTGAGGCCGGGAAACACCCGCCGCCCCTCCGGCACGTGGCTGATCCCCAGCCGCACGATCGCCTCGGGGCCAAGACCCGCGATCGATCGGCCGTCGAACAGAATCTCGCCGGCCGCCGGCCTGGTCAGCCCGGAAATCGCCCGCAGCGTGGTCGATTTGCCGGCGCCATTGGCGCCGAGCAGCGTCACCACCTGGCCCTGCGCGACGCTGAGCGAGATGCCGCGCAGCGCCTCGATCTCGCCGTAGCGCACCACCAGGTCGCGGATCTGCAACAACGCCATCATTCGCTCCCGAGATAGGCCGAGACCACGTCGGGATGGCGCAGCACCGCCAGCGATTCGCCGTCGGCAATGCGGCGACCGAAATTCAGCACGGTGATGTGCTGCGCCGCCTCCGACACCAGCGTCATGTCGTGGTCGATGATCAGAATGGTGAGACCTTGGGCGGCGATGCGCTTCAGCAATTCGTGCAGGTCGAGCTTCTCGCTGGAGTTGAGTCCGGCGGCGGGTTCGTCGAGCAAAAGCAGCGTCGGGTTGGCGGCGAGCGCGCGGGCGATTTCGATCAATCGCTGGTGGCCGTAGGAAAAGCTGGAGATCAATTCGTTGGCGCGCGCGCCCAAGCCAACGAAAGCCAGCGCCGACATCGCGCGCTGATGCAGCGCCGCTTCGCCGCCTTTGCCGATCAGCGTGTTGCCGGGCCGCTCGGCGCCGATCACCACGTTCTCCAGAGCGGTCATCGAGCGGAACAGCCGGATGTTCTGGAAGGTGCGGCCGAGCCCGGCTGCAGCGCGCAGATGCGGCGGCATATTGGTGAGGTCGGTGCCGTCGAGCAGCACCTGCCCCGCGGTCGCGCGATAGAGGCCCGACAGCACGTTCAGCGTCGTGGTCTTGCCGGAGCCGTTCGGCCCGATCAGCGCGTGCACGCCGCCGCGCTTCACCGCGATGTCGACCTTGTCGACGGCTTTCAGCCCGCCGAAATATTTCGCCAGCCCGGTGACCTGCAGCACGACGTCGCCGCCGAGATTGGCCGGGGATAATTGCAGCGGCGGGCCGGCGGCGTGCAGCTTGGCCTTGGCGCGCCAGCGCTGCGTCGCGACGTTGACGAAGCCCCAGATGCCGTCCGGCATGAAGCGGATGATCAGGATCACCGACAGGCCGTAGATCGCGAGATAGAGCCCCGGCACGCTTTTCAGAAACCGCAGCCATTCCGGGATCAGGATCAGCAGCGCGGTGCCGATCGCAGATCCGATCGGCGACGCCACGCCGCCGAGCAGCGACATCGTCAGGAACACGATGGATTCCGCGAAGGAAAACTGATCCGGGCTGATGTAGGAGAAGCCGCCGGCGAACAGCCCGCCGGCCAGACCGCCGAGCACCGCGCTGAGCGCAAAGGCGTAGACCTTGGTGCGAAACACTTCGATGCCGGCGACGCCCGCGGCGAGTTCGTTGTCGCGCACCGCACGCATCGCGCGGCCAAGCCGGGTGTCCGGCAGATGCCAGACGCCATAGCCGACCAGCGCCAGCATCGCCACGCAGAACGCCAGATAAGCCTGGGAGGATTGAAACAGCGCCGGACGGCCGATGCGGCCGACGCCGTCCGGACCGTGGGTCAGCCAGATCGCGTTGATCATCACCAGCGTGACGATCTGCTGGAACGAGATCGTCACCATCGCCAAGTAATGCCCGCCGAGCCGCAGCGTCGACATCCCGAGCACCGCGCCGGCGATTAGCGCCACGGCGCAGCCGGCGGCGAGGCAGAGCCAATAGCTGAGCTGGAAATCCGTGGTGCCGATGCCCACCGCATAGGCGCCGAAGCCGAAGAACGCGGCCTGCGCCAGATTGATCTGGCCGCACAGCCCGAGCACCACCGACAATCCGAACACCGCGATCGCAAAGGTGGTCGCCTGCATCAGGATGTTGAGGATGTAGCCGTCGAAGCTGACGCTGGCGGCGAGCGTCACCACGATCGCGGCGCCGATGAAATACGGCAGATGCCGCAGCCACAGCGGCTTGCCGCGCGAGGCTGCGATCGCGATCGGCATATTGTCGCTGCCGGCGCTCATGCCTTCTCCGCGACGCGTTCGCCGAAGATGCCCTGCGGCCGGAACACCAGGAACAGCACCAGCACCAGGAAGGCGAAGGCGTCCTTGTAGGGCACCGAAATATACGCCGCGCCAAAGGTCTCGATGATGCCGAGCGACAGCCCGCCGATGATCGCGCCGGTGACGTCGCCGAAGCCGCCGATGATGGTGGCGGCAAACGCCTTCAGCGCAATCGTCGAGCCCATCTGAATCGAGACGAACAACACCGGCGCCACCAGGATTCCGGCGAGCCCGCCGAGCACCGCGGAGTAGATGAAGGTGATCATGATCATGCCGGAGACAGAAATGCCGAGCAGCGAGGCCATCTCCTTGTCCTGCGAGGTCGCCTGCAATTTCTTGCCGAGCATGGTGTGCTCGAAGAACCAGTAGTTGAACGCCACCAGCGCGATCGTCACCACGATGATCAGCAGATATTGGCTGTCGAGATAGACCGGGCCGAGTTGGATGCCGGGGGTTTCGAACCAGCCTTGCAGCACCTGCGGCTGCGGGCCGTAGATCGCCAGCACCGAATTCGCCATCAGGATCGAGGCGCCGATGGTGGCGATGATCACCGGCAGGAACGTGCGATGCCGCAGCGGGTAGTACACGCCGAGGTTGAAGATCGCGCCGAGCAGCGCCATGCCGGCCAGCGCGCACAGGAAGGAGAGCCAATACGGCCAGCCGAGGTCGACCGCGAACACCACCATCAGATAGGCCGCCACCATCGAGAATTCGCCTTGCGCGAAATTCACCACGTTGGTGGCGCGGAAGATCAGCACGAAGCCCAGCGCCACCAGCGCATAGACCGCGCCGATGCCGATCCCGGTGAACAGCAATTGCAGAGCGAGGTCCATCAGAGGCTCCAAACCTCCATTGCCAGCACGGACCTCACCTCTCCCCGCGTGCGGGGAGAGGTCGAGCGTCGTCGCGCAGCGACGGCGGTCGGGTGAGGGGGCGTTTCAGCCAAGTCGACCTCGCGGCGGCGCCCCCTCACCCCGACCCTCTCCCCGCAAGCGGGGAGACGGAGCAGTTGCCGCACCGCTCGTATCAACTTCAACACTGGGATTCTCCACCGAGTGTTTTCAACCGCGCAGGTCCACATTCCATAAACCCTTGGCGGTGAGGATTGGAGGGTTCGCTCGCAGCAAAGCTGCTCGCGCCCCGGAATGACGGCCTTCTATCTGGGCGCGCATCGAACCAGTCGCCAATGCAAGTGCGCGCTCAATCGGTGAACTCGATGTGCTTGTCGAACACGATGCTGCCCTTGTCGTTCTTGACGATGTTGTAGCCGTGCAGCCCATCGCCCTTGTCGTCGAAATTATATTCGCCTTCGGCGCCGGGGAATTTCTTGGTCGCTAGAATCGCCTCGCGGATCTTGCCGGGCTCGGTCGATCCGGCCTTGTTGATCGCCGCGGCCAGCACCGTGACCGCATCGAACGGCCACGAACTCTGGTTGTCGGGCGCCACCTTGACGGCGTCGCGATAGGCCTTGCCGAACGCCTTGGCGGCGTCGCTGGAGTCCTCGGCGTAGTCGGCGACCCCATAGGTGCCGTAGAGCGCTGGGCCTGCGAGCTTCAGCGCGGTGACGTTGGTGATCGAGGGCGAGCCGACCCAGGGAATGGTGACGCCGAGCTGGCGCAACTGCCGAGCGAAGATGCCGAGATCGTTCTCGAAGGTGAAGTAGGAGCCGAGGATGTCGGCGCCGGACGATTTGATCGCCAGCACCACCGGGGTGAAGTCCTGGCTCTGGTTGGCGTAGCCCTGGTCGAGCAGCGGCGGCGCGCCGAGTTTGCCCAGCGCCTCGCTCAGCGCCTTGCCGCCGGCGGTGCCGAACGCGTCGGTGGAATGCAGCACCGCCCATTTCTTCTTGCCGAGGGTGTTGACGCCGTAATCGGCGATCACCCGGCCGGAATAGCTGTCGTTCGGCCGGAAGCGAAACAACCAGGGATTGCCGAGCTTGGTGAGGTTGGGATCGGTGCCGCCGAACATCACCGGCTTGCCGAGCTTCAGCGCGTCGGGCGCCATCGCGTGCACCTGCGTCGAGCGCACCGAGCTGAGAAAGGCGACGATGTCGGGCTGCGCGGCGAGCTTGGAGAACGCCAGCACGATGCCGGGATTGGTGGTCTGGTCGTCCTCGACGATCAGTTCGAGCGGTCTGCCGAGCACGCCGCCGGCCTTGTTGACCGCCTCCAGCGCCAATTTGGCACCCTTGATGGCGTAACCGCCGGACTCCGCCGCGGGGCCGGTGACCGGCGCGCACATGCCGATCTTGATGGTGGCGCCTTGCGCCTTCGCGCGACCGATCAGGTAGGGCGCCATGAGTCCAACGGCTAAGCCGGCCGCGACCTCGCGTCTCGTCAGCGTCATCCAGTCCTCCCTCGCGACCGGACTTGCTGCCGGCCTGCAAGGGTCAGTTGACCTAAAATTCGCCGGACTGTCTACCGCCTCGCTGCAAAGTGTTGGCGCGGGCGACATGAATTCTTTCATTTGCACCGCAGCGAAGCCTGTTGCGGGAAAGCGGTTTGCTGTTAATCATCGGCGCTCCCGAAGTCGTTGCCAAGCGAGCCCGCCATGCCGCATTTCACCATCGAATATTCCGCCAATCTCGACGACCTGGTCGACATCGCCAAAGTGGTCGAACTGGTCCGCGCCTCCGCCGTCGAGACCGGACTGTTTCCGCTCGACGGCATCCGCGTCCGCGCCATCCGCTGCGACAACTACGCGATCGCCGACGGCCGCGACGGGCTGAGCTTCATGGCGATGCTGCTGCGGCTCAACGAAGGCCGCGAGGCGGTGGCGCGCAAGCACGCCGGCGACCACATCTTCCGCAAGCTGTCGCACTATCTCGATCCGTTGTTCGCCGACGACAGCTTTTCGCTGTCGTTCGACATCAAGGTCCACGACCGGGAGGCGGGCTGGGAGCGCAACAGCATCCATGACCTGTTGATCAACGAGGCCCGGCACGGCTGAGCGCCGCGTCAACGCCCATCGGCGAATTTGCCGGAACCTCGGCCTGCGCGTCGTGGTCGCCAGGCGAATTCCGCGCGGCATCGAACAGGCGCTGGCCCGCGGCTGATCGCACGCGGTCAACCCGCCCGAGCCAAGCCGGTGGCGTAGAGCTTGCCGCGGGCTTGGCGAATTGCCTGGTTCGTGACGTTTTTGTGGATCGAAGACGCTATCCGGAACTTGTCGCCACTTTGCGGGTTGCCAGACGACACCGCGCAGTGAACTCGCTTTCGTTACGACCGGCAGTCCCGGATAGCTCAAATCGTTCCCACTGGCACAAGCGCGGGTGCGGAGCGATGGCGGGTTGGATCGGAGGTCGGACGGGCAATGTCGCCCGCTTCAATTGCGACCCGCCCGGGATCGCCGAGATTCGCCCGCCTGTCTGTTTCGGCGCAGCTGAATCTTCCACGCTTACCGCGTCTCGTCGCTCCGGTGTGCCGGAGCGTTGGGGCTTGCTTTGGATACAACGCGTCGTTGACGCAGCCCGATTGGCGGAAGGAAAACCATGTTGCTCACCCGCGCGGTTCTTTGCGCAACGATGCTGCTCAGCACCGATCTCGCCGTGGCGCAAAGCCCGTTCGACGGCGTCTGGCACGTCACCGTGGTGACCAAGGCCGGCAGCTGCGAGCCGAAACTGAGCTATCCGGTGGTGGTCACCGACGGCCGCGTCACCGGCTCGCCGGACATCACCGGCAGCATCGGCCGCGAGGGCAATGTCAGGGTGTCGATCCGCGGCGCCTATGCCAACGGCCAACTCAATGGCAGCGCCGGCTCCGGCAAATGGAACAGCGCCGCGGCCGGAATGCCGTGCAGCGGTCGCTGGGAAGCCTCGCGCGGATAGACCCTGCGCCGTTCGCAGCCCCACAAACACCGCGCCATTTTGCAACCACCGAAGGAGAAGGCGATGAAGGATTTCTCTCACGCGTCGTTTCCGCCGGACACCATCCGGCTGATGCAATCGGCTCTGGACGGCGCGGTCGCGGCGCTGCCGCATCCGGTGAGCTCGGCGCATGTGCAATCGATCGCCGAAAGCATTCTGCGCACCGCCAAGGAGGGCGAACGCAACGCCAAGGCGCTGGAACGCATGGCGCTCTTGGAATTGCAGCTCTCGCCGCGCGAATAGCCGGCTGCAGCTATGCCGGTTCTGAGAGATCAGAACCGGAGCGCGCGATTGCTATTTTGACGCGCTTCTTTCCGCGAGCGAGGCCCCACTTCCCTCGACAACGCTATCGCGCCTTGCGGAAGGTGAGATTGATGCGCTGACGGCCGAGCAGCGGATGCTCGCCGTCCTTCAGCGCCGCGACGCCGTGAAAGACCAGCCGCGACGCGCCGCCCCAGGCCACCACGTCGCCATGCTGAAGCGCAAAGCGCTGCGGCTTGTCGCTGCGGCTCATGCCGCCGAACATGAACACCGCCGGCAATCCAAACGACACCGAGACGATCGGCGCGGTGAAATCGGCTTCGTCCTTGTCCCGATGCAGCGACATCTTGGCACCGGGGACGTAGCGGTTGATCAGACAGGCGTCGGGTTGAAAATCCGCGAACCCGGCCTCGCCGGCGGCGCGGCGCGCCAAGCCCGCAAATAGCGCCGGCATCGCCGGCCACCGATTGCCGCTGGCGGGGTCGACCGCGTCATAGCGATAGCCCTTGCGATCGGTGACCCAGCCGACCGCGCCGCAATTGCTCATCGCCACCGACATGGTGTGGCCGCCCGGCGTGATCATGTGGCGGAACGGCGCCGCGGCCAGGATCGCGCGCAACGCCGCGATCAGTTCGCTCTCCTCGCCGAGCGCAAAGCCGCGCAGCAGCACCGCGCCCTCGCCGATCGGCTGCCGCGCCGGCGGCGGCTCCTGCGCCTCGAACAGATCGCCCTTCACCGTCAGCCGACCACGGGCAGCACCGCCACGTCGTAGCCGTGGCGGATCACGCGCTTGAGTACCGGATCCTCGATCTCATAGTCGAACCGCGCCGCGGGCCGGATGCCGCCCTTGGCGGCGAAGGTGCCGCCGAACATCGCGCAGCCGTCCGGCAGGCCGCCATCGCCGAAACCCCGCGAAATCAGTTCGGCCGCCGGCAGCATGGCGTCGACCGTGCCCTCCTGATACAGCACGCGCTTGCCGTCGATGGTGGCGAAGGAACGCAGGATGATGGCGTCCCAGTGATCCGCCACCTCGGCGAAATCCCACAATTGCGGCGCCAGCGGCTTGTCGCACATCTGCTTCGAGACGGTGATGTTGTAGGTCTCGACCTTGCGGTCGGTGTGGTCGGAGCCGACCCCGAGCAGGGTGCGGCCCTGCGCGCCGATCAGCACGAACTCCACCTCCCCGCTGGAATGCCGGCCGCTGCATTCGATGCGGTCCGCGGTGGTCAGCCGCCGCGCCGACACCCGGTAATAGATCGGCGTCGAGGCCGGCCGCGCGATGCCGATCGCTTCCAGTTCGGCGATGTGCTTGTCGCGGGCCACCGGATCGCGCCCGGTCCATCCGGCGATCACCGTCTGCCGGATCGGCAATGTCAGCGCTGTCGCGCCGTCCTTGGTCGTCAAAGTGAATGCGATGTCAATCACGAATCATGCTTTCCATTCCTGCCGCGAGTTCAAAGATCCGCCGATCGGCGCCGCCCGGGGCCGCCAGCATCAGCCCGACCGGCACCTCGCCGTCGCGATGGCACGGCAGCGAGATCGCACAGCCGTCGATCATGTTGATCAGCGTGCAGTTGCGCAGCGCCAGCAGATTGGCCTTGGTGAACGCCTTGTCGTCGGCGAGATCGGCGATCTTCGGCGGCGTATTGGCGGTGGTCGGCAGCACGATCGCGTCAAACGGCGACAGCCGCAGCCGGGCGCGCGCCACCAGCGATTTGCGCGCGTTGATCAGGTCGACATAATCGGCGGCGCTCTGCGTCTCGCCGCGCACGATGCGGTCGCGCACCCGCGGATCATAGACGTCGCCATGGGCGACGATCAGAAAGCGGTGCCAGGCATAGCTTTCGGCGGCGGAGAAGCCGCCCTTGGCACTCATCGGCGCGACGTCGAGAAATTCCGGCACCGCGATCCGCTCGATCAGGGCGCCGGCGCGCGACAAGGTTGCGAGCGCGCGCTCGAACGCCTGCGCCACCGCGTCGTCGAGTTCGTCGAGCGCCACCGTGGTCGGCACCGCCAGCCGCATGCCGCGCAGCGGCCGCGGCTGCAGTTCGGTCACCGGCTGATCCGCCAGCACGGCGTCGAGCGTGGCGCAGCACTGAACGCTGCGCGCCAACGGGCCGATGCTGTCCAGCGTCGGCGACAGCGGCACCGCGCCGTCGCGCGGCACCCGGGCTTGCGTCGGCTTGAAGCCGACCAGGCCGTTGAACGCCGCCGGAATCCGGCACGAGCCGCCGGTGTCGGTGCCGAGCGCGCCATGCGCCATGCCGTCGGCGACCGAGACCGCGGCGCCGGACGACGAGCCCCCCGGCACGTGACCGACCTCGCGCTGCCAAATGCTCTTCGGCGTGCCGTAATGCGGGTTGATGCCGATTCCCGAATAGGCGAATTCGGTCATGTTGCTGCGGCCGATCACCACGAAGCCGGCGCGGCGCAGCCGGGCGACCGCCGGCGCGTCGGCCTCCGCCGGCGGATTGTCGTCGAGCGCGCGGGACCCGGCGCGGGTGACCTCGCCCTTGATGTCGAACAGGTCCTTGATCGAGACCGGGATGCCGGCAAAGCGCGACGGCGCGGCGTTGGCTTTGCGCAAGCCGTCCATCGCCTCCGCCGCGGCGATCGCCGCCTCAGCGTCCACATGAATGAAGGCTCTTGCGCCCTCGCCCTGCGGGTCGGCAATCGCGGCAAGACATTGGTCGACCAGCTTGCGGGCGCTGCTACGGCCGGCGTCGAGATCGGCCGCGAGCGCGGCGAGGGTCGGAAGCTTGGACATGGGCCTATCCGCTGATGAAAGAGCGCGATCGAACGTGTGCTTTCGCTGGTATCGCCGATGCGAGCGACGATTTCCAGATCAAGCCGCGCGCAATTGCACGAATTGTCTGCGCGACGCTGCTATGCGCGCCAACTTCGGAAGGCGTGCATGCCGTGCAACGAAATTTCTAATCGATCGATTACGCCCGCGCTTATCGACCGCGTCGAACGCCGCGGCCCAGGACCAAGTCGTCTTCGCAATGCCCGCAGGGGCGGAATATCAACCGGCCGTGCGGCGCCCCCGCTCAGTGGGAACCCGCGATGCGGCGCAGGGCGTTGACGCTGACCAATCGATGTCGCATCAAGATGGCAACGACGGGAGCAAACCCGCCGACGATCAAGGGAGCGAGCACAACCATGGCAGAGCCTTCGCGCGCGCGGCCGAAACCAACGCCGGAAACCCAGCACTTCTGGGATGGCACCCGGGTCGGCGAATTGCGATTGCAACGCTGCGACGCCTGCGCGCATGTATATTTCCCGCCGCGCCCGTTCTGTCCGCGCTGCGCCTGCCGCTACGTCACCGTGTTCAAGGCGTCGGGCCGCGCCACGCTGTATAGTTACGTCATCAATCATCGCCCCGCAGCGCCCGGCTTCACCGCGCCTTACGCCATCGCCGTGGTTGAACTCGCCGAAGGGCCGCGGATGATGAGCAACATCCTCGATTGCCCGCAAACCCCTGAGGCGCTCGAACTCGACATGACGCTCGAACTCGCCTTCGAGCCGCTCGACGACGCCATCACGCTGCCCCAGTTCCGTCCGGCGAAGGGGTAGCGACATGCGCCAGAATGCAGTCGCCGTGGTCGGCGCCGCGGAAACCACAAGGCTCGGCGTCATCCCCGAGATGTCGCAGATCCAGTTGCACGCCGACGCCGCGCTCAACGCGCTGGCGGATTGCGGATTGAAACTATCCGACATCGACGGCATCGCCACCGCGGTGGAGACGCCGCAGCAGATCGCGCATTATCTCGGCATCACCCCGACTTGGGTCGACGGCACCTCGGTCGGCGGCTGTTCGTTCATGCTGCATGTCCGCCACGCCGCGGCCGCGATCGAGGCCGGGCTGTGCACGACCGTGCTGATCACCCACGCTGAAAGCGGCAAGTCGATGATCGGCAAATTGCCGCGCTTCACTGCCCCGGACAGCCTCAACGGCCAGTTCGAAGCGCCGTTCGGCGTGGTCGGGCCGCCCAGCATGTTTCCGATTCCGGTTTTGCGCTACATGAAGACCCACGGCATCACCGACGAGCAATTGGCAATGGTCGCGGTGGCGCAGCGCGAATGGGCGGCACTCAATCCGCGCGCCACGATGCAGGCGCCGATCACCGTCGACGACGTGCTCAATTCCAGGATGATCGCCTATCCGCTGCGGCTGTTGCAATGCTGCCTGGTCACCGACGGCGGCGGCGCGCTGATCCTGACTTCGGCGGAGCGAGCCCGCGATTTTCCGCACAAGCCGGTCTATGTGCTCGGCACCGGCGAGAGCGTCGAGACGCCGATGGTTAGCCAGATGCAGAGCTTCGACAGTTCGCGTGCGTTCCGCACCGCCGGGCCGCTGGCGTTCCGCGAGGCCGGCATCACCCACAGCGACGTCGATCACCTGATGATCTACGACGCCTTCGCGCATCTGCCGCTGTACGGGCTCGGCGATCTCGGCTTCATGCCGCACGAAGACACCGGACCGTTCGTCGCCGAGGGCCACACCCGCCCCGGCGGCCGGCTGCCGCTGAACACCAATGGCGGCGGCTTGAGCTACATGCATTCCGGGATGTACGGCATGTACGCGCTGCAGGAGAGCGTGCGGCAGATGCGCGGCACCGCGCCGGCGCAGGTGGCGGAGGCGAAGATCTCGGTGTGCCACGGGGTCGGCGGCATGTTCGCGGCCTCCGGCACGGTGATCTTCACCAACGAGACGTGAGTGCGGCGCTGATACGGTACGACGTGTCGCTGAAGTAGCAACGAAACCGGAAAAATCGACCGGACGCCCGTCGCGAGCACTGACTTAACCCCTCCCCGCAAGCGGCAGGGCGATCGCATATAATGATGTCAGCTTAGCAACGCATGGCAGCGATCGAGCACGACCCGTTGACATGCAGAGGCTACTTCACGACCAGAGCTACACTCTGAACGCTCTCCGACATCATCTGCGATTGCCCTGCCGCCTGCGGGGAGAGGGAAAGATGCCGCGCCACTCTGAACTATGCCTTGCAAACGAGAAAGCGCGCGCCGGTTTCGGCGCGCGCCTTGAACATGACAACGAAGCCCGTCCGCAAACGCCGACGGGCGTCGTCGTTACTTCACCACCAACTCGAGCGAGCGGCTCTTGCCGTCGGCCGGCTTGGCGGCGCCGACCGCGGTCAGCTTCGCGGCGCCGATGCCGAGCTTGCTCAGGCCCGCGACCACGGCTTCAGCGCGCTTCTGCGACAGCCTCAAAGCCTTCTTGCCGCCGCCCTCGAACGGACCGGCGACCTCGATCTGCACCGGCTGGCACAGCGTGATCGCCGAGCCGAGCTTGGCCAGCGCCGGCAGCGACGCCTTGCTCAATTCGGCGCTCTTCGGCTCGAAGCTGATCTTGTCTTCGGCGGCCACCGCTGCGACTTTCTCCTGGCAGGCCTTGGCGTCGAGCAACGCGGCGGTCTTGGCGCCGACCGCGGCGTCGGGCTGTTTCGCCGGCGTCGCTGCGCTGTCGGCATTGGCGAGGTGCTGATGCGCCGGGGGCTCCGCCGCCTTCGCGGCAGCCGCCTCGGCCTCGGCCTTGGCGGCCGCTTCCTTGGCAGCAGCCTCCTTGGCCGCGGCTTCCTTGGCGGCGGCTTCGCGCTGCGCCGCCTTGGTCATCGCCTGATGCGCGGCCGCTTCCTTGGCGGCGGCTTCTTTGGCGGCGACTTCAGCCGCGGCCTTGGCGGCGGCCTGTTGCGCCGCGGCTTCCGCAGCCTTGGCCTCCGCGTTCAATTTGGCGACGGTCTTGGCCGCCAGCGCCGGGCCTGAGAGATCGTCGACGTCGGACACCAACCGCACGCCGGGCACCGCGCGGAGCTGCTTGATAAGGTCGCCGCGCTGGGCGGCGTCGATATCGCCCGGCAGCAGCACGTCGCGGCCGGCGAGGTCGACGTTGAGCGGATCGCCGCCCGCGGTCTCCACCGCCGCGGCGACGCGCTCGCGCAAATCCTTGTCGAGGCCTGGCAAGGCCACGATCGCAAACACCGCCCAGATCAGGCCGGTCGCGAACAGCCCGACCCACCAGCCTTCGTAGCGCCCCGGCAGCAACTGCACCGTGGCGCCGGCCAGGCCGCCGATGATATAGGCGACCACCGCGGCAAAGCCGGCTTCAAGCAGGATTTCCGCCTTGCCGCTGATCAGTTGCGCGGCGATCAGCAGCAGCGGAATCGCCAGCACGACGCCGACCCGCTTGATCCAGTAGTCCGGCAAATCCGCGGCCCAGCCAAACCGATTCGCCAACAGCGGAGTGAGCGCGCCGGCGACAAGGGCGGCTGCCAGCCACATCCAGTAATGCGTGAGCAGAAATATCATCAGCAGCGTTCCTTCTCGACAAAGATCGATGGTTGCAAACGACGATGCATGGCGAGGCTGGCCCGACATCCAAACCCTTCGCAGCGACAGTTGCAGGGCAAGCGCTGCAGGCGATCGGGATCGGGCTTTGGCCTCGGAATTGATCCATAGCGTCGTTGGACCGGCGGCAGCCATCCTGACTAAAGTTTGATCGCCACATATCAGCTGCACCAAAAATGTGCAGCGCGCCGAAGAACACGGCAAGCCCTACGGGAGTACGCTAGCTAACTGTAACGGGGTGAGGTAAGACCGGATCAGCGCTGAGAGAAGTTTGCGCAGCGACGCTAACTACTGTTCGTTCAGGCTCTCACCTCTCCCCGCTTGCGGGGAGAGGTCGATCCGGCGCAGCGTTAGCGTAGCCGGATCGGGTGAGGGGGCGCCTCGGCATCACGCGGCGCCCCCTCACCCGGCGCGACAAGCTTTCGCTTGTCTCGCCACCCTCTCCCCGCAAGCGGGCGAGGGTGCGATGCCGCATCGCTCCTAACAAATCAACCGACGCCAGCGCGGCTCAGCCGCTGTTGCGCAGCCCGGCGGAGATGCCGTTGATGGTGAGCTGGATGCCGCGCAGCACCTGCTCGTCGACGGCGTGGCTGCGGTGTTCTTTCAACAGCTCGACCTGCACGTGGTTGAGCGGGTCGAGATAGGGAAAGCGGTTGCGGATCGAGCGCTCCAGCCGCGGATTGCCCTGCAGCAGCCGGTCCTGCTGCATGATCTCAAGCAGCGCCTGGATCGAGTCGTGCCACTCGGCGTGGATCCGGCCGAAGATGGTGTCGCGCAGCTGTTCGTCCGGCACCAGTTCGGCGTAGCGCGAGGCGATCGCGATCGAACTCTTCGCCAGCACCATGTCCATGTTGGACAACAGCGTGCGGAAGAACGGCCACTGGCGATACAGCTCCTGCAGAAAGCTCATGCCGTGCTGCGGATGCGCCTTGACGAAGGCCTTGACCGCGCTGCCGAAGCCGTACCAGCCCGGCAGCATCAGCCGGCATTGCGCCCATGAGAACACCCAGGGAATCGCGCGCAGATCCTCGATCTTGTGGGTCTTCTTGCGCGACGCCGGGCGGCTGCCGATGTTCAGCGTGGCGATCTCGGTGATCACCGTCGAGGACCAGAAGTAATCCTCGAAGCCTTCGGTCTCGTAAACCAGGCCGCGATAGGCCTTGAAGGCGAACGACGACAATTGCTCCATGGCGTCGAGATATTCGGCGCGCGGCGCGCTCTGCCGCGGCATCAGCAGGCTGGCTTCCAAGGTGGCCGCGGCGAGAATCTCCAGATTATTGCGGCCGACCTCGGCGTTGGAATATTTGCTGGTGATGATCTCGCCCTGCTCGGTGATGCGGATCTGGCCGTTCACCGCGCCGCCGGGCTGCGCCAGGATGGCGTCGTAGCTCGGGCCGCCGCCGCGGCCAACCGAGCCGCCGCGGCCGTGAAACAGCCGCAGCCGCACGCCGTGATGTTCGAACACCTTCACCAGCTCGATCTCGGCCTTGTACAGCTCCCAGCCCGAGGTGACGAAGCCGCCGTCCTTGTTGCTGTCGGAATAGCCGAGCATCACTTCCTGGACACCGCCGCGGCTGTCGACCAGCCGGCGGTAGTCGTGCAGCCCGAGCAGCTGATCCATGATGCTGGCGGCGGCCTGCAGATCCTCGATGGTCTCGAACAGCGGCACCACGTTGATGGCGCTGCGCCCGGCGTGATCGACCAGCCCCACTTCCTTCAACAGCAGCACCACCTCCAACATGTCGGAGACGCCCTTGCACATCGAGATGATGCATTGGGAAATCGCGCTGGGGCCGAAATTGGCGTGGGCTTCGGCGGCGGCGCGGAACACCGCCAGTTCGCCGACGGTCTCCTCGCCGTACTTCACGAATGGCGAGGCCAGCGGCCGCCGCGAGCGCAACTCGCCGGCGAGCAGCGCGATGCGCGCCGCCTCGTTCATCGCCATGTAGGATTTGCCGGGCAGCGCGGCGTCGATCAGCTCGGTCATGGTGCGCTCGTGCACCGCGGAATTCTGCCGCATGTCGAGGCTGGCGAGGTGGAAGCCGAAGCAATCCACCGCGCGGCGCAATTGCCGCAGCCGGCCGCGCGCGATCACGCCGGCCTGGTTGGCGATCAGCGAGCGATGCAGCACGTCGAGGTCGGCCTTGAACTGCCGCGGATCGCTATAGGGATCTGCGGCGCCGACCGGGGTGCGGATGTCGTCGAACTTCAATCGATGCGCGGTGGCGGCGAGCCGCGCATAGATCCCGGACACCGCCAGCCGATAGGGCTCGCCGCTGCGATGCGGCGAGGTGTCCGGCGAGCGCTCGGCCAGTATCCGCAGGTCGTCGGAAACGTCGGCCAGATGCGCCGCGATCGACAGTTCGGAGCCGAGCGCATGCAGCTCTTCGAGATAGAAGCGCAGCGCCTGGGTGCTCTGCAGCCGCAACGCGCCGCGCATCACCTCGGCGGTGACGAACGGGTTGCCGTCGCGGTCGCCGCCGATCCAGCTTCCCATCCGCAGGAACGAGGCCAGTTCCTCGGTGCTGCCGTCGTCGTCATTGAGCCGATCCTCCAGCACGCCGTGCAGCCGCGGCACCTCGCGCAGGAAGCTGTAGCCGTAGAACGACAGCCCGTTGGTGACCTCGTCGAGCACGGTGAGCTTGGTCCGGCGCAGCATGTTGGTCTGCCACAGCGTCAGCACGGTGCGGCGCAACTGTTCCTCATGCTGCGCGATCTCTTCCGCGGTCATCTGCAGCCGCTCGCGGCGGTCGAGCAAGGCGGCGACCTCCATCTCGCGGTCCATCGTGCTCTTGCGGCGGACTTCGGTCGGGTGCGCGGTCAATACCGGGCTGACCAGCGCCTGGGCGAAGAACTGCCGGAGCTGCTGCGCGCTGATGCCGACCGCATGGGCATGCGCCAACGTGCCGACCACGGTGCCGGCCCGCGGACTGCCGCTCTGCGCGCGCAACTGCCGGATGTTGTTCTGGTCCTCGGCGATGTTGGCCAGATGCGAGAAGTAGCTGAAGGCGCGGACGATACGCACGGTGTCGGGCGTCGACAGCCCGTTGAGGATGGCTTCCAGCTCGCGGCGCGCCGGCTTGTCATTGTCGCGGTGAAAGCGGATCGAGGTCTGCCGGATGCGCTCGACCACGTCGAACACCGCCGCCCCCTCCTGGTCGCGCACTGTGTCGCCGAGGATGCGACCGAGCAGCCGGATGTCGTCGCGCAGCCTGGCATCCTCGTCGATCGCGGTGTCGTCGGCGAGCGGAGCCCGCGGCGCGGTCTGGTCGATGGGCATGATCTTGGACGACATGGAAATGCTCCAGGATGTTGCCGGCCCTCTCACCTCGCAAGTTTTTCGCAACAAGGCAAGGTCAAGAAAACGGCGGCGCCGCGCAGCAAACGGGCGGATCCTGGGCCGCAGATCGAAAGCCTCGCTTGGTCGCCCAATCAGGCCGCCGCCCGGATCGGCCCGGCCGCGAGCAATCCCGGCCGCAGCGCCTCGGCGGCCGTGGCGCCGAAAATCACCACCGACCCGAGGCGACGCTAAGCGCCGGCGGGCGACGTTGTCAGAACGCCAACCCGACCCGGCGGCCGGCGCTCCACACCAGCCGGCAGCGCTTCTTCGAGCCGGCATAGAATATCTCGAACCGGCCGGGCAGCTTGAACGGCCCGCAGATCTCGACGCAGGCGCCGCCGGCGGAATAATCCACCACGCGGCAATCGATCGCCGGCAGTTTCGGGCTGACGATCAGCTTGGCCGTGGTCGCCATTCGACCGGCCGGCCGGACCCGTGCGAACCTGCGCGGATGCATGGCTTCCTCTCAACGTCCTTATCGACTGCATCGGGCCAGAGGGATTTGAAGATTTCGTTGAGCAATATGGTGAACGAATTCGCCGGGTGGCCCCGGCCATCCCCTTTCGTCGCCCGGCACGGCGTATTTGTCTTGGGTCAAATCGAACGCCGCGACCAGGACGTAGGTTGTCACGAAGGAGCCAGCCGACGAACAACATCCCGGCGCTATCAACGAAGGACGTATCGATGATCGTCGACAAGCATCTTGACGCCCGGATGGCCCGGATCGAGCTGGCGGTGCAGCGCGTCCAGTTGTTCATCGTGATGGTGGTGGCGCTGGTCGCCATCAACTGGTGCCTGGCGCTCGCCGAACGCGCATTCCCCGACGACGAGCTGGCGCTCTGGTTCTACGGCAGCCGCGGCGTGGCGCTGCTGCTCGGCATCCTGCTGGCCTATGCGGCGGCCAAGCTCATCGGCTATCCGCTGAAGGTGCTGGCCCGCGCCTGAGCCCCGTCGACACCGGCCACCGATCGTTGCTGCATGGCGCCGCGGCGGCGCCGGCGCCAGGCCAAGATCCGCGGCGGCGGCCGTCGGCCGATCTGGTAGTTTCCCGTATCGTCGGCGCCGGGCGCCGCGATTCCTGTCCCATTCCGCGCCGGCCCGCTGTAAAGTCGATTCGCGCGCCGGTTCCATCGCTGGGGAACTTGGAACGACGCCACGGGCGGCTTGCGATCGGCGGCTGTTCGCCGCTGCTGGTATTACCACAAGTCCGCGTCCGCGTGCCGAGTGAAAGAGACAGCAGGGCGGGGATCCGATTGAAGCAGGGATTGAGCCTTTCGACCCGCCTGACGATCGCCATCGTCGCGCTGGTCATCGCGACGGCCGGCACCGTCGGCTATCTCAGCTTTCGCAACATCGCCAGCGTCGCGGTGCCGCGGGCGCTGGTACGGCTCGACGCCGAAGCCCGCTCGGTCGCGGTGGAACTCGCTGACACCGTCAACGACGTTAGCGCCGATGTCACCGGCTTCCGCCACGTCATCGGGCTCGAGGAGATCATCGCGCTCAGCCGCGATCCGAACAGCCGGCCGGTCAATGGCATGACGCTCGCGCAATGGCGCGCCCGCATCGCGCGGCGGTTCGCCGCCGAACTGGAGGCCAAGCCGCACTACGCCCAGTTCCGCATCATCGGCATCGCCGATGGCGGTCGCGAGGTAATCCGGGTCGACCGTCGCCCGGCTGACGGCGAGGTCCGTATCGTCGCCGACGCCGACCTGCAGCAAAAGGCCGACCGCGGCTATTTCAAGCAGGCCATCGCCGCGCCGGACCGCAGCATCATCGTGTCTCCGATCGAACTCAACCAGGAAAACGGCGCGATTGAATTGCCGCCGCAGCCGGTCGTTCGCGTGTCCACGCCGATTTTTGCGCCGGACGGCCAATTGTTCGGACTGCTGATCGTCAACATCGATCTGCGGCCGTCGTTCGCCGCGATCAAGGCCCGCCCCAATGCGGACACCACGATTTATGTGGTGAACGAGCACGGCGATTACCTGGTGCATCCGGATCCGCGCCGCGAATTCGGTTTCGAATTCGGCACGCCATTTCGCATCCAGAACGATTTTCCGGAGGCGATGCAGGCGGCCGGCGGGCAGCAGCCGGAACTGATCGATGACCGCGACGGCAAGCGCTACGGCTTGGCGCGGGCCTCGATGCGGCTCGGCGGGGGGCCGCTGGTCTCGGTGGTCGAGATGACTCCGGCGAGCAAGATCGTCGCCGCGGCGCTGCAGGCGCTACGCGACTCCAGCCTGCTCGGCGGCACCATCGCGGTGCTCGGCGCGATGGTGCTGGCGTTCGTGCTGGCGCGCACCCTGACCCGGCAATTGACCCAGATGACCGCGGCGGTCGCCGGCTTTGCCCAGGGCAAGCCGCTGCTGGTGCCGCTCAATGCCAGCGGCGAGATCGGCGTGCTGGCGCGGGCATTCACCGACATGGCGCAGGAGGTCGGCGTCAAGAACGCCGCGATCCAGCGCGACAAGGACATTTTCGAAAGCATCATGGCGGCGATGGCCGAGGCGGTGCTGCTGATCGATGCCGACGGCAACGTGGTCTATGCCAATCGCGCCAACCAGGAGTTGCTCGGCCCGATCGAGATCGACAGCACCCAATGGCGCGAGAGCTACGACATCTATCAACCTGACGGCACAACGTTGCTGCCGAAGGAGCAATGGCCGTCGGCGCGCTGCCTGCGCGGCGAACAGGTCGACGGTTATGAGCTGGTGTATCGCCGGCGCGACACCGGCAAGACCGTGCATGTGACGGGCAGCGCGCATCCGATCCGCGACGCCGGCGGCAAGCTCGCCGGGGCGGTGGTAGTGTATCGCGACGTCACCGCCGCCAAGGAGATCGAACGCCAGTTGCGGCAGTCGCAGAAGCTCGACGCCATCGGCCAATTGACCGGCGGCGTCGCCCACGACTTCAACAACACGCTGACGGTGATCACCGGCACCGCGGAAATCCTGATCGAGAGCCTGAGCGACCGGCCGAACCTGCTGCAGATCGCCAAGATGATCGACGAGGCCGCCGGCCGCGGCGCCGAACTCACCAAGCATCTGCTGGCGTTCGCCCGCAGGCAGCCGCTGCAGCCGCGCAACGTCGACGTCAACACCTTGGTGCTCAACACCGCGCAATTGCTGCGGCCGACGCTCGGCGAGCATATCGAGATCGAATCGATGCTCGGCAACGACGCCGAGCCGGCGCATATCGATCCCTCGCAATTGTCGACCGCGCTGCTCAACCTCGCGGTCAATGCCCGCGATGCGATGCCGCATGGCGGCAAGCTGACGCTGGAAACCGGCAATGTGGTGCTCGACGAGACCTACGCGCGCGCCAACCCCGAGGTGACGCCCGGCCCCTATGTGATGGTCGCGGTCAGCGACAGCGGCACCGGCATTCCCGCCGCGATCCGCGACAAGGTATTCGAGCCGTTCTTCACCACCAAGGACGTCGGCAAGGGCACCGGGCTCGGGCTCAGCATGGTGTACGGCTTCGTCAAGCAGTCCAACGGCCATATCAAGATCTACAGCGAGGAAGGCTACGGCACCACCATCAAGCTGTATCTGCCGCGCGCCAGCGCCGACGCCGAAGAACTCGCCCCTGCCCCGCCGATCAAGGGCGGCAGCGAGACCGTGCTGGTGGTGGAGGACGACGCCATGGTGCGCAATTTCGTGGTCACCCAGCTGCGCAGCCTCGGCTACAAGACGCTGATGGCGGCGACCGGCGCCGACACGCTGGCGCAGATCGAGGCCGGCGCGACCTTCGACCTGTTGTTCACCGACGTCATCATGCCGGGCCTCAACGGCCGGCAGCTTGCCGACGCGGTGCAGGCGCTGCGTCCCGGCACCAAGGTGCTGTACACCTCGGGCTATACCGAGAACGCCATCGTGCATCACGGCCGGCTCGACCCCGGGGTGTTGCTGTTGCCGAAGCCGTACCGGAAATCCGAACTGGCGCGGTTGATCCGCGCCGCGCTGAATTGCGACGTCGCCAACGACGCCGGCAAGACGCGGCAGATGTCCTGACCGATGCCGCGCAGCCGCAGCATCGCTCGCGGTGAGCCGGATTGCAAGCTGCGCTAAGCAACCAAGTTTACCCCGGCCAGCGCGGTGGAGGCGGACACGTCCGTCCGCTCCACGGAAATCTCGCCGACCGAGAATGCAAATTCGCCTGCCGCGCCGTACCCTTGTATTTGCCGGCGAACCACGCCACTAATCTCGTTCACGACTAATCGATAACAAGATTACCTCAGGGAGCTGAAATGTCCGACTTCGCGGGGCCGGCGACGCTGGCCGACGTGGTGCGCGCCCAGGCCACGGCGCGTGGCGACGCCATCGCATTCGAATTCGAGGGCCGCCGCACCAGCTTTGCCGCGCTCGACCGCCACAGCAACCGCGTCGCCCATGCGCTGGCGGCCGAAGGCATCGCGCCCGGCCAGCGGATCAGCTATCTCGGCAAGAACAGCGACGTCTATTTCGAACTGCTGCTCGGCGCGATGAAGGCCGATGTGGTGATGGCGCCGGTGAACTGGCGGCTGGCGCCGCCGGAGATCGCCTACATCGTCAACGACTGCGAGGCCGTGGCGCTGTTCGTCGGGCCGGAATTCATCGCGCAGATCCGCGGCCTCGCCGCGCAACTGCCCGGCGTCAAGAGCTTGATCGCCACCGAGGGCGGCGCCGCCGGCTGGCCGGACTACGCGGCTTGGCGCGACGCGCAACCCGACCACGCCGCGGCCATCGCGCCCGCGCCGCGCGACGTCGCGATCCAGCTCTACACCTCCGGCACCACCGGCCACCCCAAGGGCGCGATGCTGAGCCACGGCAATTTCCTGGCGCTGGTGCGCGCCGGCAAGGACGCCGAGCAGCCGCAATGGAATCAATGGAGCGCCGACGACGTCTCGCTGGTGGCGATGCCGGTGTTTCATATCGGCGGCTCCGGCTGGGGCGTGATGGGGGTGTATCACGGCGTCAAGGGCGTGATCGCGCGCGACTTCGAGCCGCACCGATTTCTGGATTTCTTCGAGGCGTTCGGCATCACCCGGGTATTCCTGGTGCCGGCGGCGATGCAGTTCGTGGTGCGGCAGCCGCGCGCCCGCGAGATCGATTTCTCCAGGCTGCGCTACATGCTGTACGGCGCCTCGCCGATCCATGCGGCGCTGTTGCGGGAGTGCCTCGCGCTGTTCAAATGCGGCTTCGTGCAGATGTACGGCATGACGGAAACCACCGGCACCATCGTGGCGCTGCCGCCGGAGGATCACGTCGAGGGATCGGAGCGGCTGCGCGCCGCCGGCCGGGCGCTGCCCGGCGTCGAACTGGCAATCCTCGACCCCGACGGGAACGCGCTGCCGCCGCGCGCGATCGGCGAGATCGCCACCCGCTCCGGCTGCAACATGGTCGGCTACTGGAAGCTGCCGGAAGCCACCGCGAAGACCATCGACGCCGACAACTGGTTGCGCACCGGCGACGCCGGCTATCTCGACGAGGACGGCTATCTTTATATCCACGACCGCATCAAGGACATGATCATCTCCGGCGGCGAGAACATCTATCCCGCCGAGGTCGAGGCCGCGCTCGGCGAACATCCCGACATCGCCGAGGTCGCGGTGATCGGCGTGCCCGACGAGATCTGGGGCGAAGCGGTCAAGGCGATGGTGGTGCTGAAGCCCGGCAGGCAGGTGAGCGCGCACGACCTCATCGGCTTCGCGCATCAGCGCATCGCCAAGTTCAAACTGCCGCGCACGGTGGATTTTCTCGCCGCGCTGCCGCGCAACGGCGCCGGCAAGATCCTGCGCCGCGAGCTGCGCGCGCCCTATTGGGCCGGCAAGGACCGCGAGGTCAATTGAGCGAGGACCGCGCAGGCCGTCGCGCCGGCGCCGCGCGCCCACGGTGGCGCCCGCCCTGTCGAGACCTCACGAGCGGCAATTCCGCACGACGCATTGTGACAGACGACGCGCCGCGGCGGGCCTTGTCACATGGCCGCGAACGGGTTGTGGAGCGGGCCTGCTACGCGCAATTTCATGGTGACTTTAGGTTGCAGTCCCGCCATGTTCTCGCCGGAATTTTCTGGGGCTCAAAACCGATTCTAGGGGACGAAATGACATTGCAGTTCTCCACGGTGACGCGCCGCGGGCGCATCACCATTGTGACCCTGTCGCGGCCCGAGGTGATGAACGCGCTGCATAGCGACGCGCATTTCGAACTGCACCAGGTGTTCAACGAATTCGCCGCCGATCCCGAGCAATGGGTAGCGATCGTCACCGGCGCCGGCGACAAGGCGTTCTGTGCCGGCAACGATCTGAAGTGGCAGGCCGCCGGCGGCCGCCGCGGCTGGGATTCCAGCGGCTTTGCCGGGCTCACCGCGCGGTTCGACTGCGACAAGCCGATCATCGCCGCGGTCAACGGCGTGGCGATGGGCGGCGGCTTCGAGGCGGCGCTGGCCTGCGACCTGATCATCGCCGCGGAGAACGCGGTGTTCGCGCTGCCGGAGCCGCGCGTCGGGCTGGCCGCGCTGGCCGGCGGATTGCACCGGCTGCCGCGGCAGATCGGGCTGAAGCGGGCGATGGGCATGATCCTCACCGGGCGCAACGTCAGCGCCCGCGAGGGCTTCGAACTCGGCTTCGTCAACGAGGTGGTGGCCGCCGGCGAAGCGCTCGCCGCGGCGGAGCGCTGGGCCGAGACGATCTGCAAGAATTCGCCGATGTCGATCCGCGCCTCCAAGCAGGCGATCCAGCGCGGTTCGACGGTGTCGCTGCAGGAGGCAATCGCCGACCAGCGGGATTATTCCGCGGTGCGGGCGATGGTGGCGTCGCAGGATTATATCGAGGGGCCGAAAGCGTTCGCCGAAAAACGCCCCCCGCGCTGGATGGGGAAGTAGACGGCCGCGCACCCGCGGTCCATCCATGGCAAGCTACAACATACAAGCTGCAAGCTACAAGCTAACCGATACAAGCTCCAAGATTAACGTCATCCTGAGAGTCTGACTCAAAAAGCGATCAATGAAATCAGGCATTCAACCCGTCATTGCGAGGAGCTCTTGCGACGAAGCAATCCAGGGCCACGCGTGAAGCCCCTGGATTGCTTCGCATCGAAGCCGGCGCTGCGCGCCGTCCTCGGCTCG
>NZ_DASWPE010000124.1:0-7207 GCF_036404135.1 Rhodopseudomonas sp. | reverse complement strand
ATGGCTGCCCCCACTGCCCTGCGCATCGTCGAAGGATCGTCCATGGACAAGACCAAGGCGCTGGCCGCCGCGCTCTCGCAGATCGAGCGCCAGTTCGGCAAGGGCTCGGTGATGAAGCTCGGCAAGAACGATCGCTCGATGGACATCGAGACGATCTCCACCGGCTCGCTCGGGCTCGACATCGCGCTCGGCGTCGGCGGATTGCCGAAGGGCCGGGTGGTCGAGATCTACGGCCCGGAATCCTCCGGCAAGACCACGCTGGCGCTGCATTGCGCCGCCGAGGCGCAGAAGAAGGGCGGGATTTGCGCCTTCATCGACGCCGAACACGCGCTCGATCCGGTCTATGCCCGCAAGCTCGGCGTTAATGTCGATGAACTGCTGATCTCGCAGCCCGACCACGGCGAGCAGGCCTTGGAAATCGCCGACACGCTGGTGCGCTCCGGCGCGGTCGACGTTTTGATCGTGGATTCGGTGGCGGCCTTGGTGCCGCGCGCCGAGCTCGAAGGCGAGATGGGCGACGCGCTGCCCGGGCTGCAGGCGCGGCTGATGAGCCAGGCGCTGCGCAAGCTCACCGCCTCGATCAACAAGTCCAACACCATGGTGATCTTCATCAACCAGATCCGGATGAAGATCGGGGTGATGTACGGCTCGCCGGAAACCACCACCGGCGGCAACGCGCTGAAATTCTACGCCTCGGTGCGGCTCGACATCCGCCGCATCGGCCAGATCAAGGAACGCGATGAGGTGGTCGGCAACCAGACCCGCGTCAAGGTGGTGAAGAACAAGCTGGCGCCGCCGTTCAAACAGGTCGAGTTCGACATCATGTATGGCGAGGGCGTCTCAAAGATGGGCGAGATCCTCGACCTCGGGGTCAAGGCCGGCATCGTCGACAAGTCCGGCGCCTGGTTCTCCTATGACAGCCAAAGGCTCGGCCAGGGCCGCGAGAATTCGAAAGCCTTCCTGAAGGCCAATCCGGACATGACCGCGAAGATCGAGGCGGCGATCCGGCAGAATTCCGGGCTGATCGCCGAGCAGATCCTGGCCGGCTCGCCGGAACGCGACGCCGACGGCGAGGAGCCGATCGAGGAGTAAGCGATTTGCCGCGGCGGGCGGTGCGGGGTGCGGGGATCTGTTGCCGATGCCTCGAATCGCCTGCCGCAGCTTCGCTCTGCGACGCTGCTGATCAATGGCTCATCAATGAGGGAGGCCGTCATCCTGAGGTGCGAGGCCGCGCAAGCGGCGAGCCTCGCAGGATGACAGCAACCTGCGAGGCGTCTTTATAGCGTTTTCGAGCGACGTGGATCCCGGTTGGCGTGAAGAAAACGCGTCAAAATGACAATCTCAGAGCTGCGTTTTTGATCTATCAGAACCGGAATTGCTCAAGCTTAAACCTGCGCGGGCGCATGTGAGCTTGTCGCCATCCTTCGAGGCAACTCCCGGTCGGCAAGAGCCGGCCCGTGAGCTGCGCTTCAGGATGACGTCGTGCCGGCGGTGAGCGCGGCGTCTGCGGTCACATCGCGCTTAACCGGCGCGCGGGACGTCTACTTCCGCTTGCCACCCGCGCACGCCGCCCGCTCCGCCGCGCGCCCGCTCAAGCCGCCCGCGCACGCCGCTCGCGCTCGCTCCGCCAGCATTTGCCACCCGCGCCCGCCACCCCCGCTCGCTCCACCAGCGCACGCCTGCCGCGCCTCCGCGCGCCGCCCTCACTCCGCGGCCAGCGCAAAATCCTCGATCGGCGGGCAGGAGCACACCAGGTTGCGGTCGCCATAGACGTTGTCGATCCGCCCCACCGGGCACCAATATTTGTCGGTGCGGGTGGTGCCGGCCGGAAAGCAGCCCTCGTGCCGCGTATAGGGCCGCGACCACACCTCCTCGGCGATGTCGTGCACGGTGTGCGGGGCGTGGCGCAGCGGCGAGGCTTCGACGCTCCAGCGTCCGGCCTCGATCTCGGCGATCTCGTGGCGGATCGCGATCATGGCGTCGCAGAAACGGTCGATCTCGGCCTTGGATTCGGATTCCGTCGGCTCGATCATCAGCGTGCCGGGCACCGGGAAGCTCATGGTCGGCGCATGGAAGCCGTAGTCGATCAGCCGCTTGGCGATGTCGTCGACGGTGACGCCGCTGGAATTCTTCAGCGCGCGGGGATCGACGATGCATTCATGGGCGACGCGGCCGCGCTCGTTGCGATACAGCACCGGGAAATGCCGATCGAGCTTGGCGGCGATGTAGTTGGCGTTGAGGATCGCCACTTCGCTGGCGCGGCGCAGGCCGTCGCCGGCCATCATCAGGATGTAGATGTAGGAGATCGTCAGGATCGACGCCGAGCCATAGGGCGCCGCCGCCACCGCGCCGCCGTGCCGCGCGCCGTCGGCTTGCGCGGCGCTGCCGGCGAGCGCGAAGTGCCCGGGCAGATAGGGCGCCAGATGCGCCCGCACCCCGATCGGTCCCATGCCGGGGCCGCCGCCGCCATGCGGAATGCAGAACGTCTTGTGCAGATTGAGGTGGCTGACATCGGCGCCGTATTCGCCGGGCCGGGCCAGCCCGACCTGGGCGTTGAGATTGGCGCCGTCGAGATAGACCTGGCCGCCATGGCCGTGGACGATGTCGCAGATCTCGCGGATGTGTTCTTCGAACACGCCGTGGGTCGAGGGATAGGTGATCATCACCGCGGCGAGGTTGTCGCCGTGCTCTGCGGCCTTGGCGCGCAGATCCGCGACGTCGACGTCGCCGCGGGCGTTGCAGTCGACCACCACCACCTGCATCCCCGCCATGCTGGCGGAGGCCGGGTTGGTGCCGTGCGCCGAGGAGGGAATGAGACAAATCGTGCGATGCGCTTCGCCGCGGGCGGCGTGATAGTGCCGGATCGCCAGCATCCCGGCATATTCGCCCTGCGCGCCGGAATTTGGCTGCAGCGACACCGCGTCATAGCCGGTGATGTCGGCGAGCCAGGCTTCGAGTTTGGCGAACAGCGCGGCATAGCCCGGGGCCTGCTCGCGTGGCGCGAACGGGTGCAGGCTGCCGAACGCCGGCCAAGTCAGCGGCATCATCTCGGTGGTGGCGTTCAGCTTCATGGTGCAGGAGCCGAGCGGGATCATGGCGCGGTCGAGCGCGAGGTCGCGGTCGCTCAATTTGCGCATGTAGCGCAGCAATTCGGTCTCCGAGCGATAGGCCTGGAACACCTCCTGGGTCAAAAAGCTCGAGGTGCGCTTCAGCGCCGGATGCAGCGTGTCGCGCATTTCCGGCTCGACCGCGCGATAGTTCAGCGCGCCGCCGAACGCCCGCCACACCGCTTCGACGATCGCCGGCGTGGTGGTCTCGTCGAGCGCGATGCCGAGCGTGCGCTCGCCGATCCGCAGATTGATCCGCTCACTCAGCGCGCGCGCGACGATCTCGCTTTGCTTGTCGCCGACCTCGACGGTGAGGGTGTCGAAGAACGATTCATTGTGCGGCGGAAAGCCGAGCCGGCGCAGCCCGGCGGCCAGCACCGCGGTGCGCCGCTGCACCCTTCGGGCGATTTCCGACAGCCCGTCGGGGCCGTGATACACCGCATACATCGCGGCGATCACCGCCAGCAGCACCTGCGCGGTGCAGATGTTGGAGGTGGCCTTCTCGCGGCGGATGTGCTGTTCGCGGGTCTGCAGCGCCAGGCGATAGGCAGGCTGGCCGTGCACGTCGATCGATTGCCCGACGATGCGGCCGGGCAATGAACGCTTGAGGCTGTCGCGCACCGCCATGAAGGCGGCGTGCGGCCCGCCGTAACCCATCGGCACGCCGAAGCGCTGCGCCGAGCCGATCGCGATGTCGGCGCCAAGATCGCCGGGCGAGGCGAGCAGCGTCAGCGCCAACAGGTCGGCGGCGATGATGGCGAGCCCGCCCTTGGCGCGCAACGCGGCGATCATCGGCCTGGGGTCGCGCACCGCGCCGGACGTGCCGGGATATTGCAACAGCGCGCCGAACACGTCGGCCTTCTGCAAATCATGAACCGGATCGCCGACGATTAGCGTCCAGCCGAGCGGCTCGGCGCGGGTGCGCAGCACGTCCAGCGTCTGCGGATGCACCTCGCGATCGACAAAGAACGCCTTGGTCTTCTTGTGCGCGCTGCGCTCGGCCAAGGCCATGGCTTCCGCAGCGGCGGTGGCCTCGTCGAGCAATGAGGCGTTGGCGACGTCGAGCCCGGTGAGATCGCAGATCATGGTCTGGTAGTTGAACAAGGCCTCCAGCCGGCCCTGGCTGATCTCCGGCTGATACGGCGTGTAGGCGGTGTACCAGGCCGGATTTTCCAGGATGTTGCGCTGGATCACCGCGGGCAGGATGGTGCCGGAATAGCCCTGGCCGATCAGCGAGGTGAACACCTCGTTGCGGGAGGCCAGTTCGGCCATATGCGCCAAAGCCTCGGTCTCGGTCAAAGCCTGGCCGAGGTCGAGCGGCGCGCGCTGCCGGATCGCCGCCGGCAGCGTCTGGTCGACCAGCGCTTCCAGGCTGTCGGCGCCGACCACGCGCAGCATGCTGCGGATGTCCTGCGGCGACGGCCCGATGTGGCGGCGGGCGAAGCCGGTGGCGATATCCTCAGACTGGCTGCGGTGAGCGGTCATCGCGATCTCCTCATCGTCAGGCGGTGTGCGCGGTGTAGGCGGCTTCGTCCATCAATCCGTCGAGCTCGGCCTTGTCGGCGATCTTCAGCTTGAAAAACCAGGCGGCGCCGCCGGCGTCGGAATTGACCAGCGCCGGATCGGTCTGCAGCGTGTCGTTGACCTCGAGCACCTCGCCGGTGATCGGCGCATAGACGTCGGAGGCGGCTTTCACCGATTCCACCACCGCGGCGGCTTCAGCCTTCTGCAATTTGCGGCCGATCTTCGGCAGTTCGACGAACACCACGTCGCCGAGCTGCGACTGGGCGTAATCGGTGACGCCGATGGTGGCGACGTCGCCCTCGATGCGCAGCCATTCGTGATCGGGGGTAAACAGGGTGGTCATCTTCGATCCTTAACGCTTGTAGCTGGTCGGAATGAACGGGGTGGCGCAGACCCGCAGCGGCAGCCGCTGGTCGCGCAGTTCGGCAAAAATCACGGCATCGTGACGCCCCTGTGGCGTCGGCAGATAACCCATCGCCAAAGGTCCGCCGAGGCTCGGCCCGAAGCCGCCGGAGCTGATCGCGCCGATCGATTCGACGGAGCTTTGGTCGGCAAACAACGCCGCACCTTCACGCACCGGAGCGCGGCCCTCCGGCCGCAGCCCGACCCGGCGGCGCGGCGCGCCGGTCTCCAACTGGGGCAAAATGATAGCGGCGCCGGCAAAGCCGCCGGGGCGCGGGCCGCCAGCGCGGCGGCTCTTTTGAATCGACCATTCCAGCGCCGCCTCGACCGGCGTGGTGGTGGCGTCGATGTCGTGGCCATAGAGGCAGAGCCCGGCCTCGAGCCGCAGGCTGTCGCGGGCGCCAAGCCCGATCGGCAGCACCTCGGGGTCGTCGAGCAGCGCCTCGGCCAGCGCCACCGCGCCGTCAGCCGGCACCGAAATCTCAAAGCCGTCCTCGCCGGTGTAGCCGGAGCGCGACACCAGGCAGGCCTGCCCCATCACGGTGAGCGGCGCGGTGTCCATGAAGCGCAGCGTGGCGGCCTGGGCGCACAGCTTGACCAGCGCGGCTTCGGCGCCGGGGCCTTGCAGCGCCAGCAGCGCGCGGTCGGGGCGGGCGACGATGTCGCAGACCCCCGACAACGCCTCGCGCAGATGCGCCTCGTCGGCGGCCTTGCATGCGGCGTTGACTACCAGGAACAGATGCCGGCCGGAATTCGCCACCATCAGGTCGTCGAGAATGCCGCCCTGGTCATTGGTGAACTGGGCGTAGCGCTGCCGGCCCGGCGCAATCGACAGAATGTCCTGCGGAACCAGGCGCTCCAGCGCGCGCGCGGCGTCGGCGACATGGCCGGATTTGGCGCGCAGTTCGAGTTGGCCCATATGCGAGACGTCGAACAGCCCGGCCTTGGCGCGGCAATGCAGGTGCTCCTTGAGCACGCCGGTGGAATATTGCACCGGCATCTCGTAGCCGGCGAACGGTACCATCTTGCCGCCCAGCGACAGATGCAGCGCGTGCAGCGGGGTCCGCTGCAACGGGGGCGTTTGATCGTTGTGCGCCAGCATCATGGGGTCCTCGCGGTTCCCGAGACCCATTTCTCGTCGACCTGCCGGGCCCCATCTGTCGCTGTGCCTGAGAGCATTATCCCGTCGGCGGATTTTGCCGGAATCGCGTTGATTCGGCGTAATCTCTTTCCAGATGTCATCAAGGCGCGTGGTCCGTTTGCCTGAGAGTTTCCGGGGCGGTTGCTCCTTCGGCGCCGGCCTTGCGGCCGATCTCTCCCGACGCGACTTACTCTTAACAGCTAGGGAGCAAATACAGCTTGCGCAAGGCTGTCAACGCACCGGCGGCACCTATCAACGGCTCTCTGCCACCGCCGGCAAGCCTCTGATCTGTGGTCCAGTTTCTGGACAGCGCGGAGCCTCGCGTCTAAAAGCAGGGCCCCGGGGAAGGATCGGGCTGCGGGTGCGGCGGGATCTCGGATGCGATTGGACGGACATGAGCGGCGTTAACGAAATCAGATCGGCATTCCTGAATTATTTCGGCAAGGACGGGCACGAGATCGTGCCGTCGTCTCCCCTGGTGCCGCGCAACGATCCCACCTTGATGTTCACCAATGCCGGCATGGTGCAGTTCAAGAACGTCTTCACCGGCGTCGAGACCCGCGCCAACCACCGCGCCGCCAGCTCGCAGAAATGCGTCCGCGCCGGCGGCAAGCACAACGATCTCGACAATGTCGGCTACACCGCGCGGCATCACACCTTCTTCGAGATGCTGGGCAATTTCTCGTTCGGCGATTACTTCAAGGACCACGCCATCGAGCTCGCCTGGAACCTGATCACCAAGGAGTTCGGCCTGCCCAAGGAGCGGCTGCTGGTCACGGTGTTCTCCGAGGACGACGAGGCCTTCGCGCTGTGGAAGAAGATCGCCGGCCTGCCGGACTCCAAGATCATCCGGATCCCGACCTCGGACAATTTCTGGCAGATGGGCGACACCGGCCCGTGCGGGCCGTGTTCGGAAATCTTCTATGACCATGGCGAGCACATTGCGGGCGGCCCGCCGGGGTCGCCGGAGGAAGACGGCGACCGCTTCATCGAGATCTGGAATCTGGTGTTCATGCAGTTCGACCAGATCGCG
>NZ_DASWPE010000123.1:0-25599 GCF_036404135.1 Rhodopseudomonas sp. | reverse complement strand
CCGAGAAGTCCAAGCACAAGGTCAATTTCGACAATCTGACGCCGCTGTTCCCGTACCAGCGCTTCCGGCTCGAACTCGAAGATTCGACCCGTCGCGACGTCTCCGCCCGCGTCATCGACATCGTGGCGCCGATCGGCAAGGGCCAGCGCGCGCTGATCGTGGCGCCGCCGCGCACCGGCAAGACCGTCCTGATGCAGAACATCGCGCATTCGATCACCGCCAATCATCCGGAATGCTACCTGATCGTGCTGCTGATCGACGAGCGGCCGGAAGAAGTCACCGACATGCAGCGTTCGGTGAAGGGCGAGGTGGTGTCCTCGACCTTCGACGAGCCGGCGGTGCGTCACGTCCAGGTCGCCGAGATGGTGATCGAGAAGGCCAAGCGCCTGGTCGAACACGGCCGCGACGTGGTGATCCTGCTCGATTCGATCACGCGCCTCGGCCGCGCCTACAACACCGTCGTGCCGTCATCGGGCAAGGTGCTGACCGGCGGCGTCGACGCCAACGCGCTGCAGCGGCCGAAGCGTTTCTTCGGCGCCGCGCGCAACATCGAAGAAGGCGGCTCGCTCACCATCATCGCCACCGCATTGGTCGATACCGGCTCGCGGATGGACGAAGTGATCTTCGAAGAGTTCAAGGGCACCGGCAATTCCGAACTGATCCTCGACCGCAAGGTCTCCGACAAGCGCACCTTCCCGGCGATCGATATCTCGCGCTCCGGCACCCGCAAGGAAGAGCTGATCACCGATCCGCAATTGTTGAAGAAGATGTACGTGCTGCGCCGCATCCTCAACCCGATGGGAACGATGGACGCCATCGACTTCCTGTTGGACAAGCTGCGCAACACCAAGAACAACGCCGAGTTCTTCGAATCGATGAACACCTGATCGACTACGGCGCCGGCGGAGCGTTTTGCACGCTCCGCCGGCGCCAGTTTTCGAGGCTTCAAAACGCCTCGAAAATCTTGCGGCAAACCGAAGGCAGCGCGCGGACGCGGCGACGAAAACGGTTATATACCACCATCACCTCGACTAAAGACTTGATGGTGTTGATGAATCGGCGTCCGCGTCGATTTTTTTGTGGCTGGCATCAGCCGCGCTGCATTTTCATTGCGTGATGATCGCGGCGACGCCAAATAGGCGATGCATCCGCGCCAGCAAACCATCTTCGCGTTGTCCTCGGGCCGACCGCCTTCGGCGATCGCGATCATCCGCGTTTCCGGACCTGAAGCCGCGACCGTGCTCGAACGAATCGCCGGGCGACTGCCGCCACCACGTCAAGCGACTCGCGCCGTGTTGAAGGATGCGCGTGGGCAACCGATCGACGACGCGGTGGTGCTGTGGTTTCCCGGGCCGGCGTCGGCGACCGGCGAGGACGTCGCCGAGTTTCACATCCATGGCGGCCGCGCGGTGTTGCAGGCGTTGGTCGCGGCGATCGCGACAATCGACAATCTGCGCGCCGCGGAGCCCGGCGAATTCACCAGGCGCGCCTTCGAGAACGGCAAGCTCGATCTCACCGAGGCCGAAGGGCTCGACGATCTGATCCACGCCGACACCGAGCGGCAACGCCGCCTGGCGTTGCGGCAGCTCAAGGGCCTGCTCGGCGACAGAGCCCGCGACTGGCGGGGAGAGATCATCGCGGCCTCCGCATTGGTGGAAGCCGCGATCGATTTTGCCGACGAGGGCGACGTGCCGGACGAGCTGATCGCGCCGGCCAAGGCCAAGATCGAAATCCTACTCGACGAGATCGAAGAGGTGCTGGCGCAGGAGGGCCGCAGCGAAAAGCTGCGCGACGGGCTGGTGGTGGCGATCACAGGGCCTCCGAACGTCGGCAAGTCGACGTTGATGAATCAATTGGCGCGGCGTGAGGTGGCGATCGTGTCGCCGCATGCCGGCACCACGCGCGATATCATCGAGGTGCATCTCGATCTCGACGGCTATCCGGTGACGGTGATCGATACCGCCGGGATCCGCGAGGCCAGCGACCCGGTGGAGCAGGAGGGGGTGCGCCGCGCGCGAAGCCGCGCCGCCGAGGCTGACCTGCGGCTGTGGCTGGTCGATACGCAGGCCGCCGGCGACGGCGAGGAGCCGTTGCGGCAATGGATGGCCGCGGGCCAGCACGGCTTCTGGGTGGTGCGCAACAAGGTCGACGAGGCCGAGGCGGCGCCGCCGAATTTGTCGGCGACCGGCTGGCCGTGCCATTCGATCTCGGCGGCGAGCGGCCGCGGCGTCGCCGAGTTGATCGCAGCGCTGGCGCGATTTGCCGCGGCGCATTTCGACGAGGGCTCGGCGCTGATCAGCCGGGCGCGGCACCGGCAATTGCTGCGGCAGACCGCGGATGCGCTCGGCCGCGCCGTCGATCTGCCGGAGGCGGCCGAGTTGATCGCCGAAGAGCTGCGCATCGCCGCGCACCGGCTCGGGCAATTGCTTGGCTGGGTCGACGTCGAGGATATTCTGGACGTGATTTTTCGCGAATTTTGTGTCGGTAAGTAATATTTCTTGGTTTATTTCTTGAAGTAATGAAATCTTGTTCACCTCAATTCACCTAGGCTTAGACGCTCACGATCGGAGCCGCTCACCCTCGCCGGTCTCAGGCTTGTTTCACGTGAAACAAGTCCCGGTCCCGCTTGCGCCGTTTCACGTGAAACGCTCCATTGATCCGATTCCGGCTTCCCGGTTTTCCACAGCCGCGATACAACCGCGGCCATGCAGACTTCCTTCGACGTCATCGTGATCGGCGGCGGCCACGCCGGCTGTGAGGCCGCCGCGGCTTCGGCGCGGCTCGGCGCCCAAACCGCGCTGGTCACCCATTCATTCGCCACCATCGGCGCGATGTCGTGCAATCCGGCGATCGGCGGGCTCGGCAAGGGCCATCTGGTGCGCGAGGTCGATGCGCTCGACGGCCTGATGGGCCGCGTCGCCGATCAAGGCGGCATCCAGTTTCGCATGCTCAATCGCCGCAAGGGTCCGGCGGTGCGCGGGCCGCGCGCCCAGGCCGACCGCAAGCTCTACGCCGCGGCGATGCAGGCGGCGATCCTGGCGACGCCCAATCTCCACGTCATCGAGGCCGAGGCCGACGACCTCCTCACCGCCGACGGCCGCATCATTGGCGTCAAGCTGGCCGATGGCCGCGAGCTTTCAGCCTGCGCGGTGGTGATCACCACCGGCACCTTTCTGCGCGGGCTGATCCATCTCGGCGAGAACAGCTGGCCGGCGGGGCGGATCGACGAAGCCCCGGCGCTGGGATTATCGCGATCCTTCGAACGGCTCGGCTTTGCGCTCGGCCGGCTGAAGACTGGCACCCCGCCGCGGCTCGACGGCCGCAGCATCGACTGGAATGCTGTGGAAATGCAGCCCGGCGACGAGCCGCCGGAGCCGTTTTCGGTGCTGACGGAGAAAATAACCAATCCGCAGATCGACTGCGGCATCACCCGCACCACGCCGGCGACCCACGATGTGATCCGCGCTAATGTGCATCGCTCGCCGATGTATTCCGGGCAGATCCAGTCCTCAGGGCCGCGCTATTGCCCGTCGATCGAGGACAAGATCGTCCGCTTCGGCGACCGCGACGGCCATCAGATCTTTTTGGAGCCGGAAGGGCTCGACGATCCCACCGTCTATCCCAACGGCATCTCGACGTCGCTGCCCGAGGAGGTGCAACGCGCGATCCTGGCGACGATTCCGGGCCTGGAGCGGGTCACGATGCTGCGCCCGGGCTATGCGATCGAATACGACCATGTCGATCCGCGCGAATTGACACCCACGCTGCAAGCGCGGCGATTGCGCGGGCTGTTTCTGGCCGGCCAGATCAACGGCACCACCGGCTATGAGGAGGCCGCGGCCCAGGGCCTGGTCGCCGGGCTCAACGCCGCGCTGCTAGCATCGGGCGGCGGCGAGGTCGTGTTCGACCGCGCCGACGGCTATCTCGGCGTGATGATCGACGATCTGGTGACCCGCGGCATCACCGAGCCGTACCGGATGTTCACCTCGCGCGCCGAATATCGCCTGACGCTGCGCGCCGACAACGCCGATCAACGGCTGACCGGCAGGGGCATCACGATGGGCTGCATCGGCGCCGAGCGGGCGGCGTTTCATAGCACCAAGATGGCGGCGTTGGCTGAGGCCAAGGTGCTCGCGCAGTCGCTGTCGATCACGCCGACCCAGGCCGCGAAATGCGGGCTGGCGCTGAACCGCGACGGGGTGCGGCGCTCGGCGTTCGACCTGTTGGCCTATCCCGAGGTGGATTGGGCGCAGGTCGCGGCGATCTGGCCGGAATTGACGGCGATTGCGCCCCAGATCGCCACGCATCTGGAGATCGACGCCACCTATGAGGTCTATCTGAAGCGGCAGCGTGCCGACGTCGAAGGCTTTCGCCGCGACGAGGGGCTGTTGCTGGCCGGGATCGACTACGCGCTGGTGCCGGGGCTGTCCAATGAAGCCCGCGGGCGGCTGGAAAAGGCCCGGCCGCGCACCGTTGGCCAAGCCGGGCGGCTCGACGGCCTGACGCCGGCTGCGCTGGGGATTCTGGCGGCCTATCTGCGGCGCGAGGCGCGCAAGACGCGGGTCGATTCGGCGGCGGGGTAGGGCGGCGCTTCGGTTTCGGCCTCAGCACCAGGGCATCGGACGGTCCCATTGGGTCCATAGGTCCGACGACGATGTTTCACGTGAAACAACGACGACTGTAAGCGACCGTGTCCCGAGCCGGGGTAGCCCAGACGGCTGCCACACCGTAGCAACAGCGTGGTCTTGAGCCTTTCTCAGGCAAAGAATCGCATCTCCTAAGAGTCTGACTCAAAAAGCGATCAATGAAATTAGGCATTAAACGCGTCATTGCGAGGAGCTCTTGCGACGAAGCAATCCAGGGCCACGCTTGCAGCCCTGAATTGCTTCGCCTCTCGGTCGGCGTACGCGCCGTCCCCGACTCGCAATGACAAAAAACCCTGATTTTGCTCGCTGCTTTTTCGGTCAGGCTCTAAGGTACAGCGCTTTCTCTCATGGTGAGGAGCACCTTGGCGCGTCTCGAACCATTAGGCTGACCTCACCATGAGGCTACACTTCATTCCCGCCGTCATCCTGAGGAACCCGGCGAAGCGCGGAGCGCGAAGCCGGGTGTCTCGAAGGATGGCCACGGGGTCGGTGGCCGCGCCGCGGTTCCGTAGCCGCATCCTTCGAGGCCCTCGCGTTGCTCGGGCGCCTCAGGATGACGGCCTCTCCGTGTTTGGTGACAACGAGTGTGGTTTCCGTCGCAGCCGCCAAGGCCCCACCCGGCCGCTAACCTGGGTCACGCTCAAGCCGCACACTTGGCCCGGCGTCACATCGCGGCGGCGTTCTTCGCTTAAACGATGGAAGTCGCGGCCGGGCAGGGCTATGAACGAGTTGTCTCAACTACTCGCGGCCTCACGCATTCGAGCGCTCGCGGCAATCGGCGAACCGACGCCGCGAGGAGCGAGTAATCTGAGCGCTTCGCCTGCGCGATGCGACCCATCAACTGCCGACCCGCCTGCGCGATGTGACCCACGAGTTCCGACCTCCGACGCTCGCAAACTACGGATTTTCCCGGCCCGATGGCCCAACGTTTGCAAAAAGCCCCGCCGCCGCCCGATCTCGCCGCCGACAAGACCGCGGCGCTGGGGCTGACCCCCGTTTCACGTGAAACAGAGCGGCGGCTCGAGGCCTATGTGGCGCTCCTCTTGCAATGGCAGGCCAAGACCAATCTGATTTCGCCCGCGACGCTGCCGGAGCTGTGGACCCGACACATCGCGGATTCGCTGCAATTGCTGCGGCTCGCGCCCGACGCCAAGCACTGGCTCGATTTCGGCAGCGGCGGCGGCTTCCCCGGCGTGGTGCTGGCCTGCGCGATGGCCGACGCACCGGGCGGCTCGGTGCGGCTGGTCGAGCGCAACGCCAAGAAGGCGGCGTTTTTGCGCGAAGCGCTGCGCGTCTCCGGCGGCGCCGGGCAAGTTATCCTCGCGGATATCGGGGATAGTGTGGATAGATGGGCCGGCGAGGTCGATTGCGTCACCGCGCGCGCGGTGGCTCCGCTACACCAGCTCATCGGTTTCGCGGAACCCTTGATCCGGCAAGGCGCCAAGGCCTTGTTTCTCAAGGGTCAAGATGTAGATGCGGAATTGACCGAAGCCACTAAATATTGGAAGCTCAGCCCACGCCTGCATCCCAGCCTCACCGGCGGACACGGCTGGATTGTCGAACTCGACGCCGTCGAGCGGCAGCATCAGTCCGCCCCAACCCCCCATGGCGTCTCGGTATGACCGTAATTGATGAGATATATCAAGGTGATAGGCGAGGCGGCGTGGCGAAGCCGCGGATCCTGGCGCTCGCCAACCAGAAGGGCGGGGTCGGCAAGACCACCACCGCGATCAATCTCGGCACCGCGCTGGCGGCGATCGGTGAACGGGTGCTGATCGTCGACCTCGATCCGCAGGGCAACGCCTCGACCGGGCTCGGCATCGACCGCCGCAACCGCAACTGCTCGACCTACGACGTCTTGATCGGCGAGGCGCCGCTGCGCGACGCCGTGGTGCCGACCGCGGTGCCGCGGCTGCATATCGCGCCCTCGACCATGGACCTCTCCGGCCTCGAACTCGAACTCGGCGCCACCCGCGACCGCGCGTTCCGGCTGCGCGACGCCATCGGCGCGCTCAACAACAACATCGAGCCGCCGCTCGACTACACCTATGTGCTGATCGATTGCCCGCCGTCGCTGAACCTGCTCACCGTGAATGCGATGGCGGCGTCGGACGCGATCCTGGTTCCCTTGCAGTGCGAGTTCTTCGCGCTGGAAGGCCTGTCGCAACTGCTGCAGACCGTCGAGCAGGTGCGCTCGACGCTCAATCCCAATCTGTCGATCCACGGCATCGTGCTGACGATGTTCGACAGCCGCAACAATCTGTCGAACCAGGTGGTCGCCGACGTCCGGCAATTCATGGGCAAGAAGGTCTACGACACCATGATCCCGCGCAATGTGCGGATCTCGGAGGCGCCGAGCTACGGCAAGCCGGTGTTGGTCTACGATCTGAAATGCACCGGCTCGGAAGCCTATCTGCGGCTCGCCACCGAAGTGATCCAGCGCGAGCGCGAACTGCGCACCACGCATTGAGCGTGGTTCGACGGCGCGTGAGTTCGACGCGGTGCGCCGTCATCCTTCGAGACGCCCGGCTTCGTCCTTCGTCCTTCGGACTTCGCCGGGCTCCTAGGATGGCGGAGAGGTTTTAAGCGGCGCAACATATCGGGCGTCATCCTGAGGTGCGAAGCCGCACTTGCGGCGAGCCTCGAAGGATGGCCGCGAGGATGAGCTACACACCACCGGCGCACCGCGCCGTTCGTTCGTACAAGTATCCAACGCGGAGATGCGACGTGAATCCAAGGGAGCTTCCGATGGCCGACGAGCAGCGTTCGCGATTGGGTCGCGGTCTGGCAAGCCTGATCGGCGATGTCGGCGGCGAGGCCGCGCATCTGGAGCGGCCGCGCGCGCAGCGCAAGGTGCCGATCGAATTCCTCAAGGCCAATCCGCGCAACCCGCGCCGCGCCTTTTCCGACGCCGAACTTGGCGAACTCAGCGATTCGATCAAGCAGCACGGCGTGATCCAGCCGATCGTGGTGCGGCCGCTGCGCGGCGTGCAGGACCGCTACGAGATCATCGCCGGCGAACGGCGCTGGCGCGCCTCGCAGCTCGCCGGATTGCACGAAGTGCCGATCGTGCCGATCGACGTCAGCGACGCGGTGGCCTTGGAAATCGCCATCATCGAAAACGTGCAGCGCGAGGACCTCAACGCGCTGGAAGAGGCGCAGGGCTATCACGCGCTGGCCAGTGAGTTCAAACACAGCCAAGAAGACATCGCCAAGATCGTCGGCAAGAGCCGCAGCCATGTCGCCAACATGATGCGGCTGACCAAATTGCCGGACGACGTGCAGGCGCTGATCGCCGCGGGACACCTCTCGGCCGGCCACGCCCGCGCGCTGATCGGCGTGCCGGATGCCTCGCTGGCTGCGAAGCGGATCGTCGAGGAGGGGCTCAACGTGCGGCAGGCCGAGGCGCTGGCGCACGAGGAGGGCGTGCCGGAGCGCGCGCCGCAAAAAGCCCGCGCCGGCAAGGCCGCCAAGGACCCCGATACGCTGGCGCTGGAAAAGCGCATCAGCGACGCGCTCGGCATGAAGATCAGCATCGACGATCGCGGCGGCGCCGGCGCGGTGCAGATCAGATATCGCGACCTCGACCAGCTCGACGACATCGTGCGCCGGCTGGAGGCGGGGAGTTAGTTGGCGGCTGGTGGGGCGGGAGAACGCAAGTGCTTGTTCTCGATTTTCTGCTGGACATCATCGGCTACACCACGGCGCGGATGCTGCTTCCGGTGTTGACCTTTGGCCGAATTCGGGTCGAAGCGGTGGAGTCGCGCGACATCGGTTTCAATGGGCTTGGCTTCAAGCGGCTTCCCGACGGCGTCCTATTGTGCGCATCGGATCTCGCCGGTTGGATCGGTGTGCTGATCTGGGCGCTGCTGCTGGTGGTGATCGCCCTCGCGATCTGAGCGACGACAAGCGGGGAGCGCCGTCATCCTGAGGAGCCCGGCGAAGCCCGAAGGGCGTAGCCGGGCGTCTCGAAGGATGGGCCGAGAGCGCGCAGCCGCCACGTCACGCGCAGCCGCATCCTTCGAGGCTCGCCGCTGTGCGGCTTCGCACCTCAGGATGACGGCGGTTAGTTCGTGTCGATGCCGTTTGACCTAACGGCGTCGCCGGTGAGTTTGTTGGCCTCGTTATACAAGAAACAGTCATTCCGGGGCGCGAGGCCGAAAGGCCGAGCGAACCCGGAATCTCGCTACTTGGGGAAATCGTTTGCTGGTGGCGAGATTCCGGGTTCGCGCGCCGCTGACGCGACGTGCGCCCCGGAATGACGGCTTGTCTGTGGCTGGCCGCAGCTGCCCCACACTTGTGCGCACTTGGCCGCAGCCGCTCCACACTTGTCCGCCGCCGCTCTCCAAGAAGCCAGCTCGCGCGAAGCGGACTACCCCCGCCGCCTCGCGTTGACCGCGATCGCCAGCAGCGCGCGCTGCGCGATCACCGGCGCCAGCGCATTCTGCTTGCGCATCTCCAAAGCCGCAGCGGCGAGCTGCTCGACGACCGCCAGCAGCCGCGGCGCAGTGAAATTGCGCAACCCCGCCTCGACGATCGCCTTCCGGGAAAAATGCAGCCGCGGAAAGCCGCTCTCGACCGCCGAGGCTTCCGAACCGCCGGCGTCGACGGCGAGCGCCGCCTTGTGCATCAAGGCGGCGTGGCGCTGCGCCGCCATGATGATGCTGTCGGGATTGGAGCCCGCCTTCATCGCCTTGGTGAATTCGGTCTCCACCAGCGCCGGCCGGCCGGCGAAGGCGCCGTCGATCACCGGATCGAGCTTCAATTCCGAGGCGTCCGCCACCACCGCCATGACGTCGTCCAGCGTCACTTCGTTTTGGCCGTGGGCGTAGAGCACCAGCTTGCGCAACTCGTTGCGCGAGGCCTGGCGGTCGCCGCCGAGCAGCGACACCAACAGCGCGCGGACGTCGGCGGCGATGCGCAGATTGGCGTTGCGCAATTCGTCGTCGACCAGTTTGGCGAGATCGCGTTCGCCGTCGGTGTAGCAGCCGATCGCCACCGCGGTCTTGGCGCGCTCGCAGGCCTTGCGCAAGGCGGCGTCGGGCTTCAGATCGCCGGCCTCGATCACGATCCGGCAATCCTGCAGCGCGGAGTCGGCCAGCGTTTCGACGCCGCTGACGAAACTCTTGGACCCGGCGCGCACCCGGATGGCGCGGCGGCCGCCGAACATCGGGATCGTCATCGCCTCGTCGACCAGCCGCGACGGCTCGGCCGCGAGTTCGTCGCCGTCGAGCCGCACGGTCGAAAACGGATCGGAGGGATCGTCGACCGCCGACGCAATCAGCGCTTCGGCGCGCTCGCGCACCAGGCCCGCGTCGGGGCCGTACAACAGAATGATCGGTCGGCCGGAATCCGGCCGGGCGAGAAAACTGTCGATCTCTCGTCCGCGCAGCGCGACCAAATCAAATCCCGGCGTAGAAGAACGACGCCAGCCGGGTCTGGATGTTTTCGGCGATTTCCTGCGAGGCGCGATCCTCGGCGTCGCGGAACGCGCGCTGCCGGGCGAAGCGTTGGGTCTGCCCGGGGACGTCGTAGGACACCCGCGAGAACGTGTTGCCGGTCAGCACCACCTTGTCGGTGGCGTTTTCCTTCAGCACGAAGGTGGCGTCGATGCCGTAATTCTCGATCGCCGGCAGCGCCGTCGTCGGATCGACGATCAGCGAGGAGCGCGTGGTGGCGAGCTTGATTTCCAGCCGATGCGTTGGCGGCATGCCGGTGGCGTTGCCGTACATCTTGAACATCAGCGCGTTGCGGATCTCGACGCCGATTCGCGCCACCCGCGAGCCGTTCGGCGCATTGATCGCCGGAACCTCGACGCTGGCCAGCTTGTCGCGAAGGCCGGGTACGGCATCGCTGCGCTCGGCATACATCGGCTGAAAACAACCGGCGGTCAGCGCGGCCAATGCGGCCACGACGATCAGTCGGGCGGCAAGGCGGGGACTAGCCCACGACATTCACGATCCTTTGCGGAACAATGATAATCTTGCGGACGGGTTTGCCATCCAGGGCCTGTTTTACCGCATCGAGCGACAAAACGGCAGCCTCAATTTGCGGATTTTGCGCATCCCTGGCCACTGTGACTTCGCCGCGCTTCTTGCCGTTGACCTGAACAGGTAGGGTAATGCTGTCCGACACCAGCAAGGCGGCCTCGATCTGAGGCCACCGGGCTTCCGACACCAGGCCGCTGTGGCCGATCGCGGTCCAGCATTCCTCCGCCAGATGCGGCATCATCGGCGCGATCAGCAGCACCAGGATGTCGATCACCTCGCGCGCCGCCGCGGCCAGCACCGCATCGCCGGCGATCTGCCCCTCGGCGGCGTTGCCCAGCGCGGCTTCGAGATCGCCGACATAGACATAGAGCTTGGCGACCGCGGTGTTGAAGCGCAGCCGGTCGATGCCGGCGAGAATTTCCGACAGCGCCCGATGCGCGGCGACCCGCAGCGCCTGCGCCGCGGGATGGTTTGCGGCGTCGAGTTTGCTGCCCGGCGCCGGCAGTTGCGGCGCCAGCGTCGAAACCAGCCGCCACACCCGCTGCACGAAGCGGCTGGCGCCCTTGACGCCATCCTCGCTCCAGATCACGTCGCGATCCGGCGGCGAATCCGACAGCATGAACCAGCGCGCGGTGTCGGCGCCGTAGCTGCCGATGATGTCGTCGGGATCGACGGTGTTGCGCTTCGACTTCGACATCTTCTCGATCGGGCCGATCTCGACCGGCTGACCGCTGTCCAAGAGGCTCGCCAGCCGGTTGTCGCCATCGGCGATGACGCGGATTTCCGCCGGCGAGGCGAAGCTGCCGTCGAGCTTCTTGTAGGTCTCGTGCACCACCATGCCCTGGGTGAACATGCCCTTGAACGGCTCGTCGAAGCCGACATGGCCGGTGGCCTGCATCGCCCGGGTGAAGAACCGGCTGTACAGCAGATGCAGAATCGCGTGCTCGACGCCGCCGATATATTGATCGACCGGCATCATGCGGTCGACCACCGCGCGGGTGGTCGGGGCCTCCGCGTTCCACGGATCGGTGAAGCGCGAGAAGTACCAGGACGAATCGACGAAGGTGTCCATGGTGTCGGTTTCGCGCCGCGCTGTGCCGCCGCATTGCGGGCAGCCGACGTGCTTCCAGGTCGGATGGCGGTCGAGCGGATTGCCGGGGCGGTCGAATTCGATGTCGTCGGGCAATTGCACCGGCAGGTCCTTCACCGGCACCGGCACCACGCCGCAGACCTCGCAATGGATGATCGGAATCGGGCAGCCCCAATAGCGCTGCCGCGAAATGCCCCAGTCGCGCAGCCGGAAATTGACCTGGCGCTGCGCCACCGGACGGTTGCCGAGCGTCAGTGATTCCAGCCGCTTGGCGACGGTTTCCTTGGCATCCGCGATGCTCATGCCGTCGAGATCGATGAAGCCGTTCTTGGAATTGATCATGCGGCCGTCGCCGTCATAGGCGATGTCGGTGACCACGAAGCTCGAAGGGTCCTGGCCTTCCGGGCACACCACCGGCAGGTTGCCGAGGCGGTATTTGTTGACGAAGTCGAGGTCGCGCTGGTCGTGCGCCGGGCAGCCGAAGATCGCGCCGGTGCCATAATCCATCAGCACGAAATTGGCGACATAGACCGGCAGTTGCCAGCTCGGATCGAACGGATGAACCGCGCGAATCCCGGTGTCGAAGCCCTGCTTCTCCGCGGTGTCGATCTCGGCCTGCGCGGTGCCGGTCTTGCGGCACTCCTCGATGAAGGCGGCGAGCGCCGGATTCGATTTGGCGGCTTCCGCGGCCAGCGGATGATCCGCCGACAGCGCGACGAATTTGGCGCCGAACAGCGTGTCGGGCCGGGTGGTGAACACCTCGACCTCGGTCTCCTGATTCGGCGTGGTGGCGGCATCCAGCGCAAAGCGCAGCAACAGCCCCTCGGAGCGGCCGATCCAGTTGCGCTGCATGATGCGGACCTTGTCCGGCCAGCGGTCGAGCCGGTCCAGCGCGGTCAGAAGATCCTGCGAATACTTGCTGATCTTGAAGAACCACTGGGTCAATTCGCGCTGTTCGACCAGCGCGCCGGAGCGCCAGCCGCGGCCGTCGATCACCTGCTCGTTGGCGAGCACGGTGTTGTCGACCGGGTCCCAGTTCACCTTGGATTGCTTGCGCTCGACCAGGCCGGCGGCCAGGAAATCGATGAACATCCGCTGCTGGTGCTTGTAGTAGCCGGGATCGCAGGTGGCGAATTCGCGCGACCAGTCCAGCGACAAGCCCATCGATTTGAGCTGCGCCTTCATGGTGGCGATGTTGGCGTAGGTCCAGGATTTCGGATGCACCTTGTTGGCCATCGCGGCGTTTTCCGCCGGCATGCCGAATGCGTCCCAGCCCATCGGATGCAGCACGTTGTAGCCGCGCGCCCGCATTGTCCGCGCCACCACGTCGCCCATGGTGTAATTGCGCACGTGACCCATATGGATGCGCCCCGACGGATACGGGAACATCTCCAGCACGTAGTATTTCGGCCGCGGATCGTCGTTTTTGGTGGCGAAGATCGCGTTGTCGTCCCACTGGCGTTGCCAGCGCGGCTCGGATTCGCGGGCGTTATAGCGTTCGTTGGTCATGGGCTGTTCGGAGACGGGCCGGCCGGTTCAAGCGCCTGTGGCGGCAAAAGGAGGATGCGCGAATGAGCTCGCAAACCGGTGCTCGCTCGGCGCGTGAGGCGGGCGACTAGGCCACAAAAGCCGGTGGCGGGTCAATGGCTTGCGACAAGGAAGCAGGGCCGCGCCGGGGGGCTTGCGGCGGCCTCGCTCAGCTGGCCATCGACAGCCCCGAATCCGAGCCGTGGAGGAAGCCGTGCTCGACCACGGCGTTGCGGCCGCGGTGCTTGGCGGCATAGAGCGCGGCGTCGGCGGCCTCGATCAGGTCGCGCGGCGCATTGGCCGGATGCGGCACGGTGCGCGCCACCCCGACGCTGACCGTGACCTGCTGGAAAATGCTGGTACGGTGCGGAATGGCGAGGTGGGCGACGGCGCTGCGCACCATCTCGCCGACCTCGGAGGCGCGGCCGGCCTCCGCCAACAGCAGGCAGAATTCCTCGCCGCCATAGCGCGCGGCAAAGCCGCCGATGTCGTTGGCGATCGTCGCCAGGGTTTCACCGATCCGGCTGATGCAGGCGTCGCCCTCGGGGTGGCCATAGGTGTCGTTGAACGGCTTGAAATGGTCGACGTCGATCATCAACAGCCCGACATCGGTGCTGTTCTGCTCGGCCTTCATCCATTCGAAATCCAGCCGGCTCTGGAAGCCGCGGCGGTTGGCGAGCCCGGACAGCACGTCGATCGAGGCCATCACCGTGAGCCGGTTGTTGATCGCCACCAGGCCGCGTTCGCGCTCCACCAGATGCGCCGCCATGGCGTTGAAAGCGCGCGCCAGCGGCACGAACTCCGCCGGCAGCCGCTTGCGGCTGACCCGCGCCGACCAGTCGCCCTGGCCGAATTTCTTCGCCACCTCGGTCATCATGTTGACCGGCTTCACGATCAGCCGCTCGGCGGCGATCAAGGCGCCGAGCAGCACGATGAAGCAGACCAGCGCCAGCTGCAGATAGGCGGTGCGGATCTCGCGGTTGATGCCGGCGGAGACCTTGGCCTCGTCGACCGCCACCACCAGCCGGGCGGTGGTGCCGCGAATCGGCGCGAAATACACCGCGCGCTCGTTGCTGGGCGGAGCGGCGGTGAACGCCCGCTCCTCGGCGCCGAGATCGTTGACCGGATTGGCCGGCTCGGCCGGGCCGACGAAGGGCTGGCCGACCAGGCTCATCTGGTCGGGCGGGGTGGCGAGCACGATGCCGTCGCCGTCGATCAAGGCCGCGGTGACGCCGGGACGGCCGCCGAGATTGCCCATCACCCCGGACATCCAGTCGAGGTTGAGCCCGGCCACCAGCACCGCCTCCTCGCCGCCGTCGATCGCCGACACCGGATAGGCCGCCAGGATGGTGCCCTTGCCGGTCTGCCGGCCGACCAGGAAATCGCTGACCACGAAATCGTGGCTCTCGATCGCCTTCTTGAAATAGGTGCGATCGCTGATGTTGAGGCCGACAAAGATCGCCGAGGTCGAACAGCGCACGATGCCGTCCGGACCCGCGACCATCAGCATCCGGATCGAGGGCAGATCGACCCGCAGGCTGGCGCGCAAGGTGGCGCAGCCGCGGCCGATCCGCGACGCCGAGGCGTGGATATAGGCCGAGGATTTCAGCACCGCCTCGACCGAGGAAATGATCTCGCGCTGTGAGGCCGCGGTGCGCTCCGCCAGCGCCGACAATTCGCTCGACGCCATCGACACCTGCTTGACGCGGGTGTCCTCCAGCGAGCGGATGCGCTCGACCATCAACGGGCCAACCAGGATCAACGCCAGCAGCACCAGCCGCGCGCGGATCCCGAATATGCCCTTGAGTTTCGCCTTTTTGCGGTAGAAACCGACGCGTGACATCGTCATCCCCATTCCCCGGCGAACAGGCTATGGGAAAGGGTTCAAGAAGCCTTTTTGCAATTCGCTACAATTCGAGCAATCCACGTAGTGCTACGAGGTGCAGACGCCGTGAGTGAGACCGCAGCCGCCTTCCGCGATCCGGTAAGGTTTGCTTTACCATGGCCGCCAAGGCGCCGCGCCGCGCCGCTTCCTGCGAGCGATTGGCGATGAGCGGGCTCGCCGAGGTCGAGCGGCAGATCGCGCGGGCCTGCGCCGAGGCCGGCCGCGCGCGCGCCGCGGTGACGCTGATCGCGGTGTCGAAGACCTTTGAGGCCGATGGCATCAGCCCGGTGCTGCAGGCCGGGCAACGGGTGTTCGGCGAAAACCGCGTGCAGGAGGCCAGGGCCAAGTGGCCGGCGCTGACCGCGGCCTATCCCGGCGTTGAGCTGCATCTGATCGGGCCTTTGCAATCCAACAAGGCCAAGGAGGCGGTGGCGCTGTTCGACGCCATCCATTCGGTCGACCGGCCGAGCCTGTGCCAGGCGCTGGCCAAGGAAATCGCCGCGCAGAGTCGCGCGGTCGAGCTGTTCGTGCAGCTCAACACCGGCGAGGAGCCGCAAAAGGCCGGGGTGGCGCCGGCCGACGCCGATGGCTTCATCAAGGCCTGCCGCGATAGTTACGGGCTCACGATCGCCGGGCTAATGTGCATTCCGCCGGTCGACCAGGCGCCGGCGCCGCATTTCGCGCTGACCGCGAAAATCGCCGCGCGCAACGGCCTGAGCAAGCTATCGATGGGGATGAGCGCGGATTTCGCCGTGGCGATCGCGTTCGGCGCCACCCATGTCCGGGTCGGCTCGGCGATTTTCGGGCATCGGTGACGGCCGGCTGCCGGGAGTCGTCATCCTGAGGTGCGAAGCCGCATTTGCGGCGAGCCTCGAAGGATGCGGCTCCGAGCGACCGGGCCATCCTTCGAGACGCCCCGCTTCGCGCTACGCGCTTCGCCGGGCTCCTCAGGATGACGCCAACGCTGTGTCAGGCCTCACCCGATCACGATCTTGGTCTGCGGCCCGAGCCGCGCCAACAGCCGCAGCAGCGCGGCGCGGCGCATCGCCACGCAGCCGGCGGTCGGGCCGAAATTGTCGCGCACGACATGCAGGAACACAGCACTTCCCCGCTGGGCCACGCGCGGGCGCGTGTTGTGGTCGATTTCGATAATCAGATCATAGAGATGGTCGTCGCGCCGCAGCCGGTCGAAGGCGCCGCCGGGCGGCCGCCGCAGCGGCTGGTTGTAATGCCGGTCGGTGGGATCCTCGCACCAGGCGTCCTGCGCCGTGATGCGGCGCACCGGCAACAGCGTCCGTGGCCGCGGTAGCCGATCGGCGCGCCACCACAGCCGCAGCGGACGGAAGGTGCCGCGGGGCGTGCCGCCGTCGCCCTCGCGCTTGTCGGCCTTGATGCCGCCGCGCCCCAGCGCCACCGGCACCACGATCCCGGCGGCGGTCAGCCAGCCGCGCTGCGGGTGGCCGGCGGCCGGCCGCACCCGCACCACGGATAGCGCGGCGCGGCACTCGCGTTGCCGCAGAATCGGACGAATCGTCGATAAAGTAACGGGTTGCAAAGGACGACGGGCTTTCCTGCGCTGGCCGCGAGGTTAAATTTCACGGCGGTGGAGTTATATTTGACGGCAAACGTTCCTATCTGGACCACACTACCCCAGCGACCCGCCGCTTGGGAGCGCGATCCGACGAAGGCGCCCCGCCCGTCGCCGACGCGACCCCGATGCCCGCCCAAAGGACCTCACCGATGCCGAACGCTCGCAAGATCCTGATCGTGGACGACGACAACGACCTGCGCGACGCGCTGGTCGAACAATTGTCGCTGCACGAGGAATTCGAGGCCTCGGCGGTCGACACCGGCGCCAAGGGGGTGATCGCCGCCAAGGCGGAGGCGCCGGACCTGGTGCTGATGGATGTCGGACTGCCCGACACCGACGGCCGCGAGGTGGTGCGCAGCCTGCGCAAGGGCGGCTTCAAGGCGCCGATCATCATGCTGACCGGGCACGACACCGAATCCGACACCGTGCTTGGGTTGGAATCCGGCGCCAATGACTATGTCGCCAAGCCGTTCCGTTTCGCGGTGCTGCTGGCGCGGATCCGCGCGCAACTGCGCCAGCACGAGGCCAGCGAGGACGCGGTGTTCACTGTGGGGCCGTATAGCTTCCGCCCCGGCTCCAAGATGCTGACCGGCGCCAACGCCAAGAAGGTGCGGCTGACCGAGAAGGAAACCGCGATCCTGCGCTTCCTTTATCGCTCCGGGCTGTCGCCGGTGTCGCGCGAGACGCTGCTGCAGGAGGTGTGGGGCTACAATTCCGGCGTCACCACGCATACGCTGGAAACGCATATTTACCGGCTACGCCAAAAGATCGAGAAGGACGCGGCGAATCCCGAGATCCTGGTCACCGAAGCCGGTGGCTACAAGCTGGTGCCGTGATACGATTCGGGCGCCGATTCGCTTTTTAGCGGAGTTTGTCCCTGCGTCCCGATCAGCCGGTCCTTGATGTCGATCGAAGATGATGTTGCGCTGCTCGAGCGCGTCCCGACATTGCGCTTGTTGGGCGACGCTTCGCTACGCATGCTGGCGATCGGCTCCGACCAGCACGTCTATGCCCGCGGCGACGTGCTGTTCAACGCCGGCGACATGGCCGATGCCGGCTATGTGGTGCAGCGCGGCTCGTTCAAGATCAGCGCCGACGACGCCGGCAGCCACGAGATCGTGGCGCTGCCCGGCGCGCTGATCGGCGAACTGGCTCTGATGGTGGCGATGCCGCGGCCCTCCAGCGCGGTGGCGCAGGAATACTCCGCGGTGATCCGGATCGGCCGCGGGCTGTTTCAGCGGGTGCTGGAAGCCGACCCCGCCGCTGCGGTGCGGCTGCGCGACGACCTCGCCGCCCGCACCACGCGGATCGCCAGCGAAATTTTGAAGGCCGGGGCGCGGCTGGGCGGCTGAGTGCCGGCGGTTGCTGCTGCGGGCGCCATCGTTGGCGGCACGACATTTACACTAGGCACGGCGCGCTCCCTCTCCCTCCCCCTTGCGGGCAGGGCGCCGCACATGGATTTTCGCAGGCCATTGCCTCGCAGCTTTCTTCACCCTCCCCTGGAGGGGGAGGGTCGGCGCTGACCGCGCGTAGCGCGGTGCACGCCGGGGTGGGGTGAGCAGCGCGCGCGGCGGATGAACTCTTCGCCACCCCACCCCGCTCGCTGCGCGAGCGACCCTCCCCCTCCAGGGGAGGGTGGTCCTCGCAGCAACCGCTAACTTTCATATGCGATTGCCCTGCCCGCAAGCGGGAGAGGGGGCTCGCTGCCGTTGTCGCGGCGCGGTATATTGCTTCGGCCGCTGGGGCAACTCCTACGCTCCCGATACCAACTACAACTCCATCACCACGGTCACCGGCACGTGGTCGCTCGGGCGTTCCCAGCCGCGGGCGTCGCGGTTGACCTTGTAGTCCTGCACGCAGGGCCCGAGCGCCGGCGACACCCAGATATGATCGAGCCGGCGACCGCGATCGGCGATCCGCCAGTCGGCGGCGCGATAGCTCCACCAGGTGTAGATCTTTTCCGACAACGCAATACGTTCGCGCGCGACGTCGAGCCAGCCGCCCTGCTGTTGCGCGGCCAACAGCTTTTCGCATTCGACCGGGGTGTGCGAGACGACTTTAAGTAACTGCTTGTGCGACCAGACGTCGTGCTCGTGCGGCGCGACGTTGAGATCGCCGACCAGGATGTGGCGGGCGTCGCCTTGCGGATGCAGCGGTGCGCAGGACTTCATCTCGTCGAGGAAGGCGAGCTTGTGCTTGAATTTCGGATTGAGCGCGGGATCGGGAATGTCGCCGCCGGCCGGCACGTAGAAATTATGCACCACCAGCGGCGCTGCGGTGTGTTCGGGCGCGAATGAAACCGAGATGTGCCGCGAATCCAGGTTCTCGCAGAACACCCGGATGTCGGTGGAAGCGAACGGCAGCTTCGAGACCACCGCGACGCCGTGATAACCCTTCTGCCCGTTCAGCGCGACGTGCTCATAGCCCAGCCGCTTGAAGCGCTTCAGCGGAAAGGCGTCGTCGGGGCATTTGGTTTCCTGCAGGCACAGCACGTCGGGGCGCTCGCTCTTGAGAAATTTTGCCACGAGATCGATGCGCAGCCGCACCGAGTTGATATTCCAGGTTGTTAGTGTGAAGCGCATGGGGATCCGGGCCAGAGCGGCGATGCATCTTACCATCTCCCCTTGTGGGAGAGGGTGGCGGAAGCGAGCAAAGCGAGCTTGCGCCGAGCGAGGGGTTTTGCAGGCGAGAGGTCGCACCCCTCACCCGCCTTCGCTACGCGAAGGCACCGTCTCCCACAAGGGGAGAGGGAAGAAGGCCACGTCTCGAAGGATGAGAGGGCAGAATGCACGTGGTTCGAGACGCGCGCCGGGAGGCGCGCTCCTCACCATGAGGCCTTGACTCTGGGCGCTAGCCCGGCGGTGTCGAGTAGTTGGTGAAGTCGATCTTGAACATACCGGGATCGGGCTTCTTCGAGGAGTCGAGATTATACACCGCGACCGTGGTGTCGTAGCCCTGCGGATCGGTGACGGTCCATTGCTTGAGCTGATTGTCCTTGGCGCCGATCATCAGCATCAGCCGGCTGGTGCCGACCAGCACCTGCTTCTCCTCGATCACCACCGAGATGAACAGGTCGTCGGCGGTGACGCTGACCACGTTGGTATCGCGCAGCAAATCGATGCGGTCGCTGAGCAGATAGCGCAGCGGGGTCTGTGATAAGGGATAGATGTCCTGCGTCGCCAGCTTGCGGTCGCGCACCGCCACCGAGGAGCCGTCGGCGATGATCGCGATCGGGCTCGGCTCGTCATATTCGAAGCGCACCTTGCCGGGCTTCTGGATGTAGAAATCGCCCTTGGTGCGGCTGCCGTCCGGCCCGACCTGGACGAAATTGCCGACCAGCGTCGAGAGCGATGACAGGTAATTGCTGACGCGGGCGGCCTGCGCCTTCTGCTGGGCGTCGAAGGTGACGAACAACGGGCTCGGGGTGTTGCGGCGCGGATCGGGAATCACCGGCTCCGGCGGCGCGCTGGAGGCGCCGCTGCCGGGGCCGCGGGCCGGCTGGGTGGTGGCGGAGAGCTGGATGCCGCCGTCGCGCGGCTTCGGCGCCGGTTTCGGCAACGGAATGGTTTGCGCGGCGACCGGCGCCGCCAACAGGCCGACCGCCAGCGTCAACGCCAGCGTGCGCCGCGCGTGCGGCTTGCGCCGCGACATCCGCGGCCTGCAGTCTGCTGTGGGAGCGTTGATCGTCACTGCGTCGTCCTGGCCGCGGGAAGCGGGCATTTTACATCGGTTGCGGTCCGGATGGGGACCGATTTCGCGCGCTGCAACGGAACCGCCGCCGCAGCGCTTGCGGCTAAGCCAACGCTGTGGCGATTTCGCGACTCCGGCGCGCCATCGTTGGGCGGGGTCAGGCTCAAAACCCGCTTTCCTCTTCTTCGACCAGAATCTCGCGTTTGCCGGCGTGGTTGGCCTGGCCGACGATGCCTTCCAGTTCCATCCGCTCCATCAGCGACGCGGCGCGGTTATAGCCGATCTGCAGCCGGCGCTGAATATAGCTGGTCGAGGCCTTGCGATCGCGTTTGACGATGGCGACCGCCTGCGAGAACAGGTCGCCGCCCTCGCCGCCCATCCCGGTGGCGTCGAACACCGCGCCGTCCTCGTCGGTCGGCTCTTCCGCGGTGACCGCTTCGAGATATTCCGGCTGACCCTGGGTCTTGAGGTGGCGCACCACCTTCTCGACCTCCTCGTCCGAGACGAACGGGCCGTGCACGCGGCTGATCCGGCCGCCGCCGGCCATATACAGCATGTCGCCCTGGCCAAGGAGCTGCTCGGCGCCCATTTCGCCGAGGATGGTGCGGCTGTCGATCTTCGAGGTGACCTGAAACGAGATGCGGGTCGGGAAATTCGCCTTGATGGTGCCGGTGATGACGTCGACCGAGGGCCGCTGGGTGGCGAGGATGACGTGCAGGCCTGCGGCGCGCGCCATCTGCGCGAGGCGCTGCACCGCGCCTTCGATGTCCTTGCCGGCGACCATCATCAGGTCGGCCATCTCGTCGACGATGATGACGATATAGGGCAACGGCTCGAGGTCGAGCTTCTCGTCCTCATAGATCGCCTTGCCGGTTTCCTTGTCGAAGCCGGTATGCACGGTGCGGGTCAATTCCTCGCCGCGCGCCTTGGCCTCGGCGAGCCGCGAATTGTAGCCGTCGAGGTTGCGCACGCCGAGCTTCGACATTTTCTTGTAGCGCTCCTCCATCTCGCGGACCGCCCATTTCAGCGCCACCACCGCCTTCTTCGGATCGGTGACGACCGGCGTCAAAAGATGCGGGATGCCGTCATAGACCGACAATTCGAGCATCTTCGGATCGACCATGATCAGGCGGCACTGATCGGGCCTGAGCCGGTACACCAGGCTGAGGATCATGGTGTTGATGGCGACCGATTTGCCGGAGCCGGTGGTGCCGGCGATCAACAGATGCGGCATCCGGGCCAGATCGACGATGATCGAATCGCCGCCGATGTTCTTGCCGAGGCAGAGCGGCAATTTCGCCACCGACTCGTTGCCGTCCTTCACGGCGAGGAGTTCGCGCAAATACACCTTTTCGCGGTGCGGATTCGGCAGCTCAATGCCGATCGCATTGCGGCCGGGCACCACCGCGACGCGGGCGGACAGCGCGCTCATCGAACGCGCGATGTCGTCGGCGAGGCCGATGACGCGCGACGACTTGATGCCGGGCGCCGGCTCCAATTCGTACAGCGTCACCACCGGGCCGGGATGCGCCTTGACGATCTCGCCGCGCACGCCGAAATCGCCGAGCACGCCTTCCAGCGCGCGGGAATTGGTTTCCAGCTCGGTCTTTGAGAGCGGCTGGCGGTCGGAGGCCTTCGGCGAGGTCAGCATCGCCACCGCCGGCAGCTCGAATTTGTCGGCGGATTTGCGGGCCGGCTGGCGCGGCGCGGCCTTCTTGTTGCGCGGCGCGCGGGCGGCGGGCGCCTCCTCCTCGTCCTCGGACTCGGGCTCGTCGTCCTCGTCGGCGTCGTGCTCGCCGGCGTCGGCCTGCGGCGCGATCGAGGGGCTGGGACGGCTGCCGCCGAGCCGCGGCTCCTGGCGTTCGAAGCCGGCGGCGCGGCCGGCCGGCGCGCTCGACACCAGCGAGCGATAGGCCAGCGTCAACAGCCGGGCGAGCCGTGCCTTGGCGCTCATCGCGGCGTGCACCAGGAAGCCCAGCGATACCGAGCCGCCGTCATCGTCTTCCTCGAGCGGGGTGTCGTCGACCTCGATCGAGACCTGCTGCTGCTCGCGGGCGCCGAGCCCGCAGGCCATTACGAAGGAGGCCAGCATCGCCGAGCCGAGAATGAGGCCGAGCACCACCCGGTAGATGAAGCCGGGCGGGCCGAACACCACCGCGGGCGCGCGCACCAAGGCGTCGCCGACCACGCCGCCGATCCCGGTCGGCAGCGGCCAGGAGCCGACCGGCGGCCAGCAGCTGGCAAAGCCGGCGGCGATCACGGTGCACAGGATCCAGCAGGCGATGCGCAGCGCTTCGCGGTCGAACGGCCGATGGGTGATCATCCGCCAGCCCCACACCGCGACGGTGAGAATCGTCGCGATGGCGCCGAGTCCGAGGATCTGCATCGCCAGATCGGCGCCGATCGCGCCGGAATAGCCGAGAATATTGCGGATCGGCCGCGAGGTGGCGTGGCTGAGGCTGGGGTCCTGCACCGACCAGGTCATCAGCGCCGCGGCGGCGACCATCGCCAGCACCACGAGGCCGACGCCGGCGAGTTCGCGCAGCCGCCGCGCCAGGCTCTCGCGGATGGCGTGGGGCAGATGTCCGACCAGGGGAATGACGCGTTCGATCGCTGGCATGCTCATCGGCCGGGCTTCTCATCGAGCAGCTGCACCAGCCGCTGCAACGCTTCGGCGGTGGCGGCGGCATCCTGCACCAGCGCCAGACGGATATAGCCGGCGCCGGGATTGCTGCCGTCCAGCTGGCGGCGGGCGAGATAGCTGCCGGGCACCACGCGGACGCCGCCGTCGCGGTACAGCTTCACGGTCGCGGCCTCGTCGCCGCCGTGCTGCGACACGTCGAGCCACAGGCAGAAGCCGCCGGCGGGGCGGCTGTAGCCGTAACGGGCGCCGAGGATCTGGTCGGCGAGCTCGAATTTCTGCCGGTACAGCCTGCGGTTCTCCTCGACATGGGTCTCGTCGGCATAGGCCGCGACCCCGACATGCTGCAGCGGCATCGCCACCTGGGGTCCGGCGACATTGCGCAATTCATGGAACAGATTGAGGAATTTGGCGTCGCCGGCGACGAAACCGAGGCGCAGGCCGGGCAGGTTGGAGCGCTTCGACAGCGACTGGAACGCGACCACATGGGCGAAATCCGGCCCCGCCGCCTCCAGCATGCTGCCCGGCGCCTGCCGGGTGTAGATCTCCGAATAGCATTCGTCGGCCAGCACCATGAAATCATGGCGCTCGGCCAGCGCCTTCAGCCGGGCGAAATAGGCCAAGCTCGCCACCGCGCCCTGCGGATTGGCCGGCGACGCCAGATAGATCGCCACGGTGCGCGCCAGCGTCGCCTCGTCGAGCGCGTCGAGATCGGGCAGAAAGCCGCTGGCCGCGGTGGTTTCCAGAAACACCGGCTCGCAGCCGGCGGCGCGGGCGCCGGCGCCATAGGCCGGATAGAACGGATTCGGCAACAGGATCGCGGGCGTCCCGGCACGCGGGCCGACATGGCGGACGGCGGCGAGCGCGGCGAGGAACAGGCCTTCGCGGCTGCCGTTCAGCACCAGAATTTCGCTCTCCGGATCGATCGGGCGCGGCAGCGTGAACCTGCGGCCGAGCCAGCCGGCCGCGGCCTGCCGGAACGGCGCGATGCCACGGGCTGCGGGATAGCGGCCGAATTCGCCGATATGCTGCGCCAACACTTCGCCGACGAAGCCCGGCAGCGCGTGCTGCGGCTCGCCGACCGACAGGTTGATCAGCGGCAATTTGGGTTGATAGGGCGCGAGCAGCTCGGTCAGCCGGGCGAACGGCGAGCGCTCGGCCTCACCGCCGGAGGGGTGGCCGGCGTCCTGCGCCGCGCGGGAAGAAGCGGTCATAGCCATTCGAGGCGCCAGCACTTTCAGGCGGTCGATCGCATGCGGGATCGAGCGGAAAACGGATCAGCCACCATAGATACGGCGAGGTTAAGACGCGATTAACCATCGACTTTGCCCGGGGTTATGCCGGAGAGACAGCTCGAGCCCCCCTAAAGTGGATGCCGACCGCCGCCGACCTCTAGGCACGAATCGCGAAACCGCATAAAATCATCAAATGTCAAGTCTTCCTGAGACCCGGACGAAGCTAACCTGGAAAGTCAATTTGCCCGGCGGCCAGCGGCGGCTTCGGGAGGCGATTTTGTATGTCGCGCAGGCTTGCGCCGAAGCTCCCTTTTTCGGCCTGGTGAAGCTCAACAAAATCCTATGGAGGGCCGATTTTGATTCTTTCGCTCAGCGAGGTCAGCCGGTCACGGGACGACAATATCAACGCAGAAAGTTCGGTCCGGCTCCGGTGGAGATGATGCCGGTGTTGAACGAGCTGCAGTCCGACGGCTTGCTTCAGATCCAGAAGATTCCGCAAGGCGGGTATGAAGAACAGCGGCCGGTGGCTCTTGGAGCACCGATCCTGGGCATGTTCAGCGGCCAGGACATTGAGTTTCTCGACCGCGCGATCGCCTTCTATTGGAGCAAGACCGGCAAAGAAACGAGCGATCACTCGCACGGTGTCGCTTGGCGGACAAGAGAGGACGGCGAGGCAATGCCCTACGAGCTTGCCTACCTTTCCGACGAGCCTGTTGGAAGCGCGCAGTCGGCTCGATTGCTGCAATTAGCGGCCGAGCGCGGTTGGCGAAGCAAGTAAGTGCGACAGATTATTGAGGGTCAGTATTTCTCTGAATGCGTTGCTCGTCTTGGCGGATACCGTGCCGTGGATCTTGCGCTGGAAACGGTGGTCGAAGCGTTGATGCAGAATCCATTCGGATTTCCTCTCATCGAAAATGATTGGTGCAGAATTCGCTACGCGAGGACAAGGATGATCGAGAGATACATTCCTCCCCTTGTCATCGCGTTCACAATCACCCCCGAGAATGACGTAGTCTTGGAATGGGCTGAAATTGCAGATGATGCCGCCGGTGAGGTGTGATCACCGCGGAGCCCGATCATGCTCGGCGGCACGCATGCTTAAAGGTCAGAACGCATAAATCGCATCGGCGGTTGCGGTCGGCCGGATCGCGGGCTTGAGACTATGGTCGTGTCCCGCCAAGTGGTGTAGCTCGGTAGAGCAAAGCCGCCCGCACGCGCGACCTCAAATAGCGCCGTAGCGGGCGGGCGGCTTTGCGGCGGCCATCGGCGATTTGCCCGGTAGGATCGGGTTGCGAGACACCAAC
>NZ_DASWPE010000122.1:0-31686 GCF_036404135.1 Rhodopseudomonas sp. | reverse complement strand
GGGCCGGCACGTGTTCCCGCGGATGACCGTGGCCGAGAACCTCGACATGGGCGCGTTTCGGTTCAAGCGGGTCGACCAGGCTGACCTCGACCGCGTTCTCGAGCTCTTCCCCCGGCTCAAGGAGCGCTACCGCCAGATCGGCGGCACGCTCTCCGGCGGCGAGCAGCAGATGCTCGCGATCGGACGCGCACTGATGGGCAAGCCGCGCGCCCGCGCCGGCCGCATCAGTTTCGACGGCCACGACATCACGGGGGTGCCGACCCACCAGATCGCACGGCTGCGGATCGCGCAATCGCCGGAAGGCCGCCGCATCTTCCCGCGGATGAGCGTGGCGGAGAATCTGCAGATGGGCGCCGACGCCACCGAGACCAGCGAGGCCGACCGCGCCTCTGGCCTCGAGCGCGTGCTGGCGCTGTTTCCGCGGCTGAAGGAACGGCTGACCCAGCGCGGCGGCACGCTCTCCGGCGGCGAGCAGCAGATGCTGGCGATCGGCCGCGCGCTGATGAGCCGGCCGCGGCTGTTGCTGCTGGACGAGCCGTCGCTCGGCCTCGCGCCGTTGATCGCGCGGCAGATTTTCGAGGCGATCCGCACCCTCAACAGGCAGGACGGCCTGACCGTACTGATCGTCGAGCAGAACGCCAACCACGCGCTGCGGCTGGCGCATCGCGGCTACGTCATGGTCAACGGCCTGATCACGCTGTCGGGCAGCGGCGCCGAATTGCTGCAGCGCCCTGAAGTCCGCGCCGCCTATCTCGAAGGCGGCCGCGGCGCGTAGTCTGCGGCAAGATGCATCATTCAGATGACAAACTGCCTGAAAAATGCCGATGACTTGGCATGAATTTCAGCGGACAATGGTGATGAACTGCGCCCGGCGCGCGCCGGCGCGCGGTTCCGACAATCCCGCAAAGATTACCGCAAGGATCATTTTATGAAACCACTCAAACTCATCGGTCTGGCATTCGGCGCCTCCTTGGCGCTGTCGACGACGGCGCTGGCCCAGGACATCACGGTGGCGGTGGCGGGCCCGATGACCGGCTCGGAATCCGCGTTCGGCCGGCAATTGCAGAATGGCGCCGAGCAGGCGGTGGTCGACCTCAACGCTGCCGGCGGCGTGCTCGGCAAGAAATTGGCGCTGCAGGTCGGCGACGACGGCTGCGATCCGAAGCAGGCGCGCTCGGTGGCGGAAAAGATCGCCGGCAGCAAGATCCCGTTCGTCGCCGGGCATTTCTGCTCGTCGTCGTCGATCCCGGCCTCGGAAGCCTATGCCGAAGGCAACGTGCTGCAGATCACTCCGGGTTCGACCAACCCGTTGTTCACCGAACGCAAGCTGTGGAACGTGCTGCGGGTCTGCGGCCGCGACGATCAGCAGGGCCTAGTCGCCGCCGACTACATCGCCAAGCACTACAAGGGCAAGAACGTCGCCATCCTCAACGACAAGACCACCTACGGCAAGGGCCTTGCCGACGAGACCAAGAAGGCGCTGAACAAGGCCGGTTTCACCGAGGCAATGTTCGAGTCCTATAACAAGGGCGACAAGGACTTCAACTCGATCGTGTCGCGGCTGAAGCGCGAGAACATCGACCTGGTGTTCGTCGGCGGCTATCACCAGGAAGCCGGGCTGATCCTGCGGCAGATGCGCGACCAGGGCCTGAAGACCGTACTGATGGCCGGCGACGCGATGAACGACCGCGAATTCGCCTCGATCACCGGGCCGCTCGCCGAAGGCACGCTGTTCACCTTCGGCCCCGATCCGCGCAACAAGCCGACCGCCAAGGCGATCGTGGAAACCTTCAAGGCCAAGAACATCGATCCGGAAGGCTACACGCTGTACACCTACGCCGCGTTCCAGATCTGGTCGGAAGCCGCCAAGAAGGCCGGCACCACCGACCCGAAGAAGGTGGCGGACACCATCAAGGCCGGCGAGTGGGACACCGTGCTCGGCAAGCTGTCGTTCGACGCCAAGGGCGACATCAAGCTGATCGACTACGTAGTGTACAAGTGGGACGACAAGGGCAACTACGCCGAGATCCCGGCCGAGAAGTAATCGCTCGACGCGACATGAAGGCGATGTGAGAAAATCACTTCGCCGCTGGCAGCATTCAAACGCCCCGGTCCGCCGGGGCGTTTTGTTTTCACCGCCCACGTCATCTTGAGGAGCCCGGCGTAGCTCGCAGAGCGAAGCCGGGCGTCTCGAAGGATGCGCCCCGCACACTTGCGTCCGCATCCTTCGAGGCTCGCGCAAATGCGCGAGCGCCTCAGGATGACGGCGGTGAACGCGCGGCCGCCGCCTACCCGAAATTCGCCAGCCCGGGAAACGTCTCCATCAGCCAGATCGAGGCGTTGCTCACCGCGCCGGTGAGAAAGCCGATCCCGGTCAACACCATCAGCACGCCCATCGCGCGCTCGACATTGGCGAGGTGGCGTTTCATCCGCGCGAACATCGCGGAGAACTGCTCGACCATCAGCGCCGCTAGCAGAAACGGAATCCCGAGGCCGGCGGAATACACCGCCAACAGGCCGGCGCCCTTGGCCACCGTGGCCTCGGCGGCGGCGACCGAGAGGATCGCCGCCAGGATCGGCCCGATGCACGGCGTCCAGCCGAACGCGAACGCCAACCCCATCACATAGGCGCCCCAGAGGCCCACGGGTTTTGGAATCGGCAACCGGCCCTCGCGCATCAACAGCCCGATCCGGGTGAGCCCCAAGAAGTGCAGCCCCATCAGGATGATGATGATGCCGGCGACGATCGACAGCTGCGCCGACCAGGCCCGGATCAGGCTGCCGACCAGGCTGGCGCTGGCGCCGAGCGCCACGAACACCGTGGAAAAGCCGAGCACGAACATCAGGGCCGAGATCATCACCGCGCGCTTGGAGGCGGCGTCGCGCTCGCCGGTGGCGACGTGTTCGATGGTCGCGCCGGTCAGATAGATCAGGTATGGCGGCACCAGCGGCAGCACGCAGGGCGACAGGAAGCTGACGAGGCCGGCGATCAGCGCGGCCGGGATCGAGACATCGTGAATCATGCCGCTAGATGCACCGCCGCCGGGGGCGGACGCAAGGCTCCAGCGCCCGTTCCCGGCGTTGTGATCGCAGGGCGAAAGCGGTAACCACGCCTTTCATCGCCGGGGCCTCACGCATGCAAAACCTGCTCACCGATGTCGACGGCGTCCGGGTCGGCCATGCCGACGACGCTCGCCTTGCCTCCGGGGTCACCGCGGTCGTGTTCGACAGCCCGGTGGTCGCCGCATTGGACGTGCGCGGCGGCGGCCCCGGCACCCGCGAGGACGCTTTGCTGGACCTTGCCTCAACGGTGGAGGCGATCGACGGCTTCGCGCTCGCCGGCGGCTCGGCCTACGGACTCGACGCCGGCGCCGGGATCCAGGCCTGGCTCGCCGAACAGGGCCGCGGCTTAAGGGTCGGCGGCGCGCTGATCCCGATCGTGCCCGGCGCCATCGTGTTCGACCTGATCAATGGCGGCGACAAAGAATGGGGCCGGTTCCCGCCGTATCGCGATCTCGGCTATGCCGCCGCAGAAGCGGCCGGCGCGAGCTTCGCGCTGGGCAGCGTCGGCGCCGGCCTCGGCGCCACCACGGCGAATTTCAAGGGCGGCCTCGGCTCGGCTTCGGCGACCACCCCGGGCGGCATCACAGTCGGCGCGCTGGCGGTGGTCAATGCCGCGGGCAGCGTCACGGTCGGCGACGGGCCGTGGTTCTGGGCCGCGCCGTTCGAACGAGGCGACGAATTCGGCGGCCGCGGCCTTCCCGCCGCGTTCACGCCGGAGATGCTGGCGATGCGGCTGAAGCGCGCCGCCGGCGCCAGTGCGGTCGAGAACACCACGCTGGTGGTGGTGGTCACCGACGCGATCCTCAACAAGCCGCAGGCCAAGCGGCTGGCGATGATGGCGCAGACCGGGATGGCGCGGGCGATCTATCCGGTGCACGCGCCGCTCGACGGCGATCTGGTGTTTGCCGCGGCAACCGGGAAGAAGCCGATCGATCCTTTGGCCGGCCTGACCGAACTCGGCATGCTCGCCGCCAACACGGTGGCGCGGGCGATCGCCCGCGGCGTCTATGAGGCGGCGGCGCTGCCGTTGCCCGCCGCGCTGCCGGCGTGGAAAGAGCGGTTCGGGCGCTGAGCTGCTTGTGATTGCCGGTGCCTCAGAAATAGCGCGTCATTCCGGGGCGCGAGAGCATTTAGCTCGAGCGAACCCGGCATCTCGCTGCACGGGATCGGCGTCTTAACACGCAGCAAGATTCCGGGTTCGCTCGCCGCAAGGGCGGCTAGCGCCCCGGAATGACAGCGCGGAGGATGTTTCGGAATCTCCCCGCGCCGTGACACCGCACTCATCCAAGACCGCTCAGGCGCTGACCGACACCGTGGAGGCGGTCGAGGTCGAGGCCGCCTGGGCCTGGCGCTGGATCATCTGCTCGATGAAATTATACGACGAACTGGCGCTCGCCGACGAGGTGGAGCTTGCGGCCGAGGTCATCGTCACCTTGGAGCCGTCGGCATAGGTCAGCGAGGTGGTGATCGAGCCGTCGGCATTGGTCGTCGTGGTGGTCGTGGTGCCGGAGGAATCGCTGGAGCCGCCACCGGAGCCGCCGCCGCCGGCGCCGCCCGATCCGCCGGCGCCGCCCGCGGCATGATGGCCATGGCCGGAGCCCTTCAGCGCCTTGCCCAGCTCATCGATGCTGACCGAGCCGTCGCCGTCCTTGTCGAGCTTGGCAAACACCGAATCCGCATTGGCGGTGTTGGTGCCGCCGGCGCCGAGCTTGTCTTCGAATTCCGCCTTGGTGATCTTGCCGTCGCCGTCGCTGTCGAGCTTGGCGAACAGATCCTTCAGCGCGCTGGCGCGGCTGTCCGACGCGGTGGCATCGGTCGAGGAGGTGGTGGCCGTCGAGCTGCTGTTGGCCGTGCTCTGGCTCTGCGCCGCGAGCAGCGCGCTGAGCAGGCTGGAGGACAGTGAGCCGCTTTGCGTCGAGGCGCTGGCGCTCGATGTCGACGAACTCTTGTCGCTGTCGCTGTCGACGTCGAACAGGCTGGTCGCCGCGCTCTTGCTCGACGAACTCGACGAGCTCGACGAGGTCTTCGACGAGCTCAGCGATTTCAAAAGATCGATCGCGGAGGACGCGGCGGTAAGGGCTGGCAACATGACAAACTCCTGGATTGGCCGCAGCGCGGCGTCCGATTCCCTGCGATCTGATTAGCAATCCGCGTGCCAGCCAAAAACGTCGTTAAAACAACGCGCTATTGCGCCGCGGCGGCGGCGCCAGCGGGCAGAAGCTGCCGGCTTCGGCAGAACTTGCCGATCCGGTTGCGCCGCAACGCGAGGGCGGCGCCAGATTGCTCCGGCGCTATCAGCATGTTACCCGGAACCATCACTCAGCCGTCTCGTGCAGGGAGCGCCCATGTCTTTCACGCCTCGTCCTCTGGTCATCGCGCCCTCGATCCTGGCGTCGGATTTCTCCAAGCTCGGCGAAGAGGTCCGCGCGGTCGACCAGGCCGGCTGCGACTGGATTCATCTCGACGTGATGGACGGCCATTTCGTGCCGAACATTTCCTACGGCCCGGACGTCATCAAGGCGATGCGGCCGCACACCAAGAAGATCTTCGACGCCCATCTGATGATCGCGCCGTGCGATCCGTATCTCGAAGCCTTCGCGAAAGCCGGCTGCGACCACATCACCGTGCACGCCGAGGCCGGCCCGCATCTGCATCGCTCGCTGCAGGCGATCCGCGCGCTCGGCAAGAAGGCCGGCGTCTCGATCAATCCCGGCACCTCGCTCGGCGCCATCGAATACGTGCTCGACCTGGTCGACCTGGTGCTGGTGATGTCGGTCAATCCCGGCTTCGGCGGCCAGGCCTTCATCCCCTCGGCGCTCAACAAGATCCGCGACCTGCGGGCGATGACCGCGGGCCGGGACATCGACATCGAGGTCGACGGCGGCGTCACCTCGGCGGTGTCCGGCGAACTCGCCGCCGCCGGCGCCAACGCCTTCGTCGCCGGCTCCGCAGTGTTCAAGGGCGGCACGCTGGAGAGCTACAAGGCGAATATCGAGGGGATCCGCAATGCCGCGGCGTTGGCAAGGGGGGAAGCGGTGTAGGGGAAATATCGACAACATGTTTGCCTGCGTTGCAGGCATGGCCAAAGCTGAATATTGCTCGAATGCGAGTGTGATAGAGAACATACGAAATAGCGCGTATTCGCAGTTGCGGGCCGAGGCACGTGAAACGACCAGGAAACAATCCGAAGCGACGGCTCGCATCAGAAGGGCGCCTTTCCGAAGACGAACGAGCGGACTTGGCCAAGCAGGTGACATATGCACCTAGCGGGCATCACAAGCGCTTTCCGGCTGATTACGGGTTAGACCGCGTGAATCCGCGGCCGACCAAGTCGCTCTGCGACATGCTCCGAATCATCCCCCTCGAAGAAGCTAGGACCATGATTCAGAAAGGTATTCTTCGAGGCATGTTTAGCGACCATTTTCTCAATGAGCATCCGAAATACATCTGGTATGTTGCAGAGGACGGAGAAGTCTATGAAGCCAAAACAGATTTGACGACGCCGGGCGTCTATCATGGCTATCGTCTGGAAGAAGAAGACAACCTGCGAGAATACATCAAGCAAAACTGGAAGAGCCGATGTCCGACGCCTGGACCATAAATGCGGAGTGGGAACCACTTGATGCAGGCTCTCCGGAGGAGCGGGCAGGTTTTGCCTCAATCGCGATACAGGCGCGCGGTATTTGGCTGACAGAAGGGCTTGACGCTCTGTCCAATAGCCTGCGGAAGGCCCCACGGCTATCTGCCTACAGCCTCGCGGAATGGCTTGCCTGGAATTGGTGGCGCCTTCGTTGGGAACCTCGATCAACAAGCGCGAATAATTGGTCTTCGTCCCATCGCCTCGCTACCATCGGCGGAGGTTATATTTGGCCAAACATTACCATCTTCTCCGATGGTGAACGCATTGCTCTCATCGCAAAGCCCACGGAAGAACGCCCGCAGACCCCTTTCCGTTATATTGCAAACTTTGCAGCTGTTATTCAGGGCCATGAATTCGAAAACATCACAACAGCATTCATTGAGCAAGTCCTGCAGCGGCTCGATTCAGAGAGAGTCAGGGGCACAAATCTCGAAACGGTATGGAACGGGGTGACAGACGAACGCCGATCACCCGAGTTGGCGCGAATCCGTAAACTTGAAGCGCTGTTAGGTCAGGAGCCGGACGAGTCTAATCCCCAAGTGTTGGAACAGCTCATTGCCGACTCCAAAGAACTTAGTAACGGAGCGATTGATGAGATTGCGGCCGATCACGGATCCGACGGAGCTGTAGTCACAGCGACGGAGCTGCGTGAGATTGCAGAAGCCAAAGGATACGATGCCTCCCCTCGCAACGCTGTCGGCCTGTCTTCAAGATCTGACTTGCCGCGTCCAGGTGGGCTTCCAGCTTGGCGGTATGGGGCAATCGCAGCCAAGTTGCTTCGAGAGCAAGAGAGCCTTGATGGGACGCGAATTCCAAATAGGCAATTGACAGAATTGGCAGGCGCTCAATCTGCCGTTCTCGACGACAAAAGGGGCGGGAAAGGCTTCTCCTTTGCCCTGGATGACAGTCCTACGCACAGCAGAGTCGTCTTGCGGTCCAAATGGACTACCGGTCGCCGTTTTGAGCTCGCCCGTCTTATTGGAGACCGCATCGTCAAAGTAAATGCCAGTAGGCTTTTTCCTGCTACGCAATCCTCCACATATCGGCAGAAAATGCAGCGCTCTTTTGCGGCGGAGTTCTTAAGCCCGTTCGATGTTGTTGAGGACATGTTGAAGGGCGATTATTCAACGGAAAGCCAACAAGAGGTAGCTGAACATTTTGAGGTTTCGCCGCTGACCATTCGCACCATGCTAACCAATCACAAACGCATAGAGCGCGAGGGTTTTGATGAAGATTTCGACGCCCTGGTTGCATAGCCGCGTCGATCTCCAACGAAAACAGCTGCGCTCATCCGGGCTAAGCGCCACCGCTGACCGCGCGCCGCCCCATCACCCACCACCATGTCAAACAGCCACACGATCCCGTTCTCGCGGCTCGTCGAGCCCGAGTTTTGCCTAACTACGTCCCTGCCCTCCTGAACGAGGGCGCGCGGAACGCCGGGTGCCCGATGCACCCGCGGCCCCGTGTGCGATGAAAACAAGCACACGAGTAAGTCCACCACGGCTCCACCGGAAAACGCCCGGCGTTCCGCACGCGATGGTGTTAACGGCTTATTTCGCGAAGACCCCTGGTGGGCGAACCTGGGTAATCCACCATTACGGGAGGCTGACGCACCGTCCCGCTGGCGGTGGGGAAGCCGCAACCGCCTTTCGGGCCGGTCGCCGCCGCCCGTGGGCCGGCAGGCTTGGCGCTGCTCCCGCGCAAGGCGATGCGCTGGGATATCGCGACTTCGGCCGTCCGGGCGCGACGCGGGTCGTCGACCCCTGCTCACCCGCCACGGTTACCCGTGGCGCGATCGAGGGCCAGAACGCCGCTCCCGTCCACCGCACCCCGCCCCGCGGTCGTGACGATCGCGAACGCCCCTCGCTGTCGGGGCGGGATGCATGGGAATTTAATCCGTTGTAGATGCGACGTCAAGGGATGTTAGGAAATTAATCAGGAGGTAGGCGTGCCGCCCGGGCTTCCTTCTCCCGTTGTGGGAGACGATGGCACGGACGCAGTCCGTGCCGGATGAAGGGTCGAAACGGAACGAGACAGCCCCTCACCCGGCAGCCTTCGGCTGCCACCCTCTCCCACAAGGGGAGAGGGAAGAAAGAAGCGCCCGCGTCGCGCCCTGCCCGGCCCCGCGTCGCGCCCTGCCCCTGCCCCGCGAGACGGTGGCCTCCCCCGGCTCTTTCTGTTAAAGCGCGGCGCAATCCCCAAAACCCGCGAGTGCTCGATGATCCCCCGCTATACCCGTCCGGAAATGGCTTCCATCTGGGAGCCTTTGACCCGCTTCAAGATCTGGTTCGAGATCGAGGCCCACGCCGCCGACGCCCAGGCCGCGATCGGGGTGATCCCGAAATCCGCCGCGGCGGCGATCTGGGCCGGCGGCCGCGAGGCCGAATTCGACGTGGCGCGGATCGACGAGATCGAGCGCGAGGTCAAGCACGACGTCATCGCCTTCCTCACCCATCTCGCCGAATTCGTCGGCCCCGACTCGCGCTTCGTGCATCAGGGCATGACCTCCTCCGACGTGCTCGACACCTGCTTCAACGTGCAGCTGGTGCGCGCCGCCGACCTCCTGATCGCCGACATCGACAAGGTGCTCGCTGCGCTGAAGAAGCGCGCCTTCGAGCACAAGCTGACGCCGACCATCGGCCGCTCGCACGGCATCCACGCCGAGCCGGTGACCTTCGGCCTGAAGATGGCCTACGCCTATGCCGAATTCAGCCGCGCCCGCGCCCGCATGGTGACGGCGCGCGCCGAGGTCGCAACCTGCGCGATCTCCGGCTCGGTCGGCACCTTCGCGCATATCGATCCGAGGGTCGAACAACACGTCGCCGAAGCGATGGGGCTGAAGCTGGAGCCGATCTCCACCCAGGTGATCCCGCGCGACCGCGCCGCGATGTATTTTGCCACGCTCGCCGTGGTCGCCTCCTCGGTGGAGCGGCTGGCGATCGAGTTCCGCCATCTGCAGCGCACCGAGGTGCTGGAAGCCGAGGAGTATTTCTCCGAAGGCCAAAAGGGCTCGTCCTCGATGCCGCACAAGCGCAACCCGGTCTTGACCGAAAACCTCACCGGTCTCGCCCGCATGGTGCGCGCCTATGTGACGCCGGCCTTGGAAAACGTCGTGCTGTGGCACGAGCGCGATATCTCGCACTCCTCCGCCGAACGCATGCTGGCGCCCGACGCCACCGTGACGCTGGATTTCATGCTCAATCGCCTGGCTGGCGTGATCGACAAGCTGATGGTCTATCCGGACAACATGCAGGGCAATCTCGATAAGCTCGGCGGGCTGATCCATTCGCAGCGGCTCCTGACCGCGCTGACCCAGAAGGGCTGTTCGCGCGAGGAGTCGTATCGGCTGGTGCAGCGCAACGCGATGCCGGTGTGGCGCGGCGAAGGCGATTTCCAGACCCTGTTGAAGAACGACGTCGACGTGAAGAAGTACATGTCGGACGCCGAGATCGCCGAACAATTCGACCTCGGCTATCACTTCAAGCATGTCGACACCATCTTCCAGCGGGTGTTCGGCGAGAGCTGAGCAATCGATGGGCCGCGTCGTCGCCGTCAGTCTTCGCCGCGGGCATCACTTCAGCAAGACCCAAGCGATGTCGATCCGGCTGCTGGCGGGGCTCGGCGTCGAGGGCGACGGCCATTGCGGCGTCACCGTCAAGCACCGTCACCAGGCGCGCCAGGACCCGACCCGGCCCAATCTGCGCCAGGTGCATCTGCTGCAGGCCGAACTGTTCGACGAACTGGAAGCCCAAGGCTTTCACCTGCAGCCCGGCGCGTTCGGCGAGAACGTCACTACATCGGGCGTCGACCTGTTGGCGCTGCCGACCGGCTGCCTGCTTAAGCTCGGCGACAGCGCGATCGTCGAACTCACCGGGCTGCGCAATCCTTGCGTGCAGATCGACCGATTTCAGCAAGGCCTGATGGCGGCGACGCTGCAGCGCGCCCCGGACGGCCGGCTGATCCGCAAGGCCGGGGTGATGGCGATCGTGCGCGCCGGCGGCGACGTCCGCCCGCAGGACAGGGTCCGGATCGAATGGCCTTCTGCCCCACATCGGCCATTGCAGCCGGTTTAAAGCATCTTTGCGCGATTCCCCCGGTCACGCTCGGCGATGGCAAGGCGGCGGTAACCATGACCGCCGTAGCATCGCGGACCACCCCGAAATTGCAGAATCATCGAACAATGCCCGCTTCTCCCACCCTTCTGGTGTTCGATTCCGGCCTCGGCGGCCTCACCGTGCTGCGTGAGATCGTCAGGCTGCGGCCCGACGCGCGTGTGGTCTATGTCGCCGACGACGCATTTTTTCCCTACGGCCAGCGCAGCGAGGAGGCGGTGATCGGCCGCGTGGTGCCGCTGATCGGCGAATTGATCGCCGCGCACGCCCCGGATCTGGTGGTGATCGCCTGCAACACCGCCTCGACCATGACGCTGGCGCCGCTGCGGGCGCGCTACAAGGTGCCGTTCGTCGGCACCGTGCCGGCGATCAAGCCGGCCTGCGCGGCCTCCCGGACCAAGCGGGTGTCGGTGCTCGGCACCAGCGCCACGGTGCGGCTGGAATACACCCGCGCGCTGATCCGCGACTTCGCCCAGGCCTGCAAGGTGACGCTGGTCGGCTCGGCGCATCTGGCGGCGCTGGCCGAGGCCGCGCTCGGCGGCCGCCCGATCAGCGACCAGCAGATCTTTGCGGAAATCGCCCCCTGCTTCGTCAAGGACGGCGGCGTGCGCACCGACGCCGTGGTGCTGGCCTGCACGCATTATCCGCTGCTGCTCGACCGGCTGAAGGCGCTGGCGCCGTGGCCGGTGGACTGGATCGATCCGGCGCCGGCGATCGCCCGGCGGGTCGCGACCCTGCTCGGCGGCGCCGCCGCGCCGGCCGGCTCGCCCCGCGACGCGCAATTGATCTTCACCTCCGGCCGTCGGCATCCCGCGAGTGGTGCTCTGCTGCCGTTCTTCGGCCGCCCCGTCGCCGCTTAGCCGCATCGGCTTCCGCAACAACGCCGCCGCTGTTAATCTCCCAGTCAGGGAGGAAACAATATGAAGCGAATGAAACGAATTCTGTTGGGCGTCGTTGCCGTGGCATTCGCCGGCGGGCTGGCGTCGGCGCAGCAGGGCGGCATCAAGCGCACCGCGTTGCAAAAAGTCGAGTTCCCGGACGGCTACGTCACCGTCACCGGCATCGCCGAAATCCCGCCGGGCGGCAGCGCCGGGCGGCACACCCATCCCGGCATCGAGACCGGCTATCTGCTGGAAGGCGAAACCGACATGCTGATCGACGGCCAACCGGCCCAGCACCTCAAGGCCGGCGATTCCTACTCTATCCCGGCCGGCGTGGTGCACGACGCCAAGGTGCATGGCGACAGAAGCGTCAAAGTGCTCGCCGTCTATGTGGTCGACAAGACCAAGCCGCTCGCCTCGCCGGCGCCGTGATGCGGCCTGTTTAACGCCATGCGCGGACGGTTTTGCAAGGTCTCGCGGCCGCGGCAGTTCGTCATCGATCTGATGCGAGCCTCGTGCGGCGTGCCGTTGATCACCATGAAACGCACGCTCGACGTCGGCCCGCTCGCCGCGGCGCGGGCGGCGGCGCTGGCGCGCCCGGGCTGGAGCGCGATCTTCGCCAAGGCGTTCTGTCTGGTGGCGCGCGACGAGCCGATCCTGCGCACGCTGTACATCAAATGGCCGTGGTCGCATTTCTACCAATTGCCGCAGAGCGTCGGCATGATCGCGGTGGCGCGCTGCCTGGACGGCGAGGACTGCGTGCTGATGCAGAAGGTGAGCGCCGCCGATGAGATCCCCTTGGCGGAGGTCGACGCCAAGATCCGTCACGCGCAGACCGCCGCGATCGACCAGGTGCCGGCGTTCCGGCGGATGATGCGGCTGACCCGGCTGCCATGGCCGATCCGCCGGCTGGCCTGGGCGTTCGGCCTCAACATGGGCCGGCAGCACGCCAATTACGCCGGCAGCTACGGCATCACCTCGGTGGCGGCGTTCGGCCCCGGCGAACTCTATGCGCTGAGCCCGGGGCCGTTCCTCATCAGCTACGGCCAGCTCGCGCCCGATCACAGCATCGAGGTGATCGTGCGCTGGGATCACCGCGTCACCGATGCCGCGATGATCGTCAAGCTGTTCGACAAGCTGGAACGGGTGCTGAACGGCGCCATCGCCGCCGAATTGCGCGCCCGGCCGCAGATCACGCCGCCGGTTCGCGTCGTCGCGCATTGAGGGCGCGGCTGGGTTCGATCAATGCCGCGGCCGGATCGCCGGCTTAGCATGAGGCAAGGAGACGAACGCCGAGGACGAGCCCTTGCCCAGCCCAGCCCGCATCGAGCGCATCAAGCTGATTGCCAATTTCTGCAACACGATCGCAGCCGCCCTCCTCACCGTGGGCGTGTTCACCCCGATCGCGCTTCAGGTCTACGGCTTTGGCGATCCGCCGCGCCACAGCGACCTGCTGGTCGCCGTGCCGGTGGTTTGCCTTTGTGCCTGCGTCGCCCTACATTTGCTCGGGCAATGGGCTCTGGAAGCGCTGGACGATCCGGATGACCAATAGGGAGATCTACCTGCTGTCGCTGCCCGTGATCGCAACGCTCGTTGTGGCGGTTATGGCTGTCTTGATCCGCTACCGCCCCTGGCATCGCAAGCCGGCCATAACGGCCGCCGCGCGCGGGATTTCCTCCGAACAGCAATTGTTGATCCGGCGCCTCAACGAGGTGTTCGACCGCCTCGGTGACGACGCCTCGCGCGGCGCGCCGCCGGTCGAGCCAAAACCCGGTGAAGCCGTCAAGGCTGATCGCTGAGGGCGATCCGCGCCAGGCCATTTGCAGGCCCCGGCGAGGCCGCAATTGGCCGCTGGCAGCGTGGCCGCATCGCCGGACCGCGAATTGACACAAGCCCCGTTAATGCCTAGAACACCGCTGCTCGCGGGCCGGTTTCGGCCCGCGTTGCGTTTCGCGACCCGTGGTTCTCCCCTTAAGCTTTAAGGGTGGGCCTGTCGGCTCCGGGAAAGTCCCGGCGCACAGGAGGGCGCGTTTCCTCATCCACATCAGCCGTTCAGAGGACGCGATGACAAAGCGCAGTGAAGCGAAGTATAAAATCGACCGCCGGATGGGCCAGAACATCTGGGGCCGCCCGAAGAGCCCGGTCAACCGCCGCGAATACGGCCCCGGCCAGCACGGCCAGCGCCGCAAGGGCAAGCTGTCCGACTTCGGCGTGCAGCTGCGCGCCAAGCAGAAGCTGAAGGGCTATTACGCCAACATTTCCGAGCGCCAGTTCCACGGCATCTATGTCGAGGCCACCCGCCTCAAGGGCGACGCCGGCGAGAACCTGATCGGGTTGCTGGAGCGCCGCCTCGACACCGTGGTGTACCGCGCCAAATTCGTCTCCACGATGTTCGCCGCGCGCCAGTTCATCAACCACGGCCACGTCAAGGTGAACGGCAAGCGCGTCAACATCGCGAGCTACAAGGTCAAGGTCGGCGACCTGATCGAGGTCAAGGAATCCTCCAAGCAGCTCACCTTCGTGCTGGAAGCCGTGCAGCTCCCCGAGCGCGACGTGCCGGACTTCATCGAAGCCGATCACGGCAAGATGACCGCGAAGTTCATCCGCATCCCGCATCTGTCGGACGTGCCGTTCGCGGTGCAGATGGAGCCGCATCTGATCGTCGAATTCTATTCGCGCTAACCGCGTCAGCAGCGATTGACGTCAAGGCCCCGGTTTCGCCGGGGCCTTTTTCGTTGCGCCTTTTGGTTCTTTGCAAAATTTTACCCTTGAACCAACGGCTTGGCGAAGGCTTGTCCCAAATCGATTGCGACTTGGTCATTTCGCTTGTGCGGCTGCATCGCCGTCTTATCTTTTGAGAGCGCCTGATGTTTCGAATGTGGGCTGGCCCGGGTCCGGCGGCTTCGCTGTAACGAGATGATTGTCACTGCAAGGGGGATGATCAATCTGCCCTGCCGTGCGTGGGACAGGAAGTGACCATGGTTTACGCCCCGGCGTTGGACGAGCCCGGCCTACCGCCGATCCGCATCAACCTGTTATCCGACACCCAGACCCGCCCCAGCGCTGCGATGCGCCAGGCGATGGCGATGGCCGAGGTCGGCGACGAACAGATGGGCGACGATCCGACCGTCAGCGCGTTGTGCGAACGCGTCGCCGCGCTGCTCGGCAAGGAGGCGGCGGTTTTCATGCCGTCCGGCACGATGTGCAACGTCGCCGCTACCCTGGTGCATTGCCGCCACGGCGACGAGATCCTGGCCCACGACACCGCGCACATCGTGACGCTGGAGGGCGGCGCCCACGCCGCATTCGGCGGCGTCCAGGTCAAGCCGCTGCCCGGCGCCCACGGCCAATTCGCGCCGGAGCAATTGCGCGAGGCGCTGCGTCCGGCGAGCCGCAATCAGCCGCGGCAGACGCTGGTCAGCGTCGAGCAGACCGCCAATCTCGGCGGCGGCGCGATCTGGAAGAAAGCCGCGCTCGACGCCGTCGTCGAAATCGCGCGCGGCCATGGCCTTGCCACCCACATGGACGGCGCGCGGCTGTTGAACGCCTGCGTCGCCACCGGCATCAGCGCCCGCGCGATGGCCGCCGGCTGGGATTCGGTGTGGCTGGATTTCAGCAAGGGACTCGGCGCGCCGCTCGGCGCGGTGCTTGCCGGCTCGCGCGGCTTCATCGACGACGCCTGGCGCTGGAAGCAGCGGCTCGGCGGCGCGTTGCGCCAGGCCGGGATCTGCGCCGCCGCCTGCCACTACGCGCTCGACCACAACGTCGCGCGGCTCGCCGAGGATCACGGCAATGCGCGGGCGCTGGCGGCGGGGCTTGCGCAAATTCCCGGCGTCGAGGTGCAGAGCCCGGACACCAACATGGTGTTCTTCGATCCCGGCGGCGCCGGGCTGAGCAGCGACGCGCTGGTGGTGGCGTTGCGCCGCCGCGGCGTGCTGGCCTGCGTGATGGGCGGACGAATTCGCGCCTGCACCCATCTCGACGTCTCGGCGGCGATGATCAGCGAAACGCTGGCGGCGATCGGCGAGATCTTGAAGGCCACCGTGCCGGCGGCCCGGCTCAGTTCTCCAGCGCCTCGTAGATCAGCTTCTTGACCTCGGTCTGGATCCGCTGCCGCTCGGAGAAGGTCTGCTGCAGCAGCACGAAGAACAGGTCCTGCTTCGGATCGATGACGAAGTAGCAGCCCGAGGCGCCGTCCCATTTCAACTCGCCGAGCGAGCCCGGCGTCGGCGGTTTGGCGCCGCCGGGATCGGTGCGCACCCCGAAGCCGAGACCGAAGCCATAGCCGTCGCCGGGGAAGTAATAGTAATCGCGCGCCACGCCGGAGCCGGGGCCGATGTGATCGGTGGTCATCAGCTTGAAATTTTCCGGGCTGAGATAGCGGTGGCCGTCGAGCATGCCGCCGTTCAAGAGCATTTGCGAGAACCGCGCGAAATCTTTGATCGTCGTCACCATGCCGCCGCCGCCGGATTCCCATTTCATGTAGATATCGGCGGTGTTCTCGAACACGTCGCTCGGCACCGGGCGGGCTTGCAGTTTCAGGCGCTCCGGCTCGGTGACGAAGAAGCCGGTGCCGGTCATCCGCAACGGGTCCAGCAGCGCCTGCTTTTCGAACTGATACAGCGACTGCCCGGACACCACCTCGATGACGCGGCCGAGAATGTCGGTGGAATGGCCGTAGTCCCACAGCGTGCCGGGCTGCTCCGCCAACGGCAGCCGGGCGACCCGCTCGGCGAATTCGGCGTTGTTCAGATCGCCGTCATAGATCGTTGAATTGCCCCAGGTCTTGCGGATCAGGCTGTCGCCGTAAAACCCGTAGGTCATCCCCGAGGTATGCAGCAGCAGATCCTTGATGGTGATTGGACGCGCCAGCGGCACCAATTCCAGCGCCTTGCCGCCTTCGACGGCCTTTTCGATTCCGACCTTCATCGTCGCGAAGGCCGGAATGTATTTGGCGACCGGATCGTCCAGCCTGAGCCTGCCCTGGTCGATCAGCAGCATCGCGGCAAAGCTGGTGATCGGCTTGGTCATCGAATGCAGATGGAAGATGGTGTCGTCGGTCATCGGCTGTTTGGTGGTGAGATCGCGGACGCCGAAGAACTTGGAATACACCGGCTTGCCGTGCTGCTGGATCAGCAGGATGGCGCCGGGGATCTTGCCTTGGGCGATTTCCCTGGCGAAGAAATCGTCGATCCGCTCGAGCTTGCTGGCCGAAAAATGCGCGCCCGCCGGCTTGTCGAAGCCGTCATCCGCGAAGCCCGCACACGCCGTCAGCAGGGTGAGCCCGACGCCGCCGGCCCACGACAGCAACGCCTGCCGCACTTTCATCTGTCCTGCTTTCCCGGTCACGGTTCGATCGTCGTCGGCGAACTATCCGGCACAAGTGCCGACGCGCCCCAACTCCGCCTGGTGCAGCCCCGCGCTGACATCGGAGAAGCAGCAAAACACCACGCGGCGCAGCGCCGGCGCCGCGGCCAGCGCCTCGATCGTGGCCGCGACCGCGATGCCTGCGGCGCGCTGCGGCGGAAAGCCGTAGACCCCGGTGGAGATCGCCGAAAACGCCACCGAGGCCAGACCGTTGCCCTGGCACAGCTCGATCGCGCGGCGATAGCACGACGCCAGTGCGGCGTCTTCGCCATTGGCGCCGCCGCGCCACACCGGCCCGACCGCATGGATGACGTGCCGCGCCGGCAACAGGTAGCCGCCGGTGATCTTGGCGTCGCCGGTGGCGCAGCCATTGAGGGCGCGGCATTCGGCGAGGAGCTGCGGACCGGCGGCGCGGTGGATCGCGCCGTCGACCCCGCCGCCGCCAAGCAGCGACGCGTTCGCGGCATTGACGATGGCGTCAAGGCTGAGGGTGGTGATGTCCGCGACGACAACCTCGCAGCGGACCGGGCCGAGCTGCCGGATCAGGCGGAGGCCGCCACGGTGATGCCCTTGTCGGCGAGCAATTGCTGCAATTCGCCGGCCTGGAACATTTCGCGCACGATGTCGCAGCCGCCGACGAATTCGCCCTTCACATAGAGCTGCGGAATCGTCGGCCAGTTCGAATAGGTCTTGATGCCGTCGCGCAGATCGGCGGATTCCAGCACGTTGAGGCCTTTGTAGCCGACGCCGACGTGGTCGAGGATCTGCACCACCTGGCCGGAAAATCCGCATTGCGGAAATTGCGGCGTGCCCTTCATGAACAGCACCACGTCGTTGGACTTCACTTCGTTCTCGATGAATTGCTCAATGCTCATAATCGGGTCCCTTTGCGGCACCGGCCAACGGCGCGTCAAACCTTAAATAGGTTACCCGAAACCATTGACCAGCCCAAGTAAAATGCCGGCGAGGCAAAATTCGCCGGCCTCGCGGCCGCCGTCGCCGTGGCGAGGGTTGCGCGGCGGCGCGGTTTCCCGCCCCGCAAACCCTGTCGGCAGCTGCTTGTGCTTCCTATCTTGGGAGTCGGGGCGTGTCGTGGAACCCATCCCGCGAAGCAGCGTTTTCCCCAAAACCGGAGTTTGACGTGACGAACCTTGCATCCGCCGCGGCGCCGTTGGCCGCCCCTTGCCCGTCATCAGCCTCCGAGCCGGGCCACCTGGCGCAGCGCTTGCTGCAGGCCTATCGCGCGGTGCGCGACGAGACCGAGCGCCGCGCCGCCACGCTGTCGCCGGAGGACCAGGTGGTGCAGTCGATGCCGGACGCCAGCCCGGCGAAATGGCACCGCGCCCATACCACCTGGTTCTTCGAACAGTTCCTGCTCGGCGAGCATTGTCCGGGCTACACGCCGTATCATCCGGACTACGCTTATCTGTTCAATTCCTACTATGTCAGCGCCGGCCCGCGCCACGCCCGCAATCAGCGCGGCTTATTGACCCGCCCCGGCGCCGCCGAAGTCACGGCCTACCGCGCGCATGTCGACGCCGCGGTCGCCGACTTCTTCACCAGTGCCGACGAGGCGACGCTGAGCAAGCTCGCGCCGCTGCTCGAGGTCGGGCTCAACCACGAACAGCAGCATCAGGAATTGCTGCTCACCGACATCCTGCACGCCTTTGCGCAGAACCCGATCCCGCCGGCCTATCAGCCGGGCTGGCGGTTTCCGCTCGCACAGCGCGGCCGCGACTGGGTGACGCTGAACGAGGGCATTCACAGCATTGGACACACCGGCGAGGCGTTTCATTTTGACAACGAGACCCCGGCGCATCGCGCGCTGGTCGGCCCGGTGAAGCTTTCCCGCAACCTCGTGAGCAACGCCGAGTGGCTGGAGTTCATCGCCGCCGGCGGCTATCGCACGCCGACGCTGTGGCTGATGGACGGCTTTGCCGCCGTGGAGCGCGAGGGCTGGGAGGCGCCGGGGCACTGGCGCCGCATCGACGGCGCCTGGCAGATCATGACGCTCGGCGGCTTGCAGCCGCTCGATCCCGACGCCCCGGTGTGCCATGTCAGCTACTACGAGGCCGACGCGTTTGCGCGCTGGCGCGGCAAGCACCTGCCGACCGAGATGGAATGGGAGGTCGCGGTGCGCGCCGGCTCCCTCAACGACGCCTTCGGCCTCTGCTGGCAATGGACCCGCAGCGCCTACGCCCCCTATCCCGGCTACCGCGCCATCGACGGCGCGCTCGGCGAATACAACGGCAAGTTCATGGTCAATCAGCTGGTGCTGCGCGGCTCGTCGCTGGCGACGCCGGCGGACCACAGCCGGGTCAGCTATCGCAATTTCTTTTATCCGCACCATCGCTGGCAATTCACCGGCCTGCGTCTGGCAGACTACGGCGGCTGATCCGTTTTTCAACCGCGCCGTGGCGCGACCGGGAGATCGAAATGAATGTACATGCCGCCGCGTCAAATCTGGCGCAACGGTTCGATGAGCAGACCTCGGCGTTCGCGCGCGACGCGATCGAGGGATTGTCGAAACTGCCGAAGCGCCTGCCGCCGAAATACTTCTACGACGCCGAAGGCTCCGCGCTGTTCGAACAGATCACCGGCCTGCCGGAATACTATCCGACCCGCACCGAGCTCGGCATCCTGCGCGCGCGCGCCGCCGAAATCGGCCCGATGATTCCGCAAGCCGCCGCGATCGTCGAATTCGGCGCCGGCTCGACCACCAAGGTCCGTACCCTGCTGCCCGCCGCCGCGATCGGCGCCTACGTGCCGGTGGATATTTCCGGCGACTTCCTCAACGCCCAGGCCCGCGCGCTGCGGCAGGATTTTCCCAAGCTCGCGATCTATCCGGTGACCGCGGATTTCACCGCGCCGTTCGCGCTGCCGGAGGCGGTGCGGATGATGCCCAAGGTCGGGTTCTTTCCGGGTTCGACGATCGGCAATTTCGAGCCGTTCGAAGCCGCGGGTTTCCTGCGCAGCGCCCGCGCCATCCTCGGCAGCGGCGCGCTATTGCTGATCGGCGTCGATCTGGAGAAGGATGACCGGGTGCTGACCGCGGCCTATAACGATTCCGCCGGCATCACCGCGCAGTTCAATCTTAACGTGCTGGCGCGGATCAACCGCGAACTCGCCGGCGACTTCGACCTGTCGGGCTTCGTGCATCGCGCGATCTACAACCGCGAGCGCCACCGCATCGAGATGCATCTGATTAGCCGCAAGGCGCAGACCGCGCATCTGCTCGGCCACCACGTCGTGTTCCGCGCCGGCGAAACCATCCACACCGAGAGCAGCTACAAATACAGCGTCGAGCGCTTCAACACGTTGGCGCGCGGCTCCGGCTGGGCGCCGCGGGCGCTGTGGACCGACGCCGAGGCGATGTTCTCGCTGCACGCGCTGGCGGCGGCGGAGTAGAACGCGCTTTCGTGGTCCCCCAGGGACGCGCGTTGTCTTATTGAATTCGCCAATCAAAGAGCGCCAACCAAAGAAGGCCGTCATTCCGGGGCGCAAGGGCGCAAGCCCGAGCGAACCCGGAATCTCGCAGCGCATACAGGCTTTCCCAGCAGCAAGATTCCGGGGCGCGCGCAGCTATCGCTGCGCGCGCCCCGGAATGACGACTTCGTTGTTGTGACGCGCATCGACCAATCGGGCGATGACGCGGCCCGCCAGCATCGCGACTCAGGCGAGTTCGGCCGCGATGACGCGCGCGCTGCGGACACGCGCCTCGGTGGCGCATTTTTCGACATGGACCTCGCGATTGATCACCTGCAGGTTGGGCAGCCCCCAATAGCCCAACAGCTCGGGCCACGCCGTATCGCGGTGTCGGCGCCAGACCTCGAACAGCGGCACAAGGTGATCGATCTCGGCGGCGCGCAAAAGTCGCCGGTTGGTCTGCCGGCAGCGGCGGCCCTGCAGGCGGCGCAGCAGCCGGGTCTGGCCGCTCGGGGCGTTCCAGAATTGCCAGGCGACCACGCAGGCAGAGTGCCAGTTGGCATTGCGGTTGATGCCGCGATCCCACAGATCGACGTGCCAGCCGAAGCGATACACCGGCTGGCCGCAGACACAGCAGAAGCCGGCGCCCTTGCCGTGAGCCGCTTCGCGATACGGCGCCGGCGGCGCGCGGAAGCTGGCCGGCCGGCCGGTCGCGCGATCGTCGCCGAGCTGCCAGCGCCAGCCGTCGGGCGCGCCGCTCCGCGCCGCCAGCGCCCGGGCCAGCCGGTCCGCGCGCAGCGGATGGTCGCGCCAATAGCCGTCGATCGCCAGCCGCGGCGTCGGCGGCACGAAGCGGCAAGCCAGCGCGCGCGCCAGCACCGCGGCGGGAAACACCGCCGGCAGCGACTTGCTCAGCCGCGCCAGCGTCCGCCGATTGGCTTCCGCCTTGTCGTCCTGCCATTTCGACAAATCGGCCTCTCCAAACCCGCGCGGCACGGTGCATCGGCGCCGTTAAGCCTTGGTTAAGCGAAGCCTTGGTCAAGCGCTAAGCGATCGGCGAGCGGCCGCCGGCGCCGAGCGAAATCGCTTCCCAGGCGCCGACCACCAGCAGCACCGCCGCGGCGATGGCCCCGAGCAGCAGCGGCGACATCAGGCCGCCAAACGGGATCAGCAGCACCAAGGCTGTGGTGCCGCCGAGATGCGACAATTGCCAGCGGCCGTGCACGCTGTGCTTGAACAGCAGCACGCCGAACAGGAACAACAGCGGCCCGCCGATCATGCCGAACATCGCCTTGGCGTCGGCGTGGCCGCCGGGGTGCGCCAGCAGCAGCTCGTCGCCGACCGCGCTGACCACGATGCCGGCGACGATCGGCAGATGCAGATAGGTATAGGCCAGCCGCGCCAGCCGCCCGGGATCCGACGAATGCGAGATCCGCTCGGCGCCGACATGGACGCCGATGTGGAAATAGATCCACCACATCGCCATCGAGCCCGACAGCGCCACCGCGAACGAACTCAGCGCGGTGGCGCTCCAGGCGATCCCGGCGAAGCTGGCGCCGGTGACCACGATGGATTCGCCGAGCGCGATGATGATGAACAGCGCGCAGCGCTCCGCCATGTGGCCGCCCTCGACGCTCCAGTCGGTGGTGGCGGAGGCGCCGAGCCGCGGCACCCAGAACCGCGCCACCGGCCCGAGATATTCGATCAGCAGCGCGCATAGCCACAGCCCGAGCTGGGCCTTGCCGTGCCACAGCCCGCCCGCGATCCACAGCGCGCCGCTCGCGCTCAGCCACAGCAGGATGCGCAGGAAGCTGATCTTCAGCTTATGGTCCGAGGCCGGCACCGACCAGGTGAAGAACGCGGTGCGGCCGACCTGCATCGCCGCGAACGCCAGCCCGAAGGCCAGCCCACGGCTCTCGAACGCCTTGGGGATCGAGGTCGACAGCAACAGCCCGAGCGCCATCAGCGCGAACAGCATCAAGCGCACCGCGGTCTGTTCGGGGTCGAGCCAGTTGGTGATCCAGGAGGTGTAGACCCAGACCCACCACACCGCGAGCATCAGGATCGCGGTCTGCAGCAGGCCGAGCGCGGTGAAATGCGCCAGCAGAAAATGCGAGATCTGGGTGATCGCGAACACGAACACCAGGTCGAAGAACAATTCGACATAGGTGACGCGATTGTGTTCGTCGGGCTTGCGATCGCGCAGCCAACTGGCGCCGGCCGCGGGCCGCACCTCCGGGATGATCTGATCGTCCAGCGTCAGCTTTCCGGCACGCCGGTCTGCAACGCCAAAGCGTGCAGCACGCCGCCCATCTGGCCTTGCAACGATTGATAGACGATCTGGTGCTGCTGCACCCGGGACTTGCCGCGGAAGGATTCCGAGATCACCGTGGCCGCGTAATGGTCGCGGTCGCCGGCGAGATCGCGGATCGTCACCTCCGCATCGGGGATCGCCGCCTTGATCATGGATTCAATATCCCGGGCGTCCATCGGCATTCAACGTTCTCCCAAGCGCCCGCGAAACCCGCTGCGAATCGCGGCTGATCGACGCCGCCGCGCCGACCCTAGCCGGCACCGCGCACCGCGTCATCCGGATACTATATTTGCCCGGCAGGCCCTTTCAAAGCCCGCCGGCATCGCCCATCTCAACGGAACCGTCGAATTTGAGGGTTGCCCATGAAGAATCCCGGTCCAGACCACCCGATCACCATCCAGCCGACCGCCAAGCGGGTCCGGGTCTCCGCCGGCGGCGTGGTGATCGCCGAAACCTCCCACGCGCTGACGCTGAAGGAGGCGAGCTACCCCGCGATCCAATATATCCCGCGGCAGGACGCCCATCATGAGTTCCTGGAACGCAGCGACCGCTCCACCCACTGCCCCTACAAGGGCGACGCCAGCTATTTCAGCATCAAGGCCGGCGACACCCGGCTCGACAACGCGGTGTGGAGCTATGAGCAGCCGTTCCCGGCGATGCGCGAGATCAAGGACTATCTGGCGTTCTATCCGGACAAGGTCACGATCGAGCAACTCGACGCGGCGTAGTCGGCGTCGCGAGACCGCGGCCGGCATAGGCTTTGCTGCGGTCGCGGGATGACCCTGGAGCGGGAGGCGACGGCGTGACGCTGGTTTCGGATCGGATCGAGCAGGCCGCGGCGCCAACGGTCGCGCATGCGGCGCGCAATCTGTCGCTGGACCGGACCCGCAGCTTCCTCACCCTTTTGGTGCTGATCCATCACGCGGTAATCCCATACACCTATTACGGCCACACCGACCCCACCTCCTTTGCCGGGTTCGACGCCATCGTACTCGCCACCGACAGCTTCTTCATGGCGATGTTCTTCCTGCTGTCGGGGCTGTTTCTGTGGCCGAGCGTGGCGCACCGCCCGCCGGGGGTGTTTGCCCGCGACCGGCTGATCCGGCTCGGCCTGCCCTTTGCGTTTGCCGCTTTGACCATCATCCCGATCGCCTACTACGCGATCGCGCTGCGCCAGGCGCCGGGGCTGGGGTTCGGCCAGTTCTGGTGGACCACCGTCACGGTCGGGCCGTGGCCGAGCGGCCCGTTGTGGTTTCTCTGGGTGCTGCTGATCTACAGCATCGCGGGCGGCGCGCTGTATCGGATCTCGCCGCACGCGCTGGACGGCATCAACCGGCTGTCGGTGCGCGGCTTTGCGCAGCCCGAGCTGCTGTTGCTGGTGTTCGTGGCGGTGGCCGCCATCGTCTATGTGCCGATCCGGGTGCTGCTCGGCCCCAACCACTGGCTGGAATTCGGCCCGTTCTCGGTGCAGACCTCCCGCATCCTGCTTTACGCGGCGTATTTCTTTCTCGGCGCCGGGATCGGCGCGGGCAATATCAGCACCGGCATCCTCAGCCCGCAGGGCGAATTGCCGAAGCGCTGGACGCGCTGGGCGATCACCGCGCTGGTGCCCTATGTCGCGTTGTGGGGGCTGATCTATATCAAGCGCCAGATCCTCGGCAATCCCGACGCGCTGCCGGCCTGGTACGAGGCGAGCTACGCGATCGCCTTCGTGGTGTTCAGCGCGGCGATCACCTTCACCATCCTGGCGGTCTTCCTGCGCTTCAAGACCTCCGGCTGGAGCCTGCTCGATCCATTGCAGCACGACGCTTACGGCATTTTCCTGGTGCACTACGCCTACATGCTGTGGCTGCAATATTGGCTGTACAGTGCCGAGCTGCCGGCGATCGCCAAGGCCGGAATCGTGTTCGTCCTTGGCCTCGGCTTAAGCTGGATCACCACCGCGCTGCTGCGGCGGATTCCCGGCGTGGCCCTGGTGTTGTGACTGGCCGCGGCGGCTTTCTCCCGCCGCGGTGAAGGTGTAGGCTTTGGGCGATGCCATCGCCGAGGTGCGACACCCCGTGAAGCCATTCGCAGCCCTCAGCGGCGCCGAACTGCAGATGCTGGCGGAGCTCACCCAAGCGCATCCGGTTTTCAGCGTGTATTTGTCCGATGCCCGCACAGCCACCCGCGGCGGGGCCAGCAACCGCTCCGCGCTGCTGGGGCGCGACGGCGCCGGGGCGGCGCTCGGCATCGCGTTTGATCAGCTCGAGGTGCGCACCATCGTCGGCCGGCTCTCGCCTGGCGAGGAGTTTGCGATCGCCGATCTGCCGCAGGGCGGCGAACTCCATGTCGATCGCGACGCCGCCGCAAGGATCCGCGGCCGGCTGGCGGGCCGGGTGATCGGCGTGCACCCGTTGCAATATTACGCGATCGGCGAGCGCCCGGCGCACGCCGCCGATCCGCGCTGCACGCCGATGGCGCGCGACGATCTCGAACGGGTCGGGCGGTTCTTTGCGTCGCATTATCCCGAGACGATCTTTTCGCCCTGGATGCTCGACCGGCTGTTTCTCGGCATCGTCGAGAACGGAGAACTGGTGGCCTGCGGCGGCGTGGTGGCCGCGGCCGAGGGCATCTGCAACATCGGCAATTTTCTCACCGCGCCGCGGCACCGCGGCCGCGGTCTGTGTCGCGCCATTGCCAGCAGCCTGGTCCACCGGCTGTTCGACCAAGGCATCTCTCAGGTCACGCTCGGCACCACGCAAGACAATCCGGCGGCGTGCCGGGCCTATGAAGCCAGCGGATTTGCCTGTTTCGATCGCCGGCTGCAGCTCGACGTGTCGGCGGCGTCCGATGTGCACAGCGAGCGGTGAGCGCGGCGTTCGACGCGTCATGGCGCGGCGGCATTTGCGACGCCGCAAGCCAGGCTCCGCGTGACGCGGAGTAATTGCGCTGCGGCTGCGCCGCACCGCAGCTCGCGCTGAAGCATAGCGCTGACCGACATCGCCCCGCGGAAAATATCGCCCCGCGGAAAACATCGCGCTGCAGACGATATCGCCCTGCCGGCATCGTCCTGGTTCTCGCTGCTTTGCGCGGCCGGGCGCCGCCTATTGCGCCATCGACGCATCCAGCGGCGCGGCGCGGGCCGGCGCGCCTTGCGGATGGCGCAGAATATCCTTCATCACCGCGGCCAGCCGCTTGGTGCGCTGCACGAAACCCGCGATCAGCGCCGCAAGCTGCGGGTCCGGCGCGCCGGCGGCGACGGCGTCGATCAGGCCGAGCAGATGGTTACAATAGCTGCCGTGAATGAGATCGATGCCGGTGGTGATTTCGCTGCGGCCGGACGTGCCGCGGCGGTGCGCGATCGCGGCTTCGGCTTTCGCGTCGCGCAAGGCGAGGTCGAGATCGCGGATCGATGGATCATAATAGGAGGTGAACTGCGCCACCCGTTCGACCAGCGGATCCTCGAAGCGGTAGCCGCAGGTCTTGCCGATGTCGTCGGCGCCGACAAACAGCCCCTTGCGGATCATCTCGTCGCGCAATTCGGTTCCCGGATAGAGCTGCAGCCGGGTGACGAAGAAATCCCAGGTCGCGGCGCCGAAGTCGCGCAAATAAAGCGCGTTGTCGCGCAGTTCGTCGAGACTCATCGACGGGTCGAACATGATGAAGCCGCTGGCGTCATATGTAATGCCAAAGGCGCGCATCAACTCGATGGCTTCGGTGTTGGCGTCGCTGGAATTCTGCTTGTCATAGCGCTTCAGGATGCGATCGACCCCGGACTCGATGCCCATCTCGATCGACCACAGGCCTACCCCGACCAGCCGCGGCAGCAGGTCGCGGTTGGCGATGATCGCATCGGCGCGGCTCATGCAATAGAACGGCACGACCAAACGCCGCCGCTCCATCTCCTCGACGAATTCGGTGGCCCAGCGTCGCGACGCCGTCGAGGTGCCGAGGAAGATGACGTCCTGAAACTGCATCACCGGGTGAACCAGCTCGCTATTCAGGTAGCTGGTCGCCAGCCGCTGGATTTCGTCGACCACGCGACGGGGCGACCGCCGGCGCCAGACCCGCCCGCCGCCGAGCCGGAGGAATTCATGCGCGGTGCAGAACCGGCAGCGGTGGGTGCAGCCCCGCCCGGTCAGCACCGAGATGCTGACCGGCCGGCCGGCGCGCAGCGCCATTTCCACGATGTCCTTGTGCGGCTCGGGCTGCGCGTCGAGATCCTCGATCGCGGTGCGGAAACCGCCGTGCAGCAGCGCGGTGCCGCGGCCGCGCGCGAGCACGCCGGCGACCGGCGCAGCGAGGCCGGCCGGGGCGGCGTGCGGCAGCGCCGCCAGCAGATCGGCCAGCGTGGCCTCGCCCTCGCCCAGCACCACCGCGTCGACCTCGGCATGCTGCGTCAGGATGTTCTCGGCATGGAAGGTGGCGTGCTCGCCGCCCCACACACAATACAGCTCCGGACGCGCGGCCTTGACGCCTTGCGAGATCGCGACGCAATGGGTGTAGTCGGCGAAAGAATGCAGCGACAGGCCGATCAGCCGCGGATTCATCTGCACCACGCAGGCGACCAGGCCGTCATCGTCGAGGTCGAGGGCGTGCGCATCGAGGATGCGCACCGCGTAGCCGTCGGCGCGCAGGCCCGCTGCCAAGTAACCGACACCGAGCGGATCCTGCACCGGCGCGCCGGCGGGAACCGCGCCAAAGTCGCGCGGCCGCACCAGCACGACGTCCGGCCGCGGCGGCGCGTCCGCGGCGCGCGGCGCCAGCTCCAGGCGCGCCGTCACTTGTCGTCCTTGCGCTGACCCTCCGCCAGCTGCGCGGCCTGTCCGCTCAAGTCGAGCGCGCGCTTCACCTCGTCGGCGACCAGTTGGCGCAGCACGTCGCTCGACGTCGAGACCACCGCCTTCACCGCGTCCTGGATCGCGACCGCCTTCAAGGCGTCCTGCACCGCCACCGCTTTCAGCGCGTCCTGCACCGCGACGACGCCCTTCTGGGTGTCCTGCACCGCGACCGCCTTCAGCGCGTCCTGCACCGCCACCGCTTTGAGGGCGTCCTGCACCGCGACCGCCTTCAATGCATCCTGCACCGCGACCACGCCCTTCTGGGTGTCCTGTACCGCCACCGCTTTCAGGGCGTCTTGCACCGCGACCGCCTTCAATGCGTCCTGCACCGCGACCACGCCCTTCTGGGTGTCCTGCACCGCCACCGCCTTGAGGGCGTCCTGAACGGCAACCGCCTTGAGCGCGTCCTGCACCGCGGGAGCGCTTAGGCGATCCTGGAACAGCGCGGCTTTCGCCGCGTCGCCCACCGCCACCGCCTTGACCGCGTCCTGTATCGTCGCCACCGCCTTGGCGGCGTCGTTCAGCGCCTGGACGGTACGTCGGACGTCGGGGGCCTCGAGCGACTTGGCGGCGGCTTCGAGCTGTTCGATCGCTCGGTCAATATCCTGCCCGGAGTTGGCTTCCTGCGTATTGTCGGACACGCGAACCTCCTTTGAGACTGGGCATAATGCGCCAGCAGACGTCACTGCTCATCGCGGTACAAAGTCGCCGCGAACTACTCAATCAAGGATTGCGTCAAAGTTAACTCACTCTCGACGGGAGTCAACAGGAAGCCTGCGCGATTCGCGATTTCATAGCGGATCGATCGCCGCACTGCGCGGTGGGTCGGAAAAATGGTCTCGACGACGCTAGAGCTATTCCGGTTCTGATCGAATTAGAACCGGAGCTCTAGATTCTTATTTTGACGCGTTTTCTTCACGCGAACCGGGATCCACTTCGCTCGAAAACGCTATAAAGGGCTACTCCCGCCAAATCGGTCACGCCTTGCCGTTCATGTAGTTCGGCAGCCAGGCCTCGTGGGCGTGGTCCAGCGCCTTGACGTCGATCGAGGGTTCGCCGGCGATCGAAAGCGTGTGGCCAATGGTCTTGCCGATCTGCAGGCAGGGCACGCCGACCGCCTTCAGCTTGGTGAGCACGCCGAGTAACTCGTCCTGCGGCACGGTGACGAGGTAGCGCGCCTGATCCTCGCCGAACCACCAGGCATGCGGCACGATCGCCTCGGGCGCGGCGTCGAGCGCGGCGCCGATGCCGCCTGCGATCGCCATCTCGGCCAGCGCGATCAACAGCCCGCCGTCGGACAGGTCATGTACCGCGGTCGCGGTGCCGGCGTGGATCATGCCGCGTACCACGGTGCCGTTGCGCTTCTCGGCGTCGAGATTGACCGGCGGCGGCGCGCCTTCTTCGCGGCCGCAGATGTCGCGCAAATAAACCGACTGGCCGAGCCAGCCGCGGGTCTCGCCGATCAGCAGGATCGCCTCGCCCTCGGCCTTGAAGGCCAGCGTCGCGGATTTGGTGAAATCGTCGAGCAAGCCGACGCCGCCGATCGACGGGGTCGGCAGAATGCCGCGGCCGTTGGTCTCGTTGTAGAGCGAGACGTTGCCCGACACGATCGGCGTCTGCAGCGCGATGCAGGCTTCCGAAATGCCGTTCAGGCAGCCGACCAACTGCCCCATGATCTCGGGCCGCTCCGGATTGCCGAAATTCAGATTGTCGGTGATGGCGAGCGGCTTGCCGCCGACCGCGGTGATATTGCGATAGGCTTCGGCGACCGCCTGCTTGCCGCCCTCGTAAGGATCGGCCTCGCAATAGCGCGGCGTGACGTCGACGGTCAGCGCCAGCCCCTTGGGGCCGTCCTCGATCCGCAGCACCGCGGCGTCGCCGCCCGGCCGCTGCACGGTGTTGCCGCCGATGACGTGGTCGTACTGTTCCCAGACCCAGCGCCGCGAGCACAATTCCGGCGAACCGATCAGCCGCTGCAGCGCGGCGATCACGCCGATCGGCGGCGCGACGTCGCGGGCGTGGACAATCGGCAGCTTCGGGCTCTCGACATGCGGGCGGTCGTAGAGCGGCGCCTCGTCGCCCAATTCCTTGATCGGCAGGTCGGCCTTGACCTCGCCGCCGTGCTTGACGACGAAGCGCAGCGTCGGCGTGGTGCGGCCGACAATGGCGAAGTCGAGCCCCCACTTTTTGAAGATCGCCTCGGCCTCGCGCTCCTTCTCCGGCTTCAGCACCATGAGCATGCGCTCCTGGCTTTCCGACAGCATCATCTCGTAGGCGGTCATGCCGGGCTCGCGGGTCGGCACCGCGTCGAGATCGAGGTCGACGCCGAGGTCGCCCTTGGCGCCCATCTCCACCGCCGAACAGGTCAGCCCCGCCGCACCCATGTCCTGGATCGCGATCACGCAATCCGCCGCCATGATTTCCAGGCAGGCTTCCAGCAACAGCTTCTCCGCGAACGGGTCGCCGACCTGCACGGTCGGGCGCTTCTCGTCGCTGTCGCTGTCGAATTCCGCCGACGCCATGGTGGCGCCGCCCATGCCGTCGCGGCCGGTCTTGGAGCCGAGATAAACGATCGGCATGCCGACGCCCGAGGCCGCCGCCAGGAAGATCTTGTCGGCGTCGGCAAGCCCGACCGCCATGGCGTTGACCAGGATGTTGCCGTCATAGCGGGTGTGGAAGCGGACCTGGCCGCCGACCGTGGGCACGCCGAAGGAATTGCCGTAGCCGCCGACCCCGGCGACCACGCCCGACACCAGCCGGCGGGTTTTGGGATGCTCGGGGGCGCCGAAGCTCAAGGCATTGAGGCAGGCGATCGGCCGCGCCCCCATGGTGAAGACGTCGCGCAGGATGCCGCCGACCCCGGTGGTGGCGCCCTGATACGGCTCGATGAAGCTCGGGTGGTTGTGGCTCTCCATCTTGAACACGATGGCCTGGTTGTCGCCGATGTCGATCACCCCGGCGTTTTCGCCCGGCCCGACCAGCACCCAGGGCGCCTTGGTCGGCAGCCCCTTGAGATGGATGCGCGAGGATTTGTACGAGCAGTGCTCGTTCCACATCGCCGAGAAGATGCCGAGTTCGGTGAGGCTCGGCTCGCGGCCGATCAATGTCAGGATGCGCTGATATTCGTCCGGCTTCAGGCCGTGGCTGGCGACGAGTTCGGGGGTGATCGGCGTGGGCTTGGACGACATCGCGGCGCAATTCCTGAAACGGTCAATCGGCCTCCCCCGCGGGGAAGGAGAAGGCCCGTTATTAGAAAGATTGCGACAGCGGGGAAAGCGGTTTTATGGCGCATTCCGGCTTTCCCGCGCGCCCGGCGGGCCGGCGATTGCATTGCCGCGGTCGATCGGTTTTATGGGGGGATCGTTCCCAGCCGAAGGACCGAGCGCGTGACCGACACTGCCCCCGCCCCGCTGGGTCGCCCCGACCTCACCATCGCCAGCGAGGGCGAATTCGCCGGCTGGCGGACCTGGACCCGCGATACTTTCGAAACCAACAACGGCCCGTTCTGGCACCGTTTCGAGGACGACGGCACCGTGCGCTGCGCGTTCCGGGTGGAGAAGAAACATCTCAACGGGCTGCGCGGCGTGCACGGCGGCTGCTTCATGACCTTCGCCGATTACGCGCTGTTTGCGATCGCCGCGCACCAACTGCAAAGCCCGGCGGTGACGGTGGCGTTCGGCTGCGAATTCCTCGACGTGGCCTATGAGGGCGAATTGATCGAGGCCTCGGGCGAGGTCACCCGCGCCGGCAAATCGCTGATCTTCGTCCGCGGCATGCTGAAGAGCGCCGGGCGGCCGCTGTTCACGTTTTCCGGCACCATCAAGCGGGTGAAGCGCAAGGTCGCGCCGAGCGAGGTCGGCGACGGCCATTGAGGGAACCGAAACTGACGACGCCGAGGTCCCGCGCCACACCCCACCGCCGTCATCCTGAGAGCCTGGCCGAAAAAGAGTTGAGTGATTTCAGTCTGTTGTGATTCCGTCGGATTTGCGAAGATTCGATGGAGGCACAGATGTGGACTGAAACCACCCGCCGCTATTATCAGCGCAGCAGCCCGCGCTAC
>NZ_DASWPE010000121.1:0-26737 GCF_036404135.1 Rhodopseudomonas sp. | reverse complement strand
CCTGCACCAACCGCTCTCGACCAATCGGCGTCAAACGGGCATTCTTGTGGATGTTCATCCGGTCCTCCTTGGATGCCTGAAGCTTCGCAACCTCAGTCTCCTCGGTCCGGATCGGATGGACAACCTATTGAAAGCTCACAGCTAGACACCAGCCTTCGGAATTAATGGGATTTCAAGATTGGCGGCCGCTCGCCGCATTTGCTGATCGAGGGTGGCGAGCCGAGCGCTGTGTTCGAGGGCCAGTTCGACGTAGGCGGCGTCATAAGACGTTAGCCCGTGGCGTTCGGCAAAGCCTACTAGGTCCAAGATTCGACCAGTCGAAGCCGCCGGCTGAAGGGAAATATCGAGCGCCGCGAGATCGCCGACCACGGCCGCTAGCGCCTCCTCCGAGATACGTTTCCTTCGCAGATTGACGAGCAGTGCATTGGCAACTTCGACCGGCCAATGCGCCGGGACGGCGATGGACTGGGTCGCGATCGCTTCATTGAATTCAGCGTCAGGAAATCCTGACTCGTTCAGCAGCCACGCGATCGCTATCGACGCGTCGAGAACGATCAATGCCGCCCCTCGTTAATCCAGGACTTGATCTCTTCTTGCGTGGCGCCGAGATTGATTGTGGTCGCACGCCGCCTGATCCCTGCGATCACGGCGCGTCGTCGTTCGATCTCGTCGGGCGGAATCTCCCGCGCCGCAGCTTCCTCGCGCACCAGCCGCGCCACCGCGACGCCATCCCGGGTGATGATCACGTCATCCCCGGTCGACTCGACCTCCGCCAGCAGGTTTTCCAGCTGGGATTTCGCGTCGGTGATGGCGACATGCCTCATGCGGCTACTCCGCGGCCTCGGCGTGGCCGAGCCGGGCGTTGAGCTTGTGGATCAGCTCCTCGGCGGCATCGGCGATCACCGTGCCGGGCGGGAAGATCGCCTCGGCGCCGGCCTTGTACAGCGTGTCATAGTCCTGCGGCGGCATCACCCCGCCGATGATGATCATGATATCGTCGCGGCCCTGCTTTTTCAGCGCCGCCTTCAACTCCGGCACCGCGCTGAGATGCGCGGCGGCGAGCGACGACACGCCGAGAATGTGCACGTCGTTCTCCACGGCTTGGCGCGCGGCTTCCTCGGCGGTGGCGAACAACGGCCCGATGTCGACGTCGAAGCCGATGTCGGCAAACGCCGAGGCGATCACCTTCTGGCCGCGGTCGTGGCCGTCCTGGCCGATCTTGGCGACCAGGATGCGCGGGCGGCGGCCCTCGGCGTCCTCGAACGCGTCGATCAGCGCTTTGAGCTTCTCAACCCGGTTCGACATGGTGGCGGCCTCCCGCTTGTAAACCCCGGTGATCGAGCGGATCTCGGCGCGATGCCGGCCGAACACCTTTTCCAACGCCTCGGAAATTTCGCCGACCGTGGCCTTGACCCGCGCGGCGTCGATGGCGAGCGCCAACAGATTGCCGCTGCCCTCAGAGGCCGAGCGCGTCAGCGCATTGAGCGCGGCGTCGACCTCGGCCTGGCTGCGCTCGCCGCGCAGCCGCTTCAGCTTGTCGATCTGCAGCCGCCGCACCGTGGAGTTGTCGACCTTCAGCACGTCGATCGGGGCTTCATCGACCGGCTTGTACTTGTTGACGCCGATCACCGCCTGCGCGCCGGCGTCGATCCGGGCCTGGGTCTTGGCGGAGGCTTCCTCGATCCGCAGCTTCGGCACGCCGGCTTCGATGGCTTTCGCCATGCCGCCGAGGCTTTCGACCTCCTGGATGTGGCCCCAGGCTTTCGCCGCGAGGTCGCGGGTCAGCCGTTCGACGTAGTAGGAACCGCCCCACGGATCGATGAGCCGGTTGGTGCCGCTCTCCTGCTGCAAGAACAATTGCGTATTGCGGGCGATCCGCGCCGAGAAGTCGGTCGGCAGCGCCAGGGCTTCGTCGAGCGCGTTGGTGTGCAGCGACTGGGTGTGGCCTTGCGTCGCCGCCATCGCCTCGATGGTGGTGCGCATCACGTTGTTGTAGACGTCCTGCGCGGTCAGCGACCAGCCCGAGGTCTGGCAATGCGTGCGCAGGGAGAGCGATTTCGGATTCTGCGGGTTGAACTGGGTCAACAGCTTGGCCCACAACAGGCGGGCGGCGCGCAGCTTGGCGACCTCCATGAAGAAGTTCATGCCGACCGCCCAGAAGAACGACAGCCTTGGCGCAAAGCGGTCGACGTCGAGGCCCGCTTTGATGCCGGCGCGCAGATATTCGACGCCGTCGGCCAGCGTATAGGCCAGTTCGAGGTCCTGCGTCGCTCCGGCTTCCTGCATGTGATAGCCGGAAATGGAAATGGAGTTGTACTTCGGCATCCTCGTCGAGGTGTAGGCGAAGATGTCGGAGATGATCCGCATCGAGGGCGCCGGCGGATAGATGTAGGTGTTGCGCACCATGAACTCTTTCAGAATGTCGTTCTGAATAGTTCCGGAGAGTTTCTCCGGCGGCACGCCCTGTTCTTCCGCGGCGGCGACGAACAGCGCCAGGATCGGCAGCACCGCGCCGTTCATGGTCATCGACACGCTCATCTGGTCGAGCGGGATGCCGGCGAACAGCGTGCGCATGTCGTAGATACTATCGATCGCCACGCCGGCCATGCCGACGTCGCCGGACACCCGCGGATGATCGCTATCATAGCCGCGGTGGGTGGCGAGGTCGAACGCCACCGACAGGCCCTTTTGCCCGGCGGCGAGGTTGCGGCGATAGAACGCGTTGGAATCTTCCGCGGTGGAGAAGCCGGCATATTGCCGGATGGTCCAGGGCTGGTTGACGTACATCGTCGGGTAGGGGCCGCGCAAAAACGGCGCGATGCCGGGATAGGTGTCGAGGAAATCGATGCCTTTCAGATCCGCCTCGGAATAGCCCGGCTTGACCAGAATGCCTTCGGGGGTCAGCCAGGGTTCGGCGTGGCCCGCCGCCGGCGCGACCGCGGTCGGCTGAAATGCGACGTCGGCGAAGTTCGGAATCTGGCTCATGACGTCACCTTAGCATAAGCGGCTTGAAGCATCGCCAGCGCGTCGGCGCCGGCGAAAATGAAATCGGTCACGCCGGCTTCGCGGTAGGCGGTCTCGTGGTCGCCGGGGCGTCCGGCCAGATAGATATGCCTGGCGCCGGCGGCGGAGAGCGCCTTGGCGGCGTCGATCGCCGCCGTGGCATAGACCTTGTCGGACGAACACAGGCAGACCAGCGCGGCACCCGAGGCGGTGTAGGCGCCGGCGAGCGCGGTGGGATCGGTGAAGCCGTCACTGTCGATCGCCTCGATGCCGCCGGTCTCGAAGAAGCTCTTGGCGAAGCCCGCACGCGCGGTGAAGTTGGCGGCCGTGCCGAGATTGGCGAGGAATATTTTCGGCCGCGCGCCCTTGCGGGCCAACAGATGATCGGACTGATCGCGCAACGCCTCGAAGGGGATCGCCAGCCGGATCGGGGTGAGCGGGTTGAACTTGATCTTGGCCTTGCCGTAGGGCGCGGCTTCGACTGGCTTGACCTTCAGCACCGCGGCGCGGGCTTCATGCAGATTGGGGAATTCGCTGGCGCCGGTGAGTACGTCGCGGCGCTTGGCGACAGCGGCCTGCCGCGCGGCGCGGGTCGCCGCCACCTTGGGCTGCAGCAGGTTTTCGCCGAGCGCGAAGAACGCGCCGCCAGCTTTCTCGATCTCCTGAAAGAGAGTCCAGGCGGCGTCGCAGAGTTGCTGCGTCAGCGCCTCAATGCCGCCTGAGCCCGCGGCCGGATCCGACACCTTATCGAGGTTGGATTCCTCCAGCAACACCAATTGTGTATTGCGCGCGGCACGGCGCGCGAAGCCGTCAGGCAATCCGAGCGCCGCGGTGTGCGGCAGCACGGCAACTGAATTGGCGCCGCCGAGCCCCGCGGCGAAGGTCGCCACCGTATTGCGCAGCATGTTCACGTAAGGATCGCGCTGCGTCAGCATCCGCCACGCGGTTTCGCCGGCGATGAACAAGGGCTTCGGCGCAAGGCCGCAGCTCTCCTCGATCCGCGCCCACAACAGCCGCAGCGCGCGGAACTTGGCCAGCGTCAGGAATTGGTCGGCGTCTGCACTGAGTCGTGCGTAAATCATCGACCGCGCGGCGTCGAGCGGCACGTTGGCGCCTTCCATTGCGCGCAGATAGCTGACGGCGACCGCCAGCACATAGGCCAGTTCCTGCACTTCGGAGCCGCCGGCGTCGTGGATGACCCGGCCGTCGGCGACTGCGAACGGTCCCTTGAAGCCGGCGTCGGTGAGCTTCTTGATGGCGTCGGTGAAAGCCGGGGCGATCTCCCACCAGTTGTAGGCGCTACTGCCCCACACCGCGCAGGCGCCGATCGGGTCGAGCCCGAAGCGGATCTCGCATCTGGCCGGATCAATGCCGGCGGCCTTGATGTGCTCGGCGAGATAGATCGCCGCCATCCGCGCCTGCGGACCGACCTGCAATTCCAGCGCGATGCCGGCGTCGAGGTAGACGTCCTTGAGCAGCGCGGCGATGGTCTCTTGCGTCGCCGGCAGGCCGAAGCCGTGCGCGCCATTGGCGGCCTCGAACATCAGCGTCAGCCCGGTGGCGCCGTTGGCGAGATCGTCGAGCGCCTGCTTGTTGGCCTTGGCGGCGTCCGGATGATCGATCCGCTGCATGATCTGCCACGGCGCCGCGGCGGCGCGGCCGGCGATCGGGGCTGCGTTGGCGGCGCGCGGATAGAGCGGATCGATCTTCAGCCCGTCATAGGTCTTGCCGACCAGCTTCTCGAACGGCGCGCCCTTGAGCACGCCGTCGACCAGCTTGCGCCAGTCGTCATAGGTCGCCGGGGCGAAATCGGCGGCCAGCCGCAGGTCGTCAGGTGTGGTGGGCATCGTCAAAGCTAACTCCGGCGCGTCATGGTTGTTGCGGGCGGAAAATGCCACGTGGCAGGCGCCAAGCCAAACGGTTGTTTTCGGCCAAAAGGCTAGGGAGGGCAGCGCGCGATCGGTGCCGGCACGTTGGTCTCAGTGCAAGTCCGGCAGCCGCTCGATGCCCGCGGTGGAGAGCAAGGCCAGCGCCTGGCGCGCGGTGCGGCCGCCGATCGGGCGGTCCGGCGCGATGTCCATCAGCGGCACCAGCACGAAGGCGCGTTCGAACAGCCGTGGATGCGGCAGCCGCAGGCCGCGGTCGATCGAGACGTCGTCATAGGCCAGCAGGTCGAGATCGAGCGTGCGCGCCCCCCAGCGCCGCTCGTTGGCGCGGTCGCGGCCCAGCCGCTGCTCGATCTTGTGCAGGCAGAACAACAGCGCGTGCGGATCGAGGCTGGTGTCGAGCGCGATGCAGGCATTGACGAAGCGGCCCTGCTGCTCCTCGCCCCAGGGCGGCGTGGCGTAGTCCGCCGAGCGCGCCAGCAACACGCCCTGCGCCATGCCGCAGATCATCGGAATGGCGCGGCGAAAGCTGGCGCGGACGTCGCCGACATTGCCGCCGAGCGCGATCAACGCCTCAGGCATCGGCCTTCGCCTGTCGGCTGCGGGTCAGGATTACGCCGACGTCGTCGAAGATCGCCGGGATCGGCGCGTGCGGCTTGTGCACCGTGACCTTCACCGCGGTGATGCGCGGAAAGGCGTCGAGGATGGCGTCGGCGACGGCGCCGGCGGCGCGCTCCAACAGCCGGTAGTTGGCGTTCTTGAACGCCGCGGTCGCGCTCGCCACCACATTGGAATAGGACACGGTGTCGGCCAAGCGGTCGGTGCGCGAGGATTCGCCGAGATCGGCGCATAGCTCGAGGTCGATCACGAAGCGCTGCCCGACCTCGGTCTCGTGCTCCATCACGCCGTGGCGGGCGTGGATCACCAGCCCCTTGATGAAGATCGTGTCGGTCATCGCTGGTCCTCGATTGCCTGCGCCACGCGCAGCGCCTGCACGGTCTCGGCGACGTCATGGGTGCGAATGATCTTGGCGCCGCGCTGCGCCGAAATTAGATGCGCGGCAATCGAGCCGCCGAGCCGCTGTTGCGGCTCCGACGGCGACACCGTGCTGATGAAGCGTTTGCGCGAGGCCCCGACCAACAGCGGCAGGCCGAACACGCTGAGTTCGTTGAGCCGCGCCAGCGCCGCCATGCTCTGCTCGGGCGTCTTGCCAAAGCCGATGCCGGGATCGAGCACGATGTGGCTTGACGGAAGCCCTGCCTTGGCTGCGATCTGCAGCGATCGCGCGAAGAATTCGGCGATGTCCTTGAGAATGTCGAGCGAGGCATCGACCGCGGCGCGGTTGTGCATCACGATCACCGGCGCGTTTTTTCGCGCGGCGATGACGTTCGCCATGTCCGGATCGCGTTGCAACCCCCAGACGTCGTTGGCGATCGCGACACCTTGCTCGAACGCGAAGGCCACCACTTCGGCCTTCATGCTGTCGATCGACACCGGCGTGCCGAGCGCCACCACGTCGGCCAGCACCGGGCGCAAGCGTGCGATCTCTTCTTCTGCAGAAACCGGCTGTGACCCGTAGGGGCGGGTGGATTCCGCGCCGACGTCAATGATGTCGGCGCCGGCGGCGATCAGTCGCGCGGCCTGCGCGCGGGCGTCGCCGGGCGCGAGAAACCGGCCGCCATCGGAGAACGAATCCGGGGTGACGTTGAGCACGCCCATCACCGCCGGAAGCGGCCGGGTGAGCAATTTCTGTAACAGCGGATGACCTGGCGGTGCGGCCGCTGCGGCGGGCCTCGTCGTCGTCGCGATCATGGGCAGGCTTTGCGCGGTCCGCTTCACGGAGTCAAGCTATCGGGTGACAAGCAAGCTGGACAGCCAGCGGTTTCGTAGGGCGCGACGACGTCCGGCGCATCAGCAGTGCATTGCCCTCGCCACGGGGGCGTCCCTGCGAAGGCAGGGACCCATCACCCCTGGCGTCGCGGGTGGTCGAACGCCTTTGCCGCTTTGCTCAACATAAGCGCCGCGCCGTATGGGTCGCCGCGTTCGCAGGGATGACGCGTTGAAAGGCCGGCTGCTCTGGCGCCGGCTTCGCGCCTCTCGATGGCAACAGACCCTAATACGAGATCTTCAGCGGCAGCTTGCGGGCCTGTTCGATCAACTGCCCGACGGATTTTTCCGACGGCAGCACCCGCACCAGTTTCCGCTTGGTGTTGGCCTCTTTCATGTTCTGCGCCAGTCGCGACGGGTTGCGCAGGGTGAATTCGCGCAGCGTCGAGACTCCGGAGGCGCGCAGCAGTTGCGCCTTGGCCTTGCCCATGCCGGGAATCCGCATGCAGTCGGCGATATTGGCCCATTCCAGCAATTGCTGTTCGGCAATGCCGGTCTTGGCGGCGAGCGCCTTGCGGCCTTTCACGGTGTGCGCGGCTTCGAGCAGCGCTTCCGTGGTGCGAATCCCGACCGCTTTCAGTTTCGAGGCTGCGTAGACGGTGAGACCGTCAATCTTGGTGATCGAATATGTCATGACACTCGGAGTTACAAAGGTTCAAGAGAGTTTATTGAGGCCGGGTGTCGATGCGATGATCTCGCCCATCTGGTCGGCGCCGATCTTATCGCGGCCAAATCTAAACAATTCACGCGCGACGTTCTGAATTTCGGTGACGCCGAGGCCGAGGCCCATCAGCTTGGCGCCGAGCGCCATCACGCCGCCGCCGAGCAATTTGCCGAAGCCTTTGCTCGATCCCATCGGCTCGATCACGGCTTCGGCGCCGGGAATGGTGTCGATCAGGGCTTGGACTTTATCGGGAGGGCCTTCGCTACGCAGGAATCCGAGGATGATGCCGACGGTTCTGCCAGCCACATCGCGTTCCAGGCCGACCTTCGAGGTCAGCCTTTCAATCAGTTCGTCCATCGCGCCCCGCCTCACCCGGTTGTTTGCCGGATCCTTGTGTTGAAATGATCTTGGTCCGGCGTGCCGTGAAATACAAGCGATCCGCGACGGCGCCATGTGATTCTCACTGCATCGCGCGGTGAGTGTTGCAACATTGCAAGAGCGAAAGCCTGATTCATTCAAATTGTTCTCAGCTTTCCGCCCGACTCCATACATATGCAAAAGAGAGAAACCGATTGCGGTGCATCGCGAAGACGTGTCGATCGATAAGCCGCGACGGTCAGAACGGTTTCACAGCCGACGCATCCCACGTTACAGTGCGGCTGTTCGGCGACCTGCTGCAGACGCGCGGAGATGCGAGACCATGGCGACGACCGGGAGTGGTATCGGCGATACCGACGAAAAGATTTTCATCGGCAAGGAAACCGAAACGGCGTGGCTCACTTTGGCCTTCGCCAATCGCCACGGCCTTGTCACCGGCGCCACCGGAACCGGCAAGACGGTGTCGTTGCAGGTGATGGCCGAAGGCTTTGCCCGCGCCGGGGTTCCGGTGTTCGCCGCCGACATCAAGGGCGACCTCTCGGGAATCTGCGAGGTCGGCGAGGCCAAGGACTTCATTTTGCAGCGCGCAAAACAGATGGGGCTGTCGTTTCAGCCGGATCAGTTCAGCACCGTGTTCTGGGATGTGTTCGGCGAGCAGGGCCATCCGGTGCGCGCTACGGTTTCGGAGATGGGGCCGCTGTTGCTGTCGCGGATGATGGATCTCAACGACGTGCAGGAGGGCGTGCTCAACATCGCGTTCCGGGTCGCCGACGAGCAGGGGCTGCTGCTGCTCGACATGAAGGACTTGCGCGCCATCCTGTCGTTCATCGCCGAGCACGCCGGCGAACTGACCACGCAATACGGCAACGTCTCCAAGCAGAGCGTCGGCACCATTCAGCGGCAATTGCTGGTGCTGGAAAATCAGGGCGCTTCGCAATTCTTCGGCGAGCCGGCGCTGGCGCTAACCGATTTCATGCGCAGCGACCGCGACGGTCGCGGCAACATCAACATCCTGGTCGCCGACCGATTGATGCAGTCGCCGCAGCTCTATGCGACGTTCCTGTTGTGGATGCTGTCGGAATTGTTCGAGCAATTGCCCGAGGTCGGCGATCTGCCGAAGCCGAAACTGGTGTTCTTTTTCGACGAGGCGCATCTGTTGTTCAACGACGCGCCGAAGGGATTGATGGACAAGATCGAGCAGGTGGTGCGGCTGATCCGCTCCAAGGGCGTCGGGGTCTATTTCGTGACGCAAAATCCGATCGACGTGCCGGACAAGGTGCTGGCGCAGCTCGGCAACCGCGTGCAGCACGCGCTGCGGGCCTTCACGCCGCGCGATCAGAAGGCGGTCGCCGCTGCGGCGCAGACCTTCCGGCCCAATCCGAAATTGGACACCGCCCAGGTGATCACCGAGCTCGGCAAGGGCGAGGCGCTGGTGTCGTTCCTCGAAGGCAACGGCACGCCGGCGATGGTGGAACGCATCATGGTGCGGCCGCCCTCGGCGCGGATCGGATCGATCACGCCGCAGGAACGCAAGGCGATCATGGATGCGAGCCCGGTGAAGGGCAAATACGACACCGCGGTGGATTCCGAATCCGCTTATGAAATATTGCAGAAGCGCGTCGCCGGCAGCGCTGCGCCGGCGCCCGGCGGCGACGGTAGCGTGCTCGGCCAGATCGGCGCCATCGTCGGCAGCATCTTCGGCAGCAACGTGCCGCGCGGCAAACTCTCCACCGGCCAGGTGATCGCGCGCGACGTCACCCGCACCGTCACCAACAAGGTGGTCGGCGGCGTGGTGGCCGATCTCGGCAAATCGCTCGGTGGTTCGCTCGGCGGCTCGGTCGGCCGCGCCATCGTCCGCGGGGCGCTCGGCGGCCTGCTGCGGCGCTAATTGTATATTCTAAAGAAGGAAGACTCGTGATGACCGAAACGTCGCAACTGCAGTCCGTGCTCGACCGTGTCGACGCCGATTTCGACGCCAGCCTCGAACGATTGTTCGCGCTGCTGCGGATCAAATCGATCTCGGCCGACGCCGCGTTCACCGACGATTGCAAGGCGGCGGCGGCGCATCTGGCCGCCGACATCGTGACGCTGGGCTTCACCACCGAGGTGCGGCCGACCGCCGGACATCCGGCGGTGGTGGCGCGCGGCAACGGCAACACCGGCGCGCGCCCGCACGCGCTGTTCTACGGCCATTACGACGTGCAGCCGGTCGATCCGCTCAACCTGTGGCATCGGCCGCCGTTCGAGCCGGTGATCGCCGACCACGCCGACGGCCGCAAGATCATCGTGGCGCGCGGCGCGCAGGACGACAAGGGCCAGCTCTCGACCTTCATCGAGGCCTGCCGGGCGTGGAAGTCGGTCGCCGGGTCGCTGCCGATCGATCTCACCATCGTCATCGAGGGCGAGGAGGAGGTCGGCTCGAAGAATTTCGTGCCGTTCCTCGAACAGCACAAGCAGGACCTCGCCGCGGACTACGCCCTGGTCTGCGACACCGGGATGTGGGATTCCAACACGCCGGCGATCACCACTTCGCTGCGCGGCCTGGTCTATGAAGAGGTGATCATCAAGGCGGCGGATCGCGACCTGCATTCCGGCATCTATGGCGGCGGCGCGCAGAATCCGATCCGGGTGCTGACGCGGATCTTGGGCGGCCTGCACGACGACAACGGCCACATCACCATTCCGGGCTTCTATAACGGCGTGAAGGAAGTGCCGCCGGAGGTGCTGGAGCAATGGAAGGCGCTCAACCTCACCGCGGAGTCGTTCCTGAAGCCGATCGGACTGTCGATCCCGGCTGGCGAAACCGATCGGCTGTTGATCGAGCAGATCTCGTCGCGGCCGACCTGCGACATCAACGGCATCGTCGGCGGCTACACCGGCGAGGGCTCGAAGACGGTGATCCCGGCGCAGGCCTCCGCCAAGGTGTCGTTCCGGCTGGTCGACGGCCAGGACCCGAACAAGATCCGCGACGCCTTCCGGGCCTACGTCACCGCGCGGCTGCCGAAGGATTGCAAGGTGGAGTTTCTCGATCACTCCAACGCGCCGGCGATCGCGCTCGACTGGGGCATGAAGCCGCTCGCCGCGGCGAAGCGCGCGCTCACCGACGAATGGGGCAAGGAGGCGCTATTGGTCGGCTCCGGCGCCTCGATCCCGATCGTCGCCGATTTCAAACGCATCCTCGGCGTCGATACGCTGTTGGTCGGCTTCGGGCTCGACGACGACAACATCCACTCGCCGAACGAGAAGTACGACGTCAAGAGCTTCCACAAGGGCATCCGCTCCTGGGTGCGGATCCTGGACGCGTTGGCGCAGGCGCCGAAGTAGCACTGGCGTTGGGGCAGGGTGTTGCGCCATCCCCCCAGTCATTCCGGGGCGCGAGAGCGACAGCTCGAGCGAACCCGGAATCTTGCAACAGGTTTTCAGCGTCGTCTCAGTAGCGAGATTCCGGGTTCGCTCGCAAGTGCTCGCGCCCCGGAATGACCACCTCGTATTTGTGAAGTGCAGCAACCGGAGACCGTACGAAGGTTGAGACCAGCAAAAACGCCGCCCGGGATTGGGCGGCGTTTGGATAGAACGTGCAGAGGTTTGTGGCGCCAAGCTACACCACAACCTGGATCGTTTCAATTGCGGCGCCGGTGCCGGTTGCGCGGCGTTGCTGCCTTTCGTTGCCGAGCCTCCGCTACGGCGCCGGGATCGACAGCAGGCTGGAGATGCTCTTGTTGCGGATGTCGTAGACCCTGGCGAACACCACGTCGTCGCGCTTGATTTCGGCGATGATCGGCGCGGTCAGGCCCTTGCAATAGAACTCGCCGAGCGTCATGGCGAAATCCGCGGCGTTGCTGTCCCAGCCGATGGTGAAGTCCGGACCGAGCGCCACCTGCGCCGGGCGTTGCGGGCCGCACACCGCGACCTTCCATTTGCGGCCGCGCGGCGGCACTTCCTCGCGCTCGGCGATCTCGTCGCGCAAGGCGTCGGAGGCCTGCTTCAGCGCCAGTCCCCAATAGTCCAGCATGAACAGCGATTCGGCGCTGCGCACGGTGCCGGCGACGTGGTTGAAGTGGGTGTATTGATAGGGATGCAGCCGGATCATTTCGGCCAGCGGCAGCATCAGCCCGAAGGCGAAGATCGCCACCGCCGCGGCCTGCGAGCCGAGGTGGCGGGCGCCGATCCAGTCCATCAGCCGCGCCAGCGCGACGCCGGCCAGCACCGTCATCGGCGGGATCACGAAGATGAAATGCCGGATGCCGTTATACAGCGCCGGGCGTTTCACCATGGCAATGATCAAGGGCAGCGTCGCCGCCACCGTCAGCATCAACAGGATGGTCTTGCGCCGCGGCGTCACGCTGTCGCGCGACAGCGCCAGGACGCTCATCACCACGCCGCCGGCGGCAAGCCCCAGCAGCACCTCCGGCAATTGCAGCGCGAACAGCGTCGGCAGATACGACCAAGGCATGTCGGGCACCGAAACCAGCGCGCCGTCGAACATCTCTTTCCAGGGCTTCTCGAAGAAATGCGAGAAGTAGGTCAAGGCGCGCAGCGGATTGGCCGGCTCCATGATCGACCACGGCCAGATCAGCCCCATCACCAGGTAGCCGAAGATCAGGCCGGGGATCAGCGCATAGCTCATCTGGGCGAAGCGGCGCGCGGCTTCGCGCAGGCCGTTGCCGCGGACTTCGTCGAGCAGGAGCGGGACGAAGCCGATCAGCGCGTAGACCAGCGCCAGCCCGCCGAGCACCCGCGAGCCGATTGACAGCCCGGCGCCGAGCCCGACGATCAGCACGGTGTGCGGCGAGGGTTTGGGATAATCTTCGGCGAGCCGCACCAGGCCCAGCATCAGGATCACCATCGCCACGGCGAACGGCGCGTCCTTCGGATTCATGAACATGTGGCCGTAGAAGGTCGGGCACAACGCCAGCAGCAGCAGCGCCGCAAGCCCGGCGAACGGGCCGCCGACGCGGCGCGCCAGCCGCCAGGTCACCGCAAGGCCGATGACTCCGACCACGGCGCCGAGCAGCCGCCGGGTTTCGAACAATTCCAACGGAATGAGCTTGTGCAGCAGCGCCGCGGCGATATCAAAACCGCCGCCATACATGTAGAGATTGGCGAACGACAGCGCGGCGGTGTCGCGGAAGCCGGAGCCGTACATCCGCAGCAATAGATCGGCGTATTCGGCGTGGGTATAGTCGTCCCAGCCCAGGCCGTAATCGCGGAATGTCAGCCCCGCGATGAGGCTAACCACGGCTAACACCGCGACGGCGAGGTCGTCGCAAGTCCGTTCCGCCGAGCGCCGCAGCGGCGCATCGAAGGAAGAAGTCGTTATGGCTGACATCCGTTGATTAACCCAGCGTCCCAGTGACCCGACATTTTGGTGCGTCGGGCCCATTCCCGGGGCGTCTATAGCCCATTTCCGTCACCAAGTAATTTGTAATTACGGCGCAATTTTTTCCTCGCATGCTGCCATGCAAAAGGTAACCCGCCGGTGAACTTGGCTGTTTTCATAGCGGGCCTTCGATGAACGCCAGCTGAAGACAACAAGTTGTTCGAAAACCACCGCAGCAATTGCAGGTTGGCGACCCGGGCCATATGACGTTATCTTGGCAATGGCTGTCGCTCGGAGAGCGGCGGCGGCGTGGAGTTGAGAATGATTTTGCTGTTGGTGACCGGATTAGGCCTGCTCCTCGCCGGCCTTGCGGCGATCGCGTTCGGTGTCCCGGTCAAGGAATTCAGCTTCGGCAATACGCTGATCGTCTGTGGCACCATCGTCGCCTGCACCGGGGCCATGTTGCTCGCAATGCGAGCGGCGGCGCGGGCCTTGCTGGCGAGCGCGCAGGGGATCGGTGCCTCTGCGCCCCAATCCAATACCGCTGATCGCCGGCTGCCGCCGCCGGAACCAGCCGCGCAGGAGCATACGCCGGGCGATGGCGAGAATTTCCTGTTCAGCCGCGACCGGCCGGCGACGGATCGGCCCCACCCCGGCGGCGCCGGTTCAGCGAATGTGAGTTCGCCCGCCGCGAACGCTTCCGCCCCGGCGCCGGCCGCCGCGCCGCCGCCCTGGCAGGAGGAAATTGCCCGCGACCGGGCCCGGCCGCGGAGCCAGCCGGCCTCTCGCGCGCCCGAGCGCGAGCCCGAGCCGGACACCGAATCGGCCGAGCCGGGCGACTCCGCGCCGAAGCGCCGCAACCTGCTGTTCGCCTCGACGCGACGCGAGCGCGAGCGCGCCGCGCGCGGCGAAGCGGCCGCGCCCGAGCAAAGCGCTGCGACGTCGCCCGAACTGCCGTTGAGCGCGAGCGAGCCGGCCCGGCGACCGACCTTCGAAGAGGCGTGGCCGGAGCCGGAGCGCGCCCGCGGCGAGCCGCTGCGTCGCACCAGGTTGTTTCCCGGGGTCGAGGCGCTGAACGCCGCCGAGGCCAATGAGCCGGAGCCCGCCGCCGCGGCGCAGCCCGAGGAGGCGGCGCCGCAGGTCACCGTGCTGAAATCCGGCGTGGTTGATGGCATGAAATATTCGTTATATTCCGACGGATCGATCGAGGCCGAAATGCCCGAAGGCCTGATGCGGTTCGCCTCGATCGACGAGCTGCGGTCGCATCTCGATCAACGCAGCTGACGGGCGGTTTATTGCGCAAGACTTGGAAGCCAAAATAAAGCCCCCGCATGGCAGCGTTGTTCTTGTCTTGCGCAAAGCAATCGCCAATAATCGGCGAGTAAAGGCAGCGACCTGCAAGCGCGGTCGCGGTATTCTGGCCCGCGCCCGACGCCTCGTCGGGTGGCGCGCTCGGCCTTTGCGAACGACTCCAGGCCAGCCCATCCACACATCAGACGGCAGCAAAGTTTTCAGGTCATGACCGACAGCACGGGTAAGAGCTTCATCGATCTCACGGCGACGATCGTCTCCGCCTATGTGAGCAACAACCCGACGCCGGCCGCGGAATTGCCGGGCTTGATCGGCCAGATTCACGCCGCGCTGATGCGGGTATCGGCGGGGCGGGCCGAGCCGCCGCCGGAGCCGGCGAAACCCGCGGTGTCGCTGAAGAAATCGATGACCGCGGATTATCTGGTCTGTCTCGAGGACGGCAAGCGCTTCAAATCGCTGAAGCGGCATCTGCGCACCCAGTACAACATGACGCCGGAGCAATACCGCGACAAATGGGGCCTGGCGCCGGACTATCCGATGGTGGCGCCGAACTACGCGGTGGCGCGCTCGCAGCTCGCCAAGAAGATGGGGCTCGGCCAGCAGCGCCGCCGGCGCGGTAAATAGCGGCAGCAAATAGCGGCGGCGGAGCGCGCCCGGCCGGGACCGCGCCGGACCGCCTCGCGGCAGATTTGTTGCGCGCAAAAATTATTGCGAGGATGGCTATCCCCGGGGATTGCCAGGCCGACTAGGATGTATGAAAATATTCCTAGAAAGGCTTGCCATGCTCGACCTCCCCACACGCGCCGCGCCGTCCTCTGCCAAGCCGTCCGCTACTCCGGCCTCCGCAACTCCGAATCCGCCGCGCTCGCCCGACCACATCGTGCGTCGGGTGGTGGGCTGCGTCGCCGCGGATTTCGGGCTCGACCCCGCGCTGTTGACCGCCGCGCCGCGCGGCTCGCCGCGCGTTGCATTGGCCCGCCAGGTCGCGATGTATCTCAGCCATGTCGGCTTCGCGCTGAGCTTCGAGACCATTGGCCGGCTGTTCGGCCGCGATCGCACCACGGTGGGCCATGCCTGCCGGGTGGTCGAGGACAGCCGCGACGACATCTGGATGGATTGCCGGCTGGCCGCGTTGGAACGCCTCTGCGGCGTCGCCACGGAGCCCGCCGTCGCGCAACGCGCCGCGGGGCGGCGGCGATGAGCGGCCGCAGCCGTCCTTCCTCCGGCCGCCGCGCCGCCACGCCGGGCGCAAGGCCGCCGCAGCGCGCCGACCAAGCCGGCGAGGCGATCGACGGCTTTCGCGCGCAACATTTCGAACTATCCAGCCGCGAGGTGATGACCGCCGCTGGGCTGTCGCGGGTCACCGTCAATGACGGCGAGAGCCCGCTGGCCTGGCTCGCCCGCCGCAAGGGCCGCGACGGCCGCGCCATGATCACGCCGACGCAATTTCTCGCCGGCGAGAAGCTGCGCGCCGATTTCACCCGAGGGCAATTGACGCCGCGGGTGACGTCGAACTGGGACGCCCCGAGCGGCCGGCAGCGCGCCGCGGGCGGCGGCGCCGGCGAGATGACCGATCTGGTGATCGCGTCGCGGCAGCGGCTGCGCGCCGCGCTGGAGGCTTGCGGGCCGGAATTCGCCGGACCGCTGATGGACGTGTGCTGCTTTCTGCGCGGCCTCGAGGAGGTCGAACAGCAACGCGGCTGGCCGTCGCGCTCCGCCAAGGTGGTGCTGCAACTGGCGCTGGATCGGCTGGCGCGGCACTATGGCCTCGACGACAAGGCCACCGGCGCCGCCGCGGCGCGGCTGCGGACCTGGCTCGCCGACGACGCCGGCTTCAGAGCATGATCCCGAAAAGTGGATACATGTTCTTGGAAAAGATCATGCTCAATCGAAAAGCTCAAGCAGGATGACGGTTCGAAGAAGCGTCATCCTGCTTGAGCGTCGGCCGATCAGGTCGAGGCGGCGAGGGTGTCGCGGGCGTCGTGGCGGATCCGCTCGACCATCGAGCGCAGTCCATTGGAGCGCTGCGGCGTCAGATGCTCGCGGAAGCCGAGTTCGTCGAACACCGCGAGCGGTTCGGCGGCGAGGATGTCCTGCGGCGAGCGGCCGGACACCAGCGTCAGCAGGATCGCGATCAGTCCGCGCACGATATGGGCGTCGCTGTCGCCGAGATAGCTGATCTTCGGTTCGCCATTGGCGTCGCGCTCGAGCTTGCGCGACAGCCAGACCTGACTGGCGCAGCCGGAGACCTTGTTGGCGGCGTTGTGTTCGGACTCCGGCATCGGCGCCAGCGTGCGGCCGAGTTCGATGACGTAGCGATAGCGGTCGTCCCACTCATCGAGCAGCGCGAAATTCTCTCTGATGTCGTCGATCGTCATCGCGTGGTGTCCGTTCTGAGGCGAGCCGGGCTCGCATGGCTGCGGCGGCGGCCGCGCAGCATGACCTGGAACCGACAGATATATGGGATCGCGCGGCCTCGAAAGCGATATCGACGGCTGCCGGCCAAAATGCTTCGCGGTGGGAACCGGGCTGCGATTGAGCTGCGCGATAAAGCGGCCGGCGGCGCGCGCGGTGGGCACGCTGCGGGCGGGTTAGGCGGCGGCTGCTCTAATTCGGGGCAGTGGTTTCAGGCACCGACAGCCGCCATTCCGTCACCAGATCGTCGGGCGTCAGCGTGTCGCGCGGCCGCGCGTCCGCCGGCGTCTCGACGGCGTCGCCGCCATTGATCGAGCCGGTGTGGTCGTTGCCGCGCTTGTCGTCGTTGCCGCGCTTCTCGATGATGATCTGATAGATCTTGCGCGCGCCCTCGGTGGCGCGCTGGCCGATCACGGTGGCGGCCTTGTCGCCGATCTCGCAAGCGGCGGGTTGCCGCTTGCAGAATTGGCTCATGTCGGACACCGCGGCGCTCGCGGCCGTCACCGCCTCGGAGGCGCCGAGTTGCGGCAGCTTGTCAGATTCAGGTGTCTTCTCTCTTGGCAGCAGCACGAGCACCAGCCCGAGCCAGAATGCCATGCGAAGCAGGAAAAACATCACGCGACCCCGTCGACCAATCACCCCGTTGCGATTGTCCTCGCAATCGACGCAGAACTAGCAGGCGTCGCTGAATAGCTGGTGAGCGTGATGCTTCAAATTGTCGGCAAATCCGCCAGTTCCGCACTTGATTCAAAATTGGCGTAAATTTTCCATTGCCGCCGCGATATTACGCGGCGCGGCCGTGCACCAATTCGAAACCATGTCGGCAACGTGATGGAAACCTATCGTTCACCATCCGCGTCGAATGCGTTGCTGATTGCTGATCAATCGCAGCGCAATCCACAATGCCGTGCCGGCGCGGCGACTGCCTTAGCGTTCGCTTAATTTAGGTCTGACAGTTTGGCGCAAACGATAAGGGGGCGTTCCGGCGCGTCAGTCGTGACGAGCAAGCCGAGGCGCAAGCAAAGTGACCGTGTCGACCATCATCCGCGATTGCCTTGATACGCTACTGCACCCGTCGGCGCGCTACGACGCGCTGGTCAGCGCGCGGCATCGCGCGTTCATCGCGCCGCGGCTGATCGGCAGCCTGGCGGCGCTGGCGGCGTTTCCGGTTTATCTTGCGATCCACGGCGCGCCGGCCGGCCTCGAGGTCGCAGCCTTCGCCTGGCTGATCGCGCCGATCCTGCTGTCGTATTTTCTGTCGCGCACCGGACGCTATGAAAGCGCCAACGTGCTGTCGTCGCTGGCGCTCGCCGGACTGATCATGGCGGTGGCGGTCAACACCGGCGGCATCGAATCCTTCGCCGCGATCTGGCTGGTGGTGATTCCGCTGGAAGCCGCGCTGTCGGCGTCGCGCCGCGTGGTGGCCTTCGCCTCGGTGCTGGCGCTGGGTTGCGCGGTGTCGCTGATCGCGGTTGATCATTTCGACCTGCTGCCGGCTTCGCAGGCCGGCGCTGCCAGCCATGGCGTGCTGATGGCGGTCGGCATCGCATCCGCACTGCTCTATGCCTGTGGCCTCGCCTACGGCGCGGAATCGCTGGCGCGCACCAGCGTCGCGTTGCTGTACAACGAGGAAGATCGTTATCGGCTGTTGGCGCGCAATATGAGCGACGTGATCTCGCGTCACGCCCGCAACGGCGCGGTGCTGTTCGTGTCGCCGGCGGCCGAGGCGCTGCTCGGCGTGCCGGTGGCACGACTGCTCGGCCACGGCCTGTTCGATCGCGTCCACGTCGCCGATCGTCCGGCGTTTCTCACCGCGCTGTCCGACGCCGGCCGCGGCGGCGAAGTGCGCAGCGTCGAGTTCCGGATCCGCCGCGAGGTGGCGCGCGGCGAGCGCGGCCGCGGCCATGCTGCGGATTTCATCTGGCTGGAAATGCGCTGCCGGCCGCTGGATGCCTCGGGCAGCATCGCTGCGGCAGACCCCGAGGTGGTCGCGGTGATGCGTGACGTCACCGACCGCAAGGAACAGGAGCAGGCGCTGGAATTGGCGCGCGCCGCGGCCGATCGCGCCGATGCCTCGCGCAGCCATTTCCTCGCCACCATGAGTCATGAGCTGCGTACGCCGCTGAATGCCATCATCGGTTTCTCCGAGATGATCGTGCAGGAAGACGCGCTGATGATCAGCGCCGAGCGCCGCAAGGAATACGCGCAGCTGATCAACGATTCCGGGCAGCATCTGTTGTCGGTGGTCAACGGCATCCTCGACATGTCGAAGATGGAGTCCGGTAATTTCGAGATCCTGCCGGAGCCGTTCGCGCCGCGGCCGGCGCTGCTGAATTGCTGCAACCTGTTGGCGCTGAAGGCGCGCGAGAACGAGGTCGATCTGATCACCCGCGCGCCCGACAATCTGCCGCAACTCACCGGCGATCCGCGCGCGTTCAAGCAGATCGTGCTCAATCTGGTGTCCAACGCCATCAAATTCACCGAGCGCGGCGGCACCGTCACCGTGTCGGCGGCGGTCGAAGGCGCGCGGCTGGTGCTGCGGGTCAGCGACACCGGCGTCGGCATCGGCGCCGACGATCTGAAGCGGATCGGCGAGGCGTTCTTCCAGGCCGGCAAGACCTATCAGCGCCGCCACGAGGGCACCGGGCTCGGGCTATCGATCGTCAAAAGCCTGGTCGGGCTGCACGGCGGCGAGATGAGCGTCGAGAGCAAGCTCGACGAGGGAACCACGGTGACAGTGAGGCTGCCCTTGGCGTTCACGCGGCGCGAGGAAAACACCAACATCGCGGTGCTCACTCCGGCCTCGCAGACGGCTGCTCAGAACGACAGCCAGGATCAGGATCATCAGGTGAAGAAGAGTGCCTAAGAAAGCCGACAGAAACGACAACCAGCTGCCGCGCCGCGGACGCGCGGTGGCGATCGACGCCGAGGACGAGCGCGGCCTGGCGATGCGGCTGTTGCTGCACAGCCCGAAGGACCTGGTCGCGGCGATGTTCGCCTCGGCGGCGGTGATCGCCATCATCACCAACGCGCTGTTCATGCAGGCCGGCCGGCATCCGTCGCCGATGTTCGGCAGCAGCCTGGTCGCGCCGAGCGCGGCGCCGGTCAATCCGCTGCCGCGGCCGCGGCCTGCCGACGCCGCTGGCCGCCTCGCCGAACCGCGGCCCAATGAATTGAAGGCGGCCGAACGCGCGCAGGACGGCAAGCCGGTCGACGGCCGCGCGGTCGATCTGTTCGCCAGCCCGACCAAGACCACCGCGCCGGTGTCGACCGCGCCGCCGGTGGCCGCCGCCGCAGCTGCCGCCGCGCCGGCCGCGCCGCGCCCGCCGGCGCCGGTGCCGGCCGCAACCCGCAGCGATCCGCTCGGTGATCTGATCACCTCGTCGCGCCGCGTCGCGCAGGTGCAGCGCGCGCTGACCGAATACGGCTATGGCCAGTTGAAGCCGAGCGGCACGGTCGGCTCCGACACCCAGGCGGCGATCCAGAAATTCGAGCGCGACCGCAAGATCCCGGTGACCGGGCAGATCTCCGATCGTCTGGTGCGCGAATTGTCGGCCATGACCGGCCGGCCGATCGAGTAGCATTGCCGGGGTCGACTTCCGCGCGGTAACGTCGTTCCATGAGATTGAAGAGCAGCATTTGGGTGGCGGCGTATCTGCGCCGCTGCCAGAGCGAGGGCGTGTTCGGCGCGGTGCGGCGGCGCGGCGCCGAGGAGGCCGGCGCGGTGTTCGTCAAGCTGGCGCTGCTCGACGGCAACGCCCTGCTATATACGCCAGCGCCGCAGACCGCCTATGACGACAGCCGGCCGATCGAGCGGGTGTTCGCCGCCTCGACGCCGTCGCCGGTGGCCGAGCAGACCATCGAGGAGCGGCTGACCCGCGAGATCCGCTTCGATCCCGACGTCTGGATCGTCGAGATCGAGGACAAGAAGGGACGGCACTTCCTCGATCTGGCGAAGGGCTAGCGCGAGGCGCCCGGCGCGAGGCGCGATCCGGCAAAGCGTGCCGCTACAAAAACGCGTGTCGCTACAATCGCGGCCGGATATTCAAACCGGGTTGCCGCGCATCTCCATCACGCGCCGTCATTCCGGGTTCGCGCGCTGCTGCGCTGCGCACGCCCCGGAATGACGGCGTTATCCCCGGATCGACGTCGGATCAGCTGAAGCTCTGAGCCACGTCACCGTGTCGCTTACTTCGACGAACTGCGTGCCACCGCGGCGCCGGGCTGCTGCGCCGGTCGCGGCTGGCTCTGGGGTGCGCGGCCGCGCTGGCGTTCGTCCTCGTACAACACCGGACGATATTTTGCGCGGGTGACCGCGACCGCGGTGCCGCGCCACGCCGCCAGCATGATCAGCGCGGCGCGTTCGTCGAGATTGTCGTACAGCCGCGACAGCCGGTACACCCGGTTGACCGAGGCGCCGAGCGTCGGATCGAGGAACATCAGCACGCGTTCGAACACTTCGCCGGGCATGCCGAGCGCCTTGGCGGCACAGGCCATCGGCTCGCCGCCGGCATCGCCAACCACTTGGGCGGCGACCCGAAACGGCAGGATCAGCGCGTCGCCGAGTTCGCGGGTGAATTTTTCGGTATCGGCGGCATAGGCCGCCTGTTCCAGGGGCTGGATCGCGCGCGCGGCGCGCACGCTGTAGATCCGCGCCGCCGGCTTCAACGGCGTGTCGGCGAGACTGTGCAGGATCTGGGCGCGCTCGCCGGCATTGGCGGCGAAGAACATGTCGTTGAGCTGCGCGGCGTCGGCGGGCTGCATGGTTAGCTGCGAGGTCGGCCGCGGCTCGATATCGCCGGGCGGTCGGGCGTCCGGCACCAGCGACGGTGAGGCAGTGGGCGCGATGGCGGCGGCCAGCGGCAGCCGGTCCTGATCGACCGGCAACAGCCCCAGCCGCTGCGCGATCGGCTTTGGCGTGTGCGGATAGATCGACAGCCGGGCGCGGACCACGGCGCGCGTCGTGTCATCGACCTGATCGATCAGCCGCGACGTCAGCTCGACGAATTGGCGTTGCTCCTCCTCGCTGTGCACGCTGGTCTGCACATAGAGATCGGTCAGCACCCGCAGCAACGTCGGACGAATGTCGACGCCTTCGCGGCGCGACAACGTCATCAGCCCGTCGAAACCTGGAAACATCGGAGGTACGGTCATGGCAACGCTACGCGTGATAGGAAGAATTTGATTCAACCTATCGCGGTTGCTTTAACAGCGCGTTAAGGGCAACGCTTCGTTAACCGTTGAAATCACACGCGTTGCCGCGAGCGGCGATTAGTTGCGGGCCTTGATACGTCGATCGGGCGACGTCGAAGTCACAGCCGCAAGCTTTGCGTAGGCCTCGGGATCGCGGCGACGGCTGCGTTAACAGAGCATTAACCATGCCTGTTCTTAATGATGCTGCGCCGGCCAAATCACCGGGCAAGGGCGTGGAAAGAACTGACATGGGCACAATCATTGCATTTCCGGCGGACGCGGCAACGCGGCGGCTGGACTCAACCATGGCCGTGGCTCCGCGCGACACAAAGGCGACGGTGCTGATCCTTCCGGTGGTCCGGATCGAGCGTCACACCGAGAGCACCGACGGTGGCGGACCGGAACAGGGAGCGGCGCCGGGACGGCGGCGGCGCCGCCGCGCGCGGTCGTGATCCGCGTCGCTCAGATGTCCAGGCTTGGCCACCCGATCTCCTTGACGTGCAGCGCCGTGACGTCCAGTGCCATTACGTCCAGCGCCTTGGCGCGGCGTCTGCTCGTTGCATCGCTGCTCACCGCAACCCTGTGCGGCTGCAGCGGCGGCGATTTCGGCCGCACCCGCGAGGACATGCGCAGCGACGACATGCATCGCTGGCTCGGCGGCGAAGCCACCGGCAGCATCGGCATGCGCGCCTCCGAATTCCAACTCACCGACAACGAACGCGCGCTACGCGATTTCGCCTATCCCTTGATCGAGCCGCCGCATTCGCGCCCGGCCTGGAAAAGCGTGTTCGGCGATTATAGCGCGCTGCCGTCGCCGTGGCGGCAGACCCCGGTATTCGACCGCACCGCCTATGGTCGGATGCTGATCGACGAGCCGCATCGCTCGCATACCTCGCGCTACGCGCAGTTGATGGACGACGTGCGCAACGATCTGCTGCGGCTCGATCCGTTCCAGTCCAGCGGCGCCAAGGTCATCGAACTCGACAAGAAACGCAACGCCAGCCTGAAATTCATCTCCGACCTTTCGCCGCGCGAGCGCGCCGACGCGGTGGCGCGGATGGAAGAAAACGCGCTGATCGTGCAATGGGTGCAGCAATGCCTGCACCGCCGGGTGGCGTCGTATCGCTGGGCGCTGGAGCGGCTGGTGCTGCAGGCCCCGGATGGTCTGGCCGCCGACGCCGACCGGCTGATCAACGAGCTTGAGGCCAACGCCAATGCGCCGTCGGCCTGGGGGCCGCAGCAACGCGGCGTGGCGCTCAGCGTGCGCGGCTGACCTCGCATTCCCGACCGAGCGTGATCTATTCCGAGATCCGGATTCAGCTTTCCGGGATCATGCGCTATTTCTTCGGCCGCTCGGCACTCGCCACCGGCTCGGTCTGCACCTTGCATGTGGCGGCGGCGAGCGAGGCCTGCGCCTGCGGCATCAAGCCGGGCTCCGGCGCCAGCGCCTTCAGCACGATCAGCCCGGTGGCGCTCGGCGAATCGATGATCAGCCGGTCCGCCGAGGTGACGTCCTCTTCTTCCGGCAATTCGGCGTGTTGCGCTTCGGTCATCAGGTCGAGCTCGATCACCCGGCGCCCGGCGGAGCGGTCGTTGATCGCGTAGTAGGCGATTTCGCTGCGGGTGTAGAACGACACCGAGGTATAGGCCTGGCTGACCGGCACCGCGAGCTTGATCGGGCCGCTCGACAGGTCGTAGCGGCAGATGGCGGTGGCGAACGCCGGATCGAGATAGGGCATCGGCGCGTTGTTCGGCTCCGGCGCCGGCAGCGGCGTCACCGCGTTGAGCTTGGTCATCGGCGTCAGCCGCGAATAGGCGTCCTGGGTGGCGATCTTCGGCAGCGCTAGTACGCTGACCAGATGCACGATCGCGCCCAGCACGACGCCGCCGACCAGGGTGAACAGAATCCGGATCATGGGCAGCCCACAATCTTGATGGCCGGCATCGGCGCGTCGCGCTGGGTCCGCGTCGCCACGCCGACCGGGGTGTCGTACAGCCGCAGCATCAGCGTGTAGCGCTCGATCGCGCCGGTCGGCAGCCAGTTGCCGGCGCGCGCCCGCGCGGCGATCCGCAGCTCGAAGGCGCCGTCCGAACTGCGGACGATCTCCTGGCTGGTGAAGCCGTAGCGTTGCAGGGAATTCGCCACCAATTGCCCCTTGGGGTCGTACAGCGTCAGCGTCCAGAACCGCGCCGCGGGCGTCACCCCGCTCACCACCACGTCGCAGCGGCCATCCAGCGGCCGCTTGGCGTCGTCGGCGCTGGCGGTGAAGGCGATGCCGTCGCCGGTGCCGATCGGCAATTCGCCGCTGCGCGCGATCGAGGCACGGGCATAGGGATCGATGTCGGCGGTGCCGGCGCGCGGTCGCGCGGTCCAGGCGCCGATCGTCAGGGTGTTGAGATCGGTGCCGCGGGTCGCGGTCATCCACGTCGTGCCGACGCCGACGACGGCCGCGATGATCAGCGCGATCAGGATTGAAAATGTCAACCGCACGTTCGGACCGTTTCTTGCCGGATCACCGCGACACTCAATTCTTGGGCGGCACAGCCGCCGCCGGGTCGCTGCGGGTCGCTGCGGCAAAGCTGTCGGGGAACGCGAGAGAGGTGGAGGACACCGGCTTGACCGGCTCGCCCGGCGGAAGCTTGTTCAGCGTTTTGCCGAGGTCGTCAAACATCTTTTCGACCCGCACCAGGATCTCGGCGCCGCGCCTTGTCAGGATCGGCGGCGGGCCTTGCCTCGTGTCGGGCGTCTTGGAGGCGACATTGGCCGCGGCGTTGGCCGGGCCGGGCGGCAGCTTGGTGCCGGCGCCGATCCCGGGAATCTCGTGGATCTCGACGCCCTGATGCGCCGCCACCATGATGTCGTGCCAGGTTTGCGCCGGCATCGCGCCGCCGGTCAGCCGGTTGGTCGGCGAATAGTCGTCGTTGCCGTACCACACCGCGCAGCTGAAATTGCCGGTGTAGCCGACGAACCAGGCGTCGCGATAGGCGTTGGTGGTGCCGGTCTTGCCGGCGGTGGGAATGCCGTCCAACGCGGCGCGGCGCGCGGTGCCCTCGGAGACCACATGGCTCATCATCCCGGCCATGTCGGCGGCGACCGAGGCCGGGATCGCCTGCAGCGGCTTCTTGCCGTCGCGGTCGAACCGCCACACCAGGTCGCCGGCGCCGGTGCGCACTTCCAGCACCGCATGCGGCGTCACCGAGCGGCCCTTGTTGGGGAAGGTGGCATAGGCCACCGCGTGCTCCAGCACGGTGACTTCGTCGGCGCCGATCGGCAGCGACGGCGTATCCGGCAGCGGCGCCTTGATGCCGAAGCGCCGCGCGACTTCGACGATCTTGGCGCGGCCGGCCTTGGCCGGGTTCGGCGACTTGCCGCCGAGCGCGATCGACAGCTTCACCGGCACCACGTTGATCGAATGGGTGATCGCCTGGGTCAGCGTCACCGCGCCGGAATAAGAGTGGCCGTAATTCTGCGGGCACCAATTGCCGATGCAGACCGGGCCGTCGACCACGATCGAGGTCGGCTTGAAACCGTTCAACAGCGCGGTGGTGTAGACATAGGGCTTGAACGACGATCCCGGCTGCCGATAGGCGTCGACCGCGCGGTTGAACTGGCTGGCGCCGTAGTCGCGGCCGCCGACCATCGCGCGGATGCCGCCGTCGAGATCGGACACCACGGTGGCGGCCTGCGTTGCGTGATAGTCGCGGCCGAACTGCCGGAGCTGATTTTCGATCGCGTTCTCGGCGGCGTGCTGCACGTTCATGTCGATCGCGGTGCGCACCACGAAGACCCGCTCGACATAGGATTTCGGCAGGGTGTCGACCAGCTTGCGCATCTCGTCGAACGCCCAGTCGAGATAGTAGTTCGGCGAATTCTCGTCGCGGCGATCGACCGCGTTGGCTGGATTGCGCCTGGCGCCGAACACCTGGCCCTCGGTCATGAAGCCGGCATCGACAAGGTTGTCGAGCACGACGTTGGCGCGGGCGCGGGCGGCCGGCAGATTGATGTGCGGCGCGTATTTGGTCGGCGCCTTGAACAGCCCGGCCAGCATCGCGGCCTCCGCGAGATTGACGTCGCGCGCGCTCTTGTTGAAGTAGAAATGCGCTGCGCCGTCGACCCCGAAAGTGCCGCCGCCCATATAGGCGCGGTCGAGATAGAGCTTCAGAATCTCGTTCTTGGTCAGCCGGGTTTCCAGCCAGACCGCGAGAAAGGCTTCGTTGACCTTGCGCTCGATGGTGCGCTCGTTGGAGAGAAACAGGTTCTTCGCCAGTTGCTGGGTGATCGAGGAGCCGCCCTGCACCGAGCCGTCGCCCTGGGCGTTGGAAACCAGCGCGCGCAGCGTGCCGAAGACGTCGACGCCGAAATGCTCGTAGAACCGGCGGTCCTCGGTGGCGAGCGTCGCCTTGACGAGATAATCGGGCAATTTGTCCAGCGGATAGGAATCGTCGGCGCGGATGCCGCGCCGCCCGATTTCATTGCCGAACTTGTCCTGGAAGATCACCGAATAATCTTCGGCCTTGTTGAACTTGCCGCTCGCCGTTGCGTCGAACGCCGGCAGCGCCAGCCCGGTCATGATCACGACGGCGATGCTGCCCATGGTGAGGATGTCGGATATGATCTCGACGATGAAGCGCCTGATGCCGCTGACGTGGAACAGCGCCATGAAATCCTGCAGCCGGGTG
>NZ_DASWPE010000120.1:0-7452 GCF_036404135.1 Rhodopseudomonas sp. | reverse complement strand
ATCGCACCAATGAGTGGACCTTCGACCTATCAGCCACAACCCGGCATCATGAAGTGGCTGGAAGACCGCCTGCCGATCGTGGGCCTCGTTCATTCCTCGTTCGTGGCCTATCCGACGCCGCGCAACCTGAACTATTGGTGGACGTTCGGCGCCATCCTGTCGATGATGCTGGTGATCCAGATCATCACCGGCGTGGTGCTGGCGATGCACTACACGCCGCATGTCGACTTCGCCTTCACCTCCGTCGAGGCGCTGGTTCGCGACGTCAATTACGGCTGGTTGCTGCGCAACACCCACGCCGCCGGCGCGTCGATGTTCTTCATCGCCGTCTACATCCACATGTTCCGCGGCCTGTATTACGGGTCGTACAAGGAGCCGCGCGAGGTGCTGTGGATCCTCGGCGTGATCATCTACCTCTTGATGATGGCGACGGGTTTCATGGGCTACGTGCTGCCGTGGGGCCAGATGAGCTTCTGGGGCGCCACCGTCATCACCAACCTGTTCTCGGCGATCCCGCTGGTCGGCGACAGCATCGTGACGCTGCTGTGGGGCGGCTATTCGGTCGGCAACCCGACGCTGAATCGGTTCTACTCGCTGCACTATCTGCTGCCGTTCCTGATCGCCGGCGTGGTCGTGCTGCACGTCTGGGCGCTGCACGTCGCCGGCCAGAACAACCCGGCCGGCGTCGAGCCGAAGACCGAGAAGGACACCGTGCCGTTCACCCCCTACGCGACCATGAAGGATGCGTTCGGGATGTCCTGCTTCCTGCTGTTCTTCGCCTGGTTCATCTTCTACATGCCGAACTATCTCGGCGACGCCGAAAACTACGTTCAGGCCAATCCCGGCGTGACCCCGCCGCACATCGTGCCGGAATGGTACTACCTGCCGTTCTACGCGATCCTGCGCTCGATCCCGAACAAGCTCGCCGGCGTGGTGGCGATGTTCGGCGCCATCATCGTGCTGTTGTTCCTGCCCTGGCTGGACAGCATGAAGGTGCGTTCGTCGCGCTATCGGCCGCTCGGCAAGCGGTTCTTCTGGGCCTTCGTGGTGGTCTGCATCCTGCTCGGCTGGCTCGGCGGCAAGCCGGCGGAAGGCATCTACACCGTCCTGGCGCGGGTGCTGACGGCGGCCTATTTCGCCTACTTCCTGATCGTGCTGCCGCTGTTGTCGCGGATGGAGCAGACCTTGCCGGTTCCGAACTCGATCGCCGACGACGTGCTGGCGAAATCCGGCAACGGCCTGGTCAAGACCGCGGCATCGATCGCCGTGGTGGTCGGATTGGCCGGCGCGCTGGTGATGGGCGGCATGCAGAACGCCAGCGCTGCGACCGAAGAGAACATCCCGGCCTCGCAGCAATGGTCGTTCGCTGGCCCGTTCGGCAAGTATGACCGGGCGCAGCTGCAACGCGGCTTCAAGATCTACAAGGAGGTCTGCTCGGCCTGCCACTCGCTGAAGCTGTTGGCCTACCGCAACCTCGCCGATCCGGGTGGTCCGTCGTTCACGCTGGAGCAGGCCACCGCGGTCGCCGCCGAAGCCACCGTCAAGGATGGCCCGAACGACGCCGGCGACATGTTCGACCGCCCCGGCCGGATCGCCGACCGCTTCGTGTCGCCGTTCCCGAACGAGATGGCCGCGCGCGCCGCCAATGGCGGTCAGGCTCCGCCCGACCTGTCGCTGATGGCCAAGGCGCGCTCCTATGAGCGCGGCTTCCCGCAGTTCGTGTTCGACTTCTTCACCCAATTCCAGGAGCAGGGCCCGAACTACATCGCCTCGCTGCTGCAGGGCTTCGAAGACACCCCGCCGGCCGACTTCACGCTGCCGGAGGGCTCCTACTACAACAAGTTCTTCCCGGGCCACTCGATCAAGATGCCGCCGCCCTTGTCGGACGGTCAGGTGTCGTTCGACGACGGTTCGCCGCAGACGCTGGCGCAATATGCCAACGACGTCGCCGCGTTCCTGATGTGGGCTGCGGAACCGCATCTGGAGGCGCGCAAGCGGCTCGGTCTGCAGGTGATGATCTTCCTCTTGATCCTCTCCGGCCTGTTGTACTTCACCAAGCAGCGGATCTGGGCCGACGCCCACTAGGCCGCCGCCGCATCGAAACGGAAAAGCCCCTGCGGGGGCTTTTTTGTTGGGTGAAATCCGGCATTGCGATTTGACTTGATGTCAGCTTCGCATCGGATAGCAGCGACCGAGCAGGGCCCCTCCGCAGGGACGACCCGTTGAAATGCAGCGGGCATTCCGCGGGCGCTTTACGCACCCCAATGTTTCGCTCGGCGCACCGCGCCGACCTCGGCCCGCAATGACGCACCGCATTCGCGACGATTGCGTCCGGCGCCGGCAGCGGTCAAAATCGGCGGAAATCAGTCAGCGACACAGTCCGGAGGATCCCATGGGCACCAGCATCACCTTCAAGCGTCCCGACGGCAAGGAGGCCCGCGGCTATCTCGCCAACGCCGCGCAGGGCAATGCCCCGGGCGTGGTGGTGATCCAGGAATGGTGGGGGCTGTCGGAGCAGATCAAGGGTCTCACCGACCGCTTCGCGCTGGCCGGCTTCGACGCGCTGGCGCCCGATCTCTACGATGGCGTGGTGGTGCCGTATCACGACACCGACGCCGCCAACAGAGAAATGAGCTCGCTGGATTTCATCGAAGCCACCACGCAGACCGTGCGCGGCGCGGTGCAGTATCTCGGCCGCAACGGCGCCAAGGTCGGTCTCACCGGCTTCTGCATGGGCGGTGCGGTGGCGATCATCGGCGCCTGCAAGATTCCCGAACTCGGCGCGGCGGTGGCGTTCTACGGCATTCCGCCGGAGCAGGCGGCGAAACCCAGCGAGGTGAAGATTCCGCTGCAGGGTCACTTCGCCACGCGCGACGATTGGTGCACGCCGGCGCTGGTCGATGCCTTCGAAAGCGCGTTGAAGGCCGCGGGCAACACCGCGGAATTCTTTCGCTACGAGGCCGACCACGCCTTCGTCAACGAACAGCGCGCCGCGGTGCACGATCGCGAGGCCGCCGAGCTGGCGTGGGGCCGCGCCGCGGATTTCTTCCACAACCATCTCGGATAGTTGCATCGCACGCGTGTAGCACCCGCATCGCGTGCGACAGAACCGTTGTTTGCAAGGGTAAAATTTGAGCGTTCGACTGAACAATTGACAGAACTGTTGCTGCGATAAAGCTGCCTTAAGAGCGAGGACAGCCATGGTTGAGAAAGTAACAACGCCCGCGCAGAATGTCGTCGACTTCATCGGCTACCAGTTGCGCAGATCCGGCGCGGCGATGAAAGTCCGTGCCTGCCGCCATTGCGGCGCGGCACTGGGCGATGGCGAATCCGAGGACGACTGTTCGACCGCGTTGCTGTGTGAGCAGCCGACCCGAATCCGCCGACCGCGAAAGTCGTAACGCCAGATCCGGACAGCGGCTCCAGGTGGTCGTTACGGATCATGAGCCGATCACCATTGCGAGCGGAATGACGTTTCGAAGAAGCGTTATCCCGCTCCAATGCACGGCGCCGCGCCATCGTAAGCCGATGGCGCGGCGCTACACCGATACGGCGTAGAGTTGGTATTCCTCGCGCGCCAATTCGATATGGGCGCGCATCGCCGCGGCGGCGCCGATCCGGTCGCCGCGCAGAATCGCCACGACGATGCGCTCGTGCTCGGCGTGCGATTTCGCCAGCCGGCCGAGATTGCGGAACTGGGCGCGGCGGAACGGCTGCACCCGCCCCCTTGTCGCCAGCGTCATCTCGGCGATGTAGTCGTTCTGCGCGCCGGCATAAATCGCATTGTGAAACCGTTCATTGACCTCGTTGAAACGATCCGGATCGCCGGCCTGGCTGATCAGCCGCAAGTCTTCATGGGTGGCTTGCAGCGCCTGGCGGTCGGCCGGCGGCATCCGCTCGGCGGCGAAACCGGCGCACAGCGCTTCCAGCTCGGCCATCGCTTCGAACATCCCGCCGAGCCGCGCCAGCGAGGGCTGCGCCACCACCGCGCCGCGATGCGCGCGGGATTCGACGAGGCCGGAGGCGGCGAGCTGGCGCAGCGCCTCGCGCACCGGTGGTGCGCGACACCTTGAAGCGCAGCGCGATCTCGGTCTCGTCCAGCGACGATCCGGGCGGCAGCGCGCCGCGCACGATGTCGTCGGCGAGTTGCCGTCGCAGCTCTTCGGCACGCGTGAGCTTGACGAGGGCGGGGGTGCGATCGGCCGCGCTGATGGCCGGTGAGGCGCGGTCGCCAACCAGGCGCCTCACGCCGGCGGCAGATGCGGACCCGGGTCTGAGGATGTCGCGACGCCTCATGAGGACGCTCTCCAAGGCCACGGGCAGCTTGCGGTTGGAGAATCATTCGCAAACATCATGCCAACCGTTAACGTCGGTCCGACAATCGCCTAACCGCCTGATCGGCCGCGAATTTGCCGGGCGTCGGCGGCGCATCACCGGATTCGGCTGGTCGAATTGCATCCAAGATGGCCTGCGCGCTTCATCCGGCTGCAATCTCACCTCGGAGGCTGTTCTTTGAACTGCGTTGGAACCCAGGCGGCTGCACAGTTGCGCCAGCGCAAGAAATCCGCGCCGGAAGATGCGATGGTGCGAAAATTGGAGTCGCCTCTCGGCGCCAAAGATGTTTAATAGATCATATATCATGTTAAATGCATCATGATCTGCTTCGTAACGACGATGTCTGACGCGCCTGCGCCGTCATGGCTGAACGACGGTGCTGGGCCATCGCGCGGTCCGGGCTGCCGCCGGGTGCGGCGCGCCGCGAGGACGCGCCGGTGATCGCCGCGGTGGCCGCGCAACTCGTGTGCGTTGCGGCCCTGCTGGTCCTCGCCGTGCTTGCGGTGACGCTGCATCGCGCCAAGGCCGCCACCGCGCTGGTCTATGGCGCCAGCTTGATCATCTGCACGCTGGCGCTAAGCGGCGCGCTGCGCTGGCTGCTCTCAGGCTCGGGCGCCGACGAGATCGTGCTGCCGATCGGGCTGCCGTGGCTCGGCGCGCATCTGCGGCTCGACCCGCTGGCGGCGTTCTTCCTCGCCGTGGTCAATCTCGGCGGCGCCGTCGCCAGCCTCTATGCACTCGGCTATGGCCGGCACGAGTCCGCGCCGCAGCGGGTGCTGCCGTTCTTTCCGGCGTTTCTCGCCGGGATGAATCTGGTGGTGCTGGCCGACGACGCCTTCTCCTATCTGCTGTGTTGGGAGTTCATGTCGCTGGCGTCCTGGGCGCTGGTGATGGCGCATCATCGCGCGCCCGGCAACGCCCGCGCCGGCTATGTCTATCTGTTGATGGCGAGCTTCGGCACGCTGGCGTTGCTGTTGGCGTTCGGCTTTCTCGCCGGGCCGGCCGGCGATTACGGTTTCGCCGCGATCCGCGCCGCCGAGCATTCGCCGGCTGCCGCGACGCTGGTGTTAATCCTGATGCTGCTCGGCGCCGGCTCCAAGGCCGGCCTGGTGCCGCTGCATGTCTGGCTGCCGCTGGCGCATCCGGCGGCGCCGAGTCACGTCTCGGCCTTAATGAGCGGGGTGATGACCAAGGTCGCGGTCTATGGCTTCATCCGCGTGGTGTTCGATCTGCTCGGTCCGCCGAACTGGACCGCCAGCGTGCTGGTGCTGTCGCTCGGCGGCGTCACCGCGGTGATGGGGATTCTCTACGCGCTACTGGAAAAAGACCTGAAGCGGCTATTGGCCTATTCGACGATCGAGAACATCGGCATCATCTTCGTCTGCCTTGGCCTGGCGCTGGCGTTCCAGGCCAACGGCCAGACGCTGGCGGCGTCATTGGCCTTCACCGCGGCGCTGTTCCACGTCTTCAACCATTCGCTGTTCAAGAGCCTGTTGTTCTTCGGCGCCGGTGCCGTGCTGGTGTCGACCGGCGCCCGCGACATGGACAGGCTCGGCGGTCTGATTCATCGCATGCCGGTGACCAGCGTGGTGTTTCTGATCGGCTGCGTCGCGATTGCGGCGCTGCCGCCGTTCAACGGCTTCGTCTCGGAATGGCTGATGTTTCAGGCGGTGCTGCAAAGTCCGACGCTGCCGCAATGGGGGCTGAAGATCATGGTGCCGGCGATCGGCGCACTGCTGGCGTTGGCGGCGGCCTTGGCGGCAGCGTGTTTCGTCAAAGCCTATGGCGTCAGCTTCCTCAGCCGGCCGCGCAGCGAGGCGGCGGCGAATGCCCGGGAGGTCGACCGCTTTTCGCTCGCGGCGATGGTGATCCTGGCGGCGCTGTGCCTGCTTGCCGGGATCTTCCCCGGCCTGGTGATGGATGCGCTGGGGCCGGTGACGCAGCAGATCATCGACAGTCGCCTCGCCCTGCAATCGCACTTGCCGTGGCTGTCGATCGTTCCGATCGCCGAACGCCGCGGCTCCTATAATGGCCTGCTGGTGCTGGTGTTCATCGCGATCTCGGCGTCGCTCGGCTATCTGGCGATCCGGTGGTTTTCCTCGCATGCGGTGCGCCGCGGTCCGGCCTGGGGTTGCGGCTTCTCCGACGCGGTGCCGCAGGCGCAATATTCGCCGGACAGTTTCGCGCAGCCGCTGCGCCGGGTGTTCGGCACCATGCTGTTCGCCGCCCGCGAGCATGTCGAGATGCCGCCGCCCGGCAGCGTCAAGCCTGCGCGGTTCTCGGTCGAGATTCACGACCTGGTGTGGGAAGGGCTGTACGGCCGGATCGCCGGCGCGGTGGATGAGGCCGCGATCCGGCTCGACCGCTGGCAGCTGTTGACGATCCGCGGCTATCTCAGCCTGGTGTTTGCCACCCTGGTCACGCTGCTGCTGGTGCTGGCGATATGGTCGTGATCTCCGACATCCTGGTGCAGGGCATCCAGATGCTCTTGGTGTTCCTGCTGGCGCCCCTGCTCACCGGCTTCATCCGCAAGGTCAAGGCGCGGCTGATGCGCCGCAAGGGGCCGTCGATCCTGCAACCCTATCGCGACCTGCTGCGGCTGTTGCGCAAGGAAGTGGTGCTGGCCGACAACGCCTCCTGGCTGTTCCGCGCCACACCCTATCTCACCTTCGCGGCGATCTGGGTGGCGGCGGCGCTGGTGCCGACCTTCGCCACCGGCTTGCTGTTCAACTGGACCGCGGACCTGATCGTGATCGTGGCCTTGCTCGGCACCGCGCGGTTCTTTCTAGCGCTGGCCGGCATGGATATCGGCACCGCGTTCGGCGGGCTCGGCTCGTCGCGCGAGGTGATGATCGCAGCCCTCGCCGAGCCGGCGATGCTGTTGATCGTGTTCTGCGTGGCGCTGGTGGCGGGCTCGACGCAGCTCTCCACGGTGGCCAACTTCATCGCCTCCTCGCAGGTCGGCCTGCGGGTCTCGCTCGGCATGGCGATGATCGCGCTGGTGATCGTGGCGCTGGCGGAAAACGCCCGCATCCCGGTCGACAATCCCGCAACCCACCTCGAACTGACCATGGTGCACGAGGCGATGATCCTGGAATATTCCGGGCGGCACCTGGC
>NZ_DASWPE010000119.1:0-59907 GCF_036404135.1 Rhodopseudomonas sp. | reverse complement strand
ACCAGCGCCTGATCAGCGCTGGTAAGCCCAAAATGGTCGCCCTGATCGCCGTCGCCCGAAAGCTCCTCACCACCCTCAACGCAATCCTGCGGGACAATCAGCCATGGCAAAACGCTTGACAACCAAGACAGTCGCTGAGGTGTCCGAGCAAAGCGAGGGCCTCGAAGGATGCGGCGACAAGTACAAGTGGCCCCTCACGTGCTTGCGGCCATCCTTCGAGACGTCCGGCTTCGTCCTGTGGGCTACGCCGGGCTCCTCAAGATGACGCTGAAGACGTTGCGGATGCGTCGGTGGCGAGGGCCAAAGCTCCGCGGTGATCTCAACTATCTCGCAGCAATTCCTGTGCCGTCATCCTGAGGTGCCCGAGCAAAGCGAGGGCCTCGAAGGATGCGGCGACAAGTACAAGTGGCCCCTCACGTGCTTGCGGCCATCCTTCGAGACGTCCGGCTTCGCCCTGTGGGTTACGCCGGGCTCCTCAAGATGACGCTGAAGATTTTGCGGATGCGTCGGTGGCGAGGGCCAAAGCTCCGCGGTGATCTCAACTATCTCGCAGCAATTCCTGAGCCGTCATCCTGAGGTGCCCGAGCAAAGCGAGGGCCTCGAAGGATGCGGCGACAAGTACAAGTGGCCCCTCACGTGCTTGCGGCCATCCTTCGAGACGTCCGGCTTCGTCCTGTGGGCTACGCCGGGCTCCTCAAGGATGACGTCAATCAGGTGGGGACTCCCCGGAAAGTGGCTGTGCGGCCTCGCGCTTCTCGCCGGTCAGCATCGCCTTGGCGAGGTTTTCGCGGTGCGTGAAGCTGACCAGGATGACGCCGGCGACGTGCAGCGCGATCAGCGCCACGGTCAGATGGGCCAGCGCCGCGTGCAACTGCTCGACCCATCTGGCGCCCCAATAGGCGTCGGTGGTCATCAGATAGCCGGTGACGCAGCTGCCGCCGACCGTGACGATCAGCGTCAGGATCATCGCCGCCCCGGCGGGCGTATGGCCGAGCCGGCGCTGCGATGTCCCCGTCACCAGCTCGCGCAGGTCAGCGAAAACTTCGCGCGGCGGCCGCACGAAATCGGCGAAGCGGGCGTGGCGCGGGCCGACGAAACCCCACACAATCCGCGCCGCCACCAACACGGCGATGGCGTAGCCGGCGGCGATGTGCAGCTGTTCGATCTCGTCGCCGGTGGCGTAGGCCAGCGCGAACAGCCCCACCAGCGACCAGTGGAACAGCCGCACGAACGGGTCCCAGACCTTGACCACGACCGGCGGCGCGCTGCCGCCGGTCTCGGTCGCCTCGGTGGCGATGCGCATCGCGGCGCTTACAGCTTGCCGACGATGCTGCCGTTGGTTGGATCGACGAACACCTCGACCTTGGCGCCGGCCTTGTCGATCGCGTAGAATTCGCCGCAGGCCTTCTTCACCTTGCCCTTGTGGACCTTGTAACCTTGTGCCTCGAGTTTGGCCTGCAGCGCGTCGAGCGGCAGCCACTGGCTTTCCGGCGCGGTGGTGCAGGGCTTGCCCCAGCTGTCGGCGCGGGCGGCGGTGGTGGCGACGAGCAGGGTGGCGGCGGTCAGCAGAACGATGTTGCGCATGTTGGTCTCTCGCATGATGCCCGGCGCACCATGCGGCGGGCGGCCATGGCAACCTGCACGCGCCGCGCTGACAGCCGGCTGTTGATCCATGTCAGCGTTCTGACAGCCGGGCGTGGTCATAGTGATCGGCTCCCGACCGATGGATGGAACAATGCGGTTGCGCTTAGCAAATCTGGTGTCGGCGGCGGCGATCGCGGCGCTCGCGTTGTCGGCTGCCGCGGTCCGCGCCGATCCCTGGGACCACCATGGCGAGGGCCGCGATCACGGCGAGCATCACGATCATGACCGTGACGGTGACCACGACGCGGTGCGCGGCGCGGTGCAGCGCGGCGAGATCAAGCCGCTCGCCGAATTGCTGCAGATCGTCAAGGGCAAGCTGCCGGGCGAGATCACCGGCGTCGAGATCGAGCGCAGGCACGGCCAGTGGCTGTACGAATTCCGCGTCATCGACAGTGCCGGGCGTCTGTTCGAGATTTATGTCGACGCGCAGACCGGCGACATTCGCCGAACCAAGGAAAAGTGATGCGCGTGCTGCTGGTCGAGGACGATCGCCGCATCGCCGCCGATCTGCAGCGCGGGCTGCAGGCCGCCGGCTATCTGGTGGAGACCGTCGGCGACGGCGAGGAGGCCTGGTTTCGCGGCGATACCGAGGATTATGCCGCGATCATTCTCGACCTCGGGCTGCCCGGCATCGACGGGCTGACGGTGCTGAAGCGCTGGCGCGGCAACGACCGCCGCACCCCGGTCTTGATCCTGACCGCGCGCGGCAGCTGGGCGGAGCGGGTCGACGGCATCGACGCCGGCGCCGACGATTACTTGCCGAAACCGTTCCGGATGGAGGAATTGCTGGCGCGGCTGCGCTCGATCGTGCGGCGATCGGCCGGGCAGGCCTGCTCGGTGATCAGCGTCGGCGAGGTCACGCTCGACGAGCGGCAGATGAAGGTCGACGTCGGCGGCGTGCCGGTCAACCTGTCGCCGTTGGAATACCGGCTGATCGCGTTCCTGTTCCTGCATCGCGGCCGCGTGGTGTCGCAGGCCGAGCTCAGCGAGAACATCTATGGCAATGAGGACGCCCACGATTCCAACGCCATCGAGGTCTTGATCGGCCGGGTGCGCAGGAAGCTCGGCAGCGAGTTGATCGAGACCCGCCGCGGCTTCGGCTATCTGGTGGCGGGAAGCGGCGGATGAGCGGCCATTCGTTGCGGCTGCGGCTGATCGCGGGCGGCGCCGCGGCGATCATGCTCGCGCTCAGCGTCGCCGGCTTCGGGCTCACCGTGCTGTTCGAGCGCCACGTCACCCGCAGCGTGGTCGACGACCTCGACGTGCATCTCAAGCAGTTGCTGGCCGGGCTCGAGGTCGACGCCGACGGCAAGCCGATCGTCGCCCGGCCGCCGGCCGATCCGCGGTTTTCGGATCCGCTGTCGGGGCTGTATTGGCAGATCGGCGACGACCACAATGAGTTGGTCCGCTCGCGCTCGCTGTGGGATTCCATGCTGGCGCTGCCGGCCGACGAGGTGGCGCCGGGCGAGGTGCATCACCACACCGTCGCCGGACCTGGCGGCGCGCAGCTCTTGATCGCCGAGCGCCAGGTCACGCTGACACTGCACGATCAGCCGACGGCGGTGCGCGCCGCGGTGGCGGTGGATCTGGCGCGGGTGGCGGCGGCCAGCGCCGCCTTCGCCAAGGATCTGGTGGTGGCGCTCGGCATTCTCGGCGTGGTGCTGGCGCTCGCCACCTCGGTGCAGGTCGCTTTGGGCCTGCGCCCCCTCGATGCGTTGCGCCAAGGCATCGCCGATGTCCGTTCCGGCCACAGCCGGCGGCTGCGCGCCGCGGTGCCGACCGAGGTGCTGCCGCTGGTCGAGGAGGTCAACGGGTTGTTGGCGGCGCAGGAGCGCGAGATCGAGCGCTCCCGTGGCCGCGCCGCCGATCTCGCCCATGGCCTGAAGACGCCGCTGGCGGCGCTGGCCGCCGACGCCGGCCGGCTGCGCGAGCGCGGCGAGGCGGCGTTGGCGCGCGACATCGAAGCGGTCGGCGACGCCATGAGCCGCCACGTCGACCGCGAACTGGCGCGGGCCAGGGTGCGCGGCGAACCCGGCCGCAGCCTCGGGGTGGCGACCGACCTTGCGCCGCTGGTGCGCTCGCTGGTGGCGATCCTGTCGCGCACCCCGGCGGGCGCCGCGATCGGCTTCGAGATTGCGGTCGCCGACGAGGTCAGGCTGCCGATCGACCGCAGCGATCTCGCCGAGGTGCTGGGCAATCTGCTCGATAACGCCACCCGCCACGCCAGGTCAAAGGTGCGGATCGGCGCCGCGCAGGGCGCCGGCGGGCGACCCGGCGTGGCGATCGAGGATGACGGCGTCGGTATCGCGCCGGCGGCGCGCGCGGCGGCGCTGGAACGCGGCATCAGGCTCGACCAGCGCGGCGAGGGCTCAGGTCTTGGCCTCGCCATCGTGCAGGACGTGCTGGAGGCTTATGACTGGACGCTGTCGCTGGAGGTATCCGAACTCGGCGGGCTGAAGGCGAGCTGCCGGCCGGCGTAACCCTCGCCAAGCATCTTGCCTTCGCCGGCTCGGGCGCTATATCGGGCTTTCCCCGTGATAGCACCGAATCGAGCGCGACCCATGACGACGACCGACACCGCCGCCCAGTCCCAGCCGTTCCAGGCCGAAGTTGCCGAGCTTTTGAACCTGATGGTGCACTCGGTCTATTCGGAAACCGATATCTTCCTGCGCGAGCTGATTTCCAACGCCTCCGACGCGCTCGACAAGCTGCGCTACGAGTCGATCGCCACCCCCGAGCTGATGGCCGAGGGCGGCGAGCCGAAAATCAGAATCGTGCCGAAGAAGCAGCCGGATACGCTGAGCGTGATCGACAACGGCCTCGGCATGGACCGCCAGGAGCTGATCGACAATCTCGGCACCATCGCCAAGTCCGGCACCAAATCGTTCCTATCTAAATTGACCGAAGCCAAGGACGGCGCCAGCCTGATCGGCCAGTTCGGCGTCGGCTTCTATGCCGCCTTCATGGTCGCCGACCGCATCGTCGTCACCAGCCGGCGCGCCGGCAGCAAGGAGGCCTGGACCTGGTCGTCGTCGGGCGGCGCCGGCTTCGAGATCGCCCCGGCCAGCGAGGAGGACGCGCAGCGCGTGGTCCGCGGCACCGAGATCGTGCTGCACCTGAAGAAGGACGCCGCGAAATATCTCGAAGCCTATGAGATCGAGCGGGTCGTCAGCGCGTATTCCGACAACATCCAGTTCCCGATCGAGCTGGTGCCGGAAGACGGCGAGCCGCGCCAGATCAATTCCGCCAGCGCGCTGTGGCAGCGCTCGAAATCCGAACTGACGGCGGAAGATTATGCGCAGGCCTACAAGCAGATCGCCGGCGCTTTCGACGAGCCGGCGATGACGCTGCACTACCGCGCCGAGGGCCGCTACTCCTATGCGGTGCTGCTGTTTGCGCCGTCGACCAAGCCGTTCGACCTGTTCGAGCCGGCGCGCAAGGGCCGCGTCAAGCTCTACGTCCGCCGCGTCTTCATCACCGACGACGCCGATCTGCTGCCGTCCTATCTGCGCTTCATCCGCGGCGTGATCGATAGCGAGGATCTGCCGCTCAATTTGTCGCGCGAAATGCTGCAGAACAATCCGCAGCTGGCGCAGATCCGCAAGGCGGTCACCGGCAAGGTGATCGGCGAATTGGAAAGCCTCGGCGAGAAGGACCCCGAGGCGTTCGGCAAGATCTGGGACGGCTTCGGCCTGGTGATCAAGGAAGGCATCTGGGAGGACTTTGAGCGCCGCGAAAAGCTCTTGGCGCTATCGCGCTTCACCACCACCAAGGGCGAGAACCGCACGCTGAAGCAATATGTCGAGGATCTGAAAGAGAACCAGACCGAGATCTACTATCTGGTCGGCGATTCGATCGAGCGGCTGAAATCCAACCCGAAGCTGGAGTCGGCGGCGGCGCGCGGCATCGAGGTGCTGCTGCTGACCGATCCGGTCGACGCGTTTTGGACCTCGGCGCCGCTGGATTTCGGCGGCAAGCCGCTGAAGTCGCTGAGCCAGGGCGACGTCGATTTCGGTCTGATCCCGACCACCGAGGAGCATAAGGACGAGGAGGCCAAGCCCGAGACCGACGAGGCCTTGACCATCGCCGCGATCAAGGACGCGCTCGGCGACAAGGTGTCCGACGTGCGCGCCTCGCAGCGGCTGACCGCCAGCGCGTCCTGCCTGGTCGCCGGCGGGCTCGGCCCCGACCGCGCGCTAGAGCGGATGCTGGCGCAGCAGAACCGCGGCACCGCGAGCAAGCCGATCCTCGAGGTCAATCTGCGCCATCCGATCGTGGCGGCGGTCGCCAAGGCCAATGCCGCCGACGCCGCCGATCTGTCGCTATTGTTGCTGGAGCAGGCGCAGATCCTCGACGGCGAATTGCCGGAAGATCCCGCGGCGTTTTCGGCGAGACTCAATCGGCTGGTGCTGCGCGCGCTGTGAGGCCTGAAAGCTAACTCAAAAAGCAGCTGAAAAAATCAGGGGGGTCGTCATTGCGGGCCGAGGCCGGCGCGCAGCGCCGAGCGAAGAGCGAAGCAATCCAGCGGCCGCGCGCGGAGCCCTGGATTGCGTCGTCGCAAGAGCTCCTCGCAATGACGTGTTGAATGCCTGCGCCAAGGTTACGCCGCGTCGATGCGGCGGAAGCCGTTCCACATCGCGGTGGCTGCGCCGGAGGTCAACACCGGCAGCAGCCGCTCGTCCTGGTAGTTGCCGTTCAACGACAGCCGCGGCAACGCGGTGAGATAATCGGCGTTTTCGGCGAACACCATGCCGGGGCGGGTTGTCACCGCGGTCCTGAAGCCGAGCGCCTGCGCCAGCGCGAATTCGCGGGCGCCGGCGGCGGCCTTGTCGCCATAGGGATAGGCGAGGTGCAGCGCCGGCCGCTGCAGCGCGGCTTCGATGCATTTGCGGCTGTAGGCGATCTCGTGTTTGGCGATCACCTCGCTCTGCTTGGCGAGGTTGCTATGGGTGATGCCGTGGACCCCGATGGTCACCAGCGGATCTTCGGCGAACGCCGTCAGCTCATCCCACGGCATGCAGAGGTCGCGGGTGATTTCGAGGTCGTCGATGCCGTGGCGCGCGCACAGCGCGGCGACCTCGCGGCCGACCTCGCCGGCGTCGGATAGGGTGCGGATCCAGCCGTGCAGCCGCTCGAACGCCGCCTGCTTGGCGGCGTCGCTGGCGCAGTCGATCCGTTCCTCGACGCCATCGATCGAAACGTCGATCTGCTCGGTGCTGGCGATCAGGCGCTCCAGCGCCACCCACCACAACCGGCCGATGCCTTGCGCGAAATCGCTGGTGACGTAGACGGTGAACGGCGCCTCGAATTCGCGAAACAGCGGCAGCGCGAAATCCCGGTTGTCGCGATAGCCGTCGTCCAGCGTCAGGCAGGCGAAGCGGCGGGAAAAGTCCTGCTCGACCAGCCGGCGCCGCGCTTCGTCGAGGCTGACGATATCGATGCCGCTGGCGCGCAGATAGCCCAGCGTCGCGCGCAGGAAATCCGGCGTCACCTCGAGATGGTGGTTGGGCTGGAACGCGGCGTCGCGCGCCGGCCGCACATGGTGCAGCACGAAAATGGTGCCGACGCCGGCGAAGATCGGCCGCAACGCGTGGTGGGCTCCGGTGAAGTACAGCGCGCCGAGTCCGGCACGGATGACATTGTTTCGAAACCGCTTCATCAATTCGCCGAGCTTGGTGGGCGCCATGGACTGAGACTAGCTCGCATCGGCTAAGGAAACTCTAATGCCGACGCCGGCGGGGCGGAACGGCGCGTCGCGCTGGCGAACTGCGGATCCGGGAGAGTTGTTTCGATTTGCCGCATTTGCCGTTTGACAGCCCTGCAAGGGTTTGTTTTCTCTCTGGTTCCCGACCAGCAGGATGTCGAATGCGCGGACTTGTCAGATGGAGCAGCAAATGGTGGCCGGGTGCGGTTCCGTTGCTGGTGCTGTGGGGCCTGGCGGCCTGGACCACCACCGTTCCCCTGGAAGCCGACGTCGCGGCGCGCGCCACTGCCGCGCTCAAGGATACGGTTCTCGATAAGACCCAGATCGCGGTCGCCGGCCGCGACGTGACCTTCACCGCGGAGGCGTTTTCCGAGGACGGCCGGCGCAGCGCGGTCGCCACCGTGGAAGCGGTGCCCGGCGTGCGGCTGGTCAATGACGACACCCGGCTGGTGGCCGAGGCGAAGCCCTATGTCTGGTCGGTGGAACGCGACGTGGTGCGGGTGACGCTCGGCGGCTCGACGCCGCTGCCGGCCAGCAAGGCTCGGCTGCTCGACGCCGCGCGCGGCAGCCTGAACGGCATCGAAATCGCCGACCGGATGGCGCTGGCGCGCGGCGCGCCGCAGCGCTTCGACGCCGCGGCGCTGTTGCTGATCGACCAAATCGGCCGGCTGAAGGAAGGCAAGATCACCCTGACCGACAGCAAGGTCAGCCTGTCGGGGATGGCGCGCGACCTCGGCGGCCGCGAGGCGATCGCCGCGGCGCTGAAGAACCTGCCGGACGAGTTCAGCGTCGTCACCAACGACATCAAGGCGCCGCCTTACGTGTTCCAGGCCAACAAGGACCCGGTCGCGGTGACGCTGACGCTGACCGGCTACGTGCCGGACAACGCCGTGCACGCCGCGCTGGCGGCGGCCGCCGCGCGCAAGTTCTTCTCGGAAAAGGTTGTGGACAATCTGAAGGCCAGCGTCGGCGCCCCGGCCGGGTTTTCCAACGCGGTGGTGGCAGCGCTCGGCGCGCTGTCGCGGCTGTCGACCGGCACGCTGGTGGTGTCCGACCGCGCCGTGATGCTGTCCGGCGACGCCTTGTATGACGAGGCGGTCAGCCAGATCCGCGCCGGGCTCGCCAAGGAGTTGCCGCAGGGCTGGCAGGTCAAGACCGAGGTCTCGGTGAAGCCGGCGGCGGCGCCGGTCGACCCCACGGTGTGCCAGCAATTGTTTGCCGATCTGCTGGCCAAGAGCAAAATCCGCTTCGAATCCGGCCGCGCCACCATCGATCCGGATTCCGCCGGGCTGCTCGACCGGCTGATCGAGATCGCGCTGCGTTGTCCCAACGCCACCATCGAGATTGCCGGCCATACCGACGGCGACGGCGACAGCGCCTTCAATCAGAGCCTGTCGGAAAAACGCGCCCAGGCGGTATCGGAGTATATGGTGCGGGCCGGCCTGCCGGCGGAGCGCTTCCGCCCGGTCGGCTATGGCAGCAGTGCGCCGGTGGCGCCGAATGACAACGACGAAGGCAAGGCGCAGAATCGCCGCATCGAATTCATGGTGAGGTAGCGGCGATGGTCACGCTGGCGTCATTTTACTGGGGCTGGTTGCTCGGCGCGGGGCTGCTCGGCTTTGCGATGGGCTGGATCGCGGTGGTGCACCGCGGCCACGGACTGTCCAAGGCCGCGGCGGGCTGGCTCGGACTGCTGGTGGCGGGGCTGCTCGGGCTGGCGCTGGCGCGGCTGGTGCCGGGCCGTCCGGGCTATTGGCTCGACCTCGGCCTGGTGATGCTGGCGGTCTACCTCGCCGGCTGCGCGGTCGGCTCCTGGTTGCGCTTCTGGGTGGTTTCGCGACACCAGGGCGCTGCCTGACCGCGCCTTCTGCCGTGGCGCATTGTCCCGCGCCCGCGCGAACCGGCTAAGCCGTGCAACCGTTTGGGCTATTCCGTCTTTAATAAGCTTGAGGAGCGCAGTTGACGCACCGGCCGATTTCCACTTCGCTCGGAAACGCGCTACCACCCTGTTCGGGAGACAAACCGGCAACGGCTATGTCGGGCCTGATCGCCACTGCCGACGGAAGCGCATTCGAGGTCTAGATGCTGGAAGCAATACGCAGGGCGGTCTCGTTTCTGCGCCAGAAGCAAATCCTGCATAAGCTCGGCTATTTGATCAGCGTCGTGGTCATCGCGATTGCCTGCTACGTGCTCTTTCATATGTTGCGCGGCATCGACGTCGAGGACGTGATCGATGCGGTGAAACAGACCGAGCCGAGCTCGGTGGCGCTGTCCGCGTTGTTTGTCGCCGCCGGCTATTTCACCCTGACGTTCTACGATCTGTTCGCGGTGCGCGCGATCGGCCGGCCCGACGTGCCCTACCGCGTCAACGCGCTGGCGGCGTTCGCCAGCTATTCGATCGGCCACAATGTCGGCGCCAGCGTGTTCACCGGCGGCGCGGTGCGCTATCGGATCTATTCGGCGTGGGGGCTGGACGGCGTCGACGTCGCGAAGATCTGCTTTCTCGCCGGGCTGACGTTCTGGCTCGGCAATGCCGCGGTGCTCGGGCTCGGCATCGCCTATCATCCGGAGGCCGCCTCGGCGATCGATCAGCTGCCGCCCTGGGTCAACCGCGCCGGCGCCATCATCATCATCGTCGGGCTTCTCAGCTATGTGACCTGGGTTTCGATCGCGCCGCGCTGCGTCGGCCGCGGGCATTGGAAGGTCACGCTGCCGGGCGGCATGCTGACCCTGGTGCAGATCGCGATCGGCATCATCGACCTCGGCTTCTGCGCGCTGGCGATGTATGTGCTGGTGCCGGACGAGCCCAATGTCGGCTTCGTCGTGGTGGCGGTGATCTTCGTCTCGGCGACGCTGCTCGGCTTCGCCAGCCATTCGCCGGGCGGCCTCGGGGTGTTCGACGCCGCCATGCTGGTCGGGCTGTGGCAGATGGACAAGGAAGACCTGCTGGCCGGCATGCTGCTGTTCCGCATGCTGTATTACGTCGCTCCTTTCGTCCTTTCGGTGATCGTGCTGGCGATCCGTGAGCTGGTGCTCGGCGCCCGCTCCAAACGGTTGCGCAAGATCGCGGTGGCGCTCGACGCCAAGCCGGTCCGCGAAGACCCGACCCCGGGATAGCCATGCGCGCCCGCCCGCCCGACGACCAGATCCGCCCGATCGGCCCGCCCCTGCCGGGGCCGGCCGAGACCTCGCTGCTGGCGCGGTGGGCGGACCGGCTGCGGCATTCCGCGATCGTGCTGCTGATGGCCGGCCTGGTGCTGGCGGCTCTGGTGTTGTTTGCCGGGCTGGCGCCGGCGCGGGCGATCGCCGGCTTCATCTGTATCGTCGCAGCGGCGCTGGTGCCGTGGCGGCTGCACGACGCGGTGGCGACGCGCGAGGAGCAGCTCGGCGTCAATCCGGTGCAGACCGCGGTGGTGCGCGCCGTGGTGGCCGGCATGCCGGACCCCGCGGTGCTGCTCGACCGCGCCGGACGGGTGCTGCACCTCAACGTCGCCGCGGCGCAGCTCGCGCCGGCGCTACGCGTCAACGAATTCGCGCAGTTCGCGCTGCGCTCGCCGGAATTCGTCATCGCGCTGCGCGAAGCCATCGCCACTGCGCAGCCGCGCCGCGCGATGTATCTCGATCACGTCCCGGTCGATCGCTGGCTGGAACTGATCATCACCCCGGTGCCGGTGCCGACCGCGTTCGATGGCACCGAGCAATGCATGCTGATGACCTTCCACGACCTCACCCCGCTGCGCCGGGTCGAGGAAATGCGCGCCGATTTCGTCGCCAATGCCAGCCATGAATTGCGCACGCCGCTGGCGGCGTTGTCCGGCTTCATCGATACGCTGCAGGGCCCGGCGCGCGACGACGTCAAGGCGCGCGAACGGTTTCTCGGCATCATGCAGACCCAGGCCAAGCGGATGGCGCGGCTGATCGACGATCTGTTGTCGCTGTCGCGGGTGGAGTTGTCGGCGCATGTGCGGCCCGACGCGCTGGTCGATATCGTGCCGCTGATCCGCCAGGTGATCGAGGGGCTGGAGCCGCTGGCCAAGGAACGCGGGGTGGTGATCGAGACCGAATTCCCCGCCGCGGCGGCGACGATCGCCGGCGACCGCGAGGAGCTGTTGCGGCTGTTCGAAAACCTGATCGAAAACGCGCTGAAATACGGCGCCTCCGGCGGCCGGGTCAGCGTCGCGCTGACGCAGGCCAATTCGGGCGAGGGGGTGCTCGAATATCGCGTCGTGGTGCGGGATTTCGGCCCCGGCATCGCGCCCGAGCACCTGCCGCGGTTGACCGAGCGATTCTACCGCGTCGACGTCGGCGACAGCCGCGCCCAAGGCGGTACCGGGCTAGGATTGTCGCTGGTGAAACATATCGTTAACCGGCATCGCGGCCGTTTGCTGATCGAATCCGTGCTCACCAAAGGCGCCACCTTCACCGCCTGTTTCCCTCCGGGAAAGCCCTAGGGTCGCGGCCGAAATTGATTTGAAATCAGTGGCTTGTCTCAGTCACATGACTGTCATCAAACCCTCATAAAAGGTCAATCGCTCGCCCGTAGATGGGCGGGGTAAGCGCAATCGGGCGCGCAGAGCGCTTCGCTTACCAGATGGAGACCTCCGATGAATTTCTTCAAGGCAATCGTCGCCGCCGGCCTGGTTGCCGCGTCGACGTCGGCGTTCGCCGCCGATATCACCGGGGCCGGGGCCACCTTCCCGTTCCCGATTTATTCCAAATGGGCCGACACCTACAAGAAGGAGACCGGCAACGGTCTGAACTACCAGTCGATCGGCTCCGGCGCCGGCATCAAGCAGATCCAGGCCAAGACCGTGACCTTCGGCGCCACCGACGCGCCGCTCAAGGCCGAGCAGCTCGAGAAGGACGGCCTGGTGCAATGGCCGCAGGTGATGGGCGCGATCGTGCCGGTGGTCAATCTCGAAGGCATCAAGCCGGGTGAGCTGGTGTTCGATGGCGAAACCCTGGCCGACATCTATCTCGGCAAGATCACCAAATGGGACGATGCCGCGATCGCCAAGCTCAATCCGAAGCTGAAGCTGCCCTCCGACGCCATCACCGTGGTGCGCCGCTCCGACGGTTCGGGCACCACCTTCAACTTCACCGACTATCTGTCCAAGGCCAGCGCCGACTGGAAGACCAAGGTCGGGTCCGGCACCGCGGTGGAATGGCCGGCTGGCGTCGGCGCCAAGGGCAATGAAGGCGTCGCCGGCAACATCAGCCAGACCAAGAATTCGATCGGCTATGTCGAATATGCCTACGCCAAGCAGAACAAGCTGACCTATACCGGGCTGATCAACAAGGCCGGCAAGACCGTGCAGCCGACCGTCGCCGCATTCCAGGCCGCCGCCGCCAATGCGGACTGGGCCAAGGCGCCTGGCTACTACCTGATCCTGACCGACCAGCCCGGCGAAGCCTCCTGGCCGATCACCGCGGCGACCTTCATCCTGATGCACAAGGAGCCGGTCGACAAGGCGGCCTCCGCCGAAGCCATCAAGTTCTTCAAATGGGCGTTCGAGAAGGGCGGCAAGGCGGCGGAAGAGCTCGACTACATTCCGATCCCCGAGCCGGTCGTCAAGCTGATCGAGAAGACCTGGTCGGCCGACATCAAGAGCTAAGCCGATCGAAGCGTTCGCGCCCCGCGGCAAGCGGGGCGCGGGCAGCGCAGCGGCAACTGGTTCCCGGATTCCATCGCCCGTCGAAGGATGGCGTCCGGGCTTGCGCCCACAGGGGCGGATCCCGAATGACAACCGCGGCGCCAGCTTCCGAGCCGAATTCGCTCTGGAGCAGGCATTGCGCTTTCGTAGCGTTCAATTGTAGTACAGGGGACTTGCGTGGCAGATATGGCCGTTCAAAGCACCGGAATGGAAGCGGCCGCTGGCCCCTATGACCGCGCCAAGGCGCTGAGCGCATTCAAGCTCGGCGACCTGGCCTTCTACTGGACCACGCGGCTGTGCGCGATCTCGGTGCTGCTGATCCTCGGCGGCATCATCATCTCGCTGATCGCCGGGGCCTGGCCCGCGATCCGCGAATTCGGATTTTCCTTCCTGTTCACCCAGCGCTGGGCGCCGGCCAACGACCCGCCGATCCTCGGCGCGCTGGGGCCGATCTACGGCACGCTGGTGACCTCGGTGATCGCCATGGTGATCGCGATCCCGGTCGGCATCGGCATCGCGATTTTCCTCACCGAATTGTGCCCGCAATGGGCGCGCCGGCCGATCGGCCTCGCGGTCGAACTGCTGGCCGGGATTCCCTCGATCATCTACGGCATGTGGGGTTTCTTCGTGCTCGGCCCGTTCATGGCCAATCATCTGCAGCCGTTCCTGATCAAGGCGTTCGACGGCGTGCCGGTGCTGGGTTCGATCTTCGCCGGTCCGCCGTCCTATCTCAGCCTGTTCAACGCAGCATTGATCCTGGCGATCATGGTACTGCCCTTCATCACCGCGATTTCGGTCGACGTGTTCAAGACCGTGCCGCCGGTCTTGAAGGAAGCCGCCTACGGCATCGGCTGCACCACCTGGGAAGTGGTGCGCAAGGTGGTGATCCCCTACACCAGGGTCGGCGTGATCGGCGGCATCATGCTGGCGCTCGGCCGCGCGCTCGGCGAGACCATGGCGGTGACCTTCATCATCGGCAACGCCTTCCGCATCACCGGCTCGGTGTTCTCGCCGGGCACCACGATCTCCGCGGCGATCGCCTCCGAATTCGCCGAGAGCGACGGGTTGCATCAGTCCGGCCTGATCCTGCTCGGCCTGTTGCTGTTCGTGCTGACCTTTCTGGTGCTGTCGGCGGCGCGGCTGATGCTGATGCGGCTCGAACGCAAGGCGGGGAACTAGCCATGCCGCAACGCTCCCCCGCGGCGGTCGCGCCGGATCAGGCCCCTCAAGGTGACGCCATGAACCCGATCTACAAATCGCGCCGCCGCTCCGATTTCACCGTCAAGGCGCTGTGCCTGGCGGCGACGCTATTCGGCGTCACCTGGCTGGCGATGATCCTGTTCACGCTGTTCTACAACGGCCTCGCCGGTATCAACTATCAGGTGTTCACCCAGAACACCCCGCCGCCGGGCTCCACCGACGGCGGCTTGCTCAACGCCATCGTCGGCTCGATCATCATGACGGTGATCGGGGTGGGGATCGGCGCGCCGCTCGGGCTGTTCGCCGGCACTTATCTGGCCGAATACGGCAAGCACGACAAGCTGACCTCGGTGATCCGCTTCATCAACGACATCCTGTTGTCGGCGCCTTCGATCATCATCGGCCTGTTCATCTACGGCGCGGTGGTGGTGCCGATGGGCGGCTTCTCGGCCTTTGCGGGCTCGCTGGCGCTGGCGGTGATCGTGATCCCGGTGGTGGTGCGCACCACCGAGGACATGCTGCTCTTGGTGCCGAGTTCGCTGCGCGAGGCGGCCTCCGCGCTCGGCCTGCCGCGCTCGCTGGTGATCAAACGGATCGCCTACCGCGCCGCCCGCGCCGGGCTGATCACCGGCGTATTGCTCGCCACCGCCCGGGTCGCCGGCGAGACCGCGCCACTCTTGTTCACCGCGCTGAGCAACCAGTTCTTCAGCCTGGATCTCACCAAGACCATGGCCAACCTGCCGGTGACCATCAACAATTTCGTGCAAAGCCCCTACGAGTACTGGAAGCAGCTCGCCTGGAGCGGGGCTTTGATCATCACCCTGACCGTTCTGGCCCTGAACATTGGCGCGCGTATTCTTGGCGCCGAGAGGACTGCGAAATGACCGAGATTTCGATTACCACCAGCGTTCCGGACGTCGGCGCGCCGCCGCCCGCGGTGGGCGGCCAGATCGAGCGCGCCAAGGTCAGCGTTCGCGACCTCAATTTCTACTACGGCGACAACCACGCGCTGAAGGCCATCAACCTCAATCTGATCGCCAACCGGGTCACCGCCTTCATCGGCCCGTCGGGCTGCGGCAAGTCGACGCTGTTGCGGGTGTTCAACCGGATGTACGATCTCTATCCGGGCCAGCGCGCCACCGGCCAGGTGATGCTGGACAGCCAGAACGTGCTCGACGCCAAGCTCGACCTCAACCTGCTGCGGGCGCGGGTCGGCATGGTGTTCCAGAAGCCGACGCCGTTTCCGATGACGATCTACGAGAACATCGCCTTCGGCGTCCGGCTGTACGAGAAGATCTCCAAATCGGAGATGGACAACCGGGTGGAACGCGCGCTGCGCGGCGGCGCGTTGTGGAACGAGGTCAAGGACAAGCTCGGCGCCTCGGGCCTCAGCCTGTCCGGTGGCCAGCAGCAGCGGCTGTGCATCGCCCGCACCATCGCGGTGCGGCCGGAAGTGATCCTGTTCGACGAACCCTGCTCGGCGCTGGACCCGATTTCCACCGCCAAGATCGAGGAACTGATCGACGAATTGAAGGAAGACTACACCATCGCCATCGTCACCCATAATATGCAGCAGGCGGCGCGGGTGTCGGATTCCACGGCCTTCATGTATCTCGGCGAGTTGATCGAATTCGGCGAAACCAACAAGATCTTCACTTCGCCCTCCGATCGCCGGACCCAGGATTACATCACCGGCCGCTTCGGCTGAGGCAGAAAGAACCAACATGGCTTTCGAACACACCACCAAGGCTTTCGACAGCGATCTGCAGGAACTGACGCGGCTGGTCGCCGAGATGGGCGGCCTCGCCGAGCGGCAGATCGTGGATTCGGTCGACGCCCTGACCCGCCGCGACGTCGCGCTCGGCGCCCGCGTGGTCGCCGCCGATTCCGAGATCGACCAGTTGCAGCGGGTGATCGAGGAGCGCGCGGTGCTGACCATCGCAAGGCGGCAGCCGATGGCGGTCGACCTGCGCGAGATCGTCGGCGCGCTGCGCGTCGCCACCGATCTGGAGCGGATCGGCGACCTCGCCAAGAACATCGGCAAGCGCGTCAACGCGCTCGACAACGACTTCCATCCCTTGAAGCTGATCCGCGGCCTCGAGCACATGACCGACCTGGTTCAGTCGCAGGTCAAGGCGGTGCTCGACGCCTACGCCGCGCACGATCTGCCGGCGGCGATGGTGGTGTGGAACGGCGACGAGGAGGTCGACGCGATCTGCACCTCGCTGTTCCGCGAACTGCTCACCTACATGATGGAAGACCCGCGCAACATCAGCTTCTGCATCCATCTGATGTTCTGCGCCAAGAACATCGAGCGGATCGGCGACCACGCCACCAACATCGCCGAGACCGTGTTCTACATGATCGAAGGCCAGCAGATCCTCGACAAGCGGCCGAAGGGCGACATGACCAATTTCGCCGACGCCGCACCCGGCAACACATGAGAGACGGATAGATGAGCGCCCGCATCCTGGTAGTTGAAGACGAAGAAGCGCTGACGACGCTGCTGCGCTACAACCTCGACGCCGAAGGCTACGACGTCGAAACCGTGGCGCGCGGCGACGACGCCGACACAAGGCTGAAGGAGCGGATTCCCGACCTGATCGTGCTGGACTGGATGCTGCCGGGGCTGTCCGGTATCGAATTGTGCCGCCGCTTGCGGGCGCGGCCGGAAACCAAGCAACTGCCGATCATCATGCTGACCGCGCGCGGCGAGGAAAGTGAGCGGGTCCGCGGGCTTGCTACCGGCGCCGACGACTACATCGTCAAGCCGTTCTCGGTGCCGGAATTGCTGGCGCGGGTGCGCGGCCTGTTGCGGCGCGCCAGCCCCGAGCGGCTCGCCACCGTGCTGGCCTATGGCGACATCGAGCTCGACCGCGACAAGCGCCGGGTGGCGCGCTCCGGCCGGCCGATCGATCTCGGGCCCACCGAATATCGGCTTTTGGAGTTCTTCCTCGAGCATCCCGGCCGGGTGTTCAGCCGCGAACAATTGCTCGACAGCGTCTGGGGCCGCGACATCTATATCGACGAGCGCACCGTCGACGTGCATATCGGCCGGCTGCGCAAATTGCTCAATCCCGGCCGCGAGCAGGACCCGATCCGCACCGTGCGCGGCGCCGGCTACGCGCTCGACGACCGCTTCGCCAAGGCGGAGTAGTTCATCCGAACGGCCGATCGCTTCGCCAAGGCGGAGTGATGGAACGGGTGGTGTGTGGACGCCGTGGGTGTTGATCTCGCCGCGGCCCGCCGTGCAACGCGTGCAGCGTTGCATCAGGCCAGGCCCCGTCACCCTGAGGTGCGCGCCGGCGAATGGGCGCAAAACCAAACACGGAGCCGGCGCGCCTCGAAGGGCGACGGCTGATCTGCGATGGGCTTGCTGCAGGGATGGAAGCCGCGCGCCGTGGCGTCATCCTTCGAGGCCCGCGCGCAACTCATCACGTGAAGAGGCGCTTCGCGAGCGCGGGCACCTCAGGATGACGTCGCATCCTGAGCAGTCGTCGTCGAGAAAAATCGCCGCGCGCTTAGCGCGTCGGCTTGGCTTGCTGGCGGCGGCGATCGCCCGCCGGCTGGTAGGCGATGCGCGAGTGATGCGCACAATAGGGCAGGCTCTGCAGCGCCTTGCCGCCGCAGAAAAAGAATTCCGGATTGCTCGGGTCGCCGATCGGCCAATGGCAGGTCGCCTCGTTGAGCTCCAAGAGGCTGAGCCGCTGGCTCATCGGCACCACATTGTCGTGCGTCACCGGATCCGGCTCGGCTTCGACCTCGAACACATGCGCCAGCGCGGTGTTGCCGCGCGACACCGGGCGCGTCACCCGCATCATGTGCTGGGCCGGACGCGCCTTGCGCGGGCGCGGCGCCGCCGACGTCGGGCTCTTGGCGCGTCCCGACAGGCCGAGCCTGTGAACTTTGCCAATCACCGCGTTGCGCGTCACATTGCCGAGCTCTGCGGCGATCTGGCTGGCCGACAGCCCGCCTTCCCAGAGCTTCTTCAATTGTTCGACGCGATCGTCGGTCCAGGTCAATACCGTCATCGCTCTATCCCTTCGTGTCGCGGCCGCCGTTCCAGGGCCGCGCTGCGACTCAAATGTCTGCAAAATCCCTGTCGGCAGAATCCCTTAGCCCTCGCCGCACGCTGCAAGCGCGCGCGGGCGTTACGCAGTACTGAGGACTCGAGTGGATCACAAACCGTGCACGAGATGTCGTACCCGACAGACCAAAGGCTACAATATGCCGTGACTCTCGCGCAAGAGTCCGGGCAGGTGCGTCCACACCTTCTAACTACTAGGATTGCACGTATCGGCCTATTTTTGTCGAGGCGCGGCGGCGCTCGGCGGCGATTGCGGGAACTCTGACGCACACACAGGTTGACAGTGATCGCAGCGCACATAGAATAATGCCACGTGCCGCCTGGAAAGGCGGCACGTTTCGTTTCCGGGGTCGCTCAGCCCGATCGCGCGATCGCCGCGGATCGAGCTCCACCCCAACTTCCGATCGGATCGGCCATGTCCAAGAGCGCTACGACCTCCCATCTTTTGCCGGTATTTGCCAGGGCGGATCTCGCCTTCGCGCGCGGCGAAGGGGTTTGGCTGATCTCGACCACCGGCGAGCGCTATCTGGATTTCACCAGCGGCGTCGCCGTCAATGCGCTCGGCCATTGCCACCCGCATCTGGTGGCGGCGCTGCAGGAGCAGTCGACGCAGCTCTGGCACATGTCGAATTTGTTCAAGAGCCCGGACGGCGAGCGGCTGGCGGCGCGGTTGTGCGAGCACAGCTTTGCGGACCTGGTGTTCTTCGCCAATTCCGGCGCCGAGGCGATGGAATGCGCGATCAAGATCACCCGCAAGCACCACGCCGCCAAAGGCCATCCGGAGCGCTACCGTATCATCACCTTCGAGGGCGCCTTCCACGGTCGCACCCTGGCGACGTTGGCGGCGACCGGATCGGCGAAATATCTCGACGGTTTCGGCCCGCCGGTCGACGGCTTCGACCAGGTGCCGCTCGGCGACATCGCGGCGATGAAGGCCGCGATCGGCCCCGGCACCGCCGGCATCCTGATCGAGCCGCTGCAGGGCGAGGGCGGCGTGCGCTCGCCGCCGCCGGCGTTCTTCCGGGCGCTGCGCGAATTGTGCGACCAGCACGGCCTGCTGCTGATCTTCGATGAGGTGCAGACCGGTATGGGCCGCACCGGCATCCTGTTCGCGCATCAGCGGTTCGGTGTGACCCCGGACGTGATGTCGCTGGCCAAAGCGCTCGGCGGCGGCTTTCCGATAGGCGCCTGCCTTGCCACTGCGGCCGCCGCGTCCGGCATGCTGCCGGGCTCGCACGGCTCGACCTTCGGCGGCAATCCGCTGGCGGTCGCCGCCGGCAACGCGGTGCTCGACATCATGCTGAAGCCGGGCTTCTTCGAGCGTGTGCAGCAGATCGCGCGGCTGGCGCGGCAGAAACTCGCCTCGGTGGTCGATCGCTATCCCGGCGTGCTCGCCGAACTGCGCGGCGAAGGCCTGCTGATCGGCCTGAAGGCGGTGGTGCCGTCGACCGATCTGGTGGCGGCGCTGCGCGAGCAGAAACTGCTCACGGTCGGCGCCGGCGACAATGTGGTGCGGCTGCTGCCGCCCTTGATCGTCTCTGAAGCCGAGATCGACGAGGCGGTCGAGCGGCTGGAGCGCGCCTGTGTCGCGCTGTCGGCGCCGGCAGCGAAGCGTGAGGTTGCGTCATGAGCAAGTCGCCGCGTCATTTTCTCGATCTCAGCGAGATGCCGACCGCCGAGCTGCGCGCCATGCTCGACGCTGGCGTCGCCTTGAAGGCCAAGCTGAAAGCGCAGAAGGCCCGTCACACCATCCGCGAGAAGCCGCTGGAGGGCAAAACCCTGGCGATGATCTTCGAGAAGCCCTCGACCCGCACCCGCGTCTCGTTCGACGTCGGCATGCGGCAGCTCGGCGGCGAGTCGATCATGCTGACCGGCGCCGAAATGCAGCTCGGCCGCGGCGAAACCATCGCCGACACCGCGCGGGTGCTGTCGCGCTATGTCGACGCCATCATGATCCGCATCCTCAGCCACGACGCGCTCTTGGAGCTCGCGGCGTTCGCCACCGTGCCGGTGATCAACGGGCTGACGCGGCGCTCGCATCCCTGCCAGGTGATGGCCGACCTGATGACCTTCGAGGAACATCGCGGCCCGATCGAGGGCCGCACCATCGCCTGGACCGGCGACGACAACAACGTGCTGGCGTCGTGGGCGCACGCCGCCGAGCGCTTCCGTTTCAACCTGAAGGTGGCGACGCCGCCGCAACTGGCGCCGAACAAGCTGCTGAAGGACTGGATCAAGGCCACCGACGCGCCGATCGTGCTCGGCACCGACGCGGAAGAGGCGGTGAAGGGCGCGGATTGCGTCATCACCGACACCTGGGTGTCGATGGGCGACAAGGACGGTGAGCATCGCCATAATCTGCTGAAGCCCTATCAGGTCAACGCCAAGCTGATGTCGCTGGCGAAGCCCGACGCGCTGTTCATGCACTGCCTGCCGGCGCATCGCGGCGAGGAGGTCACCGACGAGATCATCGACGGTCCGCAATCGGTGGTGTTCGACGAGGCGGAAAACCGCCTGCACGCGCAGAAGGGCATTCTGGCCTGGTGCTTCGACGCGGTGGGCTGAGGCGGTCTCCTAACAAGCTCCGCGGCCCTGCCCTTTCTTCCTTCTCCCCTTGTGGGAGAAGGTGGCACGGACGAAGTCCGTGCCGGATGAGGGGTGACACCGACCGATCCCTCGACCCCTCACCCGGCTTCGCTTCGCGAAGCCACCCTCTCCCACAAGGGGAGAGGGAGGGAGCGTGCATCCTGCATCACCTTTCCCCGCGCGCCGGGGGTTTTCATCGCAACACGCTGACCCCAGATAGAGCGTCATGACATCGCAATCCCCCGATCCGAAAATCCAAGCCACTCCGCCGGAGCGCGCGCCGTCGCCGGTTCCCGTCGACGACCAGGTGCTGCCGTTCGAGGTGGGCTCGCTCGATCTGCGCGGCCGGCTGACCCGGCTTGGCCCCGCGCTCGACGACATCCTCACCAAGCACGATTATCCGGCCCCGGTCGGCAAATTGCTCGGCGAGGCCATCGTGCTCGCGACGCTGCTCGGCTCGCAATTGAAATTCGACGGCCGCTTCATCCTGCAGACCCAGACCGACGGCCCGGTGTCGTTCCTGATCGTGGATTTCCAGGCGCCGGACCGCATCCGCGCCTACGCCCGGTTCGACAAGACGAGGCTCTCCGAGGGACAGGATTCCGCAGCATTGCTGGGCCGCGGCCATCTCGCCATGACCATCGACCAGGGCGCCGACATGAAGCGCTATCAGGGCCTGGTGGCGCTGGAGGGCGGCGACCTGGAAGACGCCGCGCATGAATATTTCCTGCGCTCCGAGCAGATCCCGACCAAGGTGCGGCTCGCTGTCGGCGAGGAATGGCGCGGCGGCGACGGCCCGAAACATCGCTGGCGCGCCGGCGGCATGTTGCTGCAGTTTCTCCCCAAGGCGGCGGCACGGGCGCAGCGCGATCTGCATCCCGGCGATGCGCCGGAAGGCCGCGCGGTCAACGAGGTGCCGGACGACGACGCCTGGGTCGAGGGTCAGTCGCTGATCGGCACCGTCGAGGACATCGAACTGATCGATCCGGACCTCTCCGGCGAGCGCCTGCTGTATCGGCTGTTTCACGAGCGCGGCGTGCGGGTGTTCGCGCCCTTGTCGCTGCGCGCCCAATGTTCCTGCTCGCGCGAGGCGGTGTCGGCGATGCTGTCGAACTTCGAAGCCAAGGACCGCGCCGAGATGGTCAAGGACGGCAAGGTGGTGGTGACCTGCGAGTTCTGCTCGTCGGTCTATGAATTCACGCCGCAAGAGGCCGGGGTGGAGTAGCAGCGTCGCGGCGTTTGCAGTCATGGCGATGCGTGGCCCAACTATCAGGTCGGGGCCGAGCAACGTCGACCTTGCATCCGGTTATTCCGGGGCACAAGCGGCGTGAGCCGCGAGTGAACCCGGAATCTCGCGGCGTGAACAAGCGTCGGACCTGTTGCGAGATTCCAGGCTGGCGCGGCCTCACGCCCCGGAATGACAGCGTGTTTTGGGGCGACGACGACCGATGAAACGCAAAGCCGGCCGATTCCGAGGCCGCTAATTCAACGTCCGCTTGGCTTCCGGGCTGTCCAGCGAGAAGGCCGGCACGTCGATCTCGAACGGCTCGCCGCTGGCGGTGACCATCTGATAGCGCCCGGCCATGAAGCCCGAGGCGGTCGGCAGCGGCACGCCCGAGGTGTATTCGAAGCGCTGCCCCGGCTCCAGCACCGGCTGTTCGCCGACCACGCCTTCGCCGCGGACTTCCTGCTTGCGGCCCGAGGCGTCGGTGATGATCCAGTGCCGGGTGCGCAGCTGCACCGTCTCGTCGCCGGAATTGATGATGACGATGGTGTAGGACCAGAAGAACTGGCGGTTTTCCGCCGACGAGCGTTCCGGCAGGAAGTTCGGCTCAACGGTCACCTCGATCTGGCGGGTTACGGCACGGTACATAGCGGGCGTCTTTCAGTTTTTTCCATTATACGCGAAATTAGGCGCCGCAACCAGATTTGGCGGCGGCGTCATCGGCCGGACCGCCGTTTCAACACAGTTGCGTGGTAGCCGACGTGGACTCAAATGATCCGGTCCGGTTCGGTTCCTCGCGGCGATCGATCGCGCGCATCCGGCGCCGGCCGGGGCCGACAACTTTGCAAGCCGACGACCTTGCAATTCGTGGGCCGATCCGTGCATTTCTTCCACGCTCAGCGCGATCCGGCCGGTCGCGCCGATCCGCGACCCTGATCTGTCTGAACGGTGCCCCATGACGTCCGTCGCTGAATCCACTGCCGCAGCGCCGTTCGGCACCGACGTCGCCGGGCCGATTCCACCTCCCGCCGCCAAGCCGCCGGCCGCCGGCAAGCGCGAGCTGCGGCTCGATCTGTTTCGCGGCCTGGCGCTGTGGCTGATCTTCATCGACCACCTGCCGCCCAATATCCTGACCTGGCTGACCATCCGCAATTACGGCTTCAGCGACGCCACCGAGATTTTTATTTTCATCTCCGGCTACACCGCGGCATTTGTTTACGGCCGCGCCATGGTCGAGCAGGGCTTTGTGGTTGCCGCGGCGCGCATCCTGAAGCGGGTCTGGCAGATCTACGTCGCCCACGTGTTCCTGTTCACGATCTTTCTCGCCGAAATTTCCTACGTCGCGACCTCGTTCGAAAGCCCGTTATATTCCGAGGAAATGGGCATCCTGGACTTTCTCAAGCAGCCCGACGTCACCATCGTGCAGGCGCTGCTGCTGCGGTTTCGCCCGGTCAACATGGACGTGCTGCCGCTCTATATTGTCTTGATGTTCTTCCTGCCGCCGATCCTGTGGCTGATGCTGCGCAAGCCGGATCTGGCGCTGACGCTGTCGGTCGCGCTATATGCCGCGACCTGGGAGTTCGATCTTTATCTCAGCGCCTATCCGAGCGGGGTGTGGGCGTTCAATCCCTACGCCTGGCAACTGCTGTTTGTATTCGGGGCGTGGTGCGCGCTCGGCGGTGCACAACGGATGGCGCGGATTCTGTCCTCCAACATTACGCTGGCGATATCTGTCGCCTATCTTCTTGCGGCATTTTTTGTCACGTTGACCTGGTACGTGCCGCAACTGCATCCTCTGATGCCCCGGCTGATCGAACAGTGGATGTATCCGATCAACAAGACCGACCTCGACGTGCTGCGTTTCGCGCATTTTCTGGCGCTGGCTGCGATCACCGTGCGGTTTCTGCACCGCGATTGGCCCGGCCTGAAATCGCCGTGGCTGCGCCCGGTGATCCTGTGCGGCCAGCATTCGCTGGAGATTTTCTGCCTCGGCATTTTCCTGGCGTTCGCCGGCTATTTCATCCTCGCCGAAATCGCCGGCGGCGCGCTGATGCATTTCCTGGTCAGCGTCTCCGGCGTGGTGCTGATGACGGCCGCAGCCTGGCTGTTTTCGTGGTACAAACGGGTCGCAGCCAAGGCCGGATCGCGCGGCGCCGGCAACGACGCCGACCTGGCGGGAGGGGCAGCATGACGGCCAGATCGGCGGCCAGGCCTCGGCTGGTGCTTGGGCTGGTACTGCTCGCCATGCTGGCGCCGGGCCTGGCCCTTGCGGAAGATCAACCCGGCAGCTGCAATGTGCCGGCATATCTGTTGGCCAGCGACAGCGCGCTGCCAAAGGTCGCGGATGCCTTGAAAGCCGGCCGCCCACTGGACATCTTGGTGGTCGGCAGCCGGTCCTCGACCATCATGACCGCCGACGCCACCGCTTATCCGTGGCGGATGCAGAGCGCGCTGCAGGAAAAGCTTGCCGCGGCGACGATCAACGTCGCGGTGGAACTGAAGGTCAAGAAGACCGCCGAGGAGGCGGTCGCCGGCTTCGCCAAGATGATGGAGGAGCGCAAGCCGGTGCTGGTGATCTGGCAGACCGGAACCTTCGACGCCACCCGGTCGGTCGATCCCGACGAGTTCCGCGACGCCGTCGATGAGGGCGTCACGCTGATGCAGAAGGCCGGTGCCGACGTGATTTTAATGAATCTGCAGTACAGCCCCCGCACCGAGACGATGATCTCCTCGGCGCCGTATTTGGACAATTTGCGCGTGGTGGCCCAGAAACACGACGTCCCGCTGTTCGACCGTTTCGCGATCATGCGGGAATGGAATGAAAAGGGCGAGTTCGACCTGTTCAGCCCGTCGCCAGGGATCGATTTGGCCAAGCGCGTGCACGACTGCATCGGGCGCGCGCTGTCGAGCTTTGTGATCGACGCGGCCCGGATCAATCCGGGGGAATTGAGGATACAGCGTTAATGTTGCGTGATGGCGTGAAACAGGCGAGGCGGGCGACCGCGGTGGCGGCGGCGCTGCTGTTGCTCGCGGGGGCGCCGCAGGCCCGCGCCCAGGCCGCCCATGCGGCGCCGGCGCCGCTTCATCCCGAGGTTTCCGCGGCCGCCGACGCGCCTGGCGCGCTGCAGCCGCAAGATAGCTCCCAAGATAAATCGCAGGACCGCTTTCCCGACAAGGGTCTCGCCGGCAAGGCGATCGACCGCGTCAAGGACGCCGCCAAACAGGCCGGCGACATCCTGACCCGGGTGCCCTGCCTGCCGCCGAAGGGCGGGCTGAAACCGATGGGCTCGCTGCCGCATGTCGCAAACAAGCTGATCGCCGGAACGCCGGTGGTGATCGTGGCGTTCGGCTCGTCCTCGACCCAGGGCTACGGCTCGACCTCGCCGGCTTTCAACTATCCGAACCGGCTGGCGGCGCAGCTGCGCCGGCATTACCCGACCGCCGACATCTCGGTGATCAACCGCGGCCAGGGCGGCGAAGACGCCCCCGAGATGATGGCGAGGCTGAAGAGCTCGGTGCTGGATCTGAAGCCCGATCTGGTGATCTGGCAGGTCGGCACCAACGCCATCCTGCGCAACCTCGATCCGGCGGACACCGCCAAGATGGTCGAGGACGGCATCACCACGATCCAGGCCGCCGGCGCCGACCTCGTGCTGGTCGATCCGCAATATGCCCCGCGGGTCACCGAGAAGGCCGAGAAAGCCGGCCGCATGGTGCAACTGCTCGGCCGGGTCGCCGAACTGCGCCGCGTCGGCTTCTTCCCGCGCTTCGAAGTGATGCGTCAATGGCACGAGGCCCAGGCGATCCCGTTCGACAGCTTCGTGATCGCCGACGGCCTGCACATGAACGATTGGGGCTATGCCTGCTTCGCGCAATTGCTCGGCGACGACATCATCCGCTCGGTCGGCCAGATCAAGCTCGGCGTCAACGTGCCGGCCGACGTGCACACCTATCGGCCGATGTAATCTGTCGGCCGCCGTCGTCGTCTCGGGCGGGTGGCTCGTCATCCTGAGGTGCTCGCCGGGGCGCGCATTTGCGCGGCCGGGCGAGCCTCGAAGGATGACGGCGACGAGTACGCGCGCCGCCATCCTTCGAGACGCCCGGCTGCGCCCTTCGGGCTTCGCCGGCCTCCTCAGGATGACGGCATTCTATTGCTAACAACGGTTCTATTGCTAACAATGTGACTTGTGTCCCGGCTTGCGCTCGCGTTGCTCGCTTGCCGGGACGACGGCCGTGTCGCCTTACGCCTTTTCCAGCGCGGCGTGCAGATCCGCGATCAAATCGTCCTTGTGCTCGAGCCCGGCGGAGTAGCGGATGAAGCCCTCGCTGATGCCGAGTTCGGCGCGCACCTCCGGCTTCAGCCGTTGGTGCGTGGTGGTCGCCGGATGGGTGACCAGGCTGCGGGCGTCGCCGAGATTGTTGCTGATCAGCGTCAGCTGCAGTGCGTTGAGGAAGCGGAACGCGCCTTCCTTGCCGCCCTTGACGTCGAAGCCGACCAGCGTCGAACCGGCGCGCATCTGCTTCTTCACCGTAGCGGCCTGCGGATGATCGTCGCGGCCGGGATAGATCAGCCGGGTGATCTTCGGATGGCCGGCCAGCGCGTCGGCGACCGCCGCGGCGTTGCTGGTCTGCTGCTCGACCCGGATCGCCAGCGTCTCCAGCCCCTTCAACAGCACCCAGGCATTGAACGGCGACAGCGACGGCCCGGTCTGCCGCAGATACATCTGGATGTGTTCTTCGATGAAGGCGTTCGACGACAGCACCACACCGCCGAGACAGCGGCCCTGACCGTCGATATGCTTGGTCGCCGAATACACCACGACGTCGGCGCCGAGTTCGAGCGGGCTCTGCCACAGCGAGGTCGCGAACACGTTGTCGACCACGAGGCGGGCGCCGCCGGCATGGGCGATCTTGGCGATCTCGCCGATGTCGAGCACGTCGAGCGTCGGATTGGTCGGGCTTTCGAGAAAGAACGTCTTGGTGTTGGGCCGCAGCGCCTTCTGCCATTGGTCGAGGTCGAGCCCGTCGATCAGCGTCGACTCGATGCCGTAGCGCGGCAGTAGGTCTTCCACCACGTAGCGGCAGGAGCCGAACATCGCCTTGGAGGCGACCACGTGATCGCCGGCGCGCAGCGGCGCCAGCAGCGCCGCGGTCACCGCCGCCATCCCGGTGGCGGTGGCGCGCGCCGCCTCGGCGCCTTCGAACTCTGCCATGCGCTGTTCGAACGCCGATACCGTCGGGTTGGAGAACCGCGAATACTGGAAGCCGGGGTCGTCGCCGGTGAAGCGCGCCTCGCATTGTTCGGCGGAGGCGTAGACGAAGCCCTGGGTGAGGAACAGCGCGTCGGAGGTCTCGCCATATTGCGAGCGCAGCGTGCCGGAATGCACCAGCCTGGTCTCGCGACGATAGGCGGAGGTTACTGGGGCGGTGGTCTTGATCTCGGACATGTGGTCTCCATCGTGCCCGCAGCGCGGGCACAAAAAACCGGCCTGGAAAAATTCCACAGGCCGGGATCACACTGTCCCCGGCCTGTTTAGCGATTTATTTAACGTGGCTGCAAGCCGGCCGGCTCAAATCACCACGGGATAAGTCTTGCTCTTAATCCTGAGCGCTCTTTCCGTCAAGCCGGGCTTCAGATAACCGATAAAAGCGCGTGATTTAAGCGCCTGGAGGGCATGGCTGCCATCCGAAGGACCGACACCGTGCCATTTATACTCCCCGCCGACGCCAACGGAATTCTGCCCGACCGCATGATCGCGGCGATGGCCGATGCCGGGCTGATTCTGCCGGACTACCCGTTCGTGGAGAGCCAGATCCAGCCGGCCAGCCTCGATCTGCGGCTCGGCGACATCGCCTACCGGGTACGCGCCAGCTTTCTGCCGGGGCCGGACTGCACCGTGGCCGAGCGGATCGATGAGCTGAAGCTGCACGAGATCGATCTGTCCGACGGCGCGGTGCTGGAAACCAACTGTGTCTACATCGTGCCGCTGTTGGAAAGCCTGGCGCTGCCGAAGAACATCGTCGCCGCGGCGAATCCGAAAAGCTCGACCGGGCGGCTCGACGTGTTCACGCGGGTCATCGCCGACGGCACCAGGCGCTTCGACATGATCGGCGCCGGCTATCACGGCCCGCTCTATGCCGAGATCAGCCCGAAGACCTTCCCGGTGTTGCTGCGCGAGGGCTCGCGGCTGTCGCAGGTGCGGTTTCGCATCGGCGAGGCGGTGCTCGACGCCGACGAATTGCAGGCGCTGCACGACCTCGAGCGGCTGGTGGATTGCGACGATGCCGATCTCGCCGGCGGCGTGGCGCTGAGCGTCGACCTGTCCGGCGAGAAGGCCAGCGGCTTCGTCGGCTATCGCGCCAAGCGCCACACTGGGGTGGTCGACATCGATCGCCGCGGCGGCTATCCGATCGGCGAATTCTGGGAGCCGATCGCGGCCCGGCCCGACGGCAGCCTGATCCTCGATCCCGGCGAGTTCTACATCCTGGCCTCCAAGGAAGCCGTGCAAGTGCCGCCGGACTACGCCGCCGAGATGGTGCCGTTCGATCCTCTGGTCGGCGAATTCCGGGTGCATTACGCGGGCTTCTTCGATCCCGGCTTTGGCTACGAAGGGGCCGGCGGGCTCGGCTCCCGCGCGGTTCTTGAAGTGCGCTCGCGCGAGGTGCCGTTCATCCTCGAGCACGGCCAGATCGTCGGCCGCTTGATCTACGAGAAGATGCTGGCGCGCCCGGCCGCGATGTACGGCCAGCGCATCGGCTCGAACTACCAGGGCCAGAGCCTGAAGCTGAGCAAGCATTTCAAGGCGTGAATCCGCAACGCATCTACCCCGGTCTGGCTGCGTTCAAGATCTGAACAGTGCTGACGTTCAGTCCGCGCCCGACAGATGTGGCGATGCGGGTATGCAGCGGGCGGGCCGCATCGAGCGAGTTGAAGACGATCGATCCATCCTTGATCGTGAGCAGTGTCTGCAGATCGGTCTGGTTGCTGTTGTCGTAGACGATAGCCTGATGCGCGAGGGCGATTGCGCGCGGCAATCTTTCGAAGGCGGCCGAATATCGTCGCCGGATGGTGTTCTCCGGGATCGAGTGGCCGCCCTGCATCACGCGCTCGGCAACACGAAGCACGTTGAGTTCGAGATCGCGTAGCAGCACGAATGCCAGATTGACGCTGTAGCCGCCGGCTCGGGCGTGCTCCATCAGCCGGATCGACTGATAGCTTGAAAGTGTTGTCTCATAGACGAAGCTTTCTCGGGCCAACAGCAACTGCCTCAAGCGCTTAAGGACGCGGCGGCCAGCCGCTTCGGTCGCTGCTTCGGGATGTTCCGGCGAGATCTGACGGGCCACCAGATCGGCGTTGACGAATTCGCCATCCAGATGGAGCTTTCGGTAGATGGTCGATTTTCCAGAGCCGTTTGCGCCGCCTAGAATAGTGCAGGTGGGCCGGGGAGGACTCATGGCTTGGGCGGGAGCGCCTCGGTCACGACGGCTTTGCCACCGGTCACAGCGATGCGGAAGCGATTTCCATCCGGCATTTCCTTGATGATGCCGTCGCCGAGACTGTCATCGAAATAATACACCGGGACTCCGGCTGCCAAAGCCAGTTTGGCAGCCTCGGCGCCGGCACCGCGGATTTCATCAGCGTGCTCGCGGGCCTTTTCCAACAACACGGCGGCCTCCAGTCGTAAGAGCTGCCGGCAAATATAGGCTATCAGCCGGGAAATCGAAAGCGTTTGGCGTTCACCGCCCCGCCTCCGCCGCCTTCGCCGCGGTGTCCGGCGTCACCCGCCACACCGTGTTGCCGACGTCGTCGGCGACCAACAGCGCGCCGCGCTTGTCGATCTTGACGCCGACCGGGCGGCCTTGCGCCTCGTCCTTGTCATTGAGAAAGCCGGTCAGCACGTCCTGCGGCTTGCCCGAAGGCTTGCCGTCCTTGAACGGCACGAAGATCACCTTGTAGCCGGAATGCGGATTGCGGTTCCACGAGCCGTGCTGGCCGATGAAGGCGCCGCCCTTCATCGGCTCGGGAAACAACTCGCCGGTGTTGAAGGTCAGCCCCAAGGAGGCGGTGTGGGCGCCGAGCGCGTAGTCCGGCACGATCGCCGTGGCTACCAGATCCGGCCGCTGCGGCTGCATCCGGACGTCGACATGCTGGCCGTAGTAGCTGTACGGCCAGCCGTAGAAGCCGCCGTCCTTGACCTCCGTCATGTAGTCCGGCACCAGGTCGCTGCCGATCTCGTCGCGCTCGTTCACAGTGACCCACAACGCGCCGCTCTGCGGCTGCCAGGACGGGCTGTTCGGATTGCGCAGGCCGGAGGCGAACACGCGCGTCGCGCCGCTGACGCGGTCGATTTCCAGGATCCCGGCGCGATCCTTTTCGGCCGCGATGCCGTTCTCGCCGACATTGCTGTTGGAGCCGACGGTGGCGTAGAGCTTGGCTCCGTCGCGGCTGGCGGTGAGGTCCTTGGTCCAGTGGTGATTGATCGGCCCGCCGGGCAGATCGGCGACCTTCACCGCCGCGGCGGTGATCCTGGTGTCGCCTTCGTGGTAGGGAAATTTCACCACCGCATCCGAGTTGGCGACATAGAGTTCGTCGCCGACCAGCACCATGCCGAACGGCGATTTCAATCCCTCGAGAAATGCGCTGCGGGTTTCCGCTGTGCCGTCGCCGTCGGCGTCGCGCAGCAGCGTGATGCGGTTGGCGCTCGGCGTCATCGCACCGGCGCGCTTCTGGAACAATCGCTGCGCCCAGGCGCGGATGCCCTTGCCGTCCTCGGGCTTCGGCGGCGCGTTGCTCTCCGCCACCAGCACGTCGCCGTTCGGTAGCACGTAGAGCTGGCGCGGATGGTCGAGGCCGCTCGCGAAGGCGTTCACCGCCATGCCGGCAGCCGGCGTCGGCTTGGCGCCGTCCGGCCGACGGTTGACCGGCGCCACGTTGATGGTGGGGATCAGCGATGACGTCGGTGCGACCAGGGTCGGCGAGGGGCCGAAATCCTCGCCGCCGGTAACGGTGGCCTGCTCGTTGCAGGCGGCGAGCGGCAGGGTCAGCGCGGCGAGACAGCTGGCGACAACGAATTTTCCACCCATGGCACGTCCTCGGCGTTTCCGAACAAATGCCGCAACGGCGGCAACGTTCAGCGCGGCGCCATGAATTTGATGTGACTTGCTGCGGCAGAACCGCGCGGCCATAGCGTTTTCGAGCGAAGCGGAGTCCGGTTCGCGTGAAGAAAACGCGTCAAAATAGGGATCCAGAGCTCCGGTTCTGATTCTATCAGACCCGGAATAGCTCTAGCCGGTCGAGCGCGGCGGCGCGAATGACAGTGCGTCGAGCAGCGTCGGGCCGCGCCCGGTCAGCGCGCCCTCGATCGACAGCAGCCGGTATCGGCTGACGATGCCGCCGCAGGCCAGCGTGCCGCTGGTTTCGCCGCGCGCCGGCAACACGCGGTGGCACGGCACCAGCAGGGCGAACGGGTTTTTCGCCAGCGCTTGGCCGACCGACAGCACCGCGCCGGAGGCGCCGAGCCGGCTGGCGATGTCGGCGAAGGTCAGCGTCTCGCCGCGCGGGATGGTCCGCACCAGCTGATATGCCCGGCGCGCGAACGGCAAGACGTCCGCCATATCGAGTGCGACGTCGGACAGATCGGCCGGCTCGCCGCGCAGCAGCGCTTTGAGGCCGTCGATCGCGGCCTCGATCTCTGGGGTGGGCCTGGTCTCGCGGGCGTCGGGAAAGCGGCGCAACAAATGCCGCCGGGTTTCGATTTCGCGGGCTTCGGCGAGCTGCACGCCGACAATGCCGGCCACCCCCCAGGCGATGGCGCATCGCCCGACCACGGTGTCGAAAACTGTGTACGCCCGCTCCCCCATTCTACGACTATAGCAGCGGCGTTGCGCTCCGCATCCGGAAAGTTGTCAGAAAAGTGTCGGGATTGTCGACGACGTGCGCTGAGCCCGGCAGCCTCGCCGGTCATGCACTCGAACGGATCTCGTGTTATTCTGCGTGCATGGGCAGCAAGGCGCTTCAAGAGATGATGCAGCGGGCCGAGTCCTGGCCGGAGGCGGCTCAGGCGGAGCTCGCCCAGATCGCCAGGGAGATCGATGCCGGGCTATCGGCGGGTCTCTATCACCCGACCGCGGCCGAGCGAGAAGGCATCGCCCGCGGCCTGAGCGACGCGCGCGCTGGCCGGTTCGCTTCTGACGACGAGGTCCGCGGGGTTCTGGAAAAGCGTCGGCCGGCATGAGGGTGGTGTTCACCGCCGCGGCGTTGGACGACCTCGACCGGATTCTCGATCATATCGCCGAAAATTTCCCCACGGTGGCGGAGCCGTTCCGAACCCGGCTGACGGCGGTGGTGGCTCGGATCGGCGAGTGGCCGCAGAGTGCTCAGCACGTCTCCGACGATCCGGGCGTGCGCATGGCGCCTCTCGTCCGCTATGCCTACAACGTCTTCTATCGCGTCACGGCGGATGCGGTCGAAATATTGCATATCCATCACGTCGCGCGCGAATGATGGCCGCGTCCTGCAACTGGCGCACTTGGGACAAGTGGATGGCCGTTATCGGAAATTGCCAATGCCGCCAGCTTTGTCTATCGTTGCCCCGCAATCGATGATACACCGCCGGGATCCGCGGAGGATGCTGTAACTCGTTGATTTCGCGGGCGTAGTTCAATGGTAGAACGGCAGCTTCCCAAGCTGCATACGAGGGTTCGATTCCCTTCGCCCGCTCCAGCCCGTCGCATCACCCACGCCCAGATCGCGCATCGGATGGCCTTGGCCGCGGCCGCGGCCGCGGCCGCCGCTCACCCCCTGTAGCGCAGCGCCTCGACCAGCACGGCGAAGGCCGGGGTCGGCTGCCGGCTCGGATAATACAGATGATAGCCCGGAAACGGCGGGCACCAGTCTCCGAGCACCCGGATCAGCCGGCCGTCGTCGAGATAAGGTAGCACCAGATCCTCCGGCACAAAGGCGATGCCGAAGCCGGCCAGCGCGCCCTGCAGCGCCAGCGGCAGGGTGTTGAACACCAATTGGCCTTCGACCCGCACCTTCAGCTCGCGGCCGTCCTTCTCAAATTCCCAGGCGTAGAGGCTGTGATAGGTCGGCAGCCGCAGATTGATGCAGGCGTGGTGGGTGAGGTCCTGCGGCGTCTCCGGCTTTGAGCGCTGCGCGAAATAGTCCGGCGAGGCCACCGCGGCCATCCGCATGTCGGGCGCGATCCGCAACGCGATCATGTCTTTGGAGACCTGCTCGCCGAACCGCACGCCGGCGTCGAAGCGCTCGGCGACGATGTCGGTGAAGGTGTTGTCGGCGCAGATCTCGATCCGGATCTCCGGATAATCCTTCAAGAGCCGCGCCAGCGCCGGCCATAGCACGGTCTCGGCGGCGTGCTCGCCGGCGGTGATGCGGATGGTGCCGGCCGGCTTCTCGCGCAGATCGCTGAGGCCCGCGAGTTCGGCGTCGATCTCGGCCAGCCTTGGCGCCACGGTGTGCAACAGCCGTTCGCCGGCTTCGGTCGGCGCCACGCTGCGGGTGGTGCGGGTCAACAGCCGCAGCCCGATCCGGGCCTCGAGGTCGCGGATGGTGTGGCTGAGCGCGGATTGCGACACCCCGAGCTTGGCCGCGGCGCGGGTGAAGCTGCGCTCCTCCGCCACCGCCACGAAGGCCGCGAGGTCGCCGAGCGGGGCCCGATTATTCATGAAATATCCTCATAACCACATGCCGATTATAGCGGCTAGTCGCACAGCGTCAAAGCGCTAGATTGCGGCTCCCGCCGCCCGATGCGGCGCGCCCATCAGGTGACAGGAGTGGACAATGCAGACACGCAAACTCGGCAACAGCGGCCTCGAGGTCTCGGCGCTCGGGCTCGGCTGCATGGGCATGAGCTTTTCCTACGGTCCGCCGAAGGACAAGCGGCAGATGATCGCGCTGTTGCGCGCGGCGGTGGAGCGCGGCGTGACGTTCTTCGACACCGCCGAGGTCTATGGCCCGTTCACCAATGAGGAGCTGCTCGGCGAGGCGTTGGCGCCGCTGCGCGACCGCGTGGTGATCGCCACCAAATTCGGCTTTAAGCTCGATCCCACCGGCAAGGAAAAATGGGCCGGGCTGGACAGCCGGCCGCAGCACATCAAGGAGGTCGCCGAGGCCTCGCTGAAGCGGCTGAAGACCGACCGCATCGATCTGTTCTATCAGCACCGCGTCGATCCGCAGGTGCCGATCGAGGACGTCGCCGGCGCTGTGAAGGATCTGATCCGCGAGGGCAAGGTCAAGCATTTCGGGCTGTCGGAAGCCGCTCCCCAGACCATCCGGCGGGCCCATGCGGTGCAGAAGGTCACCGCGCTGCAGAGCGAATATTCGCTGTGGTGGCGCGGCCTGGAAGCCGAAACGCTGCCGCTGCTCGCCGAGCTCGGCATCGGCCTGGTGCCCTACAGCCCGCTCGGCCGCGGCTTCCTCACCGGCACGATCGACGCCACCACCAGCTTCGACAGCACCGACTTCCGCTCTTCGCTGCCGCGCTTTACCCCGCAGGCGCGCGCCGCCAATCAAGCGTTGGTCGATCTCTTGGGCCGCATCGCGGCGCGCAAGCAGGCCACCGCGGCGCAGGTGGCGCTGGCCTGGCTGTTGGCGCAAAAGCCGTGGATCGTGCCGATCCCGGGCACCACCAAGCTGAACCGGCTCGATGAAAACCTCGGCGCGGTCGCGCTGACGCTGTCGCCCGACGATCTGCGCGAGATCGACGCCGCCGCCGCCAATGTGCAGGGCGACCGCTACCCTGAACAACTCGAAGTTCTGACCGGCCGCTGAACCGCGCGGCCGGCCCGCAAGAGCATCCGACAACACCACTCAGAAAGACCAAGATGATTCATGTCAAAGCCTACGCCGCGCAGTCCGCGGCTTCGCCGATCGCGCCGTTCGGTCTCGACCGGCGCGATCCCGGCCCGCACGACGTGCAGATCGAGATTCTGTACTGCGGCGTCTGCCATTCCGATCTGCACCAGGCTCGCAACGATTGGGGCCGTTCGATCTATCCGATGGTGCCGGGCCACGAGATCGTCGGCCGCGTCAAAGCCACCGGCGCGCAGGTGAAAAACCTCAAGGTCGGCGATCTCGCCGGCGTCGGCTGCATGGTGGATTCCTGCCGGCACTGCGCGCCGTGCCTGGCCGGGCTCGAGCAATATTGCCTCGAGGGTCCGACCTGGACCTACAACGCCCATGAGCGCGGCTCCGAGCAGATCACCTTCGGCGGCTATTCCGAAGCGATCGTCGCCGACGAGCGTTTCGTGGTGAAGATTCCGGCCACCTTGGACCTCAAGGCGGTGGCGCCGCTATTGTGTGCCGGCATCACCACCTATTCGCCGCTGCGGCATTGGAAGGTCGGCCCCGGCCAGAAGGTCGGCGTGATCGGGCTCGGCGGGCTCGGCCATATGGGCGTCAAGTTCGCCAAGGCGTTCGGCGCCCATGTGGTGATGATCACCACCTCGCCGGAGAAGGGCAAGGACGCGATCCGGCTCGGCGCCGACGAGGTGCTGGTGTCGAAGGATCTTGACGCGATGGCCAAGGCGGCGGGCTCGTTCGACTTCCTGCTCAACACCATCCCGGTCGGCCACGACGTCAATCCGTATCTGCAATTGTTGAAGCTCGACGGCGCCATGGTGCTGGTCGGCGCCTTGACGCCGGTCGATCCGGTGGTCGGCGGCAATCTGATCCACGGCCGCCGCAGCCTGGCCGGCTCGGGGATCGGCGGCATGCCGGAGACCCAGGAGATGATCGATTTCTGCGCCGAACACGGCATCGTCTCCGACGTCGAAATGATCCGCATCCAGGACATCAACAAGGCCTATGAGCGGCTGTTGAAGAACGACGTGCGCTACCGCTTCGTCATCGACATGGCGTCGCTGAAGGACGCCGGCTGATCGCGACGGCAGTTGCGGTTGGCGCCGCTGCTGGCAGGGCAGCAAACACCAAGCGTCATTCCGGGGCGCGAGAGCGATAGCTCGAGCGAACCCGGAATCTCGCAATAGCTGCGAACGTTTCAGCGCGGCTTTGTCTTTGCAGCAAGATTCCGGGTTCGCTCACCCAAATGGGCTCGCGCCCCGGAATGACCAGTGTGAATTGCGAAGCGCATCAAAAACCAAGCGAGCAGCAGACAGCAAAACGCCGGGGGAAATATCCCCCGGCGTTTTTTTATCCGCTGACTTCAGGTCCGCCGAATGCGGGATCGGGACCGCGGTTAGCCGCGCAGCAGCACCGGCAGGCCGAGCATCGAGGAGAACGGCGCCGGGTCGTGGATCAGCGACGCCGAGCCGCGCTGGTTTGCCGACAGCGAGGAGAACGGCGCCTGGCTGTGGCTCAGCGAGGAGAACGGCTCCTGGCTATGGCTCAGCGAGGAGAACGGCTCCTGGCTGCGGGTCAGCAGCGGGAAGCCGGAGAAGAAGCTGTCCGAGCTAATCACCTCGGGCAGACCGAGCCACGAGCCGGTGGTCTTGGATTCGGTGATGCGCGGCGCGCCGGTCAGGCTGGTCGACGAGCGGGTCAGCGTCGGGGCGCCGATCGCGCTCGACAGCGGGGCCGCGGCATCCGGCTTCGAAGCGCCGTTGCTGGCGCGGGCATAACCATTGCCGCTGCCATTGGTGGCCTTGCTCGGGCCGGCGCTGTTGAGAATCTGCTCCGCCTTGGCGCCCTTGCCGAACGGTGCGGTCACCGCTACCACACTACCGCCCTTGCCGTCTGATACCAGCTCGACGTCGTCATAATCAGCCGCCTTGAGCTGGGCGACCACCGCCGAAGCGGTGCGGGGATTGTCGAATGTTCTGATCATCTGCGCCATAAGTCTCTCACTCCTTTGTCGATTACGAGCCACACTAGCGGCCCCATGTGAAAATCGTTTCGCGCAAGCGGCGCGGATTAAACTTTCCCTAGGTAAATCGGTCGCCGTTGTTCAGTTCCACCGTCACGGGCTTGTCATTGCCCTACACGGTTTTGTCGGATTTGGATACCGTGCCGCGGTTGCGAGGTAGTGAACCGACGCATAGCCGCGTGCTAGCCGATTGATGAAGCCCGGTAGTCTGCAACCGTTGTCGCCGGCGCGGCTTGGTAAATCCTTCACAAACGATCGCCACGGCGCGGGCATTTCCGAACCGGCCGATCACGGTTTACAGCATGATGCTGCGAAACCGCCCGCGTGCTCCGCATGGAACCGAGCTTGCGCGTTCGACGTCATGTTGGGGAAGGAGCCGCCGATGCCGAGTGCTGCGATCACGTCCTGGTGGGCCTTGGGCGTGCTGTACCAGATCTATCCGCGCTCGTTTCAGGACTCCGATGGCGACGGCGTCGGTGATCTCTCAGGCATCATCGCCCGGCTGCCCTATCTGGTCGAACTCGGCGTCGACGCGATCTGGCTGTCGCCGATCTTTCCCTCGCCGATGGCGGATTTCGGCTACGACATCGCCGACTATGTCGGCATCGATCCGTTGTTCGGCACCATGGACGATTTCGACGCGCTGGTGGACGCCGCGCACCGCGCCGGCCTGAAAGTGATTCTCGATCTGGTGCCGAACCACACCTCGGATCAGCATCCATGGTTTATCGAAAGCCGGTCGTCGCGCGATAATGCGAAACGCGACTGGTATCTGTGGCGCGATCCCGCGCCGGACGGTGGTGCGCCGAACAACTGGCTGTCGGAATTCGGCGGCTCCGGCTGGCAATATGACGAGACCACGCGGCAATATTACTATCACGCCTTTCTGGCCCAGCAGCCGGATCTGAACTGGCGCAACCCCAAGGTGCGCGAGGCGATCTATGACGTGATGCGGTTCTGGCTCGGCAGGGGCGTCGACGGTTTCCGCGTCGACGTGATCTGGCACCTGATCAAGGACGATCAGTTCCGCGACAATCCGCCGAACCCGGATTTCAAGCCGGGCATGCCGCCGCACGCCGCGTTGCATCCGGTGTATTCCGCCGATCGGCCGGAGACCTTGCAGGTGGTCGCCGAACTGCGCCGCGTCGTCGACGAATTCGACGCCCGCGTGCTGATCGGCGAGATCTATCTGCCGATCGAGCGGCTGGTGGCTTATTACGGCGAGGGCCTCGGCGGCGCGCAACTGCCGTTCAATTTCGCGCTGCTGTCGGCGCCGTGGCACGCCCGCACCCTGGCCAAGCTGATCGACCGCTACGAAGCCGCGCTGCCGCAGGGCGCCTGGCCGAATTGGGTGCTCGGCAATCACGATCGGCCGCGGATCGCCAGCCGCGTTGGTCCAGCGCAGGCCCGGGTCGCGGCGATGCTGTTGCTGACGCTGCGCGGCACGCCGACGATGTATTACGGCGACGAGATCGGCATGCAGCAGGTGGCGATCGCGCCCGACCAAGTGCGCGATCCGTTCGAGAAGAACGTGCCCGGCATCGGGGTCGGCCGCGACGGCTGTCGCACGCCGATGCAATGGGATGCCTCGGCGCATGGTGGATTTTCCTCCGCCGCGCCGTGGCTGCCGCTGGCCGAGGATTACCCGCAGGAGAACGTCGCCAATCTTGCCGCGGAGGCGCAGTCGATCCTCAATCTCTACCGCGCGCTGATCGCGTTGCGCAAACGGCTGCCGCAGCTGGCGCGCGGCGACTACGCGCCGCTCGCCGCCGACGGCGACCTGTTGCTGTATCGTCGCCACGACGCCGAGGGCTCGGTGCTGATCGCGCTCAATCTCGGCGCCGAGCCGGTCTCGGTGGTGTCGGATTCGATCGGGCTCGACGGCGAGATCCTGCTCTCCACCGCGATGGACCGCGGCGGCGAGCGGGTTGGCAGTGAACTCAACCTGCGCGGCCATGAAGGTGTCATCGTCGGCCCGGCGCCGGAGGAGGTGGTGTAGGGGCGAAGGCGGGGAAGTTTTCGGGTCGGTCCCCCACGCCGCGCTCTCCACGCAGTCACCGTCATCCTGAGGTGCCCGCGCCGGCGGGTAGAACGCCAACGGGCGCGTGACTTGGCGCGGGCCTCGAAGGATGCGCCGCAAGCACTCCGCCGTCATCCTTCGAGGCTCGCCTGCGCCATTGGCGCGGTGAAGCTGATTGCGTTGCCGGCTCGCACCTCAGGATGACGGCCCCCCATGCTCGCTCACTCCGGATGCGAGTCCTGCTGCTGGTCGATGTCGCTGCGCTTCAACAGATAGTCGAGCCCGCCGACGCGGTACCAGCGATAGGCATAGGCCTCCAGCATCAGCGTATGGCGGCCGCGCCGATCGGCGCGGCTGTGGTCCTCGGCCAACAGATTGATCAGCGAATGGCCGGCGTCGCCGGGCAGCCCGACCGCGAACGACACCTCGCGCGGCTTCTGGTCGAGATTATGCACGAACAGCACCGAATTGTTGCGCCAGTCATAGCGCATGATCAGCACCGCCGGGTCGCGCGCCGAGATCACCTTGAAGTCACCCCAGCCGATCTCCGGGATCTCCTTGCGCATCCGGATCATCCGCTCGGTCCAGTTCAGCATCGAGCCCGGATCGCGGCGCTGCTTGGCGACGTTGACGTTATCGAAGCCGTAGGGGCCAAAGTCGATCACCGGCGCCGCGGGCTTGTCGCTCTTGGTGAAGCCGCCATGCGGCTCGGTCGACCATTGCATCGGCGTGCGCGCGCAATTGCGCTCCGGCAGATCGAGATTGTCGCCCATGCCGATCTCGTCGCCATAGCGCAGCACCGGGGTGCCGGGCAGCGTGTACATCAGGCTGTAGGCGAGTTCGAGCCGGCGGCGGTCGCCGCCGAGCATCGGCGCCAGCCTTCGGCGAATGCCGCGGTCATAGAGCTGCATCGATTTGTCCGGGCCGAACGCCTTGAACACCGCGGCGCGCTGCGGCTTCGACAGCCGGCCGAGATCGAGCTCGTCATGGTTGCGCAGGAACAACCCCCATTGTGCGGTGGCCGGCCGCGGCTTGGTGGCGGCGAGCGATTTCGCCAGCGGCCGGGTGTCGCCGGAAGCCATCGCGTAGAACAGATGCTGGTTGACGTGGAAGTTGAACATCATGTGCATGCGGTCGCCGTCGCGGCCGAAATATTCCATGTCGGTGTCCGGCAGCACATTGGCCTCGGCGAGAATGATGGCGTTGCCCTGCCGCCACTGCAGGAATTCGCGGAAAGCGCGCAGCATGTCGTATTGCTCGACCGCGGTCTTGACCTTGGGGCCCTTGCTGGCGATCACGAACGGCACCGCGTCCATCCGGAAGCCGGAGACGCCAAGCTGGATCCAGAACCCCATGATTTTCAGGATCTCGGCCTGCACCAGCGGGTTCGAGGTGTTGAGGTCGGGCTGGAAATCGTAGAAGCGGTGGAAGAACCAGGCCTTGGCCTGCTTGTCGTGGGTCCAGGTGGATTTCTGCACGCCGGGAAACACCATGCCCTTGTCGGCATTGGCCGGCTTGGTGTCGCTCCACACATACCAGTCGCGATAGGGCGAATCTTTCGAGGTCCGCGCCGCCTTGAACCAGGGATGCGCGTCCGAGGTGTGGTTGACCACGAGGTCGATGATCACCCGCATGCCGCGCTGCTTGGCGCCGTAGGTGAATTCGACGAAGTCGCCGAGCGTGCCGTAGCGCGGATCGACGCCGTAGTAATCGGAGATGTCATAGCCGTCGTCGCGGCCGGGCGAAGGCTGGAACGGCATCAGCCAGATCGCGGTGACGCCGAGGCCCTGCAGATAGTCCAGCCGGCGCAGCAGCCCCTTGAAGTCGCCGACGCCATCGCCATTGGCGTCCATGAAGGTGCCGACCGACAGACAGTAGAACACCGCGTTCTTGTACCACAGATCGTCGATCATCGCGCCCCCCGACAAACGGCGATGCCCGGCGCAGGGCCGGGCATCGCTGCCAATCCAGTTTCAAGATTCATCTGCGGTCAGGCCATCTGCGGTCAGGCCATCGCCACGCCGTAGTAATCGTCGATCTTGCGGGTGCCCTGTTCGTCGCGCCAGTCCCAGTCCGAGCTGCGGGCGTATTTTGGCGCGCCCTTGATCTGGTCGTCGGTCACCATGGTCTGGTAGCCGCCGAGGTCGACGTTGTATTTCAAGGACGGCCACGGCAACGGGTAGTAGTCGTCGCCGATGCCGAGGAAGCCGCCGAACGACAAGACCGCATAGGACACCTTGCCGGACACCTTCTCGATCATCAGCCGCTCGATCGCGCCGATTTTCTCGCCGTCGGGACCGTAGACCGCGGTTCCCTGCACCTTGTCGCTGCCGATCAGGCTGACGGTTTCGTCTGCTTCGGTGATCATGCTCGTCTCCCTTGTGGTGGAATCAACCGTCAGCAACGCGACTCGTTCCGGTGCCCGGCGGGGACTTCCCATCGCGGCACCGCGTGCCTATGTTGGGTTCATCCGCAACCAACGAAAGGAGGTGATCCAGTGTCTTATTCAAAGCGCTGTCACCTCGCTGAGGCCGCCCGCTAACGGTCGACGTCGACCCAAGGCTGTGGCGCCCTCGGCGCCGGGAACCAGCGAGATCGAGGAGAGGGCGCGCCGGGCAACCGGCGCGCCTTTTCTGTCGAGCGGACGCCGCAAGTTTTCGGCGGTCGGCGCCGCGAGATTTTCTTCGCGCCGCGGGAACGATTTCAGCCTCACCGGGTTTGTGCCCGGCATTGGCATCCGGACGTTTGGCCTCCAGACGTCTGGCATCCAGAAAGAGGCTCTCCGCCTCGGCCAATGCGTCACTTGCCCTTGTCGGGGCCGCGCGAACCGGGTCGCCATCGGCGGCCGATCGAGGGCATCCACGATATGGCATCTTCGGACACGGCATTTCTGCGCGGCGGGGGCGAGACCGGCGCGCTGATTGCGGGATTCGATTGGCAATCGACGGCGCTCGGCGCGATCGCGCAATGGCCGCCGTCGCTGCGGACCGCGGTGGGGTTCGTGGTGCATTCGGCGGTGCCGATCGTGACGCTGTGGGGCGCCGACGGCTTGATGATCTACAACGACGCCTATTCCGAATTCGCCGGCGCCCGGCATCCGGCGCTGCTCGGCAGCAAGGTCCGCGACGGCTGGCCCGAGGTCGCCGATTTCAACGACAACGTGATGCGGATCGTGCTCGGCGGCCGCAGCCTCGCCTATCGCGACCAGAAACTGACGCTGTACCGCAACCGCGTTCCCGAGCCGGTGTGGATGAATCTGGATTATTCGCCGGTGCTGGACGAGGCCGGCCGGCCCGCCGGCGTGATCGCCATCGTGGTGGAAACCACCAAGCGGGTGCAGGCCGATCAGCGCGTCGCCGCCGAGCAGGACCGGCTGCTCAGCATGTTCGAACAGGCGCCGGGCTTCATGGCGATGATGGAGGGTCCGCAGCACGTCTTCACCCTCGCCAACCAGGCCTATCTGCGACTGATCGGCCACCGCGACGTGATCGGCAAGCCGCTGCGCGAGGCGCTGCCCGAGGTCGAGGGCCAGGGCTTTTCCGAAATCATGGACGACTGCTACCGCTCCGGCCAGCCGTTTGTCGGCAATGCGCTGAAGGTCAGCCTGCAACGCGAGCCCGGCGGCGCCGTCGACGACCGCTTCGTCGATTTCGTCTATCAGCCGGTGCGCGACGGCAATGGCGAGGTCACTGGCATCTTCGTGCAGGGCTCCGACGTCACCCGGCGGGTTGCCGGCGACGTCGAGTTGCGGCGCATCACCGAGACTCTGGAAGCCCGCGTCGAGGAGCGCACCGCCGAACTCGCCGCGGCGAACCGGCAACTGGTCAGCCAGATCGAGGAGCGCGAGCGGGTCGAGGCGACGCTGCGGCAGATGCAGCGGCTGGAGGCGGTCGGCCAGCTCACCTCCGGCGTGGCGCACGATTTCAACAACCTGTTGACCGTGGTGCTCGGCAATCTCGGCTTCCTGGAAAAGACCCTGGAGCGCGCCGGCGCCGACGCCAAGGCGCACGCCCGGCTCGCCAACATCCGCAGCGCCGCCGAACGCGGCGCCACGCTGACCGCGCAGCTTCTGGCGTTCTCGCGACGGCAGCGGCTGGAGACCCGCGCCGTCGACCTCAACGAGACCGTGGCGAAGATGCGTGAGCTGTTGCAAAGCTCGATGGGCGGCTCGGTGCGGCTGGAAACCGTGTTGCAGCCGGATCTTTGGCAGGCGCTGGTCGATCCGACCCAGATCGAGCTGGTGATCCTCAATCTGGCGATCAACGCCCGCGACGCCATGCAGGTCGGCGGCTCGCTGACGGTGGAGACCGCCAACGTCCGGCTCGGCGCGCCGACCCGGCCGGAAATGCCGGCCGCCGGCGAATACGTCATGATCGCGGTGGCCGACACCGGCACCGGCATGACCTCCGAGGTGCAGGCCAAGGCGTTCGAGCCGTTCTTCACCACCAAGCCGGTCGGCAAGGGCTCCGGGCTTGGCCTCGCCCAGGTGTTCGGCTTCGCCAAGCAGTCCGGCGGCGGGGTGCGGATCGACAGCCGGGTCGACGAAGGCACCACGGTGAAAGTGTTTCTGCCGCGCGCCGCGCGCAGTGCCGCGGCGCGCCGCGCCGACCGCAACGAGGCCGCGCCGCTGCGCGGCCCGGCGCGCCGGCTGCTCTTGGTCGACGACGACAGCGCGGTGCGCGACGTCACCGCGGCGATGCTGCGCGAGATCGGCTGCATGGTGATCGAGGCCGGCAGCGGCGGCGCCGCGCTGGATATTCTGGAGCGCGATCCGGCGCCGTTCGATCTGATGGTGATCGATTTCGCGATGCCCGGCATGACCGGCGCCGAGGTGGCGCGCGAGGCGCAATTGCGGCGGCCCGGCCTGCCGATGATCTTCATCACCGGCTACGCCGATCTCGCCGCGCTGCAGAATATCGGCGAGGACGCCATCGTGCAGAAGCCGTTCCGCGACGACGAATTGCTGCGCAAGATCAGCCGCGCGCTGGGCGGCGGCGGCGCCGGCAATGTCGTGCAGATGCGCAAATAGCGGCGCGCCGCACCGGCTGCTGCTCGCGGTCGATGGTGCTGCCGCCGCGCTGCCGCGCCGATTGCCTGCCGCGGCGTTTGGCTTATAGAGGACGTCCCGTCCACCTCGCGCGGCCCCGCCATGACCTCCACCGCCGTGATCCAGACCAAGCAGGGCATCGGCGACGTGATGTGGCATCTGCCGTTCATCCGCGCCATCGCGGCGGCGACGCCGGAGCGCGCGGTGACCTTCCTGACGCTGCCCTCCAGCTTCGCCCGCGATCTGTTGAGCGGCGAGGCCTGCGTCGCCGAAACGATCTATTATGAAAACCGCGGCTCGGAATGGGCGCGCGGCCGGCACCTCGCCCGGCTGATCGGCACCTTGCGGGCGCGCCGCTTCACCACGCTGTGGATTCTCGACCGCTCGGTGCGTCCGGCGCTCGCGGCGCTCGCGGCCGGCATCCCGAACCGGATCGGGCTCGGCTTCGGCCAGCAGCGGCTGTTCATCAGCAATCCCGGCATCGACGCGCGCTACCGGCCCGAGCACCCGATCGAATGGCTGAAAGCCTTGATGGCGGCGATGGCGTTGCCGCTGCCAAGCACCGAGCCCGGGCTGACGCTGCCGGCTGCGCTGCGCGCCGAACTGTTGCGGCGCTACCATGATTGGCCGCGGCCGTGGATCGTGCTCGGCATCGGCGCTTCGCGCGCCAATCACGATTGGTCGGACGCGCAATGGACCGCGTTCCTGCTAGGCCTGCGGCAGCGCATCAGCGGCACGGCGTTGCTGGTCGGCGGTCCGAGCTACGCCGCGCGGGCCGCGGCGCTGATCGAAGCCACCGGCTGCGGCGTCAACGCCTGCGCGCTGCCGATCGCGGAATCGGCGGCGCTGATCGCTGCGGCCGATCTCTATGTCGGGCCGGATTCCGGGCCGCTGAACGTCGCCGCCGCGGTGGGCACGCCGGCGTTCGGGCTGTTCGGCACCACCTCGGTGCTCGACTATTCGCGCTTCATCCACCCGATCCTGCCCGATGACGGCCGCTGCGCACCGGACGGCATGACCCGCACCTCGCCGGCGCGGGTGCTCGCGGCAATCGCGGCGCAGCTCGCCACGCCGCACGCGCCGACCGAGGCGTGAGTCGCGCTCGTTCTTGCGAACTCGCAATCCGCAATGACGACGGCATTCGCAGGGCTGCTTCAATCCAATTCGAAATGTCTCACGCCGAGACCTTCCCGATCACGCCCTCGCGCTGTTTGACCGCGTGGTAATAGGCCCACCACAGATGCGCCGCGGCGCCGCGCAGCGGCCGCCAGGGCTCGGCCAAGGGCGCCATCTGCTTCGGCGTCGGCCGCGCCTCGAGCTTCAGCCCGACCCGCATCGCCTCCTGCAGCGCGAGGTCGCCGGCCGGCCAGGCGTCGCCATGGCCGAGACAAAACAGCAGATAGATGTCGGCGGTCCACGGCCCGATGCCGTGCAGCGCGGTCAGCCGGGCGTGCGCGGCGTCGGCATCCTGCTCGGCCAGTGCCTCGAGGTCGAGCCGTTCGGCGGCGAGTTCGCGCGCCAGATTCTTCAGCGTCTTGATCTTGGCCGCCGACAGCCCGAGCCGGCCGAGCCGGTCGGCGCGGGCGCGGCGCAGCGCGTCGTGGTGGAACGGATCGAACGCCGCCGACACCCGCTGCCAGATCGCCGCCGCCGAGGCCACCGACAATTGCTGGCCGCAGACGATCGCGGCGAGCCCCGCAAAGCCCGGCTCGCGGCGCCGCAGCGCCGGCCTGCCGGCGCGTTTCAGCACCGCGCGCAGCCGCGGGTCCTGCTTGACCAGCGCCGTGATCGCATCGTCGAGGTCGGCCTGGCTGTTGAGGTGGACGGTCATCGCGGCTTACAACCATCATGTCCGCCGAAAGAGATCAATGCCACCCGTTTTCCGTTTTGCGCCGAGCCCGAACGGCCTCCTGCATCTCGGCCACGCTTATTCGGCGTTGCTGAATTTCGACCTGGCGCGGGCCGCCGGCGGCCGGCTGCTGCTGCGGATCGAGGATATCGACGCAAGCCGCTGCCGCCCGCAATTCGAGACCGCGATCCGCGACGACCTCGGCTGGCTCGGGGTCCGCTGGGACGGCGAGGTGCGGCGGCAGTCCGAGCATTTTGACCTGTATCAACAGGCGGTGGCGCGGTTGTCGGAGATCGGCCTGCTGTATCCGGCGTTCGAGAGCCGCGCCGAGATTGCCCGGCTGGTGGCGCAGCGCGAGCAGGCCGGGCCGTGGCCGCGCGATCCCGACGGCGCGCCGCTCTATCCCGGCGACGCCAAGGCGCTGGCGCCCGAAGCGCGCGCCAAGCTGCTGGCCTCGGGCGCGCCCTATGCGCTGCGGCTCGACATCGCGGCGGCGCTGGCCCGGGTCGGCGAGCTGAGCTGGATTGAACACGGCGAAGGCCCTGACGGCGAGACCGGCACGGTGCAAGCCCATCCGCAGGCCTGGGGCGACGTGGTGCTGGCGCGCAAGGAGACGCCGACCAGCTATCACCTCTCGGTGGTGCTCGACGACGCGCTGCAGGGCGTCACCGAGGTGGTGCGCGGCCGCGACCTGTTCTTTGCCACCAGCGTGCACCGGCTGCTGCAGGCGCTGCTCGATCTGCCGCCGCCGGCCTACCGCCACCACCTCCTGGTGCGCGACCGCGCCGGGCGCAAGTTGTCGAAGTCGACCCGCGCAACTTCGCTGGCGGAGTTAAGAGGTAGCGGGGTCACGCCGCAGGCGATTCGGCTGCAATTGGATCTGCCGCCCGCTGCCTGAAGTTTGCCGCAAGCCGAAAACGCGCAGCCGGCGTGACTCGAAGCCTGCTGTCGTGGCATGGTGCGCCGCGGGGCGGTCGGGGGATTGATGGCAGTAACATCGCGCCAGCTGCGAAGCGGGCGGACGCTGGTGAAGCGGACGGCGAAGAAGCGCGCCCGCAAACCCGCGCCGAAGCCGCCGAAGCGCCGCGCCGCGCCGCGCGCCGATCCCGGCATGGTCGAATTGGCGCTGGCGGCGTTCGCGCATGAGGTCCGCACCCCGCTCACCGGGATTCTCGCGGTCAGCGATCTGCTGGCGACCTCGGATCTCGACGACCGCGAGCGTCGCTGGGTCGACACCATCAAGGCCGGCGCCGAGCATCTCGCCGGCCTGGCGACGCTGTTCGTCGACGCCGCGCGCTCGAGCGCCTCCGGGCTCGGCGTGCGCGAGGATTTCTTCGACCTGCGCGCGCTGGCCCGCACCGCTGCCGACTCGCTGTCCGGTCGCGCCGCCGCCAAGGGCCTGCAGGCCGCGGTCAAGATCAGCGAAACCCTGCCGAGCTTCGTGGTCGGCGACGCGGTGCGGTTGCGCGCCGCGCTGGAAAACCTGATCGACAACGCAGTGAAGTTCACCGAGCAGGGCTCGGTCGCGATCAAGGTGACCACCGCGCGGGCGCCGAAAGGCAAGGTCGGCATCGTGTTCGCGGTGTCCGACAGCGGCATCGGGTTGTCGCTCGCCGAGATCAAGCGGCTGTTTCGTCCGTTCTCGCAGGCCAACGTCACCATCGCCACGCGGTTCGGCGGCGCCGGGCTCGGGCTGTCGTCGGTGCGGCAGATCGCGCGGGCGATGGGCGGCGACATCGCGGTGGCGCAGCGGGCCGGCGGCGGCACCACCTTCACGCTGACGGTGGCGTTGACGCGGGCGACCGGCGCGCCCTCGATCACGCTTGGCGCCGACGGCGAGAGCCCGGAGGATCGCGGCGCGCCGCTGCATATCCTCAGCGTCGAGGACAATCCGTTCGGCCGCGTGGTGCTCAACGCGGTGCTCACCGAGCTCGGCCATCGCACCGAATTCGTCGGCCGCGGCGAAATCGCCGCCGCGCGCATCGAGGAGGGCCAGTTCGACGCGGTGCTGATGGACATGGTGCTGCCCGGCATCAGCGGCATCGAGGCGATCCGTCAGATCCGCGCGCTGCCGGGGCCCGCCGGCCGCATCGCCATCATCGGGGTGTCCGGCCGCGGCGACGACGAGATCGCCTCGCGTGCCGCCGGCGCCGACGCCTTTCTGCTCAAACCAGTGTCTCCTCGGGGGCTAGCGACTGCGCTGCTTGAAGCGACACGCCGTGAGGCAGTCGCGACTTGATGATCGCGGCGTTCAATTCGCCGCCGAACACAAAGATCGCGGCGATGAAATACAGAAACACCAGCGCGATGATCACCGAGGCGAGCCCGGCATACATCGAGACGTAGTTGCCGGCGAACCGCGCCAGATACATCCCGAAGCCGATGCTGGAGGCCAGCGAAGCCATCAGCGTGAAGATGATGCCGGGGAAGATCTGCACCAGGGTCCGCCGCCCGGCCGGAAGCCGCGCGTGCAGGATGAACAGCGCGGCCACCAGCGCCAGGATGGTGACGCCGTAGCGCGCGACGTTGAGCAGCCGCACATTGTCGTCGACCATCAGCGGCAGGAAATAGCGCGCGGTGGCCAGCAGCAACGGGCCGAGCACGATCAGGAACGCCATCGCCAGCGCGGTGAACGCCGCGACCAGCGTGTAGCCGATCGATTCCAGCCGCAGCCAGTACCAGCGCCGCGGCTCGATCACCGCATAGGCGCGGTTCAGCGCCACCCGCAGGCTCTCGACGCCGTTGGAGGCGAAGTAGATCGCCAGCAGCAGGCCGATGGTCAAAGCGTCGCCGCGCGTCGTGGTCAAGACGTCGTGGATTTCGCTGGACAGCGCGTCGGCGACCTGGATCGGCCAAACCTGCAGCATCAGTTCCGCGGCCTGGTCCGCCAGCCCCTTGGAGCCGAAAAACCCCGCCAGCGAGGTCAGGACGATGAGGAACGGGAACAGCGCCATCAGGCTGGACAGCGCGATATGGCTGGCGATCGCCCAGCCGTCATCGGCAAGGAACGTGTAGAAGGCGTCCATCCCGACCAGATAGGCGTAGCGAAGTTGCCTCACGGTTCACCTTGGTCCGAAGCGGGCTGACGTGCCACAATACTATCATCCGGCGCCGCGAGGGAAGATGACCGAACGCGCTGTCGGGCCTCGACGTCGGCAATGGCGCCGCTGCGGCTGTGGTGTTATGAGACCCCAATGGCAACGTTCCTGAGCACCATTCTTCTTCCCGTCGCGGTCGGTGCGGTCGCGATCGTGCTGCTGCTCGGCCTCGTCAACATGATGCGGGGCGGCTCGGCGAATCGATCGCAGCAGCTGATGCGATGGCGGGTTCTGCTGCAGCTGGTCGCGATCGTGGTGACGATGCTGGCGGTCTGGGCGCTGGGGCGCTAGCGGAACTCGGCCACACCAAGCAACAGGGGACAATGATGGTAGTGCTCAATCGAATCTATACCCGCAGCGGCGACGACGGCACCACGGCGCTGGCCAATGGCGAGCGGCGGCCGAAATACGATCTGCGCATCTGCGCCTATGGAACCGTGGACGAAACCAACGCCGCGATCGGCGTGGTGCGGTTGCATCTGGCGCATGCGCCGGCGGTCGACGCCATGCTGGGCCGGATCCAGAACGATCTGTTCGATCTCGGCGCCGACCTCGCGGTGCCGCAGCGGCAGGGCAGCGCCGAACGGTTGCGCGTGCTCACCACCCAGGTCGACCGGCTGGAGCAGGAGATCGATAGCCTCAATGCGGCGCTGAAACCGTTGAACTCGTTCGTGCTGCCGGGCGGCTCGCCGGCCGCCGCGCATCTGCATGTCGCCCGCACCATATGCCGCAGGGCGGAACGGGCGATGGTAGAACTGGCGGCGCTGCCGGATGAGACGCTCAGTCCGATCGCCATCCAGTACATCAACCGGCTGTCGGATTTCCTGTTCGTTGCCAGCCGGACGGCGAATGACAACGGCGCCGCCGATATTCTCTGGGTGCCGGGGCAGAACCGCTGATCAAGCCCAGCGCTCCGACTTTTTGGCTTTGCCGCGTTGACCGCTGATAACGGGCGCTTTAGGTTCCGCGGCCACGAGATTCAAACTTAACTTAACACGAAAGAGGATCGATGAAGGTTCTGGTGCCGGTTAAGCGGGTAGTCGATTACAACGTCAAGATCCGGGTCAAGAGCGACGGCACCGGCGTTGAACTCGGCAACGTCAAGATGTCGATGAATCCGTTTGACGAAATCGCGGTCGAAGAAGCGCTGCGCCTGAAGGAAGCCGGCAAGGCAACCGAGGTGGTGGTGGTATCGATCGGACCGGCCCAGGCCTCCGAGACCATCCGCACCGGGCTGGCGATGGGCGCCGACCGCGGCATCCTGGTCAAGGTCGACGGCAATGTCGAGCCGCTGGCGGTCGCCAAGATCCTCAAGTCCATCGCCGACGAAGAGAAACCCGGCCTGGTGATCCTCGGCAAGCAGGCGATCGACGACGATTCCAACCAGACCGGCCAGATGCTGGCCGCCTTGCTCGGCTGGTCGCAGGCCACCTTTGCCTCCAAGCTCGAGGTCGACGGCGCCGACTTCCAGGTCTCCCGCGAGGTCGACGGCGGCTCGCAGACCGTGAAGCTGAAAGGCCCGGCGATCGTCACCACCGACCTGCGGTTGAACGAGCCGCGTTATGCCAGTCTGCCCAATATCATGAAGGCGAAGAAAAAGCCGATCGCCGAAGCCACCGCCGAGCAATACGGCGTCGATCTCACCCCGCATCTGGAGATTCTGAAGACCGTCGAACCCGGCGGCCGCAAGGCCGGCGTCAAGGTCAAGGACGTCGCCGAGCTGGTCTCGAAACTCAAGAATGAAGCCGGGGTGATCTGATGACGACGCTGCTGATTGCCGAACACGAACACGCGCTCCTCAAGGATTCCACCAACAAGGCGCTGACCGCGGCGAGCCAACTCGGCGCCGAGGTCCATGTGCTGGTGGCCGGTGGCGGCGAAGGCACCAAGGCGGCGGCGGACGCCGCCGCCAAGCTTGCTGGCGTCACCAAGGTTCTGGTCGCCGAGGACGCGCTTTATGCCCATGACCTGGCCGAGCCGCTGGCGGCGCTGATCGTTTCGCTGGCGCCCGGCTATGACGCCCTGGTGGCGCCGGCGACCTCGCGGTTCAAGAATGTGATGCCGCGGGTCGCCGCTTTGCTCGACGTGATGCAGGTCTCGGAAATCATCAAGGTGATCGCGCCCGATACCTATGAGCGGCCGATCTATGCCGGCAACGCGATCCAGACCGTGAAGTCGAAGGACGCCAAGAAGGTGATCACGGTGCGCACCTCGACCTTTGCCGCGGCACCCGGCGAGGGCGGCAGCGCCGCGATCGAGAGCGCCACGGCCGCCGGTGATCCCGGCCTGTCGAGCTTTGTCGGCGAGGAGGTCGCCAAAAGCGATCGTCCGGAACTGACCTCGGCCAAGATCATCGTTTCCGGCGGCCGTGCGATGCAGAGCCGCGAGAACTTCACCAAATATATCGAGCCCTTGGCCGACAAGCTCGGCGCCGGCGTCGGCGCCTCGCGCGCCGCGGTCGATGCCGGCTACGCCCCCAACGACTGGCAGGTCGGCCAGACCGGCAAGGTGGTGGCGCCGGAGCTTTACGTCGCGATCGGGATTTCCGGGGCGATCCAGCATCTCGCCGGGATGAAGGATTCCAAGGTGATCGTGGCGATCAACAAGGACGAGGACGCGCCGATCTTCCAGGTCGCCGATTACGGCCTGGTGGCGGATCTGTATCAGGCGGTGCCTGAACTGACCGAGGCGCTCGGCAAGCTCGGGAAGTGACGGGCCGGCGCCTCCGCCCTGCGGTCGCCGGACGAGGCAATGGATCTATTTGACGGGTTTGTTTGGCTGGTTTGTTTGAAGGTGTCTGCAACGACGCCGGCGATCCGGATGGCCGGCGTCGCCGGCGCGACGGACACCGACTTGGATCTGTGCGAGGATGCGATGTCGCGAGCCGCGGCAAAGCCCTCCGGTGAGATGACAACATGGCGGTAGCAATCAAGAAGGTCGGCGTGATCGGCTCGGGCCAGATGGGCAACGGCATCGCCCATGTCGCGGCATTGGGCGGATTCGACGTCGTGCTCAACGACATTTCCGCCGATCGCACCAAGTCGGCGATGGCCACCATCAACGGCAATCTGTCGCGGCAGGTGGCCAAGAAGATCATCACGGAAGACGCCCGCAAGCAGGCGCTGGCGCGGATCACCGGCGCCGAGCGGCTCGAAGGCCTCGCCGATTGCGATCTGGTGATCGAGACCGCGGTCGAGAAGGAAGAGGTCAAGCGCAAGATCTTCCACGATCTGTGCGCGGTGCTGAAGCCGGAGGCGATCGTCGCCTCCAACACCTCGTCGATCTCGATCACAAGGCTCGCCGCCTCCACCGATCGTCCGGAGCGTTTCATCGGCATTCACTTCATGAATCCGGTGCCGCTGATGGAGCTGGTCGAATTGATCCGCGGCATCGCCACCGACGACGCGACCTTCGAGGCCGCCAAGACCTTCGTCGCCAAGCTCGGCAAGCAGATCGCGGTGTCGGAGGATTTTCCGGCCTTCATCGTCAACCGCATCCTGCTGCCGATGATCAACGAGGCGATCTACACGCTGTATGAAGGCGTCGGCAATGTCGAGGCGATCGACGCGGCGATGAAGCTCGGCGCGCATCATCCGATGGGGCCGCTCGAGCTCGCCGATTTCATCGGGCTCGACACCTGCCTGTCGATCATGCAGGTGCTGCACGAGGGCCTGGCGGATTCCAAATATCGGCCGTGCCCGCTGCTGGTGAAATACGTCGAGGCCGGCTGGCTCGGCCGCAAGACCAGCCGCGGCTTCTACGATTATCGCGGCGACAAGCCGGTGCCGACCCGCTGAGACGGCTTACTCCGCCATCCGGTCCGCCGGATGCTTGTCGCGGTGCTCGACATATTCCACCAGCATGCCGTCGGGATGCCGCACCAGCATGTTGCGCCCGGTCGGCACCGCCTTCAGCGGCCTCTCAATCGCAGCGCCCTGGCCGGGCAGGCTCGCGGCGAACGCCTCGATCTCATCGACCAGGAAGGTGGCTTCGGTGTCAACGAACGGCGCGAGACTTTGCGCCGATCCCGCCACGATCAAGAGCGAGGCGACCTGTGCCAGCTTCAGCTCGCGCTCGGGATAATCGAAGCGCAGCCGCGCGGATTGCCCGAACAATTGCTCGTAAAACCCCACCGCCGCCTCGAAGCGCTGCAGCGGAACGCAGCGACGCACTAGAATATTGAGGACTTTCAACGCTCTACCTCCGCTGTCGGCGCCGCTTCGGCGCATCGCGTCGAAGACGCGAATCGTGACTGATCGTTAACCGGCCGGGCCTAGCTTGCGGTCCGGAGCACATTGCCATGGATACAGTCAGTATGGTCGGCAGCCTTCTCGCCTTGCAGGCGGGCGGTTTGCAAACCCAGGTCGCCACCGCGATCGTCAAATCGAACATGGACGCGGAAGCCTCCGCGGTGACCACGCTGCTCGGCGCGGCGCAGCAAAACCTGTCGCTGGCCAATGTCGGCGCCGGCGTCGGCGGCAATTTGAACATCGCCGCCTGAGGCTACCGCGCCGTCGCGGCGTCGATCAGCGTCAGCGCGTCGGAACTGTCCCACTCCGCCGGTCCGGCGATGGTGGCGATCTCGCAGCCGGTGCCGTCGACCAGGACCGAGGTCGGCATCCCCAGCGCCCGACCCACCGCCTTCAGATCCTGGAACACCTTGGCGTTCGGATCGGCGAAATAGCCAAGCCGGGCGAGCCCTGCATCTTTCAGGAAATTCTTCGGCTTGTCGGGGTCGCGGGTGTCGATGTTGATCGCCACCACCTCGAAACGCTCGCTGCCGAGCTTGCCCTGCAGATTGTCGAGCGCCGGCATCTCCTTGCGACACGGCACGCACCAGGTCGCCCACAGGTTCACCAAGATGGTCTTGCCGCGCCAGTCCGACAGCGTCTTCGGCTGGCCGGCGCCGTCTGCGAAGGCGAGCTGCGGAAGCCGCAGCGGCGCGGTCGCCATGGTTAGCGCCGCGACCTCGCCCTTCGCCAGCGGCGCGATCTTCTGCGCCAGATCGACCGCCGGCCGGCACGCCGGATCGCCCGGCGGATTGCGCTTCAGCGCTGCAATCCCGTATACCCCGGCAAATCCGGCCGCCGCGCCGACCAGGATCGCGGCCAGGATTATGGGAACGCGGCGGGAAGCGCGGCGCGGCGCCGGGGACTCGTGGCTGTCGTCATTCATGCGGGATCGATATTCCGAGGTGGCGGGGTGCGGCGGGTGACGGGTTCAGGCATATAACAAGGCATGCAACAGGACATGATCGTGAGCGATGGACATGAGTAACAAGATGTGGGGCGGCCGGTTCACCGAGCGTCCCGACGCGATCATGGAAGAAATCAACGTCTCGATCGATGTCGACCGCCACCTTTATGCCCAGGACATTGCCGCCTCGAAGGCGCACGCCGCCATGCTGGCCGCGCAGGGCATCATCACCGCGAAAGATGCGAAAAATATCGGCAAGGGTCTAGACACGATTTTGTCAGAGATCGTCGCCGGATCGTTCGACTTCAAGCGCGCGCTGGAAGACATCCACATGAATGTGGAAAGCCGGCTCAGCGAGCTGATCGGCCCCGCCGCCGGTCGGCTGCATACCGCGCGCTCCCGCAACGATCAGGTGGCGACCGATTTCCGGCTGTTCGTGCGCGACACCATCGACGGCATCGACGCGGCGCTGGCTGGCTATCAGCACGCGCTGGCGGAACGCGCGCTACAGCACGCCGATACCGTGATGCCGGGCTTCACCCATCTGCAGACCGCGCAGCCGGTGACGCTCGGGCATCATCTGATGGCCTATGTGGAAATGGCGTCGCGCGACCGCGGCCGTTTCCGCGACGCCCGCAAGCGGCTCAACGAAAGCCCGCTCGGGGCCGCGGCCTTGGCCGGCACCTCGTTTCCGATCGACCGCGACGCCACCGCGCGCGCGCTCGGCTTCGAGCGGCCGATGGCGAATTCGCTCGACGCGGTGTCGGATCGCGATTTCGTGCTGGAGACGCTGGCGGCGGCGTCGATCGCCGCGGTGCATCTGTCGCGCTTTGCCGAGGAGATCGTGCTGTGGACCTCGCCCTTGGTCGGAATGGTGCGATTGAGCGACAAATTCACCACCGGCTCCTCGATCATGCCGCAGAAGCGCAATCCGGATGCCGCTGAACTCGCCCGCGCCAAGACCGGTCGGGTGATCGGCGCCTTGACCGGGCTTCTGATCGTGATGAAGGGGCTGCCGCTGGCCTATCAAAAGGACATGCAGGAGGACAAGCAGGGCGCCATGGAAGCCTTTGCCGCGCTGTCGTTGGCGATCCGGGCGATGAGCGGCATGGTCAGCGATCTGGTGCCGGACGAGGCGCGGATGAAGCAGGCGGCGGGCGAGGGCTATGCCACCGCCACCGATCTCGCCGACTGGCTGGTGCGCGAATTGAAGATGCCGTTCCGCGACGCCCATCACGTCACCGGGCGGATCGTCGGCCTGGCCTCGGCGCAAAATCTGCCGCTGCACGACTTGCCGCTGGCCGAGATGCAGGTGGTCGAGCCGCGCATTACGGCGCAGGCGCTGTCGGTGTTGAGCGTCGAATCGTCGGTGAAAAGCCGCGTCAGCTATGGCGGCACCGCGCCGAAAAACGTCCGCGCGCAGGCCAAGGCCTGGCTCAAGCGCTTGGAAAAAGAGCAGAAATGAAGCCCGGCCGGGCGCGAGAAATTCGCCCGGCCGCGGCTCTCGCCAGAGCGGAGCATTCTTTGTATGGTGCCCGCGCAATTGGGGACTCCGCCGTGAACCGCTTGATCCGCCCGACAGGGGCCGTGCTCGCTCTGACCCTTGCCGCCGTGCTGCTGGCGGGCTGCGGCCGCAAATCCGGGCTGGATCTGCCGCCGGGCGCGTCGGCGCAAGTCGCGCCGACGCTCGATCCGACCGCCGGCACCGAACCGGCCGCGCAGAGCGGGCTGTTCGACCAGTCGCCGAGCTCGAGCGCGCCGCCGGTCGCCGCCAAGGGGCGCAAGAAGCCGTTCATCCTCGACCCGCTCCTCAACGACTGAGCCACCGCAATGCATCACTTCGACTATCGCAACGGCGTGCTGCACGCCGAGGCGGTGAATTTGTCAGCGCTGGCGGACGCCGTCGGCACGCCGTTCTATTGCTATTCGACCGCGACGCTGGAACGGCACTACCGGGTGTTCAGCGAGGCCTTCGCCGGCGTCGATGCGCTCGTGTGCTACGCGATGAAGGCCAATTCCAACCAGTCGGTGCTGCGCACGCTGGCCAAGCTCGGCGCCGGCGCCGACGTGGTCTCCGGCGGCGAGTTGCAGCGCGCGGTGGCGGCCGGCATTCCGCCGCAAAAAATCCTGTTCTCCGGCGTCGGTAAGACCGCAGCCGAACTGCGCGCCGCACTCGATCACGACATCCTGTGCATCAATGTGGAATCCGAGCCCGAGCTGGAATTGCTGTCGCGCATCGCCAGCGATCTCGGCCGCGTGGCGCGGATCTCGGTGCGGGTCAATCCGGACGTCGATTCCGGCAGTCACGCCAAAATCTCCACCGGCAAATCCGAAAACAAATTCGGCATCCCGATCAGCCGCGCCCGCGCGGTCTATGGCCGCGCCGCGCAACTACCGGGCATCAAGGTGACCGGCGTCGACATGCATATCGGCAGCCAGATCACCGATCTGGCGCCGCTGGAGGTCGCGTTCCGGCTGTTGGCGGATTTCGTCACCGTGCTGCGCGGCGACGGCCACACCATTTCCCACGTCGATTTCGGCGGCGGCCTCGGCATTCCCTATTTCGAGGAGCCGGGCGTGCCGCCGGAGCCGCAGGCCTATGCCGAGATGGTCAAGCGGGTGACGCACAATCTCGGCTGCACGCTGATGTTCGAGCCGGGGCGGTTGATCGTCGGCAATGCCGGCATCCTGGTGGCGCGCGTGGTTTACGTGAAGCGCGGCGACGCCAAGAATTTCGTGATCATTGATGCGGCGATGAACGACCTGATCCGGCCGACGCTGTACGAGGCCTATCACGACATCCTGCCGGTGCAGCAAGCGTCGGCGGAGTCGCGCGAAATTCTCGCCGACGTGGTCGGCCCGGTGTGCGAGAGCGGCGACTATCTGGCGCTGGCGCGCAGCATGCCGGAGCCGAAACCCGGCGACCTCATCGCGATCATGACCGCCGGCGCCTATGGCGCGGTGCAGGCCGGCACCTACAACACCCGCGCGCTGGTGCCGGAGGTGTTGGTCAAGGACGATCAGTACGCGGTGGTGCGGCCGCGGCTGGAGGTCGCCCAACTGATCGCGCTGGACCGGCCGGCGCCGTGGCTGTGAGGCCCGCGGGCTCGCGCGGCAAATGGGGTGGGACCGCCAGACGCAACGAAAACCCGGCGGTCCCGATCGCGGCATTAAAATGTTGGACGGGAAGTGCGGCTTCGCCGTCCAACTGCGCGACCGCGCCACGGTAGCGAAACGCCGGCGCTGAGCAACGCAATCCGTCGCTTAACCTAACCAATCAACCTTACCGACCCGGCGCCGGCCGCCGGCCGGCGTCACGCTTTCGTGTGCTGCTCGGCCGGGCGGCAGGTGATGGCATTTGCGGCGGTGCCTCATTGCCGCCGTTGTGGTAGGCTGCTGTTTGCACAACCCGGAGAGTTCCTTGAGCGGCGTACCCCCCAACCCCGCACAGCCCGCGCGTGATCCCGAGGCGGCGAGCCGCCTGCAACTGGCGCAGGCGCTGCGGCGGGCCCAATGGGCGATCGCCTGGGAGCGCGGCTGGCCGGTTCTGGCGCGGCTGTTGAGCGTCGCGGGGCTGTTCCTGGTGTTGTCCTGGGCCGGGCTGTGGCTGGCGCTGCCGTTCGTCGGCCGTGCGATCGGGCTGGCGCTGCTGCTGGTGCTGGCGCTGGCGGCGTTGACGCCGCTGGTGAAATTCCGCTGGCCGAGCCGCGACGAGGCGCTGCACCGGCTCGACCGCGGCACCGGGATCAAGCATCGCCCGGCCACCGCGCTGGCCGACACGCTGGCCTCGAAAGATCCGGTGGCGCAGGCGCTGTGGCAGGTGCAGCGGCAGCGCACGTTGGCCTCGCTGCAGACCATCCGCGCCGGGCTGCCGTCGCCGCGGCTGGCGATTCACGATCCCTGGGCGCTGCGCGCGCTGGTCGCGGTGCTGCTGGTCGCGACCTTCATTGCCGCCGGTGAGGAGCGCGCCGCGCGGGTGGCGGCAGCGTTCGACTGGAACGGGGTGCTGGCGCCGGCGGTGACCCGGGTCGACGCCTGGGTCGCGCCGCCGCTCTACACTAACAAGCCGCCGATCATCCTGACCGCTAGCCGCGAGCTTGCCGTCGAGGCGCCGGTGCTGTCGGTGCCGGCCGGCTCGACGCTGGTGGTCCGCGCCAGCGGCGGCTCGCTCGACGTCGCGGTGTCCGGCGGCATCACCGAGACGACGCCGACCGCGCCGCCGCCCGCCGGCACCAGCGAACGGCATTTCAGCATCGCCGGCGATGGCTCGGCGCAGGTGCGCTCACCGTCCGGCCAGCCTCTGTGGAAATTCGCCGCCGCCGCCGACCGCGCGCCGAGCATTGCGCTCGCCAAAGACCCCGAGCGCCAGGCCCGCGGCTCGCTGCAGCTGTCGTACCGGCTCGAGGACGACTACGGCGTCACCGAGGCCCACGCCAGATTTGCCGCCCGCGCCGGCGAGACCCCGGGCGGCGCGGCGCCGCGGCCGTTGTTCGAGCCGCCGCAATTTTCCCTGGTGCTGCCCAATGCGCGGACCCGCAATGGCGTCGGCCAGACCGTGAAGGACCTCAGCGAGGATCCCTTTGCCGGCGCCGAAGTGACGCTGACGCTCAGCGCCAAGGACGAGGCCGGCAATGAGGGCAACAGCGAGCCGTTCGAGATGCGGCTGCCGGAGCGGCTGTTCACCAAGCCGCTGGCGCGCGCGCTGATCGAGCAGCGCCGGATTCTGGCGCTCGACGCTGGCCATAATGCCGACGTCGCCGCCGCGCTGGAGGCGCTGTTGATCGCGCCGGAATTGTTCACGCCGGAGCCCGGGCAATATCTCGGGCTCTACACGGTGTCCAACCAGCTTGAGCGGGCGCGCTCCGACGATGCGCTGCGCGAGGTGGTCGGCAGCCTGTGGGCGCTCGCGGTGTCGATCGAGGACGGCAATATCAGCGACGTCGACAAGGCGCTGCGCGCCGCGCAGGACGCGCTGAAGCAGGCGCTGGAACGCGGCGCCAGCGACGAGGAGATCAAGAAGCTTACCGATGATCTGCGCGCCGCGCTGGATAATTTCATGCGCCAGCTTGCCGAGCAGATGCGCAACAATCCGCAAGCCCTGGCCAGTCCGCTCGATCCCAATACCAGGGTGATGCGCCAGCAGGATCTCGACAGCATGATCGAGCGCATGGAGCGGTTGTCGCGCTCGGGCGACAAGGACGCCGCCAAGCAATTGCTCGACCAGCTGGAATCGATGCTGGAAAATCTGCAAATGGCGCAGCCCGGCCAGTCCGGCGATGGCGACATGGAGCAGGCGCTGAACGAACTCGGCGACGTGATCCGCAAGCAGCAGCAATTGCGCGACAAGACGTTCAGGCAGGGCCAGGATTCGCGGCGCGACCGCATGCGCGGCAAGCAGGGCGACCAGGACATGGGCGATTTGCAGCAGGATCAGCAAAGCCTGCGCGACCGGCTCAACAAGTTGCAGCAGGAGCTTGCCAAGCGCGGCATGGCTGGTCAGGGCCAGCGCGGCCAGAAAGGCGAGCAGGGTCAGGACGGGGACCAGCAGCAGGGCGACAGCGGTGATCCGCTCGGCGATGCCGGCAGCGCGATGGACGATGCCGGCGGCAGGCTCGGCGAGGGCAACGCCGACGGCGCTGTGGATTCGCAGGGCAAGGCGCTCGACGCGCTGCGCAAGGGCGCCCAGAGCATGGCCGAGGCCATGCAGCAGGGCGACGGCGACGGACAAGGCAACGGACCCGGCAATCGCGC